>NZ_CP059900.1:1243955-1865933 GCF_014126825.1 Tomitella gaofuii | reverse complement strand
CCCTGCACGCCGCGGGTCACGTACATGACCTTGTGCGCGTCCAGATGCGCGGGGCGCACGCCCCCGAACATCACCTGGACAGGCTTCGATTTGAGCAGCGTGCCCGGCGCCACCTCTCCGTCCAGTGGCGGCTCTTCGTAGAACGGGTCGTCCGCGCGCAGGCCGTCGATCACCTCGCCGGGCGTGGCGAGGCGTCCGTCGGTGAAGGTGCTCTCGATGTAGGGCGTGAAAACCTCGTCGAGGCCCGGGGTGCGTACCGGAGGGTCGGCTGCGGCAACCCCGGAGCCCAGCGCGGCGCCACCGAGCGCCGCGCTTCCGGACAGAACCAGCCCGCTGCCCGCCACCGCCAGCCATCGGCGCGCACGCCCGGCTCCCGCGCCCGCACCGCCACGGCGATTCCGTGTGATCGTTCCGGATAC
Organism: Tomitella gaofuii; assembly: GCF_014126825.1. NCBI lineage: Bacteria > Bacillati > Actinomycetota > Actinomycetes > Mycobacteriales > Tomitella > Tomitella gaofuii. The sequence continues at coordinate 1,865,514 of NZ_CP059900.1, read as the reverse complement.
CGTCATGAGACCGTCACTTTCGTCGCGGCGGCTGCGGAGGAGAGCAGCTCGGGAATGTGTTGGAGGGGGCGTCCGCGCCGCAGCTGGTCGGCGTACGGCCGGCTGAGCTGCGCGGCGAGCCCCGGCCAGTCGTTCTCGACCATCGCCTTGTACTTGGGCAGCAGCTGGGCGTTGATGTACTCCCAGCGCTCGTCGAACACCGACCAGTTCCAGCCGGGCAATGGCGTGGTGATCGTCACGGTGCGCCCGTCCGGCAGCGGCCGGGTGATCTCGATGGGGTGGAACTCACGCGGCGGCACCACGCCTGCCACGGACGGCGTGGCCGCGATGGTGGTGGCGTAGGTGATCGCCTCACCGACCGCGCCCTTGTAGTCGCGCACCTGGTCCCACTGTTCGGCGATCACGGTGTACTGCTCGCGCCGCAGCAGCGCCCCGTTGCCGGCGGCGATGCGGCCCGGATCGCCGGAGGCGACGTCGCGCCAAGCTTGCATGATGTCCGCGCCGAACAGCCCGGCGCGCTGCATCTCCTCGAGCGCCGGAAGCCCCTCGGTGACGTACGCCTGGTGCATCGGCATCAGGTCGGAGAAGATGTTCTTCTGCATCACCAGGATCATCCCGAGCACCCAGTGCAGGTCCTGGGGCGTCACCGTGGCGCCCACTTCCGCCAGTGCACGTAGTCCGTCCGGGAGCTGCGCCGCCGCCTCCGCGCCGCCGGCCTGCAGCACCCGGGACACCACCTCGTTGGCCGCCTGCGAGAGCCCGGGGTACTCGTAGACGTCGGTGAGCAGCTCGAAGTCCAGCAGCCCCCCGCCGAAGTCGCCGCCGACGAGGCCGCCCATTCCCGCCCACTGCAGCTCACGGTGCTGCAGTTGCAGTTTCTCGTAGTACTTGTACGAGTCGATGAGGTTCTGGCGGTTCGCCTCCGCACCCGCGCGCGGATCCCACTGCGCAAGGTCGATTCCGGCGGCGTTGCTCACGTCGACCAGCCAATACTGGTACAGCAGCGCGGCGTAGCGGGTGGGCTCGACGCCCGCGGCGCGGGCCTGGTCGAGCAGCGCGCCCAGCCGCTGTTCGTCGTAGGGCAGCGCCGGGTTGACCCCGCCCGGGCCGTGCGCGGCGTCCCGGTTCACCAGCGGCAGGTCCAGATACTGCTGCAGGTCCTGCGACACGGCCCCGGACGTGGGGGCCGCGGCCGCCACACCCGGAAGGCCGACTGCCACCGCAGTCGACGCCGACACGCCCGTCACCAGCAGCAGCGCCGCCGACGGAGCCGCGATCGCGCGCGCCGTCCTCCCCGGTGCCTTCCGCCCCGGCCCCGTGCCTGTCATACTCGTCGTCGAACTCACACTCGCCCCTCCCGTGGACATGCCCCACGCCCCGCATTCCATGGCCCTCTCCCACGGGTCCGGCAATGCCGTAACGCATCGTCGCATCAATATCGCCTCAATACCGTAACGACACTCCCCGTAATTCGCGACCTTTGCAGAATCCATCGCGTGCGGCGCCTGGTCGCGATTCCGTCAGTGAAGGAACGGCGCCGCCGTGTCCGCGAGATCGAGCAGCGGCTGCGGCGCCACCCCGAGCACGACCGTGACGACCACGCTCACCACCACGGCGACGGCGGTCAACGCGCCGGGCGCGGCCACGACGGGTGTGCCACCGCCGGGCTCGGCGAAGAACATCAGCACGATGACGCGGATGTAGAAGAAGGCCGCGATGGCGCTGCACACCACCCCCACGATCACCAGGGCCGTCTCGCCGCCGCCGAGCGCCGCGGAGAACACCACGAATTTCGCCACGAATCCGCTGGTGAGCGGTATCCCCGCGAAGGCGAGCAGCAACAGCGCCAGAGCTGCGCCGAACACCGGATGCCGCCGGCCCAGACCGACCCACTGCGCGGTGTCCGGCGCCTCGGGCGCAAGGCCGTCCCCGGATACGTCCGCCGCAGCGCTGCGCACCAGGCCCGCCAGCGCGAACGCACCGACCGCGCTCACCCCGTACGCGGCCAGGTAGAACAGGACGGCCGAGAGCCCGTCATCGGATGCCGGGACCACGGCAGTGAGCATGAAGCCGATGTGCGACACCGACGAGTACGCCAGCATCCGTTTGATGTCGGTCTGCGTCAGCGCCACGACGGAGCCGAAGACCATCGTCGCGATCGCGACCGCCCACAGCACCGGACGCCACTGGTCGTGGAGGGCCGGCAGCGCCACCAGGAACACCCGCAGCAGCGCGCCGAAGGCCGCGATCTTCGTCGCCGACGCCATGAACGCGGTCACCGGCGTCGGAGCACCCTGGTACACGTCGGGAATCCAGGAGTGGAACGGCACTGCGCCCACCTTGAACAGCAGGCCCATGCCGAGCAGACCCGCACCCACGAGCGCCAGCAGCGTCGCGCCGCCCGGGCCGTCGGCTTCGACGCTCGCCCGCGTGGCTTCGGCGATGCCGTCGAGCGACACGGTGCCGGCGTAGCCGTAGAGGAGCGCCGCGCCGAAGATGAAGAACGCCGACGAGTACGCGCCCAGCAGGAAGTACTTGAGCGCCGCCTCCTGCGAGAGGAGACGGCGATGTCGCGCCAGCCCGCACAACAGGTACAGCGGGAGCGAGAGCACCTCGAGGGCGATGAACATCGTGATCAGGTCGGCGGAGGCGGGGAAGAGCATCATGCCGCCGACGGAGAACATCGCGAGCGGGAAGATCTCCGTCTGGACGATGCCCGCGCGCCGCGCCACGGCCTCGGCCGCGCCCCCGGGCACCGCGGACGCCTGCGGGGCGAAGAACGGTGCACCCGCGCCCGCCGCGGCGGTCTCACGCGCCGGGCGGCGTAGCGTCAGTCGCCTGTCGACGAAGAGCATGAGCGACAGGAACGCCACGACGAGGATCGTCCCCTGGAGGAACAGGGCGGCCCCGTCGACCGTCACGGAACCGGCCATCACGGTGCGCCCGGTACCGCGCAGGGCCAGCACGATCACGGCCGCGAACGCGCCGATCAGCCCCGCCCCGCTGAGCGCGACCTGGGCCGTGAAGCGTCCGCGGCGCGGTGCGAACGCCTCCACGAGCACGCCCACCACCGCGGCGGCGAACACCACGATCATGGGCGAGAGCGCCGCGTAGTCGATGTGCGGCGCCGGCTGCGCCGCGAGCAGTTCCACCGCGTTCACGGATGCCCCCCTTCCCCGCCGGCCGGACCGTCGCCCGGCCCCTCTGCCACCCCGGGAACACCGCCGCGCACCGTCGGCGGCGGATCGGACGAGTGCACCGACGTGAGCGTGGACTCCACCGCCGGATCGATCACGTCAAGGATCGGCTTGGGGTAGAGCCCCAGCACCAGCAGCAGTACGAGCAGCGGCGCCACCGCGATGACCTCCCGGGGCCGCAGGTCGCGGACATGCCTGTTGCCGTCGTCCGTCCTGCCCCCCATGACGCGTTGATAGAGCCACAGGATGTAGACAGCGGAGAGCACCAGCGCCGCCGTCGCGACGACCGCCGCGGCACCGTATCGCGTGTAAGTGCCGATGAGCACTAGGAACTCGCTGATGAAGGGCGCCAGCCCCGGCAGCGACAGCGTCGCCATCCCCGCCACCAGGAAGGTCCCCGCCAGTACGGGAGCCACCCGTTGGATGCCGCCGTACGCCGCGATGGCGCGCGTACCCCGGCGGGTGACGAGGAACCCGGCGATGAGGAACAGCGCCGCGGTCGAGAGACCGTGGTTGACCATGTACAGAGTGGAGCCGGACTGCCCCTGGCTGGTGAGCGCGAAGATGCCCAGGATGATGAAGCCGAAGTGGGAGATCGAGGTGTAGGCGATCAGTCGCATCACGTCGCGCTGCCCGATGGCGAGCATCGCGCCATAGACCACCGCCACCACAGAGAGCCCGACGATCCACGGCGCGAAGGTCCGTGCCGCGTCGGGGAACAGCTCGACGGCGAAGCGGAGCATCGCGAAAGTGCCGACCTTGTCGACCACCGCCATCATCAGCACCGCGACGGTGGGCGTGGTGTAGACGGCGGCGTCCGGCAACCAGGTGTGCAGCGGCCACAGCGGCGCCTTGACCGCGAACGCGAACATGAAGCCCAGGAACAGCGCATTGGCCACCGGGGCGGAGATCGCCAGATCCCCCGAGGAGACCGCCCGCGCGATGGCGGGCAGGTCGAAGGTGCCGGAGGCGAACGGGCTGTCGTCGCCGGCCGTGGCCACGTACAGCCCGATCACCGCTGCCAGCATGATCAAGCCGCCCAGCAGGTTGTACAGCAGGAACCGCACGGCGGCGCGCGAGCGCGCGCCGGCCTCGCGCGCGTCCTGCCCGTAGCCGCCGATGAGGAAGTACAGCGGCACCAGCATCGCCTCGAACACCACGTAGAACAGGAACACGTCCAGCGCGGTGAAGGAGATCATCACCATGGCCGTGGTCGCCAGCACCAGCGCCACGTAGGTGTGCGCCCGGCGGCCTCCTGCGCCCGGGTCGTGCCAGCCGGCGAGCAGCAGCAGCGGCACCAGTACTGCGGTGAGCAGCACCAGCGCCAGGCCTATGCCGTCGAGGCCCAGGTGGTAGCCCACCCCGAGCGAGCGGATCCACTCGTGCTGCTCGACGAACTGGTAGCGCGCCCCGCCGGTGTCGAAGCCCACCGCCACGACCACGGCCACGGCGAAGGTCGCCACCGCGACGGCCAGCGCCACCGCCTTGGCCACGGCGGGCCGCCCGCGGGGCACCGCGAACACGCCGAATGCGCCCGCCGCGGGCAGCGCCCACAGCACTGTGAGCCAGGGGAATCCGTTCACCACACCCTCCCCAGCACGACGATGGCCAGCACTATCGCGACGCCCGCGAACATGGTGAGCGCGTAGCCGCGCACGAACCCCGTCTGCACCCTCCGGGCCGCGCGGGACAGCGCCATGGCCGCTGCCGCGCATGCGTCGACGAACCTGTCGATCCCGCCGCGTTCGACCACGGTGAGCGAGTCGGTGAGCGCCGCGCCGGGACGCATGAACACGCCCTCGTTGAAGGAATCGCCGTAGAGGTCCTTGCGGGCCGCCGTCGTCAGCGCGGAGACGTCGGCGGGCGCGGTCACGGGCACCGGCCGCAGCGCGTAGGCGCGGTAGGCGGCGCCGACGCCGGCGAGCACCACGGCCAGTGTGATCACCGTGATCGCCCAGACGGGGATCGGCGGCTCTGCGTGCGCGGTGCCCACCACCGGCTCGAGCCAGTGCTCCAGCCTGTCGCCGATGGTGAGCAGCCCGCCCGCGAAGATCGACCCGAGCGCGAGCACGATCATCGGCACGGTCATCGACGACGGCGCCTCCTCCGGTTCGGGCATGCTCACTTCGCCCGTGGACTCCTTGAGCGTGGGCTGCCAGCGCCGCTCGCCGCAGAAGGTCATGAGCATCACGCGCGTCATGTAGAACGCGGTGAGCCCGGCGCCCACGATCGCGGCCGCGCCCAAGGCCGTGCCCGCCGCGCCGCCGTGGGCGAAGGCGGCCTCGATGATCTTGTCCTTGGAGAAGAACCCGGACAGCGGGGGTATTCCGATGATCGCGAGGTATCCGAGACCGAAGGTGATGAACGTGATGGGCATGGCCGTGCGCAGGCCGCCGAGCCGTCGCATGTCCACCTCGTCGTGCATCCCGTGCATCACCGAGCCGGCGCCCATGAACAGCCCGGCCTTGAAGAATCCGTGTGTGAGCAGATGCAGGATGGCGAAGGCGTAGCCGGCCGGGCCCAGCCCCGCGGCCAGCACCATGTAGCCGATCTGGCTCATCGTCGACGCGGCGAGCGCCTTTTTGATGTCGTCCTTGGCGCAGCCGATCACGGCGCCGAAGAGCACCGTCACCGTCCCCACCACGAGGACCGCGGTGCGGGCCCCCTCGGCGAGGTCGAAGATCGGGCCGGAACGCACGATGAGGTACACGCCCGCCGTGACCATCGTCGCGGCGTGGATCAGCGCCGACACCGGCGTGGGGCCCTCCATCGCGTCGCCGAGCCACGACTGCAACGGCACCTGGGCGGACTTGGCGCACGCAGCGACGACGAGCATGAGGCCGATCGCGTTGAGCGTGCCCTCGCCCATGGCGCCGGCCGCCCCGAACACGTCGCCGAAACCGACCGATCCGACCACGGCGAACATGATCATCATGGCGATGACCATCCCCATGTCGCCGACGCGGTTGACCACGAACGCCTTCTTGGCAGCGGTGGCCGCGGTGGGCCGGTACTGCCAGAACCCGATGAGCAGGTACGAGGCCAGGCCCACCCCCTCCCAGCCCAGGTAGAGCCCCAGGTAGTTGTCGGAGAGCACGAGCACGAGCATCGCGGCCAGGAACAGGTTGAGGTAGGCGAAGAACAGCCGCCGCCCGGGCGCGTCCCCGGCGAACCGGCCGGCCGGGTCGGGGCCGTGCGCCATGTAGCCGATCGAGTAGATGTGGATCAGCGATCCCACACCGGTGATGAGCAGCACGAAGCACAGCGAAAGCGGGTCGAGCAGCAGCCCGAAATCGACGTGGAAGTCCGCCACCGGAACCCAGCTGAACAGGTCCTGGTCCGCAGTGCGCGCCGCCGTATCCTGGCCGAGCATCTGCGCCCACAGCGCCAGGCCCAGTCCGAACGCCGCGAGCGCCGTGGCACAGCCGAGCAGGTGGCCCCACCGGTCGCTGCGCCGGCCCACCACGAGCAGCAGCAGCGCGCCCGCCGCCGGTAGCGCGGGCACGAGCCACAGCACCGACGCGGCGCCGCCGGACATCCCGCCGGCCAGGCCCGCGGCCACCGCCGCGCCGTCGCCGGTTGCGGAGTCGATCACCGTCATCGTGCCGTCACCCCCTCAGCTCGTCGGCCTCGTCGACGGACGTGCTGCGGCGCGTCCGGAACACGGTCATGATGATCGCCAGGCCCACCACCACCTCGGCCGCCGCGACAACCATGGTGAAGAAGGCCAGCACCTGCCCGTCGAGGCTGCCCAGCCGGCGTGAGAACGTCACGAACGCGAGGTTGGCGGAGTTGAGCATGAGCTCGATGCACATGAACACCACCAGGGCGTTGCGCCGCACCAGCACGCCCACCGCGCCGATCGTGAAAAGGATGGCTGACAGGTACAGGTAGTTGTCGGGGTTCACGACGCCGGCCCCCGTCCCCCGTCGCTTTCGTCCCCGTAGCGCTCGTCCCCGGCACGTCCGTCCAGCGCCCTGGTCGCGCCGTCCACCGCCCGCGCCCTGCCGGAGGACTCGCCGGCGGATGCGGCCGGGGGCGCCGCGGGGCCCGCCTCGACGCCGGGGCGCGGGCCGACGATCGTGTGCCCGGCGCGCAGGGCCGGGCTGACCGACAGCGTCGAATAGGTCCCGTCGGGAAGCCGGGCCGGCGAGTCGACGGCGTTGTTGCGCGCGTAGACGCCCGGCGGGGGCATGGGGGTGACGTGCCGCCCCGTGCGGATCCGCTCGCGGGAGAGCTCCCGCTGAGTGCGCACGGGTCCGAGCTGCTCGCGGTGGGCCAGGATCATCGCGCCCACCGTCGCGGTGATGAGCAGCGCCCCGGTGAGCTCGAAGGCCCAGAGGTAGCGATCGAAGATGAGCTCGGCGAGCGCGTCGACGTGTCCGTCGCCGCCCGGGCCGGGCGCGCCGGTGCCGCCGGGCCCCATGGCGGCGACGGCGTGTCCGATGCCGCCGACCAGCAGCGCCCCGAAGCCGATCCCCACCAGGATCGACGCCACGCGCTGCCCCTTGAGCGTCTCCACCAGCGATTCCTCGGAGGAGATGCCCACGAGCATGAGCACGAACAGGAACAGCATCATCACCGCGCCCGTGTACACCACCACTTGGACGACGCCCAAGAACAGCGCCCCCTGGGCGATGTAGAACACGGCCATGATGATCATCGTCAGCGCCAGGAACAACGCCGAGTAGACGGCACGCGACGACGCCACGACGCCCAGCGCGGCGATCACCGCGACGGTGGCGAGAATCCAGAACAGCACAGCCTCGCCCGTGGAGGTGGTGGCCGCGACGTCGCCGGCCGGCGATCCGGCGCCGCCCGTCCCGGCGGCGAGCACCGCGGCCTGGCCGGGGGTCACCGCTGCGCCTCCGGCCCGTCCGCGGGGCCGACTGCGCCCCGGTAGTAGTCCTCGTCCGTCGCACCGGGGGCCATCGGGTGCGGCGGCTGCTCCATCCCCTCCTCGAGCGGCGCCAGAAGACGGTCCTTGCCGTAGATGAGCGAGCCGCGATCGGTGTCGGCCATCTCGTAGTCGGAGATCATCGTCAGCGCCCGCGTGGGACAGGCCTCGACGCACAGACCGCATCCGATGCAGCGCAGGTAGTTGATCTGGTAGACGCTGCCGTAGCGTTCCCCCGGCGAATAGCGTTCCTCGTCGGTGTTGTCGGCGCCCTCCACGTAGATCGCGTCGGCCGGGCACGCCCACGCGCACAGCTCGCAGCCGATGCACTTCTCCAGCCCGTCCGGGTACCGGTTGAGCTGGTGGCGGCCGTGGTATCCGGCGGCCAACGTGCGCTTCTCCTCCGGATAGAACTCGGTGTTGGGCTCCGCGAACATCGTCGCGAAGGTGACGCCGAGGCCTTCGAACATCCCGCCCAGGTCAGACATCGCTGCTCTCCTTCCGGTTCTCGGAGTCCCCGCCACCGGGTCCACGACGGTCGCCGGAGCCGGGACCGCCCTCGGCCCGGCCGGTCAGCGCCCGGCCGCCGCGCTGTTCGGGCAGCGGCGGCACGGGGAAGCCTCCGGACTCCGGACCGGCGCCCGGCGGCCCGGCCGGATCCGGTGGACCACCCGCCCGCACCTCGGCTCGCGCGGCCGCGAAATGCCTGCGCACTCCGACTGCGACGGCGATCGCTATCGCGATCCCGCACACGATGAGCACGATGGCCGCACCGTCCCTGCCGTCGTCCCGCAGCGCCCGGTAGGCGGCGACGAGCATGACCCACAGCAGCGCCGCGGGGATGAGGACCTTCCAGCCCAGGTTCATGAACTGGTCGTAGCGGAACCGGGGCAGTGTGGATCGCAGCCAGATGAACAGGAACAGCAGCAGCCAGATCTTGATGACGAACCAGAGCACGGGCCACCAGCCGCTGTTGGCACCGGCCCACAGGCTCAGCGGCCACGGTGCCTGCCACCCGCCCAGGAACATCGTGATCGCCAGCGCCGAGACGGTGGTCATGTTGATGTACTCGGCCAGCATGAACATCGCGAAGCGCAGCGACGAGTACTCGGTGTGGAAACCGCCGACCAGCTCGCCCTCGGCTTCGGGCAGGTCGAACGGCGCGCGATTGGTCTCGCCCACCATCGACACCAGGTAGATCACGAACGACGGGAACAGCAGCAGCACGTACCAGAAGCGCCCCTGCGCGGCGACGATCCCGGACGTCGACAGCGTGCCCGCGGCCAGGAAGACCGCCGCGAAGGTGAGTCCCATCGCGATCTCGTAGGAGATCACCTGCGCCGTCGAGCGCAGCCCGCCCAGCAGCGGATAGGTGGATCCGGACGACCACCCGGCGAGCACGATCCCGTACACGCCCACCGACGTGACGGCGAGGATGTAGAGGACGGCCACCGGCAGGTCGGTGAGCTGCAGCGGCGTGCTGTGCCCGAACACCGACACTGCGGGGCCGAAGGGGATCACCGCGAAAGCCATGATGGCCGGCACCACCGCGATGATCGGCGCCAGGAAGTACACCGGCCGGTCCACCATCGCCGGGACGATGCCCTCCTTGAGCGCGAGTTTGATGCCGTCGGCGAGGCTCTGCAGCGAACCCCACGGGCCCCAGCGGTTGGGGCCCACCCGGTTCTGCATGTAGGCCATGATCTTGCGCTCGATCAAGATGGCCACCAGCACGGTGAGCACCAGGAACGCGAAGACGACGATCGCCTTGGCGAGGATCAGCCACCAGGGGTCGCGGCCGAAGTCGGACAGGTCGGTGAACTCGTCCGCCGCGCGTACCCGCGCCGCATCGGCGGCCATGGCCGCGATGATGGTCACGCCGCACCTCCTCCCTCGATCCCGACGACGCTGCCGGACGCCGCGCCCAACGCGGAGTAGACGGCGCTGCCGGGCGAGTTCATCGGCAGCCACACTGTGCGGTCGGGCATCGCGGTCACCGCCAGCGGCAGCGTCACCGCACCGCGCGGGGTCGTCACCGTCACCGCGTCGCCGTCGGCCGCGCCGATCTCCCGGGCCGTGACCGCGGACAACCGGACCACCGGGCGGCGTGCCGTGGCCGCGAGGTTGGGGCGCCCGTCCTGCATCGCTCCCCTGTCCAGCAGCATCCGCCACGTCGACAGCACCGCCTGGCCCGCCGCCGGCGCGTCGACTCCGCGCCCGGCCCTCTCACCGCTCGCCCGCGCAGCGGTCGACGGGCCCGCGTCCGGGCCCGCAGCGCCCTGTGCCGCAGCCCCCTGCTTCTCGGCACCCCGCGTCGCGGCGCCCCGCTTCGCTGTGCCCAGCGCCGCGATCTCGGCGCGCGCGGCCGCCACGTGCGGCAGTCCCAGGTCCACCCCCATCCGGCCTGCGAGGACGTGCAGGATCCGCAGGTCGGAGAGCAGGCCCGGCTCCGGCAGTGCCGCGTCGAACGGTCGGCCCCGGCCTTCCCAGTCGAGGAACGTCCCCGCCTTGTTCTGCACGGGCGCGACGGGCAGCACCACGTCCGCGACGTCGGTCACCGCGGTGCGCCGCATTTCCAGGCTGACCACGAATCCGCACCGCGCCAGCGCATCGCGGGCGCCGAACGCGTCCGGCAGGTCGTCGGGGTCCACGCCGCCCACCAGCAGCGCGTCGATGTCGCCGGCGTGTGCCGCCGCGAGGATCCCTGCCGTGTCCCGGCCGGGGCCGGCGGGGAGTTCGTCGACCCCCCACGTCTCCGCCACCCGTCGGCTGTGTTCGGGCTCGGCCAGCCTGCGGCCGCCCGGAAGCTGGCCCGGCAGGGTCCCCGCCTCCACGCCGCCGCGCTCGCCCGCGCGCCGCGGAATCCAGGCGAGACGCGCGCCCGTGGCATCGGCCAGGCGGCGGGCGGCGGTGAAGGCGCCCGGCGCCGACGCCAGCCGCTCGCCGGCGAGGATCACCGCCCCCGGGCTGCGCAGCAGCGTGCCGACGTCGTCGTAGGCGCCCGCCGCGATGCCGTCGAGCACGACGGCCTCACGGCCGGGGACCGTCTCCAGCAGCCGCCCGTCCATCCGCCGCAGACCGGCCGACGCGAACGGCGCGAGCGAGTAGACCGGCATGCGCCGCGTGCGTGCGGCCTTGCGCAGCCGCAGGTACACGATGGGCGATTCCTCCTCCGGCTCGAACCCTGCGAGCACCACCACGGGGGCCGCGGCCAGGTCGGCGTAGGTGACCTCGAGCCGGCGCCCGGCGACACGCTCCGCCAGGAAGTCCGCCTCTTCGTCACTGTGCACGCGCACCCTGTGGTCGATGTCGTCGGTGCCCAGCACCACCCGCGCGAACTTGGCGTAGGCGTAGGCGTCCTCCCACGTGCTGCGCCCGCCCACGAGCACGCCCGCGGCCGCCGCCCCCGCGAGCCCCCGGGCCGCGGCGCGCACCGCCGCAGGCCAGGAGGCGGGGGCCAGTCTTCCGTCGTCTCCGCGCACCAGCGGACCTGTGATCCTGTCCGGCTCCGCGGTGTAGGCGAAGGCGAACCGGCCTTTGTCGCAGTTCCATTCCTCGTTGACGTCCGGGTCCTCGCCGGCGTACCGGCGCAGGACGGTGCCGCGCCGGTGATCGGTGCGCTGCGCGCAGCCCGACGCGCAGTGTTCGCACACCGATGGCGTGGACACGAGATCGAAGGGGCGCGACCGGAATCGGTAGTCCACGTCGGTGAGCGCCCCGACGGGGCAGATCTGCACGGTGTTGCCGGAGAAGTACGACTCCAGCGGCTGTTTTCCGTATACCCCCACCTGCTGCAGCGCGCCCCGCTCGAGCATGTCGATGAACGGGTCGCCCGCGATCTGTTCGGAGAACCGCGTGCACCGTGCGCACAGCACGCAGCGTTCACGGTCCAGCAGGATCTGTGCGGACAGGTTGATCGGCTTGGGAAATTCGCGCTTGACCAGGCCGAAGCGCGTTTCCGGGTCACCGTGCTCCAGTGCCTGGTTCTGCAGCGGGCACTCGCCGCCCTTGTCGCACACCGGGCAGTCCAGCGGGTGGTTGATGAGCAGGAACTCGATCACCCCGCGCTGCGCCTTGTCCGCCACCGGCGAGGTCGCCTGCGTGCGCACCACCATGCCGTCGGTGGCCACGGTGGTGCACGACGCGAGCGGTTTGCGCTGCCCCTCCACGTCCACCAGGCACTGCCGGCACGCTCCGACCGGGTCGAGCAGCGGGTGGTCGCAGAACCGCGGGATATCGACCCCGATGGTCTCGGCTGCGCGGATCACCAGCGTGCCCTTCGGCACGGTCAACTCTCGGCCGTCGATGGTGAGGGTGACCGTCGGAGCGCGGTCGCCGCCGCCCGCGCCGTCGTGCGGTGCCGTCATGCCCGATCACCCCCGCCGTAGACCGTCGCGTCGGCCGGGTCGAACGGGCAGCCGCCGTGCGTGAGGTGGGCGATGTATTCGTCCCGGAAGTACTGGATCGACGAGGTGATGGGGCTGGTGGCGCCGTCGCCGAGCGCGCAGAACGCGCGGCCGAGGATGTTGTCGGACAGGTCGAGGAGCTTGTCCAGGTCCTCCTCCGTGCCGCGCCCGGCCTCGAGCCGCTCCATCAGCTGCACCAGCCAATAGGTGCCCTCACGGCACGGTGTGCACTTGCCGCAGGACTCGTGTTTGTAGAACTCGGACCAGCGCAGCACGGTGCGCAGCACGCACGTGGTGTCGTCGAAGATCTGCAGCGCCTTGGTTCCCAGCATCGAACCGGCCGCCGCCATGCCCTCGTAGTCCAGCGGCAGGTCCAGGTGCTCGGCGGTGAGGATCGGCGTGGACGATCCGCCGGGGGTGAAGAACTTGAGCCGCCGCCCGTCCCGGACGCCGCCCGCGTAGTCGAGCAGTTCGCGCAGTGTGATGCCCATCGGCGCCTCGTACTGCCCCGGCCGCGCTACGTGGCCGGACAACGAGTACAGCGTGAAGCCCGGCGATTTCTCGCTGCCCATGGAGCGGAACCAGTCGACGCCGCGGCGCAGGATCGCGGGCACCGACGCGATGGACTCGGCGTTGTTGACCACGGTGGGGCAGGCGTACAGCCCCTCCACCGCGGGGAACGGCGGGCGCAGCCGCGGCTGGCCGCGCTTGCCCTCGAGCGAGTCCAGTAGGGCCGTCTCCTCGCCGCAGATGTAGGCGCCGGCCCCGGCGTGCACCATCAGCTCCAGATCGAAGCCGCTGCCCAGGATGTCGCCGCCGAGGTACCCGGCCCGGTGGGCCTCATCGACGGCGGCGCGCAGGCGGCGCAGCACCGGTACCACCTCGCCGCGCAGGTAGATGATCGCGCGCTGCGCGCGGAAGGCGTAGCAGGAGATGATCGCCCCCTCCACCAGCGCGTGCGGGTTGGCCAGCATCATCGGGATGTCCTTGCACGTGCCCGGTTCGGACTCGTCGGCGTTGACCACCAGGTAGTGCGGCTTGGTGCGGCCGTCCGGCCCGGGGCCCTGGGGGATGAACGACCACTTGCGTCCGGTGGGGAATCCCGCGCCGCCACGCCCGCGGAGGCCCGAGTCGCTCACCGTCGTGACGACCTCGTCGGGCGTCATCGCCAAGGCGGCGCGCAGGCCCTCGTACCCCCCGCGCTCCCGGTATCCGTCCAGCGTCCAGGGGGCCTCGTCGTCCCAGCCCTCGCTGAGCACCGGCGTCAGGCTCGTCGTCCCCGCACCGTCGCCGTCGCGGGTCAGCCGGAGCCCGGCCACGGACGCGTGCCCGGCGGCGCCGCCCGCCGCGAGGGCGCCGGGCCGTTCATCGGCGAACCCTGCGAGCGTGCGGCAGGTGGCACGGAAATCGCCCAGCGGCGCACCGCGCGTGGGGGTCACGGTCTCCCCCGCGCGGAGCCTGTCGACCACGTCGATCGCCGAGCGCGGCGTCTGGTCGTCGAAGAACTCCCAGTTGACCGTCATGACGGGGGCGAAATCGCAGGCCGCGTTGCATTCGATGGGTTCGACGGTGACGGCACCGTCGTCCGTGGTGTCGCCGGGGCCCGCGCCCACGCCGAGGTGCCGCCGCAGCGCCGCGAGGATCTCGTCGCCCCCCAGCGTGGCGCACAGCGCGTTCGTGCACACGCCCACGAGGTAGGTGCCGGTGGGGTTGCGGCGGTACATCGAGTAGAAGCTCGCCACCGCGGTGACCTCGGCGGCGGCCAGGCCCAGGTGGCGGGCGCAGAACTCGATGCCCGCCGGCGTGAGGTGGCCGTCCTCGGACTGCACCAGGTGCAGCAGCGGAATGAGCGCCGAACGCTCGGGCACGATGCCGCCCCCGGGATCCGCGGCGGCGGGGTCGGCGTAGCGGGCGATGATCGTCGCGGCGTCCGCGTCGAGGCGCTGCAGGGTCTGCGCGTCGTAGCTTTCGCGCGCGCCCGGCTTGACCAGCCGGCCGTCCTCGGAGGCCGCGCGCCCGATGCGCACCGGCACCGGCCCGCGCATCGGTGCGGAGCCGCTGGCGTAGGAGCTGCGCCCCGGCGGGGCGGCGCCGGCGGGCGCCGCGGCCGCGGAACGGTCCACGTAGGACCGGTGCTGGATCGTCATCGGTCCACACCCCCCATCACCGGGTCGATGCTGGCGACGGACGCGATGACGTCGGAGACCATCCCGCCCTCGCACATCGCCGCCACCGCTTGGAGATTCGTGAAAGACGGGTCGCGGAAGTGCACCCGGTACGGACGGGTGCCGCCGTCGGAGACCATGTGCACCCCCAGCTCGCCGCGCGGCGACTCCACCGCCGTGTACACCTGCCCCGCGGGCACCCGGAACCCCTCCGTCACCAGTTTGAAATGGTGGATCAGGCCCTCCATGGACGACTCCATGATGTGCTGCACGTGCTCGCGGGACTGGCCGATGCCGTCGTCGCCCACCTGCAGGTCCGCGGGCCACGCCAGCTTCTTGTCCTCGATCATCACCGGCCCCGGTCGCAGCTTGTCCAGGCACTGTTCGATGATCTTGAGCGACTCGCGCATCTCGCCGATGCGGATCAGGTACCGGCCGAAGCAGTCGCAGCCGCGGTCGGTCACGGTCTCGAACTCGTAGGCCTCGTACCCGCAGTAAGGCTCGCTGCGGCGCAGGTCGTGCGGCAGCCCCGTCGACCGCAGCACCGGCCCGGTGATGCCGAGCGCCATGCACCCGGCCAGGTCCAGGTATCCGATGCCCTCGTTGCGGCCGCGCCAGATGGGGTTGTCGGTGAGCAGCTTCTCGAGCTGATCGATCCGGCCGGGAAGGGTCTCGATGAGTCGGCGGATCAGCGGCACCGCGGATTCCGGCATGTCCCGGCTGACCCCGCCCGGGCGGATGTAGTTGTGGTTCATCCGCAGTCCGGTGATCTCCTCGAAGACGTCCATGACCAGCTCGCGTTCACGGAACCCGAAGACCATGACCGTCACCGCGCCCATCTCCATGCCTGCGGTTCCCAGGGCCACCATGTGCGAGGAGATCCGGTTGAGCTCCATGAGCAGCACCCGCAGCACGTTCGCGCGCTCGGGGATGTCGCCGGAGACGCCGAGGAGCTTCTCCACCCCCAGGCAGTAGGCGGCCTCATTGAACAGCGGCGACAAGTAGTCCATGCGGGTGACGAAGGTGACGCCCTGTGTCCAGTTCCGGAACTCGAGGTTCTTCTCGATCCCGGTGTGGAGATACCCGATCCCGCACCGCGCCTCCACCACCGTCTCGCCGTCGAGCTCGAGGATCAGCCGCAACACGCCGTGCGTGGACGGGTGCTGCGGGCCCATGTTCACCACGATGTGCTCGTCGCCGGAGTCGCGGATCGCGTCCGCCACCTCGTCCCAATCACCGCCGGCGGACGTGAAGGGACCGGACTTGTGCGTGGTCGCCCCGTCGGACATCAGTTGTAGGACCTCCTCGACTCGGGGGGAGGGATCTGCGCGCCGTGGTATTCGACGGGGATGCCGCCCAGCGGATAGTCCTTGCGTTGCGGATGCCCCTCCCAGTCGTCGGGCATCTCGATCCGGGTCAGGGCAGGGTGCCCGTCGAAGATGAGGCCGAAGAAGTCGTATGTCTCGCGTTCGTGCCAGTCGGTGGTCGGATAGACACCCGTCAGCGTGGGCACGTGCGGGTCGGAATCGGGCGCTTCCACTTCCAGGCGCACGCGCCGATCGTGCGTGATGGACAGCAGGTGGTAGACGGCATGCAGCTCGCGCCCCGCCTGCTCCGGGTGATGCACGCCGGACACTCCCAGGCACAGCTCGAACCGCAGGGCCGGGTCGTCCCGCAGCAGCTGCGCCACCAGCGGCAGGCGGTCGCGGCGCACATACAGCGTCAGCTCGCCGAACTCCGTCGTCGCGGCCTCCACCGCGTCGTCGAACGCGCCCCCCACGCGCTCGAGGCCCGCGGCGAGCGCGTCGGCCGCGTCGCGAACCACCGGCCGTACGGGCGCCGGGCGGCGGGCGGCTCCGGCACCCTGCGCACCAACCGCCCGTAGCCGAGGTGTCGCCGGACCCGCGCACGCCGAACAGCCCACGACGCTCCGCCCCGATGCCCCCGCCGGTCGCGCCGCCGGGCAGCCGCCCGCCGGTCAACGGAGCTTCCCCTTCAGTTCGAGCGTGGTGGGCGAGGCGAGCGCCGCCTCCTCCGCGGCCCGCACCGCCTGCTCGCGGTGCACGCCCAACGGCATGCGGCCGATCTGCTCGTGCAGCGTGATGATGGCGTTGAGCAGCATCTCGGGGCGCGGCGGGCAGCCCGGCAGGTAGATGTCGACGGGAACCACGTGGTCGACGCCCTGCACGATCGCGTAGTTGTTGAACATCCCGCCCGACGAGGCGCACACGCCCATCGACAGCACCCACTTGGGTTCGGGCATCTGGTCGTACACCTGCCGGAGCACCGGGGCCATCTTCTGGCTGACCCGCCCGGCGACGATCATCAGGTCCGCCTGCCGGGGCGACGCGCGGAACGGCTCCATGCCGAAGCGGGCGATGTCGAAGCGGCCTGCCGCGGTGCCCATCATCTCGATGGCGCAGCAGGCCAACCCGAAGGTCGCCGGCCACAGTGAGCCCTTGCGCGCATAACCCGCCACCGCCTCGACGGTCGACAGCAGGATTCCGCTGGGCAGCTGTTCCTCGAGTCCCATCAGCAGACGCCTCCGTCCTTTCCCATCCCGGTCACGCCCACTTGAGCCCGCCGCGCCGCCATTCGTACGCGTAGGCCACCGAGACGTTGACGACGAACAGCGCCATCGCGGCGAGCCCGAAGTACCCGAGCGCGTCGAAGTGCACCGCCCACGGGTAGAGGAACACGATCTCGATGTCGAAGATGATGAAGAGCATGGCCGTCAGATAGAACTTCACCGACACCCGCTGGCCCGCCGCCGCGCCCGGTTCGCCGGACTGATGCGAGAGGGGGTCGATGCCGCACTCGTAGGCCTCCAGCTTGGCCCGGTTGTAGCGCCGCGGGCCGATGAAGGAGGCCACGCCCACCGAGAACACCGCGAAGGCGAGCGCGATGGCCCCGATCACGAGGATCGGCACGTATGCGTTCATCGTCCGACAGCTCCTCTCGCTCCGCCGCAACTCACCGGAAATCCCTGGGCCGCACTAGATTCCGCTCCTCCGGCGGATCCGCGCCCGCGAGGTCCGGATTGCGCGGAAGGCGGATCAACACTGTGACCCGGGACTCACCTGTGACGTGAAACTCACCCTACTCACGAACCCTGCCGACGTGTTTCGTTTTCCACGGCACGGCGTGTGCGGAGGGCGGACGGGCGCGTCCGCGGGGATCAGTCGGCCGCGGAGCCGACCATCGAGCGGAGCAGCCGCAGCGCCGCGTCCGCGACGTCGAAAGGGTCCAGCGGATGCACCACCGCCGCCTCGGCGTGCGACCATTCGGCAAGCCAGGCGTCTGCACGCCGCCCCAGCAGCACCAGCACGGGCGGACACTGGTCGATCTCGTCTTTGAGCTGACGCGCCAGGCCGAGCCCGCCCGCCGGCGACGCCTCACCGTCGAGGATCACCACGTCTACGCCGCCCGCATCCATGTGCCGGAGCACCATCGGCGCCGTGGCGGCCTCGAGGAAGTCGACCTCGGGCAGATCGGGGGACGGCCGGGCGCCGATCGCGTCCACGACCGCGGCACGCGTGGTGTGGTCGCTGCTATAGACCAGCACGCGTGCGGGGCGCCGGCCCGCGACCGCGTCCGTTGCGCCGCAGGCGGAGGCCCGTGCGCCGCGCTTCCACTTCACGCCGCCGATGCTACCCACGCAACGGCGATCGCCGACCCGAATACCGAAACCGGCGGAGGCCCTCGCTATTCCCCGCCGGCGCGCCGTGCGAGCCTCCGGCTACTCCACCGTGGTGACGTCGGGCGTCGGGGTGTCCACACTGGGGCTCGTGTAGAACGCGGGCACGCGCAGGGCCTCTTCCCCCACGATCCCCGCCAGCGAATCCACCACGCGCAGCCGCCGCCCCTCGCCGATCACCGGATCCGCGATCACCCCGTCCGGGTCGATCAGCACTACGGTACGGCCGTCGTCCTCGAGCCCGCGTGCGATCTCCAGCAGCAGCCTGCGCGCCACCTTGTTGACGGAGTAGGTCCGCGAGAGGTCCCAGGCCACCGTGGGCGACTCCGGCGGAAACTGTTCGAGGTGCCGTGCGATCCACTCCGCGCCGGCGAACTGGATGGCGCCCTGCAGCGCATAGATGCCCACCCGGCCACCATCGGCCGTCGTCACCTCGCCGTCGTCGCGCAGCACCGAGCGGGCCGGCGGCGGCACCGACATCAGATGCAGTCCCATGTCCTCGGTCATCCGCTCGAACGCGCCGACCCCCCGCACACTGTTGCCGTGCGTGTCCAACGGCGGCGAGAACGTCGCGATCCCCGCCTGGCCGGGCAGCACCCCGATGATGCCGCCGCCCACGCCACTCTTCGCGGGGATGCCCACGGTGGAGAGCCAGTCGCCGGCCGAGTCGTACATCCCGCAGGTCGTCATGATCGTGAGCACCTGGCGTACCACGCGCGCCGAGAACACCCTCTCGCCGGTCCTGGGCTGCACCCCG
Source organism: Tomitella gaofuii (assembly GCF_014126825.1). Lineage (NCBI taxonomy): Bacteria > Bacillati > Actinomycetota > Actinomycetes > Mycobacteriales > Tomitella > Tomitella gaofuii. The sequence continues at coordinate 1,846,395 of NZ_CP059900.1, read as the reverse complement.
CCGTTCGACAGCGTCGCGGCCATGGTCGCCAGGTCACGGGTGGTCACCCGCACTGCGCACTGCCGGGTGTAGCCGCGGACCAGCTGCAGTGGCTCCAGATCCACATTGCCCGCGCTGCGCAGCATGTTGGCCAGCGCACGATTGCGGTACGCGGTCTCCATCTCGGAGTGGTAGACCTGCTCGTCGATCTCCAGCTCACGCCCCGCAAGAGCGGACAAGCCAGCGCGGATCCGCTCCACGCGCGCGTCCACCCCTCCGCCGGGGAGCAGTAACGCGTGGGTGGCCAGCGCACCGGCATTGATCATGGGATTCATCGGCCGGCCGGTCTCCGGCTCCAGCGACAGTTCGTTGAACGCGTCGCCCGACGGCTCCACGTCCACCGCCTCCCACACCATCTCCGGGCCCAGGTCCTCGAGCGCGAAACCGTAGACGAACGGCTTGGATATCGACTGGATCGTGAACTCCACGTCCGCGTCTCCCGCGCAGTACACCGCGCCGTCCACGGCAGAGAGGCCGATCCCGAACAACGTCGGGTCCACCTCTGCGAGCTCGGGGATATACGAGGCGGGCGCACCGCCTTCGACGACCGCGCACGATTGCAGGAGCTCGGTCAGGTAGTCGTGGATCGGCGAACGCATGCGCCGAGACTATCGCCGCAGCGCGGTCGGCGCGCTGTCCCCGTTCTCCGGCCACACGGTGGGGTCCGCCTTTCCGGCCGCGGGCGGCTATGTACCCGTTAGTATCCGCGTCATGACCGGAGTGCCGTCCCCTCCTCGACCGCCGGTGGCGTCCACCCCGCGCACCGAGGCCAGGGCGCTGCTGCTGAGCATGTTCGGATCCGGAGGAGTCGGCCTCGCAGGGGTGGCCGCAGGCGTCGTCACCGGAGCAGACGTCGTGCTCTTCGACGGCATGGTCACGCTGGCGGGCATCCTGCTCGTGCTCGTCTCCGTGATCGCATCGCGCGTGGCCGCGTCGAGCCCTACGACCGAATTCCCCTACGGCCGTCACGCCGCGACCCCGCTGGCGGTCGCCGTGCAAGGCGCGGCACTGCTGGGGGCATTGGCATACGGCTCCGGCAGCGCCGCCGCGACGATGGCCGCCGGCGGCACAGACCCCGCCGGCACCGTCGTCGCGGTGTACGGGGCGATGGCGACCATCGTCAGCCTCGCCATGACCGCCGTTCTCTCGCACTATGCGAAGGCCTCCCCCCTGGCACGCGCCGAGCTGGTCTCGTGGCGTGCGGGCGCCTGCCTTAGCGGCGTCGTCACTGCGGGGGGCGTCGCGGGGATCGTCCTCACCTCGCGCGGGATGGCGACCGCCGCCGGCTACCTGGACCCCGCCCTGGTCCTGGTCGCATCCATGGCCCTGCTGCCCACCGCGCTCGGGCTCGTACGCGACGGCGGACGCGAACTGCTCGAGGCGGCACCGCCACCGCACATCGCCGACGCCGTCTCCGCCACGGCACGGCGCGTGCAGGACCGTTTCAGCCTGCCCGCCCCGCTGGTGCGCGCGACCAAACTCGGACGGCGCCTCTACGTCGATGTCGGCTTCGCCATCACGGATCGCGACTGGGACATCACCGACGAGGACGAAGTGCGAACGGACATCCATGCCGAACTGTCCGCACTCGACTACGACGTGGTCGCGAGCGTCATCATCACTCTCGATCGCCGACTGCTCGGCTGACCGCGGTCGGAAAGCCGGTGATCCACGGAGGGGCGGGCACCGTCGTGTCCGCCCCGTCCGCGGTCCCCGGCCCTCAGTTCCGGGCGGACGACCCGCGTGCGCGGGCGTGCAGGTCCCGGATCTCCCCTGCCAGCTCCTCCACGGGACCAACGGTGTCGATTCCCGGCGCCACCTGCGCGATCGGCAGCGGCGCCACGGGAGGCGCCGGCACGCCCAGCTCCGCAAGCCACCCGCCGAGCTGCCCGGTGGACGTGGCGAAGACGATCCGGCCCAGGCCCACCCAGGCGTGCGCGGCCGCGCACATGGGGCAATGCTCGCCCGAGGTGTACACCGTCGCCGTGGCGCGCCGCTCCGCTGGGAGATTCCGCGCCGCCCAGCGGGCCAACGCGAACTCCGGGTGCTGCGTGGCGTCGCCGCCTGACACCCTGTTCCGGTCCTCCGCGAGCACCACGCCGTCCGCTCCGACGAGCACCGACCCGAACGGCTCGTCGCCGGCGTCCACCGCCTCGGCGGCCAACTGCACGCACCGCCGCAGGTGCCGCAGGTCGTCCGCGTCCACGTCCGTCATGTCAGCCCCTCCATCACCGGATCCGGCAGCCGTCCGTCATCCGCATCATCCGCACCGACCGCGATCATCTGCGCCGCATTACCGCAGGCTCCTGCCTGCGCAACAACCAGTACACCACGCCTCCCGCCGTCACCGACAACCCCGCGAGGACGCCCACGTCCATCACCCACGAGCCCACGTCGGAGCCGAAGAGCGGGTCGTCGCCGAACTTGCCGGGCAGGAGCTCCTGCAGGTGCAGCGTGCCGGCCATCGCGCCGAGCGCCCACCGCGCAGGGACGAACCAGGAGATCTCCGCCAGCCCGGGGATCGAATACAACGGCAGCAGTGCACCGCAGAAGATCACCTGCACGATGGCGATGAGCACCAGCAGCGGCATCGTCACCTCCTCGCGACCCACCAGCGCCGACACGACCAGCCCGCCCATCATCGCGGTGAACGCCAATGCCGCCGCGATGATGAGCAGTTCCAGATGCACCTGCCCCCACACGCCGTCGAAGCCCCGCGGGTCGACCTCGACCCCGGCCAGGGCGACCGCGGTGAGTACCAGCGCCTGGACGACGCTGATCGTCCCCAGCACCAGCACCTTGGAGGTGAGGTACGCGGACCTCGGCAACCCCACCGCGCGTTCACGGCGGTAGATCGGTCTCTCCTTCACCAGCTCGCGCACCGAGTTGGCCGTGCCCGTCAGCACCGCGCCGACGCAGATGATGAGGACCGTGTTCACCGTGTGCTCCGCGTCGAGGGCCCCGCCCGCCAACGCCCTGGCCATCGCGCCGAGCACAATCGGCAGCGCCGCCATGATCGCGAGGAACGTCCGGTCCGACGCGATCGCCGCCGCATAGCGAGTGACGAGTGTGCGGACCAGTCCGATCCATCTGCGCACCGTGAGCCGGCGCTCCGGCGCGCCCACCGCGGCGCCCTCGCCGCGCCCCCCTGGGCCTCTCACGTAGCCGGCGTGCATCTCCGAGCCGCGGTACTCCCCCGCCCAGTCGCGGGCCCCGTCGTTCTGGAACGCGTCGAACGCCTCCGGCCACGAGTCGAAGCCGAGGAATCGCAGCGTCCGCTCCGGCGGCCCGTAATACGCCACCCGGCCGCCCGGCGCCAGCACCAGCAGCCGGTCGCAGAACTGCAGGTTGAGCACGCTGTGTGTCACCACGATGACCGTGCGGCCCTCGTGCGCCAGCTCCGCCAGGAGCATCATCATCGACCGGTCCATGCCCGGGTCGAGCCCGGACGTCGGCTCGTCCAGCAGCAGCAGCGACGGCTTCGTCAGCAGCTCCAGCGCAACGCTGACCCGCTTGCGCTGGCCGCCGGAGAGCGTGACGATGCGCTGCTCCTCACGGCCGGTGATGCCGAGCGCGGCGATCACCGCGTCCACGCGTTGGTCACGCTCCGCCGCTGTGGTGTCGCGCGAGAACCTCAGGCGGGCCGCGAAGCCCAGCGCCCGGCGCAGCGGCAGGTGCACGTGCAGGATGTCCTGTTGCGGCACAACGCCGATGCGGTGGCGCAGCTCCGCATAGTCGCGGTGCAGATCGCGGCCGTCGTAGAGCACGCGCCCCTCATCCACGTCCAACTGGCCGGTGAGGGCGCTGAGCAGCGTCGACTTGCCCGCACCGCTCGGTCCGATCACGCCCACCAGGCAGCGTTCGGGGACGGGGAAGGACACGGAGTCCAGCAGGCGGTGGCCGTCGTCTGCGGCGGTGACCACCAGCCCCTCGACCTCCAGCCACACCCCCGCCGCATCGTCGAACTCCGCCAGGCGCGTGCCGTCGAGGACGAATGTGGCGTACCCGATGCCGATCACGTCGCCGTCGCGGACGAGGGCCCGGTCCACGGGGCCGCCGTTGAGGTAGGTTCCGCCGTCGGTGTGCAGATCGACGATCTCGTAGCAGAAGCCGGAGCCCTCCCCCGGGCGCGGACGCAACTCGGCGTGCCGGTGGGAGACGGTCAGATCGTGCATCACCACGTCGTTGTCCGTGCCGCGGCCGATCCGCACCCGATCCCCGCCGAGCACGATGACGCGCTCGGGACCGGACGGCCCTGCTCCCGGGTCAGGATCAGCGCCCGGGTCAGGTTCCATGGACGAACCTTACTCCCGTCCGCCCGGCCGCCGCGCCCTATGTACGGGACCGGCCGCGCCCCACCACTACCCGGCCGCGCGTGCGGGACACCGTGCGGCGGGCACAATGGCGGCGATGGCACAGGATCTGATCTGGTACGTCAGCTACGGCTCGAACATGAGCGCCGCCCGGCTGCGGTGCTACCTCGAGGGCGGCCGACCCCGCGGCGGCCGCGTGCACCACGTGGGCGCACGCGATCGCACCCCACCGGTGCGCGATGCGCCCGTCACACTCCCGGGGCGCGTCTACTTCGCGGGCGAATCGCGCACGTGGGGCGGCGGGATGGCCTTCTACGACCACGACACTCCGGGCCCCACACCGGCCCGGGCCTTCCTGGTCACCGTGGGACAGTTCGTCGACATCGCCGCGCAGGAGATGCACCGGCGGCCGCAGCCCGACGACCCGCTGGAAGCCGTAGTGCTCGCCGGGCTCCCCGGCGGGCGGCACGCCTCCGGACCGGGGCACTACGAGACCGTCATCGAGGTCGGCCGCCTCGACGGCACGCCGATGCTCACCATCACCGCATCGCAGGCCTGTGCCGCCGTACCGCATGCCGCGCCCGGCGAGCCCTACCTGGCGACCCTCGCGCAGGGGCTTCGCGAGTCGCGCGGCTGGGACCGTGCACGCAGCGACGAGTACTTCCGCATGCGCGTCCCGCAGCAGCCACGCTGATCACTGCCGACGCACCCGACCCGCCTGTATGTTGAGCCCATGACTGCTCCGCACGCACCACTCGAGGTATTCGACGACGCCGACATCCACCGTGTGCTGTGCGTCGTCGCCCATCCCGACGACATGGAGTACGGAGGCTCGGCAGCGGTGGCCGAGTGGAGCTCCCGCGGCGTGGAGGTGGCCTACCTGCTCATCACCGCCGGCGAGGCCGGCATCCGCGACAGGCCGCCGGAGGAGGTCGGGCCGCTGCGCGCCGAAGAGCAGCGCGACGCCTGCGCCATCGTGGGCGTGGACGATGTGACCATCCTCGACTTCCCCGACGGGCTCGTCCCTGCCGACCACACCGTGCGCGAAGCCATCGCACGACGCATCCGCGAGTTCCGGCCCGACGCCATCATGGGGCAGACCTGGGAGCTGGAACCCGGCTGGGGACTCAACCACGTGGACCACCGCCACACGGGCATCGCCACCATCGACGCGATCCGCGACGCGGACAACCCCTGGGTCTTCCGCGACCAGATCACCGAGGGCGGGCTCGACGCATGGTCGACGAAGTGGCTACTGGTCCCCGGGCCCGGAGCGACGCACGCGATCCCGCTCGGCGAGGAGTCCGTCGCCAAGGGCATCGCGTCGCTGGAGGCGCACAGGGTGTACCTGGCCGCGCTCCCCGACCACATGGCCCCCGGCGAGATGATCACCGGGATCACCACCGACGGCGGTGCCGCGGCCGGTGTCGAGCGGGCGCTGCCGGTACGTGCCTTCCGGATGGGGTGACACCGGCTTCAAGCCCGTGTTCACTCCAGCAGCCGCTCGACCCTGGCCACCTTGCCGTCGAGTTCTCCGGTGCGGCCGGGGCGCAGGTCCGCTTTGAGCACCAGGCTCACCCGTGGGCCGTACTCCCCGACCACCTCGCACGCCCTCTTCACCACGGCCATGCACTCATCCCACTCGCCCTCGAGCGCCGTGAACATGGAGTCGGTGCGGTGCGGGATCCCCGACGCGCGCACGACCCCGATCGCGGCGGCCACCGCCTCGCTCACCGAGCCGTCCTCTGCGTCGCTGACGGTGGGGGCCACGGAGAATGCGAACAACATGCCCCCAGGCTACGCACGCGCGGGAACCGCCGGCGATGAGTTTCCGGGCGAGGCCCGGTCAGCACCTGGCAGGAGAACCGCTCTCCACGGACTACTCGACGAAGGGTGCGCCATGTCGCTCTCCAGCAGCACTTACATCAGCTTTCCCGGCAATGCCGCCGAGGCCTTCCCCTACTACGAAGAGCTCTTCGGCGGCGAACTGGAACTGCTCACCTACGGCAGCGCCGACCTCGACGGGCTGCCGTTCACGCCTCCCCCCGAGGCCGTCGCGCACGCCAAGCTCACTGCCCCTGGCATCGCGATCAGCGGCGGGGACGCCATGGGCTCGGACAACCCCCCGTTGCGTTCGGAGGTGTACTCGTTCCTGCTCGAGATGGACTCCGCCGACGACGGCCGCGCATTCATCGCGAAAGTGACGGCGACGGGCGGGGAGGTCGCGATGCCCTTCGAGGTGGCACCGTGGGGCGACACCTACGGGCAGGTGGTCGACCGGTTCGGCGTGAAGTGGTCGGTGGTGGCGCCGGCATAGCTGCGGCCCCGAGCCGGTCGTCCCCGGTGGTCGACGCTGCGCGGAGCACCGAGAGACGGCCGACTCGGCGCGCCGTGCATACTCGACCAGGTCGCGGAGGAAGGAGCCACCATGCCACGGCGGATCACTGTCAGTGCGGTCGTCATCAGAAACGACTCCGGCGAGGTGCTCACCGTGCGCAAACGCGGCACGGACCAGTTGATGTTCCCCGGCGGAAAGCCTGAACCAGGCGAGTCGCCGCAACAGGCTGCTGTGCGCGAGGCCGCGGAAGAGCTCGGGGTCGACCTCCACGAGAACGCGTTGCGGCCGATCGACACGTTCACAGCTCCGGCGGCCAACGAGCCCGGATGCACAGTCGTCGCCACCGTGTTCGAACACCCCTGGGTGGAGGCCTCCTCCCCACGGGCGGAGATCGACCGGATCGAGTGGATCGACCCGCGGGAACGGAGCCGGCGGATCGCCCCGCTCCTTCGCGACGCAGTGTTTCCCGCTCTGCTCCTTGCGGCCGATGGGCCTCGGTAGCCACTTGCCCCTGGATTGATGTGGTCCCAGCCCGTACGGTGAAAAAATGCCCCGTGCCCGAGTGCTGCAGATCGGGATGGACCCGGACGTGATCGACTTCTCGCCGTGGCCGGGCCAGGATGCCGACGCGCTGCGCGCCCGCCTCGGCGAGGCCGAGGCGGCGCTCCGTGACGCCGGTGTCGATGTGACGATGTGCGTGCTACCCGACGACGTCGACGCCGCCGAGTCGACGGTGCGGAAGATCGTCGACGCCGAACCGTTCGACGTGGTCGAGATCGGATCGGGACTGCGGACGTCGCACGAGTACACGCTCGTGTTCGAGCGGGTCGTCAACACGGTGGCCGCCATTCAGCCGGGCGTCCCGTTCTGCTTCAACGATTCTCCGGAGACGACGCTCGACGCTGTGCGCCGCGGGCTCGCTTCGCGGTCATGATCGACCGGTGCGCGGGCCGCGGGCCGGCGCAGCCGCGCCGGTACCGCGAGTAGGTGACGCCGCCGTCGAAGACCCGGTGTTCGGCGAGCCTCAGGTCGAGTCGCACGCCGTCAGGCAGAGCCCGAAGGCCGCCGCCGACGATCCTCGGCACCACGAAGAGGTGGTAGTCGTCGATGAGCCCCCCACGGATCGCCTCCGCCGCCGTGGTGGGCCCGAAGACCTCGACCGCGCCTTCTGCCCGTTCCACGATCCGCTGCAGCTCGATCAGGCTCACCGTCGGCGTGATGCGGGCCCGTTCGGAGGTGAGCAGTTCCGGCGTCATCGTCGACGACACCACGACCTTGTCGATGTCCCGCCACAGCCGGGCGAACTCCCGTTCCGCCGCAGGACTGTCCGCCGAGTCCGGATAGGTGTCCCAGAATCCCATCAACTCGTACGTTCTGCGCCCGAGCACCTCGGTGGACACGCCGGCGATACGCTCGAGATGGGCGGCGAACACCGCATCGTCCGGGGCGGTCCATTGGAAGTCGCCGTCGGAGTCGGCGACGTAGCCGTCGATGGACACAGTCGCCGCGTAGCTGAGGGTTCCCATGGCGGATCGGACCTCCTCGCCCGAGCCGCCCGTCGGCGGAGGCTCGGGCACCGCGCTCACACGCCGGTGCGGGGCGCGCGGAATCCACGGTAGCAGCGTCACCACCCCGCGCCATATGCAAAAGCGGGTACAAAAGTGCGTGCCTCTTGACCGGGCGCTTTCGGGATGCTCCCGTTGCACGTATGAAGGTCGAACGGATCGCGCCCATCCTCACCGTCGACGACGTCGATACCGCGATAGCCGAGCACGCATCCGTCCTCGGGATGCGGGTGGTGATGAACATGGGGTGGATCGCGTTCCTCGCCGACGACGACGGCAGGCAGATCGGTCTGATGACCACCGAAGCGACCGCACCCGTCAACCCCGATGTCTCCGTCTTCGTCGACGACGTCGAGGCGGCCCATGCCGCCGCCGTGGCCTCGGGGCTGGAGATCGTCCACCCCTTGTCCACGGAACCGTGGGGCGTGCGCCGGTTCTTCTACCGCGACACGTCGGGACGCGTCGTCAACGTCGGGACCCACGTCTGAACGACTCCGCCTGGATCGCCTTCGTCCCACTGGGTTACCGTCGACGTCGCCAGCGCGCTCATCGCGCCGTCGCGTGAGCAAGGAGACCGATTCCGGTGTATACTGATCCGCTCCTCTCCGAGCGCGCCGCTGCAGCCGAGGCCCAGCGCGCGCGAGTGCACAAGCGGACCCTCACCGTCGTCGTCATCAGCCAGATCCTCGGCGGGGCCGGTCTCGCCGCGGGCATCTCGGTGGGCGCGCTGCTGGCGGAGAACATGCTCGGCTCGGACACGCTCTCGGGGCTTCCGACGGGGCTGTTCACTCTCGGGTCCGCACTGGCCGCGTTCCTGGTCGGGCGCTCCACGCAGCGCTTCGGCCGCCGCCTCGGCCTGGCATTCGGATTCATCGCCGGCGGAATCGGCGCGCTGGGTGTCGTGATTGCAGCCATGGCCGGCAATGTGCCGCTGCTGTTCGTCGCACTCTTCGTCTACGGGGCGGGGACCGCGACCAACCTGCAAGCGCGCTACGCGGGCGCGGATCTCGCCCCTCCCGACAGGCGCGGCTTCGGCAGCAGCATGGCGATGGTCGCCACTACCGTCGGCGCCGTGGCGGGGCCGAACCTCATCGACCCGCTCGGCAGCCTCGCCGACGCCCTGGGCGTGCCCACACTCGCGGGTCCGTTCATCCTGGCCGCCGCCGCCTATGTCGCCGCCGGGCTGGTGCTCTTCGTGTTCCTGCGCCCCGACCCGTACCTGCTCGCGCGGCGCATCGCCGAGGTCGGCGCGGAGGACGACAGTGACGGTGCGGCCGCCGCGGGGACGACGCCCCGGGTCGGGCCCGGCGCGTATGCGGGCGCGACGGTCATGGTGCTGACCCAGCTCGTCATGGTCGCGATCATGACGATGACACCCGTGCACATGCGTGCGCACGATTTCGATCTGGCGGCCGTCGGGCTCGTCATCGGCATGCACATCGGGGCGATGTGGCTGCCCTCGCTCGTCACCGGCACCCTCGTCGACAAGCTCGGCCGCATGCCGATGGCCATCGCCTCGGGGGTCACGCTGCTGCTGGCCGGGATCGTCGCGGCCACCGCCCCGGGCGACTCCCTGGGCCTGTTGATCCTCGCACTCATGCTGCTCGGTCTCGGCTGGAACCTCGGCCTGGTCTCCGGGACCGCGCTCGTGGTCGACGCGACTGTTCCGCAGAACCGGCCCAGGACGCAGGGCACCATCGACGTTCTCATCGCACTGTCCGGGGCGGGCGGCGGCACCATGTCCGGGATCGTCATGTCCTCCACCGGCTACCAAGGGCTGGCGCTCGGCGGAGGCGTACTCGCGCTTGCGCTCATCCCCGTCCTGCTGGTGCGCAGGGCGCCCTATGTCCGGACGATCAGCCGCGGAACTCGGCGGTGATGGCCGCGTGCGGCCGCACGCCGGGATCCTCCCGAGTCTGGACGTCCACCACGTCGAATCCTGAGCTTCGCAATAGCCGTGCCATTGCATCGACCGGCCAGAAGTAGGCGGTGGCCACCGCGTGATCGAACGGTTCGAACCGCAAACCCGTGAAGAACCCGAGTAGGAGGGAACCCCCGGGCCTGAGGCATCGTGCGAACTCGGTGAGAATCTCCGCGGCGATGCTCGGCGGGCTGTGGATCACGGAGTACCACGCGAGCAGGCCCGTCAGTGCGTCCGTTTCCACCGGCAGTGCCTCGAGACGGCCGACGCTGAACGGCACGCCGGCGAACCGCGCGCGTGCAAGCTCGACGAACTCCTGGACCATGTCCACACCCACGACGTCGGCGCCACGATCACGCAGATGCTTCGTCCAGTGTCCGGGGCCGCAGCCCGCGTCGAGAATCGCGCCGTCGACGTGGCGGGCCCAGCCGTTGATCGCCGCCACGTCGCTCAGCGAAATCGACTCCATCGCACCGAGCAGCTCCGTGTACTCCTGGGCGCGTGCCCCGTAGGCAGTGCGCACCGCGTGGACCACACTTCGTGTATCAGGCACGGGGAACGCTTCCTCTCCGGCGGAGCGAGGTTCCGCGCACGGCCCGCTCGACCGACGCCTGGATCTCGCGGATGTCTCTTTCCCCCTGACCGACGATCCAGCGCGCTGCGGTCAAGTCCTCGATCGAAGACAGATCCCGTTGCGCGGCCGGGGTGAGCCTGTGGACGTTCCGGCTCGCCGGTAGTCAGCGACCACTCAGCGATGGTGGCCGCGACTTCTCGCGGGCATAGATCCGATGCTAACCACATGAAGCGTAGATCGGGACGACTTGCTCTCGACAGCCCAGGTAGCCGAACGCGAGGTGGCCGCGATCGCGCATCGACTGCTCTGCACACCCCATGAGTTCACCCCCGAGACGCAGCCCTCTCGCGTCAGCGGAGATCAAGACACCGCCTACTCCCGCGATCGCGACGATCTCCGTACCGACAGCGATCTCGCGGCGCGCCCATCCCACGTGGCCGACGACGCGACCTTCGATCCGCGCCATAACGTGGACATCATGTGACGCGTAGCCGTAGGGCTGTTGTGGATCCCCCCTCCGAACTCCTTGAGATACTCGCCGTCGAAGAGCTGTCGAAGCTCACCCAGATCGGCCTCAGTGCGTTCCTGGTGGGCGAGGATCTCGATCGAATGGTGCTTCACGCGTCGACCTTCCACGGGTCCACCAGTTCGACGCCGGTGTGCTGGAAGTCCTGCACATTGCGCGTAGCGCAGGTTGCTCCGTGCGTCAGGCAGATCGCGGCGATCTGCGCGTCGGCGGTACTGATCGGCGCTCCCGTGCTCTCTCGAGCCACGAGCACGTCGGCGTAGCGGTCGGCCGCCACGTCATCGAACGGCAGCACAGCGCGGCCGCCCCGGTACGGTGCGAGCGCCGCGTTGATGCGCCTGGTCAGCTCACCCCTGCGCTGACCATCCGGTAACCGTCGCACACCCGCCAAGAGCTCCGCGAGCGTGACGGACGTAATCGCGACGTCCCCCTCCAGGGACGCGAGCCAGTCCACCACGCGTGGCTCAGGCAGCGGTCGAAAGATCTCCGAGATCACGTTCGTGTCGAGAATGATCACTCGAAGTCCACCGCCCGCGCGACGTCATCGCGCACCGGAATCGGCAGATCTTCGACTCCACCGACATCCTGCGCGGCAGCCAGCAGAGCGATTCCGATGTGCGGCCTGCGTGCAGCCTTGGTAAGGATGGCGCGAACCTCGGCTTCCATGGACCGACCGTGCTCCTTCGCCTGCGCGGCGAGTTGCTGTTTCACGGCGTCGTCGAGACCGCGAACGATGATGGATGACATCGACGGCCACCTCCCCTGATATCAATTATGATATCAGCGTGCGTCGCAACCTTGCTACAGGCGAGGACCCTCTAGTACGACACTGCCCCGGTCCCCTCATGACGAGGCAACCGGGGCGATGCTCGGATCAACGATCGAGAGCGTCAATAACGCTAGACGTTAAAGCGAAATTCCACCGCGTTCCGGCACGGACCAACCTCTGGTTCATGACACTGGTCTCCGACATTCGATCCCGATCCAGAGGCTCGTCAGCCTCGGTAGACGTCACGCCAGTTCCCCGCCGCGACGACCATGACGAGGAGTTCGTCATCGTGGATCTCGTAGATGACTCGCCAGTTCCCCGTACGAACGCGCCAGGCGTCACGGCCAGTGAGCTTCTTCGACGCTGGCGGCCGAGGCTCGTCAGCCAGCAGGACAAGTACGGCACTGACTCGCTCCTGACCGTCACGCGGGAGCTTGCGGATCTGACGACGTGCGGCGGACGCGATTCGAACCGTATAGGTCACAGGCCGAGCTCGCGACGGAGCTCATCGAGTGTGACGCTCTCCCCACCTTCGGCCTTCGCCGCGTCATAGGCCGCAATGTCCTCGAGTTCCTCGGCCGCTTCCATCAGCCGATCGAGGGTGTCGGCATCCACGATCGCGCCCACCCGCCGATCGTGGCGAGTGAGGTAGACGGGCTCGCTGTGCGCCCGGTCGATGAGCCGACCGAGCTGGTCGCGCGCCTTGGTTGCGGTGATCTCCATGATTCAAGAGTACCCCGAAATGTACATTCTCGGGAGGGCGGAGACATCACTGCTGACGCTGCCCGAGGCTCCGTGCGCGATCGCTACCCAATATCCGCCTGGATCTGTCGGATCACTGAACCGAGCACGCCACGCGACAGAAGACCCTCCCCGAGCGGTCCAGACGAGTCAGCCCCGAGAGACGGGAGCCGACGCAGCGCCTCACGCTCACGATCTGTGAGGTTCGCGACCTGCCATCGCACTTCTTCTTGCACGGCTTCCGGTCGATCCGGGTGAGCCAGCGAGACGGCCTTGGCAGCGTAGGCGGCAGCCCCCAGCGCGTGGGCCCCCATGTGCGCGACCGCGGCCGCCTGACCCACCGCCCGCGCTGCGGCAGCACCGGCCGGAGTCGTCGCGGCCTTGGCCGCCTTCACAGCGACCAAACGCTTCTTGATCTCCTCGCCGGCGCTGCTCTCCCCGGCGCTGTAGGCACGGGTACGGTCCACCGCATCGCAGATCTCAGCGTGCGCCGCAGCGTCAGCATCGAACTGCGGAAGCGCTCGCTCAGCGCATGACAGCGCCCACCGAGCGAGCACCCGCCGGTCCGAATCGCTCAAGGTCTGAATCGACGCCATGCAATGAGCATATTCGGCACGATCACCGCACCGGGGTCACGACGGACGGACGACGACCCGGAGCCCGACTCACACGTTGAACCGGAACTCCACCGCGTTCCGGTGATTGCGAAACCTTTGGTGCTAAGGCTGTCCGATGGGCTGCCACATGACCAGGAATCAAGCTATCAGCCGGGGTCATGGCAGAGTCGTGAGCGTACCAGCGGGCGCTCCACTGGAAGGCTTGGCATGGCTACACGACTCCCTCTACCGAGACGGGAGGTTTGGCCTACCGCCAACGCTGACCCAGTACGGACACTCGCCATCGTGGTTCCCCAGTCGCACGCGTGAGGACCCTCGTGGTGGTGCCAGCCGCCGAAGCGGCCAAGCTCCTCAGACCAGTGTTCACAGCGGATGATCTTCCGCGTGCGCTCGGCGTCATCAGTAGCCATGGGTCCATGATCCCACGCGGCATCGCCGGGACTACCGGCGCAGGATCGCCCCATGCTCCGCAACGACAGTCATCAGCGACGCTAGCGTTGACACGAAGGGGGCGTCGGACAGATAGCACTTGAGGGTCAGTGCCTGACCATATGATTGGGACAAGATTACTCAGACTCGACCTGCCGCCGCTCACCGTCACTCAGGGAGGAGCAACGCCATGGCACGCGCACCCATCAACGGGGCCACACTGACTTGGGCGCGCTCCGTCATGCACCTGGATGCCCAGGACGTGGCCAGCGCCGCTGGCACAACCCTCGAACGGACACTTGCGTTTGAGTCCGGCGACGAGCAGCCGACCTTGAAGCAGCTAGAGAAGATTGCTAAGAAGTTGGACCGGACAATGGCCTTCTTCTTCGCTCCTCCACCAACGTCCACGGACGTTCCACAGACCCCTGACTTTCGTGGGCGTGGAGCGGAACCCCTTCCCCCCCTTCTTGCGCGCGAAATGCGTCGCGCGGAGCAGCACCGCGACACAGTGTTAGATCTCCAGGGAGCGCCGGAGCAGACAGCCCGAGTGGGTTCCATCACTTGGGACACCTACCGCAAGCGTGCCAGCGAGCTCCGTACCCATCTCGGCCTCCGCGAAGAGTTTGTCCCCCCCGAAAATGGCCAGAACCAGGTACTGAACTTTTGGCGAGGACTGCTGGAGCACCATGGCTACCTCGTGTTCCAGACGACGAAGGTGCCTCTCAGCACATTCCGAGGCCTGTCCATCCAGCACGATTCCTTGCCCGTAATCATCCTTAACGGATCCGATTCCAACAACGGCAAAGTTTTCACCCTCTTCCATGAGGTAGCGCACCTTGCCAACAGAACCAGCGGGCTGTGCGATCTGGATGAGGATGTGAATGAAGAGGCAATCGCTAATGCGTTCGCGGCGAACTTCCTCATGCCCTACAAGCAGGTCACGGCGTTGGTGCGAACATTGGATGGAGAGCCCAGCGACCTAGCATCCAAGGTAGCGGCGCGCTTCAAGGTCAGCTTCCTGGCCGCAGGCATCCGCCTCCGGACATTGGATGTAATCGATGACGGCGATTTGGAACTCATCTGGCAGGAGAGTGACGCGGTCTGGGCCAAGAGCCGAGCGGACCAGAAGGCAAAGACCGGCGGGCCTGCCCCCTGGCGCGTGCGTTACCGAGACCTTGGCAGTACATATATCGGAACCGTGGCGCGCGCCGTGGAGGACTCCCGAGTTGACTGGATGGACGCCAGTTACCTCCTGAACGCACGAATTCCCATGGTCAGACAGATGTTTGAGGAGTATTACCGGACTGAGGGGAGTACCCAGTGAGCTACACCCTCGATTCAAACATTCTCATTAACATGGAGCGGCTCTACCCCCGCGACATCTTCCCGTCACTATGGGCTTCAATCGAAGACCTCGTGAGCCAGGGAGAGGCCTGCATCTGCGAAGCAGTCCTCCGCGAGTTGGAGCGAGGTGACGACGACCTCCACACCTGGGCAAAGAATCTCCACGGGTTCCTATGCGCAACGCATCAAGATGAGGTGTTGACCGTGGCCAACATCACTCAGGCCCACCCCGAGTGGGTGAGCGGAACACAGAACGATGCCGACCCCTGGGTCATTGCCCATGGACTTCAAGAGCAACGGGTGGTGGTTACCGAGGAGAACCTAAAGGGACCCAATACCCCGGACCGGAACCAGAGGATCCCCAATGTTGCATTGGAACATGGGGTAGCCACTATGAAGTTTTTCGGATTCGTCAAGGCACAAGGCTGGTCTTTCTAGCCGCTATGTAAGCCTGCGGTCGCCCGCAGCAGGAACAGCAACGGGGTAGTCGGAGTATCGAGACCAAGCCTTAACAGGCTACGTTTGCTGCCCGCTGATACCGAGAGATTTACCCTTCAGCACAGAAGTTCTCAAGCACTCTTCCGGTAGGTCGCGTTGAATACCGCATTGGCGAGCCACTGCTTGAAGCTGGTGTTGTCCTGGAACTCCTTGAAGAGCTGGGTGTCATCTGAGATGAGGCGTAGCATGACCTGGCTGAGTGCGCGGTCGCTCTCGACGCGGGCGTTGACTGGATCGTCGTTGGCCTGCGCGTTCTTGTAGGCCTCGTCCTCTGACACCAGCCGCGGGATCTCTTCGGTGATGAACCGCTTCACGCGATCAGCATCGTTCCACTCGATGTTGCCGAAGTGATCGTTGAAGCTCCGCACAATCGCTGAGAGCCTCTCGAGGTCTGGGTCTGAGCGGTGCCCACCACCGGCGGCCGGCACTGGATCGAGAGTGCCATCCTCATCGTCAAGGACGATCTTCATGGCACTGAGCTTCTCGGCCCGATACGACTCCAGATCGATATTCTCCAGGATGCCGGCCGAGAGGTCCTCCTCCTTCGGCGCGGGCAGCTTAGGCACCAGGTGGTCGAGGAAGATTGAACGCTTCTCCCACTCGCTGCTCCCGTACGGCAGCACAGTCGAGAGGAAGTTGTACGTGCGAAGGAACGCCTTCGCGCCGCCCTTGAACGCCACTTGATCGTCTTCGTCGGGCATCTCTATATACTCCGCGACACTCACATCGAGCAGCGGGTCGAGCCGGTCACGGCTCTCGCCAGCCAGGTAGCGACTCACGAACTCGTCGATCTGTTCGATCGTATACACGGCGAAGGTGTCGAGATCGTTGACCAGGTCATGAAGCTTGTTGGCGTCGGTCTCCTCGGCCAGCACAGTCGTGCGGTAATACGGCTCGAACGCACGCTGGATCTCGTCGGCGTCGTTGGCGAAGTCGAGCACGAACGTATCGTGCTTGGCAGGCTGGGCACGGTTGAGGCGCGACAGTGTTTGCACCGCCAGCACTCCGGAAAGTGCCTTGTCGACGTACATCGTGTGCAGCAGCGGTTCGTCGTATCCCGTCTGGAACTTGTTGGCGACCACCAAGATCCGGTAAGGATCGGTCTTCACCTGCTCAGCGATGGCGTTGGTGGGGAAGCCATTCAGGCTGGCTTCGGTCACCTTCATACCCTTGTACTCGTGCTCGCCGGAGAAGGCGACGACCGCTCGGTACGGGCTCTTGCGCGCGGCGAGTGCCTCACGGATCGCGTGGAAGTACTCGATGCAGCGTGCAATCGATGACGTCACCACCATGGCCCGGGCCTGCCCGGAGATCTTGCGCTTCGCCACCACTTGCGCGAGGAAGTGTTCGACCATGATGGTGGACTTCTGCGCGATGGCGTGTTCGTTGCCCTCGACGTACGCGCGGAGCTTCTTCGATGCGCGCTTCGCGTCGAACTCGGGGTCGTCTTCGACGGTCTTCATCAGTTTGTAGTAGCTGCCGACGGGGGTGTAGTTCGCGAGGACATCGACGATGAAGCCCTCTTGGATCGCCTGCTTCATCGTGTACGAGTGGAAGGGTCGGAATCCCGTGCCGCCCTCGGCGTTCGGTACTGGCTCGCCGAACATCTCGAGCGTCTTGTTCTTCGGAGTCGCCGTGAACGCAAAGTAGCTCGCGTTCGGCAGCAGCTTCTTGCCCTCGATGATCCGGTTGATCTGGTCCTCGACGTTGTCGTCTTCGATGTCGTCCACGCCGGCAAGAGCTCGGGAGACTGCTGCCGACGTCTTCGAGCCCTGCGACGAGTGTGCTTCGTCGATCACGATGGCGAACGTGCGGTCCCGGTGGTCCGCTCCGATGTCATCCAGGATGTATGGGAACTTCTGCACCGTCGTCACGATGATCTTCTTGCCGGCCGAGATCGCGCGGCGCAAGTCCCCCGACCGATCCGCGTGGACAACTGTTGAGCCCACCTGCAGGAACGACTTGATGGTCTGGGTGAGCTGGTTGTCGAGGATGATGCGGTCAGTGACGACGATGATCGAGTCGAAAGCGATGCGACCGTCATGGGTCGTCTCGGTCAACTGATGGGTCAACCAGGCGATCGAGTTCGACTTGCCGCTGCCTGCAGAGTGCTGGATCAGGTACCGATGGCCCGCGCCGTTCGCCTCGACATCGGCGAGTAGTTTCCGGACGACGTCGAGCTGGTGGTAGCGCGGGAAGATCGCCTTCGAGACCTTCTTGCCAGTCTTCTGGTTCTTCTCAACGACGATCTGCGCGTAGTTCTCGATGATCCCCGCGAGACTGAGCGGAGCAAGCACCTGCCGCCAGAGGTAATCGGTCATTACGCCGTCGGGGTTCGGCGGGTTGCCGGCCCCGTCGTTGAAGCCCCGGTCGAAGGGGAGGAACCAGGAGGAAGCGCCCTTGAGCTGGGTGCAGAATCGGGCTCGCTGGTCGTCGAGGGCGAAGTGCGCGATGGTCCGGCCGAACGCGAAAAGCGGCTCACGGGGGTCGCGGTCGCGCTGATACTGCCGTACAGCGTCCTCGACCGTCTGGTTCGTGATGTTGTTCTTCAATTCGAACGTGAACACCGGCAGTCCGTTGACGAACGCGACGAGGTCAACAGCGTCGCCCGTGTTGCTCACACTATGATGCACCTGCCGGGTGACCACAAAGCGGTTCGCCTCGAAGAGAGCGGCAGCCTTCGGGTTCGCCGCGTCAGGCGTCGGATAGTAGAGATCAACATGCAGACCGAGGTGGTCGATGCCGTTGCGCAGCATATGCACGACGCCACGGCGCGTGATCTCCCCCTGAAGCCGCGCAAGGAACTTGTGACGCGTAGGCGTTTCCGACGTAAGTCCAAGCGGCTCAACGAGGTCGGGCTGGGTCGCCTCGATGAACTTCGTGAACAGGCCGAGGTCAAGCGCATAGGACGCGACGTAGCCGGCCGGCGCGCCCTCGGCCCATCCCCCGTCGACCATCTGGTCGACGATAAGTGCCTCCAAGCTCTCCTCATTGAGACGCCGCATGCTCACTCCTCGCTTTCGCCCAGTTCATCCTCGAGGTCATCATCCAACAGCGCGTCCAGATGGGTGTCCTGTTCCAGGGTTTCAGGCAACGATGCTGCGATCGCGCGGACATCGACCTGGCCTGTCACGACATCGGCAATGAGGCGAGTCCGGAACTCTTGAAGGAGTAGGACCTCCCGTTCCGCCTTCCCGATCGTCACATCCATCGACGCAGTTCGGTCTTCAATATCACGCAATATACGACCTTGCTCTGCCAATGACGGTAGAACGACCGGCAGCTTCCCCAACGTCGTCGAATTAGTTGACGCGAGATTCGTAGTTTTCTTCGCGGTCAGGTAGAAATATTCGCGGACAACCGGTCCAGAAAGCCATGAGGCGAGGAACTCGGGCAGAATCACGTCTTTGCAGCGGACTGCAAAGACGTGATTCTGATGAAGGCACGGTTCAATCTGACCATTCCACACCACCCCTCGACCTAGTTTGTCAATGTCGCCGCCTTCGGTCATGAGTACGTCACCAGCACGGAGGGTTGATCTGACCGCTTCACGCTCAGGCACGGCAACGTGCGCAATGGTCGAGGCGTCGACTCTTCCCATTTGAACGTTCGCCACCCGCAAATACGGGTAAGCAGTCAGTTCCTGCGACCCATAGTCTTTGCCGAGGGTCAGACCGGTCTGGATCGTGGCAACGTCCTTGAGGCGAGCCGCGTGTCCTGGCAGCCCCAAGAATAGGTCGGCCCGTACCTTCTCGCGTTGCTCATCCAGGAGGGCGATCAGGCGGCGCTTAGCGGCGATAGCCCTGTCGATTCGGGCGTTCGCGTGGGCTAGGTACTGCGCGATCGCCGCCTGCTCATCCGCCTGCGGTAGCGACACTTCGATGTTTCGCATGCGAGAAATGTCGAGATCCCACTGCCCGATCCGCACGCCGTCCGATGCTGCACCGAATTTTGCCACATAGGGCTTGCTTCGCAAAAGATACTCACCGAAACGCGGTACCTCGAAGTTGGCTTCGAACACGAAGTAAGCAGGACTAACTATGCCGTCGACCGGGGCGAGCCCCAATGAGCCCTGCCAGGCCTTCATCTTGTTTATGACCAAGTCTCCCGACCGTGCAACTTTGTAGTTACTGAGATCGTCAGGAATCGCATTGTGATTTGCATCTTCATCCGAACGGACGAATACGCCGCGTTCACGAGCGACCGTCAGGAGTGGAAGATCAGGCCTGTCCCTTTCGCTGCGGGGAGCCAGGAGTGACCGAAGAGATCGGGTTTTCCATGCATCCGCCGATCTATCCAGCCGCGGAGGAGAAAACAATGACACTGCCATCAGTCCTCACCTGCGATCTCAGCGATCAGATCCTCAGTCTCTGCCTCCAACGCACGAATGTCGGCCTGAATCGCAGCCAGGGTGCGCATCGGCGCGGGCTTGTAGAAATGACGAGTAAAGGAGATCTCGTAGCCGATCTTCGCCTTCGAGTCGTCAATCCAGGCATCAGGGGCGTATGGCTCGACTTCGCGACGGAAGAATGCTTCGACGCCGTCGGCATAGTCACCCGCGGGCTCGTTGAGTGGTACCTGTTCGGTGTCGCGCAGCTCGGTGTCGGGCTCGTACTCGACGACGCGGGCACGGCCGTCGATGACGGCTTCGTACCTCCCGTGCAGCGGATCCGGCGTTGCCGCGTACGGCAGTGCCTTGCGAATGAGAGGCGGCGCGCTCTCGTCTCGCACGCCGTCCTCCTTTAGCTGCTTGATCTCCTTCGCCGTGTAGACACGGTGTGGGTCGACACCGGCGATGCGCAACGGCCGTTCGACGGTGATCTTGTGGTACCCGAAGTCCACGCCGTCGAATACCTTCGAGCGGTCGGTGTCTTCGTACTCGTCGAATGCTTTGAATGCCTCGAGCACCTTGTCGGCGTCAGTCGAGCTGACCTCGACGCCCTTCTCGCCCAGGTTCTTGCGCAGCGGCGTGAACCAGCTCGTGGCGTCGATGAGCTGGACCTTGCCCTTGCGGCGATCCTCCTTGCGGTTGGAGAGCACCCACACGTACGTGGCGATACCGGTGTTGTAGAACATCTTCAGCGGCAGCGCGACGATCGCTTCGAGCCAGTCGTTCTCGATAATCCATCGTCGGATGTTGCTCTCGCCCTGGCCGGCATCACCGGTGAACAGCGAGGAGCCGTTGTGCACCGATGCGATCCGGGAACCAAGCTCGGTGCCCTGCTTCATCTTCGAGATCAGATTCGCGAGGAACATCAGCTGCCCGTCGCTGCTCCGCGTCACCAGCGAGTACTCGCTGTCATTGTCGTGGTTGACAACGAACCGTGGGTCGATGATCTTCTTCGCGCCGCCGAGGCGGTCCTGGTCTGTCTTCCAACTCTTGCCATACGGCGGGTTGGAGAGCATGAAGTCGAACTCCTGCCCCGCAAAGGCGTCGTTCGACAGGGTGGAGTACTCCGGACCGCCGACAATGTTGTCGGCCGCCTTGCCGTCGCCCTTGAGGATCAGGTCGGCCTTCGCAATCGCGTACGTCTCGGCGTTGATCTCCTGCCCGTAGAGGTGCGTGGAGACCTTCTTGCCGGACAGCTCCGTCAGATGCTTCAGGGTCTCTTCGGCGACGGTCAGCATGCCACCGGTGCCCATCGCACCGTCGTAGAGCCGGTAGGTACCCGACGGGATCGTGTCTGCGATGGGTTCGAACATCAGCCGGGTCATCAGGCGCACAGCGTCACGCGGCGTCCAGTGCTCGCCGGCCTCTTCGTTGTTCTCCTCGTTGAAGCGGCGCACCAACTCTTCGAAGACGGTGCCCATCCCGTGGTTGTCCATGCCCGCTGGGGAGAGATCGAGGTCTGGAGCGAGGAACTTCTCGATCAACGCACCGAGCGCGTCAGCCTTCGTAAGCCGAGGTAGTTGGTTACGGAACTCGAAGTTGTCGATGATCTCCTGCACGTTAGGCGAGAAGCCATCGAGGTACGCCTCGAAGTTCTGCCGCAGGCGCGTCGAGTTCGACACGTGCCGCAGATCCTGCAGCGAGAAACCAGATGTGTTGTAGAAGTCCTGCTTGGCAGCATCGCGCAGCGGTGCATCCTGGTCAGCGACGCCCGCCTCGTCCAGCATCTTCTTCATCGCCATCACTGCATCGCGCGTCGGGCCAAGGACGCTGTCCAGGCGACGCAGGACCGTGAAGGGAAGGATCACGTCCCGATATTTGCCTCGAACGTAGAGGTCGCGGAGGACATCGTCAGCGATATTCCAGATGAGCGCCGCAATTCGCGCGTGGTTGATGGAGCTGTGTGGCACCGGGATCCTTCACTTGTGACTAGACAACCTGCCGAGCGGCGGGGCGACGAGACTGGTACTGGTGATGCCGCCCAACCAACACTGAAGGTAGACGGCACCTCTGACATTCTCTCAGCTCGCCCGAAGTCGTGTGTACTCCGGCAGGCATCCATGATGCCCACACGGTTCGCCGCGCAAGAGTGACTCGAGCGCCGAACGTCACTGACGGACGACCAGTGCCTGCGCCTCAACACCTAGTTGCTCCGCCAGAGCATCGACGGAGTCCAGAGTGAGGTTACGCTCCCCACGCTCGATGCCCGCGAGGTACCGAGTCGAGACGCCGAGCTCCTCGGCGAGACCCTCCTGCGACAGACGGCGCGCAAGGCGCACATCGCGCACCTGCGCTCCGAGCACCTTCTTCAGCGGTTCTGTCACACAACCAGCCTCGGGTCTGGTAGTCATGACTTCCAGGAAGTTATCGCTTCCAGTTGCGGTCGAGGCGGGTTGCACACGACTCGCATTGCGGCCGCATCAGACCTCGAAGGAGAGCGTGACGATGTCCGATTCGCGGCAGAACCCCGACGGGAGCTCGACAGCTCTCCCCCCCCCGCGTCCTGCACACACCACGCAGCAGGGCACTGCTCTCGGAATCGTGGGCGCAAGCAGAGGAGGCGAAGCAGATGGAGCGGGCATGCGACGACCTCCAGCTTCCGTATGAAGCCTATGCAGCCGACGAACCCTGCCGCGCATGTGGGCGCGCCCTTCTCGGCGAGCCGAGCCTGGGCACGGACGAAGAGAGCCTTGCGCGGATCGACGCCGACAATGCCGAGTTCCGAGCCGAGCACGCGGCATGCAACATGGGTGTTTGGCGTCTCGAGAACAACAGGGTGGAGCACTGCCACCTGTGCTGCCCATTCCCGCCACTTTCGCCGGCTCAGCGCGATGAGCTCCGACAGCTCCTATACCCACCCTCATTGCACATCGACCGCAGCGCCACCTGGCGAGTGGAACTGACCTGTCGGCACGTCGAGACCCTGGCCGGGCATTCCCCTCGCTACGTTGAACCAACCGCCCTGAGAATGACAACTTCATTTGGCCCCGGCGTGCTGGTCTGATTTGGCCCCACCCCGGACACGGTTGATAGTCGGGTATGACGTGGCCGTGGGGGCCTGGTCAGGCGGGGTGGGTCTCCTTCCTCGGCGCCTGGTTGCCGGTGGTGTGCGCGGCGCTGGTGGCCAGCCGGTAGGAGTCGGTGCCGGTGGCGATGATGTGCGCGTTGAACGTGAGCCGGTCGACCACCGCCGCCGCGAGACGCGGGTCGGTGAACGTTGCTCCCCATTCGGAAAACGGGGCGTTCGATGCGCACGCGATCGAGGCGCGTTCCTCCCGGGCCGTGATCACCTGGAACAACAACTCCGCCCCACGCGGATCGAGATGCACATAGCCCACCTCGTCGAGGCAGAGCAGGTCCAGGCGGGCGTAGCGTGCGACGACGCGGGACAGCTGCCGGGCGTCGGCCGCCTCCGCCAGCTCGTTGACCAGCGCCGCGGTGGTGACATACCGGACCCGGCGGCCCTGCTCGGCGGCCGCGGTGCCCAGCGCGATCAGCAGGTGCGTCTTCCCAGTGCCAGAGTCGCCGAGCAGCACCAACGGCTCGCCCTTGTCGATCCAGGAGCCGCCGGCCAGGTGCGCCAGCGTGGCCGCGGGCAGGGCCGGCAGGCGGGCGGCGTCGAAGTCGGCGAGGCGTTTGGTGCGCGGGAACTTCGCCTCACGGACCCGGCGGATCCGCATCCGCGCGTCCCGCTCGTCGCATTCGGCGGTGAGCACCTCGGCGAGGAACCCCAGATGCGACAGTCGCTGCTTGGCCGCCGCAGCGGCGATCCCCTGGGCATGC
The DNA here is from genome assembly GCF_014126825.1 of Tomitella gaofuii. Taxonomy (NCBI): domain Bacteria; kingdom Bacillati; phylum Actinomycetota; class Actinomycetes; order Mycobacteriales; genus Tomitella; species Tomitella gaofuii. The sequence goes on along the minus strand of NZ_CP059900.1, from coordinate 1,822,548 downwards.
CCACCCACGGTCGGCAGCCGCAAAACCGTTGCAGCAGAAGCTATCGCCGCCGACGCAGCCTCATCGGTCCACGCGCCCACCGCCGCACCCGCCGGCGCCTTCCTGGCGGTGGTCATGCGCTCACCCGGCCGGTCGTGAGGAGCCGGTCGTAGCCGGCCAGCGACGGCACCGGCCGTTCGCCGGCCGCCGCCGCGGCCGTGTCCGGCACGGCCACCGGGACGGCCGGCCTGGCCGCGTCGGCGGCATGCCGGGCCTCGACGGCGACGACCTCCGCGGAGAACATGCCCGCCTCGCGTGCCGCGGTCATGCCCGTGGCGATCGCGTCGGCATCGATGGTGCCGTGCAACAACAGCACCCCGATCAGCGCGCGGGTGCCGGCCCCGTCACCGAGCTGATTGCGGGCGGCAACCCAGAACCGCTGATGGGCCGCGGTGAACACGCCGCGCGAGCGGGCGGTGGCCAGGGCGGTCGCCCCGGCCAGGGCGCCGGGCTTGCGCTCGAGGACCTCCAGGTAGTGATCGAGCAGCAGGTCCTCGCTGCCCCCCAGCAGCGACCGGACATGCCGGGCGATGACCCGCCCGCCGGTCATGCCGGTGTCCGGGTCAAGTGCCTCGATCGTGTCGGCGCCGAGACGCACCTCCAGGCGCCGGCCGGCATACCGTGCCGGCACCGAGTAGTAGGACTGGCGCACACACACCCGCGCCTTCGCGTCGACCCGGCACGACAGCGTCGCGGCCACGTCGAACGGCGCATCGGGCAAAGGCCGCAGCAGCGGCAGCTCCCGGGCGGCCGCCGCCCCGACGGTCTCGGCCCGGGCGGCGATACGCCGGTCGTCATCGGCGGCGTCCGCGGCGGCGAGTATGAGATTGAGTTCGGCCAGCGAACCGGCGTGGGGCACCGGGGTCAGGTGCCGGCGCCGGAAACGGCCGATCTCGCCCTCGACACCACCCTTCTCATGCGCCCCGTCGATACCGGGGATGCAGTAAAACGAGTCGTAGCCGTAGTGCGAGCGCAGGGCGATGAACCGGGGATGCTCGAACCGCTCACGCCCGAGCGCCACCTTGACCACCGCGGCGGTCAGGTTGTCGTAGCGCACCTGCCCGATCGGCACCCCGCCGAACGCGGCGAACGCCTGAACATGCCCATCAAGGAACGACTCCTGGGCCTGGTTCGCGTAGGCGACGTGCACGGCCTTGCCCGAATGCGACAGGCGCATGCAGAACATGAACAGGCGCATCACGATCCCGGCGATCACGGCGGTGAACTCACCGAAGTCGACCTCCGCTTCCTCGGCAGGCCCATGGGCCTGCGGGATCATCACCTGCACCTGCTCGCCGGCGATCTCGACACGCAGATGGGCGACGAGGTTCCGCACACTCGATTCGGCCACGTCTGCTCCTTGTTCGTCGAGTAGCCGCTGCCAGATACGGCGGGCGGTGTGGCGTTGTTTCTTCGGCGCGTCGAGGTCTTCGGTCAGCCACCGGCGGATCGTCGCCTCGTGCGGGCCGAGGACCGGGGCGGCCCGGTCGGGGGTCTTGCGTGGTGGCGGTATCGCCGAGGCGAGTGCCAGACGCACGTCACGGCGGTGGACCCTGTGTTTGCGTGCCAGTGCGCGGATCGACAGGCCTTCATCACGATGGTCTCGTCGGATACGTTCGTATTGCTCCACTCTCGATCGTTCCTTCACTCCCTGGCCCTCTCGCCGATGTCTTTGGACGGACACGACGAAGGCTAGAGATGGTCGGTCGAGGGTGGGGCCATTTCAGGCCAGCACTACCAGGTCAGGTGGGGCCACTTCAGACTGTCACACTCACCGCCCAATGCACCGAGTGTGCTGTCATCCGCGGCGTGGTCAAAGCCGTGCGAATCGATGACCAGGCGAAGCATGGTGACGACAGCAGCGACATCGAGGGCCCCGAGCCCGACTATCAACGACTCACAGATGAGCAATGGAGCTGGATCGAGCACATCGTTCACACAGAAGACGGCCCTCGCCGCGGGCGGCCACGCACTGACATACGCACGATCGTCGACGCGGCTCTCTACAAGACCCGCACCGGCATCTCGTGGCGCGAGCTCCCAGCGGAGTTCGGTTCGTGGCAGACCGCCGTGCGCCGGCACAACCAACTGATCGCGAGCTCCCAGTGGGAGGAGATCACTCGCACTCTGGCGGAACGAGACCTGCCCCAGTGAACTGCGGCGGCGTTGAGGCGACCGACTTTTGAGTCAGACTGCTCATTGAGTGATGGAGTCCCGTAGCGTGGTGTAAACCGTTGTGCGCGTTGCGCTGTGACTGATTCAGTATGAGGTAGTCTAAGCGGCTTTGTCCATCACCTCCGCTGTATCGGGTGTTGCCTCGACGGCGGTGTTGACGGTCGCGCGGAGCAGGGTCATCGATTCCTCCGACAGGTAGCGCCTGCCGGTGGCCTGCCATTCGTCATGGGCGTCGATGAGCACGCACGTGGTCAACCGCAACAACATGTCGGCCACCGCCGGGAACTGCCGCTCGAGCATGCCGGCGACCTCGTCGACCTGCCCGCGTACCGCGGGCGCATCGGGCTGGGAGAACACGGTGCGGATCGCGGCGGCGACCATCTCCGCATGCCCTTTGGGTACGCGGGTGAGGACATTGCGCATGAAATGGACGCGGCACCGCTGCCACGCGGCGCCGACGAACACGGCGCTGATGGCGTTCATCAGCCCCAGGTGGTGATCGGAGACCACCAGGCGGACCCCGGACAGGCCACGGCCGCGCAGCCCACGCAGGAACTCGGCCCAGAACGCCTCGGTCTCGCTGTCGCCGACGGCGCAGCCGAGGACCTCGCGGCGGCCGTCGACGCTCACTCCGGTGGCGATGACCACCGCCTGCGAACACACCCGCGACCCCTTGCCCGTTCGGTCGCCCCCGACACGGGCCTTGCAGTAGGTGGCGTCGACGAACACGTACGGGAACTGCTGGCCGGACAGCTCGCGCGTATTGAACGCGGCCACGTCCTCGTCCAGGTCGGCGCAGATACGCGAGACCTCGGATTTGGAGATGCCCGTGTCGGCGCCGAGCGCGGACACCAGCTCGTCGACCTTGCGGGTCGAGGTGCCGTGCACGTACGCCTCCATGATCACCGCCTTGAGGGCGACGTCGATACGCCGGCGCGGCTCGAGCAGCGACGGGAAGAACGACCCGGCCCGCAGTTTCGGAATCTTCACCGTCACGTCGCCGCTGGTGGTGGTGATCGTCTTGTCTCGGGTGCCGTTGCGGCTGGTGGTGCGCGTGTCGCTGCGCTGGTAGCGGTCGGCGCCGATGTGGGCGGTTGCTTCGGCGTCGACGAACACCTGCAGGAACGTGGCGAGCAGGGTGCGGATCATCGTGCCGTCGTCGGCGGACTGGAGCATCCGGGTGATCTCGAGTAGTGCAGACTGGTCCATGGCCATCGCGTGGTCGCTTCCTCGTGAGTTCTTTGATCGGTACTCACAGAGCATCACGCGGTGGCCGCTTCACCTCCGGCTTCGACACGCCGAACGATCCAGGACCCGATTTACACCACCACAGGGGACTCACTCCATTGAGTCAGCGCACCTGCCGAGAGATCGCGCGTAGAACGACTCGAACCCATCCCGGAGCAGGCCAGCCGAGGCTGCGCCCCAGAGACGCTCCCGCACCGCGGAAACGAGAATTGACCCCTGCGGAAGTTCCGCGGGGGCCGATGAAAGTCCCAGGTCAGCGGGGCAAACGCTTAGCAACTAATGGCAGATCGGAACTCGTCCGCCGAGCCAGATCGGTAGCTGCGAAGGTAAAACCCCTGGTCAGACGGTCTTTTTTAGACATTGAACCTGAACTCGACCACGTCCCCGTCGGCCATGACATAGTCCTTGCCCTCCATGCGCACCTTGCCGGCGGCCTTTGCGGCGGCCATGGATCCGGCCTCGTCGAGCTCGGAAAAAGAGACGATCTCCGCTTTGATGAAGCCCTTCTCGAAATCCGTGTGGATCACGCCGGCGGCCTTGGGGGCGGTATCGCCCTTGCGGATGGTCCACGCGCGCGATTCCTTCGGTCCTGCGGTGAGATACGTCTGCAACCCCAGGGTGTGGAAGCCGGCTCGCGCCAGCGAGTCCAGCCCCGGCTCGGCCTGTCCCACCGATTCGAGCAGCTCCAGCGCGTCTTCGGCGTCGAGCTCGAGGAGTTCGGACTCGACCTTCGCGTCGAGGAAGACCGCGTCGGCGGGCGCGACCGCCTTGCGCAGCTCGGTCTTGCGATCCTCGTCGGTGAGGACGCCCTCGTCCGCGTTGAACACGTACAGGAACGGCTTCGTCGTCATCAGATGCAGCTCGCGCAGCGCAGGCCCGTCGATCTCGTCCTGCGCCGAGAACAGGGTGCGCCCCGCGTCGAGGATCTCCTGCGCCTGCTTGGCCGCGGCGACGGTCTCGGCGAGGTCCTTATTCTTGCGCGCCTCCTTCTCCAGGCGCGGCAGGGCCTTCTCCAATGTCTGGATATCGGCCAGGATCAGCTCGGTCTCGATCACCTGGATATCGGCGAGCGGGTCGATGCGCCCGTCCACGTGCACCACGTCGCCGTCGTCGAACACGCGCACCACCTGGCAGATGGCGTCGGCCTCGCGGATGTTGGCGAGGAACTGGTTGCCCATCCCCTCCCCCTCGGAGGCGCCCTTGACGATGCCGGCGATATCGACGAACGACACGGTGGCGGGCAGGATCCGCTCCGACGAGAAGATCTCCGCGAGCCGGAGCAGCCGCGCGTCCGGAAGCTCGACGACGCCGACGTTGGGCTCGATGGTGGCGAACGGGTAGTTCGCAGCGAGCACGTCGTTACGGGTAAGGGCGTTGAACAGCGTGGACTTGCCGACGTTGGGCAGGCCGACGATACCGAGGGTCAGACTCACGATCTCCAGAGTCTACGTTGTGGTCGTTCGCACCTCGTCGGCGCCGAACGCGCAGTCACGAAACTCGGTCAGCCTGCGGGGAGGTCCGAGCACGGTCACCACGTCCCCCTCCTGGAAAGCGACCCCGTCCGCGCCCTGCAGGACCGCTCCGCCACGCAGGACCGACAGCACGATCACCTCGTCCGGTACCTCCGGGCCGGCCACGCCTGCCCCCACCAACGTCGAGCCCGCGGCTATCGGAACGTCCACCACATCGGCGTTCTTGGAGACGCCGTGGAAGCGCGTGGCGTCGGTATGCAGCGCGGCCTTGTAGCCACGCACGACGCCGTGCACGGTGACCACCCCGCGCAGCATTCGCTCCTCATCCACCACCGGCGCCCACCTCTGAGCCGACTCCATTCCCGCAGGCAGCACCGTGAGCGCCTCGTCCAGATTCCGGTCGATTCCCACGGCCGCCGCGACGCGGTCGATGGAGGGCCCGATGCCCGAATCGGCCGATCCGATGCGCCGCGCGGCGGCGAGCACGCCGACGAAACGACCGTCCGCGTCCGTGACCGGCGCACTGACGACGCCGGCGGCGCGCAGTGTCGATTCGGCGTCGCGCCAGGTATCGCGGGAGGACAGTACGACCGGTGCCGCAGAAACGACGCTGCGCACCGACACACGGTCCAGCAGTGGAAGCGCGGAGCCGACGCGCGCAGCGTATTCGGTCTCACGGCTGTCCGCCTGCTCGCTGTAGATCGTGTCGCCTGCCTGCCGCACGATCAGGTATGCCAGACCGACGGCCAGCATCGCGGGCACGAGCACTGTGTAACTGCCGGTCATCTCCCCCACCATGAGCATCACCGCCAGCGGTACTCGTGCCACGCTGCCGAAGCACGCCATCATGCCCACGACGACGAACACCGCCGGATTGTCGGGAACCGACGGTGCGCCCACCGCCTCCAGCACCCGCCACACCGCCCCGCCGACGAAGGCGCCGATCACCATGCCGGGACCGAAGATTCCGCCGGAGCCGCCCGACCCGATCGACAGCGCGGTGGCCAGGATCTTCGCGGCGGGGAGAACGAGCACGATCCACAATGGCAACGACAGCAGTCCGGACCGGTCCAGCGCCATCTGCGCCCACCCGTATCCGCTTCCGAGCACCTGCGGGACGGCCAGCGCGAGCAGGCCCACCAGGATCCCGCCCACGGTGGCCTTGCCGATGCGTGCCGCGCGGCCCGCGCCCGGCAGCCGCTTCGTCAGCCGGGCCGTCGCATAGAAGGTGCGGCTGTAGGCGATCCCCACCACCCCGGCCAGAACACCGATGACGGCGAACCAGACCAAGTGGACCGGGTCGTCGAAGACGTATCCGACGGTGGCATCGCCGAACAGCGGCGTGTACCCCTCGACGCTGCCGAAAACCGCATAGGCGGTGATCGACGTGATGAATCCGGGGATGAGCATCCGGCTGTCGACGTCGTTCTTGTAGGCGATCGACGCGGACAGCACCGCGCCGCCCAGAGGAGCTCCGAAGATCGCGCCGATGCCGGATCCGATGCCCACGCCCACGGCGATCCGGCCGTCCGCCGGCCGCAGGTCCAGAAACCGCGTGAGCAACGAGGCGAACCCGGCCGAGATCTGCGCCGTCGGCCCCTCGCGTCCGCCGGATCCGCCGGAGCCGATCGTCAACGCCGAGGCGACGATCTTCACGATCACCGTGCGCACCGCGATCTGGCGGGGGTTGCGGTGGATCGCCGCAATCGCCGCATCGGTGCCATGCCCCTCGGCCTCCGGTGCCAAAGTGAAGACCAGCAGGCCGGACGCCAGCGCGCCGCCGCCGACGACGAGCGGAATCGCCCACGGCCGCGTGAAGTCGGAGAAGCCGATGCCGCCGGGGGCACCACCGCCGGCGGCATCGGGATGGGGCGGCGTATAGCCACCCAGGCCCACGAGCAGCAGATCCGTCGCGTGCGTCAGCAGCCAATAGAAGCCGATCGCGCCGAGGCCTGCGATCACGCCGATGAGCACGCCGAGGACGAGCCATTTCTGCAGATACGACGCCGTACCCAGGATGCGGCCCGCGCGGCGACCCGCATCGCGGGCCACGGAGACGATCCGGCCGCCACCTCCCCGAACGGTCATCGGCTCACCGTAGCCCGCTCCGTCCGCCGCGGGGCCGAGATGCGTGACACGCGGGCGGATTCGCCTATCCGCGGCCGATCATCGGCGATGATGGGAGACGATCAGCGGCGTGCGCTCCATCGGCGTGTCTTCCGCTGTACCCCGATTGTGAAATGAGGATTGATGTCGCAGCACACCCCTGCACGCACGCGCGGCGAGGTGATCGGACGCGGCGGTCGGTGGCTCGCCGAGTGGAGCCTGCGCATCATCCTCATTCTCGGAGCCCTGTGGCTGATCGACTACCTGTTGGGCAAGATCTGGGTGATCGTCCTCCCGGTGCTCATCGCCACCATCATGGCGACCGTGCTGTGGCCCATCAGCGGTTGGATGCAACGGCACCGGGTTCCGCCCGCAGTGGCCGCGTTGACCACGATGGTGGGCGGGCTGATCGTGCTCGCCGCCGTCATCGCCGGCATCGTGCCGTCGGTCATGAACCAGATCGGCCCGCTCGCCGACAGGACGGTCGAGGGCGTCAACAAGGTTCAGGATTGGCTGACGGGGCCGCCGTTCAACATCCGTCCCGAGCAGATCAACGAGGCCGTCCACGCCATCACCAGCAAGGTGCAGTCCAGCGCCTCGACGATCGCGCAGGGCGTGTTCACCGGAGTGAGCACCGCAGGCTCGGTGGTCGTGACGTTGCTGCTGATCGTGGTGCTGGTGTTCTTCTTCATCAAGGACGGCCCCAAGTTCCTTCCGTGGATGCACCGATCCACCGGCGGTCCCGCCTCGCACCATGTCGAAGAGGTGCTGCAGCGGATGTGGTCGACGCTCGGCGGCTTCATCCGCACACAGGCGCTCGTCGCCTTCATCGACGCGCTGTTCATCGGCGTCGGCCTGGTGATCATCGGCGTACCGCTGGCCGGCGTGCTGGCGGTGATCACATTCTTCGGCGGTTTCATCCCCATCGTCGGCGCCTTCGTCGCGGGAGCATTGGCGGTGCTCGTCGCGCTGGTGGCGAACGGCTGGACCACCGCGCTGATCGTGCTTGCGCTCATCATCGCCGTGCAGCAGCTCGAGGGAAACGTGCTGAGCCCGATGCTGCAGAGCAGGTCCATGGACTTGCACCCGGTGGTGGTGCTGCTGGCCGTGACGGCCGGCGGCAGCCTCTGGGGCATCGTCGGCGCGTTCCTCGCGGTGCCCGTCGCCGCAGTGGTAGCGGTGTTCGTGCGCTATATCAGTGAGCACGTCGACGCCCAGGTTTCGCCGTTGCCGGCCGCCGGCGGTGTGGGGCTGCCCGAAGCTTCGGGAACGGCCGGCGCCGGCGAGCCGCCCCCGGAGGACACGGATCGCTCCGAGTCGGCCGGGGCGGAGGAACCCCGCGGTTCGCTGGTGGAACGGCTCATCCGCCGCAGCCGCGGCGACGGTTGAGCACCGCCGCGCACGGACTCAGCCGACGCGCGCGCCCGCCGTCTGCAGCGACGAACCGGCCTCCCCCTTGACCACGTGCAGCCTGCTGGGAATACGGTGCCGCATCTCGGCGACGTGGCTGACGATGCCCACTGCCCTGCCCCCGTCGCGCAGCTCATCGAGCACGCCCATCACCACGTCGAGGGTTTCGGCGTCGAGAGTGCCGAAACCCTCGTCGATGAACAGCGTCTCCAGACGGATGCCGCCGGATTCTTCCGACACCACGTCGGCCAGCCCGAGCGCCAGCGACAGCGACGCCATGAAAGTCTCACCGCCGGAGAGGGTGGACGTCGGCCGGACGGCGCCGGTGTTGGCATCGAGGATATCGAGGCCCAGCCCTCCTCGCCGCTCGCGTTTGATGGTCGCCTCGGTGTGAACGAATTCGTAGCGGCCTCCGGACATCACACGCAGTCGCTGCGACGCCACCAATGCGACTTCCTCGAGTCGTGCAGCGAGAACGTAGGACCGCAGTGACATCCGGCGCGCATTCTCGCCGTCACCTTTCATCACGTCCGCGAGCGCGGAGAGCCGCACGTGCTCGTCCCGCAACGGGGCGAGCGCCGCGACGGCCTTGCCCACGCGTTCCGCCTGCTCGGTCACTGCCGTCAGCCGCGTGCGCGCCTGGTCCTGCGCACGCACGGCCGCCTCGAGCCGGTCGTCGGCCTCCGTGGACGCCGCCGAGGCCGATGCGGTGTCGGCGGGCGGCAGGTCGGCGACAGCGACGATGTCAGGCTCTTCGAGCACCGAGCGGGCACTGGCGACGGCCTCGTGGGCGGCCGCCAGCTCGGCATCGATCTCAGCGCACCGCGACGCCGTGCGCACCGCCGCGAGAGCCTCGTCGGCGCCCTCGAAACCGGCCTCGACGGCCGCATCCACCACCGCCTTCTGCGCCTTGCGCAACGCCTCCGCCGCGGCGTCGGTTTCCGCGACGGCCCCGCGCAGTTCCTCCGCCCTCGCACGGATCGCACGGAGCTCCACGGCGCGCTCGCGTACGCCCGTGTGCCGCCCCACCGCGGCGTGCAACCGCTCACGGACCGCGTCGATCCGCGCACTCAGTCCCGCAGCACGCGAGTCCAGTTCGGACTTCGCCTGCCGCCGCGTTTCAATGTCCGCCTGCAGCGCTCCCCGCTGCAGCTCCAGGCTCTCGAGCCGCGATGTGGCCTCGTCGAGCCGTCCCGCGAGGCGCGCGCTCTCCGCGTGGGCCTCCTCTGCCGCCACGCGACGTCGCGCTGCATCGTCGGCGCCCACGCCGTCCGCCTTCTGCACCTGGGCGGCGAGTTCCATCTCGGCATCCCGCAGCGACCGGCGTGCCGCGTCCCATCGCCGTGCGAGCGTGTCGACTTCGCGCGTCGCGGAGTCCTCGTCCTGCTGAGTCACCGACCCCTCCGCTGCCACCGCCGGCCTCGGGTGCTGCTCGGATCCACACACTGCACACGGCTCCCCCGCACGAAGTTCGCCGGCGAGTTCCGCGGCCATGCCGTCAAGCCGCCGCTCCCGTAGGTTCAGCGCGTGCTCACGCGCATCGTTGTAACGGGACTCGACGTCTGCGACGGCAGCGGCCTCGCGCTCCTGCGCGGCCCGCGCAGCCGGAATCGCCAGCGCCGCTTCTTCAATCGTCCTCGCCGCGTCCAAAGCCTCGGCCTGTGCCGGCAGCACAGTCGCCGCCTGCGACGCGCGGTCACGCTCATCACGTACCCGCTCGATCAACGCGGGCAACGCCTCCGACTGGCCCAGGACGGCCTGCAGCTCGGCCCCGGCACGTTCGCATCGTTCCGTCGCCTGCGACTGCTCCGAGATGAGGCCGGTCAACGCGACCTCGTCTTCTGCGGCGGCGTCCAGACGGACGAGTTCCTCATCGAGCCGGCGTGTACCAGCCTCGAGCGCGACCGAGTCGATGCCACCGTCGTCGGACGTCGCCGCTTCCAGGACGGCGGCGGATTCCTCGTCGTGAGCGGCGAAGGCGGCGGCGAGCGCGTCGCGGCGCGTCACGGCCGCATCCCGGTCCGATTCGGCCGCGCTCCTGGATCGCTCCGCCCACCCTGCCTGCACTGCACGACGCGCGGCGCCGAGTTCCGCCGTCGCGCGCGCCCTGGCCTCGTGCCCCTGCTCGAACTCCGCGACCGCGGCACACGCCTCCGCACGCCGACGTTGCGCTTGCGCCCGTTCCCGCTCGCGATCCGCCCGCGTGCGGGCCTCCGCAGCCGTCTTCCGCAGCGTGTGCAGCTCGTCCTCCGTGCGCGCGGCAGCGGATTCAGCACGCTCCCGCACGGATTCCGCCCACGAGACCGGATCGACGTCCCGCAGCCCGTCGCCCGACACGGCGCCTTCCGTGTCGACACCGTCGTCGCCGCTTTCGCCGTCACCGTTCCCGGACGCGTCGGACGGGGCCGCCGCGAGGTCACCGGCCGCGGTGGTGAGTCCGTCGACCGCGACGGCGACCGCCTGCCTTCCGTGTTCGAACGCCCCGGACACCGCACGCCGCCGCTCCGCGAACCACTGCTCGACATCGCTGAACCGTGCCGTGTCGAAGAGCTTCTCCAGCAGGGACGCGCGGGTGCTGGTCTCCGCCTTGAGGAACTTCGCGAACTCCCCTTGCGGCAGCAGCACGACCTGGAAGAACTGCTCGGCGCTCATGCCCAGCAAGGAAGCTATCTTGCCCCCGATATCGTTAACGCGGCTGAGGTTCTCGCCGTGGCCGTCGAGCCATTCCAGGGTGGCCTTCGCGTTCTCCTTGGTCTCGCCCTCACCACGCTTCTTCGGGCGCATGTACTCGGGGCTGCGACGGATCCGCAGGTGCCGGCCGCCGATAGTCGCTTCGAGGGACACCTCGGTGGGCGTCCCGGGCGCGGCGTGGTCGGAGCGCAGTCGGCGCCCGTCCTGGCGTGCCCCGGGCACGGTGCCGTACAGCGCGAAGGCCACGGCGTCGAGCACGGTGGTCTTGCCGGCGCCGGTTTGCCCATGCAACAGGAACAACCCGTCCGCGCCCAATGCGCCGAAGTCCACATGTTGGGTGTCCGCGAACGGACCGAACCCGGTCATCGCGAGCGAATGCAGTCTCACCGCTCCCCCTCCTTCTCCGCGGTGACGGCCGCCAGCGCCTGCGACACCAGCGACATCTCCTCGTCCGTCGCCTCGCCCCGCATATCGTCGAGGAATGCGCGGACGATCTGGACGTCATCACGCCCCCGCACCCGCTCGCGATAGCGCAGCTCCGGGTTGCCGCCCGGCCGCTCCCACTCCAGGTGCACCGCGTGCGGGAATCGCTCGCGCAGCCGGCGCATCGGATCCTGCGGACGGCGCTCGTCCACCAGCAGCGCCGACACGTAGTCCTGCTCCGCGTCCGCATATTCCTCACCGTCCAGCAAGTCCTGCAGCGTGCCGGTGAGGCGGCTCAAGCCCCGCACGGAGGTCAGTGGCACCTTGCGCACCGACTCCAGCCCCTCGGCGCCGAGATCCACGATCCACACACCCTTCGCGTCGCTGCGCTCACCGAAGGAGTAGGGCAACGGGCTACCTGAATAGCGCAGCCAGGAACGGATCTCTTGCGGAGTGTGCAGGTGCCCGAGCGCCGCGTAGTCCACCCCCTCGAACGCCGCTGCGGGCACCGTCTCCACTCCCCCCACGGAGATGGACCGTTCGGAATCGGTGGCATCGCCGCCGACGACGAAGGCGTGCGCTATGACCACGGATCGTGCCCCCTCGTTCACGGCCGCGGCGGCCGTGAGATCTGCGCGCACCAGGTCCATCGCGGCCGTCAGCACGTCCTCGTGCGTGCGGGCGGCGGGAACACCGAGCTCGCGCCGGCAGACGTCCGGTTCCAGAAAGGGCACGCCGTAGAACCGGACCGGACCGTGCTCATCCTCCAGAACGACCGGACGTGTCACACCGCCGACGGTGGTGAACAGATGCAGGCCCCCGGCGGCCGCGAAGTCGGCGCCCGCTCCCAAGCGCGCCGGCGAATCATGGTTGCCCGACGTCGCAACGATCGTCGCACCCGCCTCCCGCAATGCCACCAGCGCACGGTTGCAGGCCCGCACCGCCTCCGCGCCCGGCACCGAACGGTCGTACACGTCTCCCGCCAGGACCACCACGTCCACTTGTTCGCGGCTGACGATGCCGGCGATCTCCGCGAGGACGCTCTCCTGGTCCGCCAGCAGGTCCACGCCGTGGAAGGTCCGGCCGATGTGCCAGTCGGAAGTGTGCAGGATCCTCATGCCGCCGACGGTAGAGCACCGCACCGACAACTCCGCGGCCGGTGATCGTCCGGTGCCGGACGTGCGCGCCGCGGCGGACGGCGTGGGCCGCGCCGAATTGTCGGACCCGTCGTGCAGGATCGTGGCCATGGATGTGATCACGGCCGTCATGCTGGTCGCTGCACTGGCAATCGGCGCCATCGTCGGCTGGCTGGCGCATGCGGCGCGTGTCGGAGACCGGCTGGCGCGCGCAGAGGCCACCATGGACGCCCGCGAGGAGGGCCGCCGGACCTGGGAGGCGTCGCTGGGGTCGGTCAACGACGAGGCGGCCCGCCGCAACGCCGGGGAGATCGGCGAGCGGATGGGGCAGGTGGTCGCGCCCCTGCAGGATGCGCTGGGCGCTCTCAGCGAGCAGCTGCGGTTGCTCGAGCACGACCGTGTCGGCGCCTACGCGGGCATCAGCGAGCAAGTGGCCGCCATGCATCATTCCAACCGCGAACTGTCCACCCAGACCACCCGCCTGGTCTCCGCGCTACGCGCCCCGCAGGTGCGCGGCAGATGGGGCGAGCTTCAGCTCGAGCGCGTGGTGGAACTCGCGGGGATGGCGCGGCACTGTGATTTCGACACTCAGGTCACCGCCGACGCCGCCGACGACGGCCCTACCGCGCGCGTGCGTCCCGACATGATCATCCGCCTCTCCGGCGGCCGCCGGATCGTCGTCGACGCGAAGGTCCCGTTGTCCGCCTACCTCGACGCCCTGTCCGCGACCCGCGAGCAAGAACGCCAGAAGTTGATGTTCTCCCACGCCTCGCAGCTGCGTGCGCACGTCGACAAGCTCGCGGCCAAAGCCTACTGGCGCGCATTCGACCCCACTCCGGAGTTCGTGGTGCTCTTCGTCCCCGGCGATCCGTTCCTCGACGCCGCAGTATCCACCGACAAAGGTCTGTTCGAGTACGCGATGGCGAAGAACGTCGTGCTCGCCACCCCCACCACCCTCGTCGCGCTTCTGCGCACCGTTGCTTTGGGCTGGCGTCAGGAGGCGCTGTCCCAGGAAGCCCGCACCATCCACTCGCTGGGCACGGAACTGGCCCGCCGGCTGGACACGATGGCGCGTCACTTCGACCGCGTCGGCGACCGCCTCGGCAAGGCCGTCGAATCGTTCAATTCCACCGCCGCGTCCTTCGAGTCGCGGGTGATGGTGACCGCACGCCGTCTCTCCGAGCTGCAGATGAGCGATACAGATCTGCCGCCGATTCGCCAGGTCGAGTCGGTTCCGCGGGTCGTCGGATGGGCGGACACGCACAACGCCGACGATGCGGCCGACGGCGCCGCGAGCGGAGGAACGGTTAACCTCGGTAGGTGACCGATTCACCGCGCACCTCGCCGCGACGCCGCGGCCGGGTACCCCTGGACCAACGCTCAGTCCTGGCCACGACGCCCGGCGTGCCCTGGTGGGGCGCTCTGGCCTGCGCGGTCGCGGCCACCCTTGTCGGGTTCCTCGTCGACTCCGCCCGCGGCAGCCAGCTGACGTGGATCTTCACAGTCCTGTACTTCCTCGGATGCGTCGCGGCGGTGCTGATGGTGCGCAACCGGTCGCTGTTCACCGCGATGGCGCAACCGCCTCTGATTCTGCTCGTCGCGGTGCCCCTGGCGTACCGGAGTTTCGCGGACAACCCTGCCGCGGGGCTCAAGGGAATCCTGTTCGATATGGCGCTCCCGCTGATCGACAGGTTCCCCACGATGATCGTGACGACCGTCATCGTGGTCGTCATCGGCGCATTCCGGCTCACGCTCTACGTGCAGGAACGGCGGGTCGCCGCCCGTGGAACGACCAAGAACCCGGCGAAGAAGACGTCGGCCGGCGGACCGGCAGCAGACGACACGCCCTCGCCGGGAGGAAACCGGCAGAGGCCGGCACGAGGTGCACGCCGCGTCGACCGCGGCAGGGCGGCGCGCTCCGCAACGGCTGCGGCCGACAGCCGAGACGAACGCACACGCGCGCAGGGCCGAACACGCTCCGGCGGCGATCCCGGGCGGTCCCGCCGCCGCGCCGCGGCGGCGGATCCTCCCTTCGAGCCCGGCGGGCCGCGCGACGCCGGCGGCACGCCCCGGTCGAATCCCGTGCCGCCGCGTGCCGGCACGAGCCCCCGACGAAGGACGACCTCCGGCGAAGTCGCCGCGGCTGCGCGGGTCGAGTCCCGGCGCATGCCACGGACATCGTCGCCCGACGGCACTGCGGCGCGCGCAGCCCGCAGAGTCGCCGTCGGGCACGCCGCGGACGGGCACCGCGGCGCCGCGCGTATGCACGACGCAGATCCCGCGCATCCCGTCCCCCATGTGCGCTACCGGGGCGACTGAACCCGCACCGCGCCACGAATCGACGGACAGAAAATGCGGCCCGCGCGTGCTTCGCGCGGGCCGCATCGGCGTCTGGATCCTCGACTGCGCTCCGCGGAGCGGACCAGGATCGACGGTCAGCTGGTGACGTCCGCCACCTTGAGCATCCGGCTGGGCCGCAGCTCCCGTGGAAGTGAGAAGACCAACGACTCCTGCGCGGTGCGCACCGTCTCGATATCGCCGAAGCCGTGCTCGCTCAGCAGATCGAGCACGCCGCGGACGAGCACCTCAGGCACGGAAGCACCAGAGGTGACGCCCACCGTCGTCACGCCCTTCAGCCAGGCCGGGTCGACCTCGCGTGCGTAATCCACCAGGTGCGCCGCCTGGGCGCCCGCCTGCAGCGCGACCTCCACGAGTCGCACCGAATTGGATGAGTTGCGCGAGCCGACGACGATCACCAGGTCGCACCGCGGCGCCATCTCCTTCACCGCCACCTGCCGGTTCTGCGTCGCATAGCAGATATCGTCCGACGGCGGGTCCTGCAACTTGGGGAAGCGCTCGCGCAGCTTGCGCACGGTCTCCATCGTCTCGTCCACGCTGAGGGTGGTCTGCGAGATCCAGATGACCTTGTCCTCGTCGCGCACCGTGACCGAGCCCACGGCCTCCGGCCCGCTGACCAGCTGCACATGCTCCGGCGCCTCGCCTGCGGTCCCCTCGACCTCTTCGTGACCGTCGTGGCCGATGAGAAGGATGTCGTAGTCGCCGCGGGCGAACCGTTTGGCCTCCTGGTGCACCTTGGTGACCAGCGGGCAGGTCGCGTCGATAGTGTGCAGGCTGCGCTCGTCCGCGGAGTCCCGCACCGCCGGCGATACGCCATGCGCGGAGAACACGAGGATCGCCCCCTCGGGGACCTCGTCCGTCTCATCGACGAACACCACACCGCGCTCGGTCAGCGTGTCCACCACGTGCCGGTTGTGCACGATCTCCTTGCGCACGTAAACGGGGGCGCCGTGCTTCTCCAGCGCGCGCTCGACCGTCTCCACGGCCCGGTCGACACCGGCGCAGTATCCGCGCGGTTCCGCAAGGAGTACGCGTTTCCCACCGCCGGCACCATCCCGGCCGACAGCATTCCGGCCGACAGCATCAACAGAAGCAGACATGCCCCCAGGGTACGTACCGACACGACAGAACACACCTTGCGCTTTCCGGTGCGACACGCATAGTGCACCCTGGAGGCATGATCCGTCCCCCGTTCATGGCGCGCGTCGCCGCCGGAATCGTGCTCACCGTCGCCGACGAGGTCCGCCAGCTGCCGACGACCGCCGTCGCACTCCCGATGACCTCGGTGAGTCTGCTGCTGCAGAGCAGCATGCGCTTGCAGCAGACCATGACCAGTCTGGCCATCCGGGGCGACGACGCCTTTGCGTTCTTGTATCCGGCCAAGGAAAAGCCTGCGTGGGCGGTGTTCGACGACGAGGCGGACGACGCCGGCGATCCCGCACCGGCCGCACGCTCCGTCCCGACTCCCGGGGGAGCGGACGCCGCGGAGCGGCGGGGCCCGGCAGCCGACGGCAATGGATCGCTCGGCAGGTTCGCGCTCTACTCCACCCCGGGCGCGGCCACCCGGGGCCGCGCCCGGGAGGCCGCCGTCGTGGACGTAGCCGAACCCGGCGCCCCGGCGATCGCGGACGAGATCGGGTACGACGACCTGACGCTGGCCCAGCTGCGCACGCGCCTGCGCGCCATGGGCACCGGCGACCTGTCGGCCCTGCTGGACTACGAACGCGCCGGGTCGGCCCGCGCGCCGTACCTGACGATGCTGGAGAACCGGCTGACCAGCGTCGCGGGCAAGTGACCGGCGCCGACGGCCAGCCGGCCGCCGCGGGCGCCGTCCGCGGCCGGCCGGCCGGATCGGCGCAAGCGAGCAGTGCCGAGCAGCCGTGGCCGGTGCGCGTCGTCGCGACGAAGATCTCCGAGTGGATCAACCGGCTGGGCTCGATCTGGGTGGAGGGCGAGATCACCCAGATCAACGCCCGTCCCGGCACACGGATGGCGTTCGTCGTCCTGCGCGACCCGTCCGCCAACATGTCGCTGCAGGTCACGTGTTCCCCCACGCTGCTGCGCGATGCGCCCGTCCCCCTCACCGAGGGCAGCCGGGTGGTGGTGTACGGCAAGCCGACCTTCTACACCGGCCGGGGCACGTTGTCGCTGCGGGTCACCGAGATCCGGGCCGTGGGCATCGGCGAGCTGCTCGCCCGCATCGAGCGGCTGCGCAAGCTCCTCGCAGCGGAGGGCATGTTCGATCCGCGCCTCAAGCGCCCCTTGCCGTTCCTGCCGGGGACGATCGGGCTGATCACCGGCCGGGCGAGCGCCGCCGAGCGTGACGTGCTCTCCGTCGCACAGCAACGCTGGGCCGACGTGCGGTTCACGGTGCGCAACACCGCCGTGCAGGGCACGTCCGCGGTACCGCAGGTGGTGGACGCACTCCGCGAGCTCGACGCCGACCCCGAGGTCGAGGTGATCATCATCGCCCGCGGCGGCGGGAGCGTGGAGGACCTGCTGCCGTTCTCCGACGAGGCGCTGTGCCGGGCGGTCGCCGCCGCCACCACTCCCGTGGTCAGCGCGATCGGGCACGAGCCCGACAGCCCGCTGCTGGACCTCGTCGCCGACCTCCGCGCCGCCACGCCCACCGACGCGGCGAAGCGCGTTGTCCCGGACGTCGCGGCGGAGCGGGCGCTGCTGGCGGAGCTGCGCACCCGCAGCGCGGGGCCCTGCGCGGCTGGGTGGACCGGGAGGTCCGCGGGCTGGAGCAGATCCGCAGCCGCCCCGTCCTGGCCGATCCGCTCGGCGCGATAGCACGTCTGGACGACGAGGTGCTGCGGCTGCGTGACGCGGTGCGGCGGGACGTGCGGCGCGCGGTCGACTCGGAGCGGCAGTCGGTCGAGCATTTGCGCGCACGCCTGGCCACGCTGGGCCCCTCGGCCACGCTCGACCGCGGTTACGCCGTGGTCCAGCACATCCGCGCGGACGGCACGGCGGAGGTTCTCCGCACTGTCGACGACGCGCCGCCGGGCGCGCAGCTGCGGGTGCGGGTGGCGGACGGCGCGGTGCGGGCCGCGGTGATCAACCGTGACACCTGACCGCACGCGCACCGCCGGCATCACCGGACGGGCCCGCACGGGTCCGCAGACTTCAAGCAGTCGATGACAGGGGAACAGGCACGTGAACGAAACTGAGACGCCCGTGGAAGATCTCGGCTACGAGCAAGCGCGCGACGAGCTCGTCGACGTGGTCCGCGTGCTCGAGCAGGGCGGACTGGACCTCGACGCCTCCCTCGCGCTGTGGGAGCGCGGCGAGAAACTGGCGAAGCGCTGCGAATTCCACCTCGACGGCGCGCGCCGCCGCATCGAGAAGGCACTGCAGGAGGATGAACCCGACCAGGCCGGGGACGCCGGGGAAGCATAAAACCGTCACCGCGGCCGCACGTTCGGAGCATGATCGACCCATGGACGTGATCGCAGCCAATCGCAGCGCCGCAGACACCGTCGACAAGGTCCTGGCCGCCGTCCCACCGGACGCGTGGGACCGCACCTCGCGCTGCCCCGAATGGACACTGCGCGATGTGGCCGCCCACGTCGTCTGGGGCCGGGACGTGATCACTGCTGCTGCCGGCGGGCAGGACGAGATCGCGCCCTGGGGCACGCCCGGCACCCCGTCGCCGGGGCAACACCTCGGCGGCGCGGACCCGGCTGTCGAGTTCCACCGGGCCCGGCGGGCGGCGGATGCGGCGATGGCGACGGGCGGGCTGGGGCTGCCGGGTCCGGAGTTTCTGCGCAGAGCCAAGCCTGAGGCCACGGCCGGGGATTTCGCCACCATCCTCGTCGCCGACCTGCTGGCCCACGCCTGGGACATCGGCAGCGCCGTCGGTGCGCCCATCGACGTGGACCCCGAGGCGCTGGCATTCGCCCTGTCGTCCACGAGCGGCCCGATCCGCGCCCCCGGCATGTTCGCCGATCCGGTGGACGTAGGACCCGATGCCACCGCCTACGAGCGGTTCCTGGGGTTCCTCGGCCGCGACCCGCGGCCCGTGTGAGCTGCGATACGTCGCCGCCGGAACGCGGCACCCCGCCGGGTATCGGACACCGGTCCGGCGTCGGTCACTGGTCCGGCAGCGGGGGCGCCTGCGCCAGTTCCGTCGCCATCCGGCGCAGGTCCGACTCCCCCGCCCTGCCCGTCATGCCCCATCGGACGTCGCCGCGATCGGCCGCCCATACAGGCTCCGCACCCTCGCGGGCGTACACCGTCCATTCGACGCCTGCCACGGACTCGCTGCCGGTCGCGGGGCGGTTCTCGTCCACCATGTAGCGGACGAGCGCCGCCGGCCGTGCGTTGGTCTGCACCACCTCGAGGTAGTCGCCGGAGTCGGTGATGTACCCCACACGCACCGCGACGCCGCCGTCGTTGCCGTCGATCGCGTCGTTGCCGCCCGAGTTGGTGTGCCAGCCCTCGGGCTTGGCGGGCTCGCGGATGGGGAACTGGTACCTCATCGCGTCGGTGCGCAGCACCGGACCCGCCTCGTAATGGGGGATCTGCCCCTGCGAAGGTCCGCCGGGACTGAACGAGCACTGGCCGGCGAGCCCCGCGACGACCAGGCAGATGATCACCAATGGGATGAGCGACAGCGCCAGGTCGCGGTTGCTGTGGAAAAGTCTCGGCTTGTCGGCTGCCACGACACCAGTATCGCAGCCGCCGTTCCGCACACCGAGTCCGGTGCCACCCCTCGTGGCACACTCTGCGAGAATCCATCCCACACGCTCCCAGGAGGTATCGCCCGATGACGACCAGCGCGCAACCCACCCACCGTGAGGCCCCGGACCGCAACCTCGCAATGGAGCTGGTCCGCGTGACGGAATCCGCGGCGATGGCCGCCGGACGCTGGGTGGGGCGCGGCGACAAGGAGGGCGGGGACGGCGCCGCCGTCGACGCCATGCGCCACATGATCAGCTCCGTGTCGATGCATGGCGTGGTCGTCATCGGCGAGGGCGAGAAGGACGAGGCGCCCATGCTGTTCAACGGCGAGGAGGTCGGCAACGGCGACGGGCCCGATTGCGACGTGGCGGTGGACCCCATCGACGGCACCACCCTCATGGCCAAGGGCATGCCGAACTCCATCGCCGTGCTGGCGTGCGCCGAGCGCGGCGCGATGTTCGACCCGTCGGCCGTGTTCTACATGGAGAAGATCGCCGTGGGGCCCGACGCCGCGGACGTCATCGACATCACGGCGCCGACGGCCGAGAACATCCGCCGGGTGGCCAAGACCAAGCATTCGGACGTCTCCGACGTCACCGTGTGCATCCTGGACCGGCCCCGGCACGCGCAGCTCATCCAGGATGTCCGCGACACGGGCGCCCGGATCCGCCTGATCTCCGACGGCGACGTGGCCGGCGCCATCGCTGCCGCGCGCCCGGACTCGGGGGTGGACATGCTCGTCGGCATCGGCGGCACGCCCGAGGGCATCATCGCCGCCGCGGCGCTGCGCTGCATGGGCGGCGCGCTGCACGGCCGCCTGGCCCCCACCGACGACGCCGAGCGGCAGAAGGCCGTCGACGCCGGCCACGACGTGTCCCGGGTCCTCACCACCGAGGAGCTGGTGACCGGCGAGAACATCTTCTTCTGCGCCACCGGCGTCACCGACGGCGACCTGCTGCGTGGTGTGCGCTACCGCGCGGGCGGCGCCTCCACGCAGTCCATCGTCATGCGGTCCAAGTCCGGCACCGTGCGGATGATCGACGCCCAGCACCGGCTGTCCAAGCTGCGCGAGTACACCACCCCGGACTTCCAGCACTGACGCCGCCGGACGCGGCAGCGTCGGCCGAACGCCGAGGGGCGGCCCGGATCACCGGACCGCCCCTCGGCGTTCGTCGTCAACAGTCGCGGATGATCACCGGGAACCGTTCACTGTGTGCACGTGCGTGTGGTGCCGTCGGGGAAGTCCATGGTCAGCGTCCCCTTGTACTGCTGCAGGATCATTTGGGCACCCTGGCAGACGCCGTCCATCCCTTCCACGTCCGCCGAGCCCCAGCTCATCGTGACACGCAACGTGTCGCCTTCCCAGCGCGCCTCGTCCGGATCGCCCAGCAGCATTTTGAGCTGCTCGGTGACCTGATCGCGCGTCAGTTCCTGGCCACCCTGTGCGCCGCCGGCCTGTGCACCGCCTTCCTGTTGTGCACTGTCGCCCTCATCCCCGCCGTCCGGTGCGGGGGCCGCCCCGGACGGCGCGAGGACCGGTGTGCCGGACGGGGCGGGCGCCGGGGTCCACGTGGCCGACGGTCCGGCCGTTCCCGCCTCCGGCGATGCGGTGGGCGCCGTCGTGGCGCTCGCCGCAGCGGCGTCGCCCCCGTCGCCCGACGAACATCCCGTCACCGTCAGCGCCACGGCCGCCACCGCCCCGGCGATGAGCCCGGCATTCCTGTTCCCGCTCGAGACGCGCACTCGTCCCCTCTTTCCGGCCGCTGCGGGCCACCGTGCTTGCACTGCGCAGGCGCTTTCGCCCGGCCGGCGCGAGGATAATCGCCCGCCCTGATCCGCGCACCGTCGGCCCCGCCGTGCGGCGTCGTCGTCACACCGCGTCGTCAGGTCGCGTCGTCAGGTCGCGTCGAGCCCGGTGGCGGGCAGCCGCACCCAGCCGCGGGTGAATGCCGAGCGGAGGCGTTCCGCGCGGCCCAGGTCCACGCCCACGTGCGGGTGCCGGGCCAGCAGTTCTTCGAAGGCGATGCGCGCCTGCAGGCGCGCCAGGTGCGAGCCGATGCAGAAGTGCACGCCGCTGCTGAATCCCAGGTGGCGCGGAATCTTCCGGGTGACGTCGAGCGCGTCCGCGTCGGGCCCGAACTCGCGCTCGTCGCGGTTGGCCGAGCCGTAGAGCATCATCACCTTCTGCCCCTCCGGGATCTCGATGCCGTGGATGCGGACCGGTTGCAGCGTGGTGCGGGCCAGCCCCTGCACGGAGCCCTCCAGCCTCAGAAACTCCAGCAGCGCGCCGGGGATGAGGTCCTTGTCCGCCGCGACCAGTTCGCGCTGGCGGTGGTCCGAGTCGAGCAGCATCACGCCGTGGCTGATGAGATTGCCGGTGGTGTCATTGCCGCCGGCCACCAGCACGAAGCAGAAGCCCAGGATGTCCCAGTCGGTGAGCCGTTCCCCGTCCAGTTCGGCCTGGGTGAGCACGCTGATCATGTCCTCGCCCGGATGCGCCCGCCGCTCCTTGATGAGCTCGGAGAAGTACCCGAACATCTCCGCGACCGCATCCTTCGCGTCCAGCACGCCCAGGTCGAAGCCCCCGTCCTGGATGGCGGTGAGCGCCCGCACCCACGGGTCGAACAACCCGCGGTCGCCGTCGGGAAGGCCGAACAGTTCGGCGAGGACGAACGTCGGTATGGGCGAGGAGAACTCGCGGTGCAGGTCGACGTCCTCGCCGGCCGCGGCCCTGGCGCCCGCATCGTCGAGCCGCGCACGCACGAACGCGCGGATGTCCGGCTCCATCGACATGACGCGGTGCGGCGTGAACCCCTTCGCGATGAGGCTGCGCAAGCGCGTGTGCCGGGGCGGGTCGAGCATGACGATGGTCGGGGCGAGGCCCAGCGCGCCGATCTCGTCCGGGTGGAACGTCAGCCCCTGTTCCGACGAGAACGCCGCGTTGTCGCGGACCGCGCGCCAGACGTCCTCGAACCGCGAGAGCGCCCAGAACGGCGGATCGTCGTGCCGGTGCGCCGGGTCGTCGTCGCGCAGCGCGCGGTAGGCGGGGTACGGATCGGCCTGGAACGCCTCGTCGAACGGATCGTAGACACGGGGCCCTGCGGTGACGGTCATGACGACTCCTCTAACAGCTTCTGTTATTAACAGTCACTGTTAGACTACGCCCATGGCCGACCGTTCCGGAAGCACTCGCGAGAAGCTGCTGACCGCCGGCGAGCGTCTCTTCGCACGCCACGGCATCGACGGCACTCTGACCCGGCAGATCGTCGCGGCCGCCGGGCAGGGCAACGATTCCGCGGTCAATTACCACTTCGGTTCTCGGCACGGACTGCTGCAGGCGATCATCGCCCGGCACATGGCGGACATCGAGGACCGCCAACCGCACGGCCCCCTGCCACGCGACGCCGACGGCCTTGTGGACATCATCGTCCGGCCGGTCTCCGGTGAGCTGCGGTCGCCGTCCGGCAGGGATTTCCTGCGCATCACCGCACAACTCGCCGGCCACTCGGGAGTCGCGACGCGGCGGATGGCGCAGCCGCTGCGGCACAGCTCCGTCGGCGCCCAGCTCGACGCGCTGGCCGATGTCCTGCTCCGCGAGCTGCCGGAGCCGATGGTGCGCGAGCGGCTGGCCATGCTCATCGGCATGCTCACCGCCGTGCTGTCCGACCGCGCGCGCCGCATCGACGAGGAGCCGGCGGTGCTGCTCGCGCACGAGGACTTCGTCGACACTGCGGTGGCCATGCTCGCCGCCGCCGTCCGCGCCCCGCTGCGGCCCGGCGGCGGCGCGGGCCGGTGACCGTCCGACGGACGCGTGCCCGCCGCCGGGCGCCATCCCGCACACACGCGCACGCGGTCGGTGGCATGGTGGAGTCCATGAGCGACGACGCGGCCGGGTTCCGGATCGAGCACGACACGATGGGCGAGGTCCGGGTGCCCATCGATGCACTGTGGCGGGCGCAGACGCAGCGCGCCGTCGAGAACTTCCCCATCAGCGGACGTGGCCTGGAGCGCGCGCAGATCCGCGCACTGGGCCTGCTCAAGGCCGCCTGCGCGCGGGTCAACAAGGAGCTGGGCCTGCTCGACGCGACGCGGGCGGACGCCATCATCGCCGCCGCCGAGCAGATCGCGGCGGGGCGCCACGACGCGCAGTTCCCCATCGACGTGTTCCAGACCGGCTCCGGCACCAGCTCCAACATGAACGCCAACGAGGTCATCGCCTCGCTCGCCGCCGCCGACGGCGTGACGGTGCACCCCAATGACCACGTCAACATGTCGCAGTCGTCCAACGACACCTTCCCCACCGCGGTGCACCTGGCCGCGGCGGAGATGGCGGTGCACACGCTCATCCCCGCGCTGGAGCACCTCGACGGCGCCCTGTCCGACAAGGCCACCGAATGGTGGACCGTCGTCAAATCCGGCCGCACCCACCTGATGGACGCCGTGCCGGTCACGCTGGGCCAGGAGTTCAGCGGCTATGCGCGTCAGGTGCAGGCCGGGATCGAGCGGGTGCGGGCGACGCTCCCCCGCCTCGGTGAGCTGCCCATCGGCGGCACCGCCGTGGGCACCGGGCTCAACGCCCCCGACGGGTTCGGCATCCGCGTCGTCGAGGAGCTCCGGCGCACGGCGGACCTCGACATGCTGTCCCCCGCCGTCAACTCGTTCGAGGCGCAGGCGGCCCGCGACGGCCTGGTGGAGGCCTCCGGCGCGCTGCGCACCGTCGCGGTGTCGTTGACCAAGATCGCCAACGACGTCCGGTGGATGGGCTCCGGCCCGCTCACCGGGCTCGCCGAGATCCGCCTGCCGGACCTGCAGCCCGGCAGCTCGATCATGCCCGGCAAGGTCAACCCGGTCCTGCCCGAGGCCGTCACCCAGGTGGCGGCGCAGGTGGTGGGCAACGACGCGGCCGTCGCGTGGGCCGGCGCGGGCGGCGCCTTCGAGCTCAATGTGTACATCCCCGTGATGGCGCGCAACGTCCTCGAATCGCTGCGCCTGCTCTCGAACGTGTCCCGGCTTTTCGCCGACAGGTGCATCGCCGGGCTCGAGGCCGACGAGGAGCACTTGCGCGCCCAGGCGGAGAGTTCCCCGTCCATCGTCACGCCGCTCAATTCCGCCATCGGCTACGAGACCGCGGCCAAGGTGGCCAAGAAGGCGCTGGCCGACAAGACCACCATTCGCCAGGCCGTACTGGACAGCGGACTGGTTCCGGACTCGATCACCGAGGAGGAACTCGACCGCAGGCTCGACGTGCTCGCGATGACCCGCGCCGAGTCGGGCGAGTCCGCCCGCGGCGCATGATCGGAGACCCGGCAGCCCCCGGGCCGGGCTCCGCAGCGCCCGCGGGGGTTCTGGCCGCGGCCGTCCAGTTGGATGCGCGGACCGCGGACGTCGACCACAATCTGCGACGCTGCGAGGACCTGGCGGACGAGGCCGGCGCACGCGGTGCACGGATCATCGCGCTGCCCGAGTTCTTCACCACCGGCATCGCCTTCGATCCCGCACTCTCGCATGCGGCGCTGCGTCCCGACGGCAGGGCGACCTCGCTGCTACAGCGGCTGGCCCGGCGCCACCGCGCGTGGGTGGGCGGTTCGTTCCTGTGCCGGGACGACGACGGCGAGGTGCGCAACGCGTACTTCCTCGCGGCACCGGACGGCGCACTGCTCGGCCGGCACGACAAAGACCTGCCGACGATGTGGGAGAACTCCTTCTACATCGGCGGCGACGACCCGGGACTCATCGACGTGCCGGACGGCTCCCCCGGCGGCGCCCTCGCCGGCGCGACCGCGGGCGCGGCTGTGTGCTGGGAGCTCATGCGCACCGGGACCGCTCGGCGGCTGCGTGGGCGCGTCGACGTCATGATGAGCGGCTCGGGATGGTGGACCGTGCCGCGGTGGCGGCCCCGCGGGCTGTTCGACCGGTGGGAGGCGCGCAACGAGGCCACCGCACGCCGCGCCGCCGCCGACTTCTCCCGCTACGTCGGCGCACCACTGGTGCATGCCGCCCACTGCGGCCCCGTCGACTGCCGCCTTCCGTGGACTCCGCTGCGGTACCGCGGGCGGCTCGAGGGCGCGACGCTCATCGCCGACGCGAACGGTCACGTGCTGGCCGAACGCGCAGGGGACGAGGGCCCGGGCGTGGTCACCGCACGGATCAAGGTGGGCCGCACCCGGCCGGCCGAGCCCCTGCCGCGACGCTACTGGCTGCACCGGCGAGGGCCGGTGCCCACCGTCGCCTGGCATTACCAGCGCGCGCACGGCCGCCGGTACTACGCCGCGCACACCAGGATTCCGGGTGCGGAGGCCCACGGATGACCGCACGCCGCCGCGCGCTGGCCGCGGTCGCGGGGCTGGTCGCGATCGCTGCCGCGGCGGGCGCGTGCACCACGACGCCGCAGCCGCTCCCCGGCCCCGCGCCCGACGCCACCGGGTCCGCGGCCACCCCCGAGCCGGTCCCCGGGCAGGTCGCCGGGATCCCGATCCCCGACGGACGGATCGACGATGCGGTGGGCCGGCTCGACGCCGTCGCCGCCGACGCGATGCGCAACCCGGATGTCACCGGCATGGCGGTCGCGGTGGTGCACGACGGCACGGTGGTCTTCGAACGGGGCTACGGTGCGCGCACCCCGCCCGCCCCTGCAACTGCTCCGGCGGCGGGAACGCCGGGCTCGGGATCGTCGGACGCCGACGGCGCGAGGGTGGACGCGAACACCGTGTTCCCGCTGGGCGCCCTGTCCACGCCGGTCGCCGCCACCGTCGTCGCCACCCAATTGACGGAGGGCCGGACCTGGTCGACCCCCGTCCGGGCACTCATGCCGCAGTTCGCGGTGGCCGACCCGTACGTCACCGCACACGCGACCCTCGGCGACCTCTTCACGGGCATGGCGGGGCTGCCCGAGGACGCCGCCATCAGCGCGGCCCACATCGGCGTGGACCGCCAGACGATGCTGGACGGTCTGGAGTCGCTGCCGCTTGACGGATTCCGTACTACGGCCCGGCCCGGCGCTCTGGGGCCGACGATCGCGGGCGAGGCCGTCGCCCGCGCCGCCGGCACCGATTGGGCGACGCTGTCCTCCAGGAGCCTGTTCCATCGGCTCGGCATGGACTCGACGAGCTACCGTGCGCAGGATTTCGCCGCCCGCACGGACGGCTCCGCGCCGGTACTCGTCGGCGCAGACGGCACCGTCGCCTCCGTCGACCGCGCGTGGTCCGACGCCGTCGCACCTGCACGGGGGCTGAGCTCTTCTGCGCATGACATGGCGCAATGGATGCGTCTCCTGCTCTCCGGCGGCATGCACCAGGGGGTGCGCGTCATCCCCGCCGAGCCGCTGGCCGCAGCGCTGTCACCGCAGGCGGTGGCCCCGGAGACGGCGACCGAGGCCGCCGACGCCATCGACGCGCGCGGCGTCGCCCGCGGCTACGGATTCGGCGTGACCGATTCGGCCGCCGGCCGGGTGGTCATCACCGGCGGCGGGACCGCCGGCGCCGACGCTCCGACCGGCCCCGACGCCGCCGTGACGCTGATCCCGTCGGCCGGCGTCGGCATCGTCACCCTGACGAACGGGGTGTCGACTTCCGAACGGCCGGTCGCGGCGGCGCAAGCGGTCAACGCCACGTTCGCCGACCTGGTCCAGTTCGGCGAGGTGCAACGGGACTGGGCGGCCTGGTTCACCCGGTCGGCCCCGGCCGACGAGGCTGCACCGCCGGGCGCCGTCGCACCACCAGGAACTGCTGCACCGGCGAACGGGAAAGCACCGCTGCCCGCGTTCGACGGCGTCTACACCAACCCCTTCTACGGTGAGGCCACTGTCCGCACGAGCAACGACACGACGACCCTCACCGTCGGCCCGGGACGGAAGACGTTCCGGATGACGCGCACCGGCGACACCACATTCGCCGTCGCTGCCGCCGACGCCGCGGCACCCGGCGCCGCGGCGTTCCGCCGGGAACACCCGGACGCGGTCGCCTCCTTCGACGGCGACGCCCTCACGATCAGCTTCCTCGACCAAGCCGGGCCATTCCTTCGGTGACGCGCTCGATGCCGACACGGCACGGGGTCCGTCTCCACCCTGTTTCCCCGCGGATCGCCGCCTGCCCGACCCCGCGGCCCGTTAGGGTCGATCCAGACGACACGGCACCGGGGCGAGGGAGCAGACGATGAGCGCGCACACCAACGATCCGGTCGCCGATGCGGCGCTCGCCGCCGACATCGCCGAGAGCACCGGGAAGCTGCTGCTGCAACTGCGCTCCGACTCGTCGGCCATCGACCCCTACGTGCTGCGCGACAGCGGTGACCGGGAGGCCCATGAGTACATCGCCGCACGCCTGGCCGAGCACTTCCCCGACGATGCGGTGCTGTCCGAGGAGGGCACGGACACCGGCGCACGCCTCACTGCGGACCGCACGTGGATCGTGGACCCGCTCGACGGCACCAACGAGTTCGGCCTGCTCGACCACGACGACTGGGCGGTGCACGTGGCGCTCGTCGTCGACCACCGCGTGGTGCTCGGCGCCGTCGCCGTCCCCGCCCTGGGCGTGACCTACAGCAGCGGCACCGTGGCGCCGGTGCCGCCGATGCTGGGCGACAGGGTGCGCATGATCATCAGCCGCAACCGCCGCAACGACCGCGTCACCCGGATCGCCGACGCGCTGGGCGCCGAGGTGCTGCGCAAAGGCTCGGCGGGCGCCAAGGCGATGGCGGTGGTGCGCGGCGACGCCGACATCTACGCGCACGCCGGCGGGATGTACGAGTGGGACTCGTGTGCCCCGGTGGCCGTGGCACAGGCGGCAGGATTGCACACCTCGCGCATCGACGGCTCCCCCATCCGGTACAACGCCGAGGACCCGTGGCTGCCCGACCTGCTCATCTGCCGGCCGGAGCTGGCGGAGAAGGCGATCGCCGCGGCGGGGTGACGCCGGGGACGGCCCCGGCGGCGCGGACAGCCTGGAAATTCCGTTCGGCCGCCGGCCCCCGGCACTGGCCGCAATGCGCTCCTCAGACCCGCGTATCGAGCACCGGCGTGAGCGCGCCGCCGAGCACCTTCCGATCGCTTGTCGCCACCGTCCACCCCCGCCGCGCAGCCTGCGCCACGATCATGCGGTCGAACGGGTCGCGGTGTTCCCATGGAAGGCGGCCGGCCATCACCGCGTCCGCCCAGTCGACGGCGACGTCGTCCATGCCCATACTCGGGACGAGCTCTGCCCACGATCGCAGCAGCGGATCTCCGTCCAGCCTGCCCGAGGCCGTCTTGATGGCGATCTCCCATGCCGATACCGCGGAAACGAACAGGTCGTTATTCCTGTCGGCGAGGACGCCCATTGCGGTCCCGCCGACGCGTTCGGGCTCCGCTGCCAGCCACAACAGCGCGTTCGTATCCAGAAGGATCGAGGTCACTCGGCCTGACCCTCCCATGCGGCGAGATCCGCCTCGGAAAGCGGGCCGTCGAAATCCGCCGGAATCCGCATGCCCGGCACTTTCCCGAACTCACGCGGGCGATCGCCCGCCGGGGACAGCACCGCGACCGGCCGTCCCCTGGTGGTGATCATCACCGGGACGCCGGTCTGCTCCACCTCTGCCAGCACCGCGTTGAGGCGTGCCTTCGCGTCGGTACTGCTGATAGACCGCATACCATGATTATAGCCCTGGAAGACTAGTCCGAATAGTCATCGGGCGACGCAGGAGCACCGGCCCCGTCACGCCCCCGGCGTGAATTCCTCGAGCATCTCGGTGACCAGCTCGGCGATCTCGGAGCGCTCGCTACGGTGCAGGGTGATGTGCGCGAACAGCGGATGCCCCTTGAGCTTCTCGATCACCGCGGACACCCCGTCGTGCCGGCCCACCCGCAGGTTGTCGCGCTGGGCGACGTCGTGTGTGAGCACCACCCGCGAACCGGTGCCCAGCCGAGAGAGCACGGTGAGGAGCACGTTGCGCTCGAGCGACTGCGCCTCGTCGACGATGACGAACGAGTCGTGCAGCGACCGCCCGCGGATGTGCGTCAACGGCAGCACCTCGAGCATTCCGCGCGCCACGATCTCCTCGATGGTGTGCGGCTCGGCCAGGCCCTCCAGGGTGTCGAACACGGCCTGCGCCCAGGGCCCCATCTTCTCCGACTCGCTGCCCGGCAAGTAGCCGAGGTTCTGGCCACCGACCGCGTACAGCGGCCGGAACACGACCACCTTGCGGTGCCGCCGCCGCTCCAGCACGGCCTCCAGCCCCGCGCACAACGCGAGCGCCGACTTGCCCGTGCCTGCACGCCCGCCGAGCGACACGATCCCCACCGACTCATCCATGAGCAGGTCGAGCGCGATGCGCTGCTCGGCGGACCGGCCCCGGATGCCGAACGCCTCGCGGTCGCCGCGCACCAACCGCACCCGCTTGTCGGCGGTCACCCTGCCGAGCGCGCTGGACGATTCGCCCACCAGCCGCACTCCGGTGTGGCAGGGCAGGTCGCGGAACTCGTCGGCGTCCAGCGTGCCGTCGGCGAAGAGCATGTCGATCTCGGCCGACGGCACCTCCGCATCGACCATGCCGGTCCATCCGCTCGCCGCGACGTCCTGCGCGTGGTACTCGTCCGCCGCCAGCCCCACCGCGCCGGCCTTGACGCGCAGCGGCGTGTCCTTGGTGACCAGCGTGACCCGGCGGCCCTCCGCCTGCAGGTTCAGCGCGCAGGCGAGGATGCGTGCGTCGTTGGTGTCGGCGCGGAACCCCGACGGCAGCACCGACTGGTCGCTGTGGTTGAGCTCCACACGCAGAGTGCCGCCGTCGCCGCCGATGGGGATGGGGACGTCGAGCCGCCGGTGTTCCATGCGCAGGTCGTCGAGCAGCCGCAGCGCCTCGCGTGCGAACCAGCCGAGCTCGTGGTGATGGCGCTTGCCTTCGAGTTCGCCGATCACCACCAGCGGCAGCACCACCTCATGCTCGGCGAAGCGGGTCACCGCCCACGGGTCGGACAGCAGCACCGAGGTGTCGACAACGAAGGTGCAGCGGTCGTTCGTACCAGTCACGTCGGACTCCTACGCCCACCCGGCCCCCGGATGGGCATCGGTTGCAGGACCGGGCCGCCCCTGCCGCGGCGCACACGCTCCCCGCCGGCGGGGCCGGTTCCCGGCCCTCCCCGGCGTTCACGTCAGCCACGGTTCGGACCTCCCGGACGGGCAGCTTCCCCGCTGCCCGATGCCTTGAACGCTACGTGACCTGCACCAC
Source organism: Tomitella gaofuii (assembly GCF_014126825.1). Classification (NCBI taxonomy): domain Bacteria; kingdom Bacillati; phylum Actinomycetota; class Actinomycetes; order Mycobacteriales; genus Tomitella; species Tomitella gaofuii. Next base: position 1,791,605 of record NZ_CP059900.1, on the reverse strand, counting down.
TTTCCGGTGAATCGACACGCACACCCCGGGCAACGGCCCGTGAACACCGCGCCGGCCTCGTCGCACAGTCCTCGGAACCCGTCCGGCCGGCCCACCCGGAATCGACCCGTGTACGGGACGGCTGGACTCTTTCCCCGGTCCCGGGCAGGATGATTCGGACCCGAGCACGCCCCGTGCTCCACGTCACACCCGATACTGCGCACGGCGCGACACTCCATCGCGGCGCGCAGTCTCGGATGGAGGTCCGCGCCATGACTGTCGAACACCCCCTGACACTCACGCGACGAGCCGGACGGAGGGGATCGCCCGCCACAGTCCTCGCCGTCGTCGCCGCGGCCATCGCCTTGATCGCCGCGTTCACCGTCGCCGCGGTCGGCCCCGCCGCCGCGGAGCCCGTGGAGGGAGATCCCACCATCCGCAGCGAGGGCACGCTCCAGTTCTCGCCCGACGGCGAAACCTGGCACGACGCCGCCGCGGACGGCGTCGGCCAGTGGCAGGGCATCGACAACCTCAGCCCCGGCGACTCCGGCAGCCGCACCTACTACATCAAGAACTCCGGCGACGCGCCCGGCACGCTGGAGCTGAGCATCGAGAACCTGCAGAAGTCGGAGTATGCGCTGTTCACCGTGTGGAACACGATCGACGGCGCCGACGGCGACACGTTCGTCGTGTACGGACCGGAGTTCGGCGACTCGCTGGTCCACCTCGGCCCCCCGCTCGAGGAAGGCCAGGTGCTCAACACCATTGAGCTGGAACCGGGGCAGGTCGTGGAGGTCACCGACCACGTCGGCATGCCCGACGAGCAGCACCGGGAAAGCATGGGCAGCAACTTCGTTGCGGACTTCGTGTGGACGCTCACCGCCGACTGCACTGACACGCCCTCGCCCGCCGGAAGCCTCGGCAGCCTGTTCGGCAGCCTGGGCAGTCTCGGCAGCTTGGGCGGCCAGGACTCCGCGTGCCCCGCGCCGGAGGCCGGCAGCACGGCGGCGTTCGGCTCCGAGTCCGGCTCCTGAACCGTCGGCCGGCGCGGGATTCCCCGTACGTCCCGGCGCCGGCCCGCGCGGGCTCTCACGCCGCGAGCCGCTCCGCCGCGCGCCACCACCGCACCGTCTCCGCCGCCCCGTCGGCGAGCGGGGTCGGGGCGCGCCCCAGCAACCGTTCGGTGGCCGCGGAGTCGATGACGAACTCCGCGGTGAACTGCGGCATCGTCTCCGCCAGCTCACGCACGGACGGCATCACGACGCCGACCGCCTGCAGCGCCCAGGCGGGCAGCACCGCCACCCTGGGCGCCGGCACCCCGGCGGCCGCGGCGAACTCCTCGACCATCCGGCGCTGGGTCACGGCCGGCGCGGTGGGCGCGTGGAGCACCCGGTTCCATGCGGCGCGCTCGCCGGCGGCGGCGATCATCGCGGCCGCCAGGTCGGGGACGTAGGTGAACGAGTGCGGCACGTCGGCCGACCCCATCACCGTGATCTTCTTTCCCTCCAGCACCAGCGGGACCATCCGATCGCCGGCGTGGGCCATGCGCACGTGGGGCCCGTAGAAGTCGGAGGCGACGACGCTGACGGTCGCGGCCGCGTGCTCCGCCCGGGCGCGCAGCAGCCCGGCCCGCACCCCGCCCTTCCCGCGCCGCGCCGCGCGCGGGTTCTCCTCGGTCATCGGCATCGCCGACAGGTCGTAGGAGTACAGGCTCTCCGGGAACACGACGGGCACCGCTGCCGCGGCGGCCGCATCCATCGCGATCGAGTCCGCCTGCGGAAGTTCCCGCGCCCACGCCTTGGCGCTGTAGGCGCTGCCGTGGATGCAGTGGAACAGCGCGTCGGCGCCCTCCAGGTGCCGGGCCAGCTCGCCGGGCTGAGCGACGTCCGCACGGACCCGCTCGATCAATGAGTGCTCGGGGCCGCTACCGGACCGGGTGAGCAGGCGGACCGGCCTGCCCTCCCCGGCGAGCTGCAACGCGATGGTGGTGCCGACGGGTCCGGCGCCGGTGACCACGGCATGCGTTTCAGTCATGACGAATCCTCTCCTGACGGGTGACGGGCCGGCGATTCCGGTCCCCCACATTCGAGAGCACTGCTCTCTCCTTCAGGATGCGCGCACACCGAGCACGTGTCAAGAGCACTGCTCTCTTCAGTTGACGGTGCTCTTGGCATCGGGAATCCTGGGCGCATGACGTCGACACCACGCACCCGGGCGCGCGAGCAGACCATGCGCGACATCGTCCGTATCGGACGCGAGCACCTCGTCGCCTCCGGCCCGGCGGCGCTGTCACTTCGGGCCGTGGCGCGCGACCTGGGCGTCGTCTCTTCCGCGGTGTATCGGTACGTGCGCAACCGCGACGAGCTGCTGACGCTGCTGGTGGTCGACGCCTACGACGAGCTCGGCGACGCCGTGGACTCCGCCGTGGATCCGAATGCCGCACCGCCCGAGCAGTTCCGGCAACTCGGGCGGGCGGTGCGGGCGTGGGCGCTGGGCGAACCCGCCCGCTACGCGCTCCTGTACGGCACGCCCGTCCCCGGCTACGAGGCGCCCGGCGAGCAGACGATCGCGCCGGGCACCCGCGTGATCGTCGGGCTCATGGCGGTCCTCGAGAGGGCCCACCTGCAGAGGACGGGTCGGGTAGATGGGCGCGTCGCGACGCCGCCGGCGATGCCCGCCGAGGAGGGAGCCGGTACCTCGGGCCACCTCACCGCCGACTTCGCGCGGATCCGCGAAGAGTTCGGCCTCACCCTGCCCGACGATGCCCTGGCGCGCGGGGTTCTCACGTGGGCCGCGCTGTTCGGGGCCGTCAGCTTCGAGGTGTTCGACCAGTACGGCTCCGACACGTTCACCGACCCCGGCGCGCTCTTCGAGCTGCACCTGGCGCACCTGGCACAGATGGCCGGGCTCTGAGGGGCCTGCGCGCCAGTCCCACCTCACGTCGCGCTCGGACTGCGAACGCGACACGCAGGGGGTGCGCACGCCACCACCTCAGCACCCCCACGACACGACGCGGCCCGCACCCTGGAAACGGGTGCGGGCCGCGCGCTCGAACGTGACGGCCGACTCTACGCGGCCGCCGCGGTCACACGATCTTCCAGTCCTCGAGCCCCTCGTAGAGCGGGTAGTCCTGGGCCAGCTTGCTCACCCGGGCGCGCAGGGCCGCCACGTCGGCACCCTTCCCGGCCGCGAGGGCGGTGCCGATGATGTCGGCCACCTCGGTGAAGGCGGCCTCGTCGAACCCGCGCGAGGCGAGCGCGGGCGTGCCGATGCGCAGGCCCGAGGGGTTCATCGGCGGGCGCGGGTCGAAGGGCACCGCGTTGCGGTTGACGGTGATGCCGACCTCGTGCAGCAGGTCTTCGCCCTGCTGACCGTCGAGCTCGGAGTTGCGCAGATCCACGAGCACCAGGTGCACGTCGGTGCCGCCGGTGAGCACCGAGATCCCGTTGCCGGCCACGTCGGCGGCGCTCAGGCGCTCGGCGAGGATCTTCGAGCCGGCGAGGACCCGCTGCTGGCGCTCGGCGAACTCTTCGGAGGCGGCGATCTTGAGGGCGACAGCCTTGGCGGCGATCGCGTGCATGAGCGGCCCGCCCTGCTGTCCGGGGAACACGGCCGAGTTGAGCTTCTTGGCCCAGTCCTTCTTGGCCAGGATGAGCCCGGAGCGCGGCCCGCCGAGCGTCTTGTGGACGGTGCTGGAGACGACGTCGGCGTGCGGGACCGGCGACGGGTGCAGGCCGGTGGCGACCAGGCCCGCGAAGTGCGCCATGTCCACCCACAGCTTGGCGCCCACTTCGTCGGCGATCTCGCGGAACGCGGCGAAGTCGAGCTGGCGCGGGTACGCCGACCAGCCGGCGACGATGACCTGCGGGCGCTCCTCGAGCGCGACCTTGCGCACCTGGTCCATGTCCACGCGGTGCGTCGTCTCGTCCACCCCGTAGGCGGCGACCTGGTAGAGCTTGCCGGAGAAGTTGAGCTTCATCCCGTGGGTGAGGTGGCCGCCGTGGGCCAGGTTCATGCCCAGCAGCTTCTCGCCCGGGTTCATCAGCGCCATGAGCACGGCCGCGTTGGCCTGCGCCCCGGCGTGCGGCTGCACGTTGGCGAACTCGGCGTCGAACAGCGCCTTGGCCCGCTCGCGCGCGAGGTTCTCGACGATGTCGACGTTCTCGCAGCCGCCGTAGTACCGGCGCCCCGGGTAGCCCTCGGCGTACTTGTTGGTGAGCACGGAGCCTTGTGCCTGCAGCACCGCGCGGGGCACGAAATTCTCCGAGGCGATCATCTCGAGCGTGTCGCGCTGGCGGGCCAGCTCACCGCCCATCGCCTGCGCCACCTCGGGGTCGAGCTCGGCGAGCGGGGCTGTCATGCTCGCGGCGGTGGCGGGCGAGGCTGAGCTGGACGCAGCAGTCGTCATCGAATGTGCTCCCTGATGTGGGTCATGCGGCATGGGTCGCCGATCATTCTACGAGGTTGTCCCCGTCACACGGCGGCGAGCTCGGCGCGCAGGTGCGAGGGCAGCAGCGGCTCGTCCAGCAGGCGGCCGAACCGCTCGGTGCCGTCGACCCACTCGGGGCGATCCGCCAGCCACGCGCCGAGCAGACGGTAGCCCTCCACATAGGTGCTGATGTAGGCGCGCCACAGCGGCGAGGTGAGAAAACGGAGCTGCTGGCGGGCCCGGTCGGGCGTCACCAGGGTCCACCGCTGCAGGAAGGCGGCGACATCGTCCTCGGACCGGCCGCGGTCGTGCAGCATCAGCGCCGCGTCCTGACGTACTCCGATGAGCTGTGCCGAGGCGTCGGCGATGCGCTCGGCCTGTTCACCGGCGAAGCGCAACCCCAGGTCGGCGAAGATCTCCCGGGCCCAGGCGCCCCAGCCGGGCCCGACGACGGCCTGCAGCGCCAGGTCCGCGAGCCCCTCGGCCATGAGGCACTGCGGCGTGTTGACCAGGAACAGCGTCTGCTCGTCCTCCCCCGCCGCGACCAGCCCGGACTCCTTGCGGCAGTGCTCGGTGTGGTGGCCGGGGTAGGCCTCGTGGGCGATGAGGTGCGGCAGGTTGGCCATGCGCTGTTTCAGGTCGGCGTTGATGGCCACCGTGGACGTGAATCCGCCCAGGTAGTAGTTGAACCCGGACCAGGGCTTGTCGGTGACGACCTGATAGTCCACCGTCTCCTGCTCGGGAAGCGGGTAGATCGTGCGCACCTTGTCGCGCAGCGCCGAGGAGAACGCGTGGACGCATTCTGTGAGCCGTTCCGGCGGGATCTCGTCGGCCGCGCGGAACGCCTGCAGCCGCTGCTCGACGCTGCCCTCGCCGTCGAGCACCTCGTCGAGCGTCCGGTGCGCCTCGCGGTAGCGGTCCGGGTCCCCCAGCCCGATGCGGACGTCGAAGTAGGCCTCGACCTCGTCGACGAACCCGATCCGTTCGCCGGCGAACTTGCGCGCCGAGCATTCGAGCGCCCGCAGGTGCGCGGCGATGAAATCGCGCCGGCGTTGCGCCAGGTCGGTGGCCGCGAGCACCTCGGCGCGCAGCGCCGCCGCGGAGCGTGCCAGCTCGGCGGGGTGCGGCGCCGGCTCGTCGTCCACAGCGGCCCGCAGCGCGGGGTCGCCGGTGAAGGCGTCGACGAAGCCCTCTTCGATGCGGTCGAAGCGCAGGCCCAGCAGTTGATATCGGCGGATCAGGTCGAAGGTGTCCACAGTCGATGGAGCCTAGTCGCACCCGCCGGGGGCGCGACCCGGATCGCGCCCGCACTGCCGAAGGGTGTTGACTTACCCGCATGTACGGCGACTCGACAAGCCACCGTCTGCCCTCGCCCCGGGCCCCTCACCGCGGCGGGCCCGCGCCGCAGCGCGCGTGGACGCCGCGCCCGCGCGCGCCCTGGGGGTGCGCCCGTGTCGCGGATGACCGAGCCCAGCCCGTACATCGAGTTCGACCGTCGCAGCTGGCGGGCACTGCGCATGTCGACGCCCCAGGTGCTCACCGAGGACGACCTGTACAAGCTGCGCGGTCTGGGCGAGCAGATCGACCTCAAGGAGGTCGCGGAGGTCTATCTGCCGCTGTCGCGTCTGATCCACCTGCAGGTGGCGGCCCGTCAGCGGCTGTTCGCCGCCACCGCCACGTTCCTCGGCGAGAAGCACCCGGAGCGCCAGGTGCCGTTCATCATCGGCGTCGCCGGCAGCGTCGCCGTCGGCAAGTCCACCACCGCCCGCGTGCTGCAGGCGCTGCTCGCGCGCTGGGACACTCATCCTCGCGTGGACCTGGTGACCACCGACGGGTTCCTGCACTCGACGAGGGAACTGGTGCGGCGGGGCATCATGCACCGCAAGGGCTTTCCGGAGAGCTACGACCGGCGGGCGCTGCTGCGGTTCGTCACCGAGGTCAAATCGGGGGCGCGCGAAGTGTCGGCGCCGGTGTACTCGCACATCTCCTACGACATCGTGCCCGGCGAAAAGCAGGTGGTGCGGCAGCCGGACATCCTCATCCTCGAGGGCCTCAACGTGCTCCAGACCGGCCCGCGCCTGATGGTCTCCGACCTGTTCGACTTCTCGATCTACGTGGACGCGCGCATCGAGAACATCGAGAACTGGTACGTCAAGCGCTTCCTGGCTTTGCGCGGCACCGCCTTCGCCGACCCCGAGGCGCACTTCCACCACTATTCGCAGCTGTCCGACGAGCACGCGACGATCGCGGCCCAGGAAATCTGGCACACCACCAACCGGCCGAACCTGGTGGAGAACATCCTCCCCACCCGCCCGCGCGCGACGCTGGTGCTGCGCAAGGACGCCGACCATTCGATCAACCGGGTGCGCCTGCGCAAGCTCTGAAGCTCAGCCGGGGGCCTGCAGCGCGGGGAACCAGATGTCGGCGAGGATCTCCGCGGCGGCGTCCCCTGTGAACTCGATGGTCCCCTGCACGGCCGAGCGGGTGAAGTACCGCTCGAGCTGAGTCACCAGCAGTTCCACCCGGAACCGCGCCTCGTCCCGCCTGTCCTCCGGCCACCGGGCGAGGTACTGCGGCATGGCGGCGGTGAGCTCCACGATGGAGCGGCGGCCGACGGCCTGGAACTCCGGCTCCGCGGCCAACGCCTCGTCCCAGGTGGGCAGGATCTCGCGGTTGCGGTCGAACCAGTCGAGCGCCCGCACCACCCACGCCGCGAACTCCGCGCGCGAGCCGGTTTCGAGGACGGCGTCGAGGTCTCGGTAGACGCCGGCGGCGCGCTGCTGCATCGTCTCCGCACTGATCCGGGCGAGCACGTCCATTTTGCCGGCGAAGTGCAGGTAGAACGTGGCCCGGCTGCACCCGACTTCGCGGGTGATGTCGTCCACGGTGACGGTGGCGTAGCCGCGCGCCACGAACAGCCGCCGCGCCGCGGTGAGCAGCGCCGTGCGCGTGCGCGCCTTCTGCTCATCACGCAGGGTGCGCGGCCTGCCGCCATTCCCGTGGATATCGACGGATCGGGCCTGCTCCGTCACGCCGCCTCCTCCTTCTGCCGCTGATCCTGCCGCCAAAGCCTGCGCCGCGTTTGGTGGACTTCTGGCTGCTTTTCCGCCGATTTCCAACCGAGTGTCCACCAAACGCGGGGTCGCATCGCCGCGCGGCGCCGAGCCCCGTCGCCGACTCTACAAAACGATCACTCACTAGACACAGTGTCAGTGAAGCAGTATATGTGAAGTGGGTCATAGACGCTCCGCGGGCGCCACTGCGGGAGCGACGAGAAAGGACGGACCAGTGACGACGGACTTCCGGCCGGCATTCCCCGGCAACGCCGCATCGGATCGCACGGTGTGCATCATCGGGGCAGGGTGCTCCGGGTTCACCACGGCCAAGCGGCTCAAGGATTACGGCATCGCCTACGACTGCTTCGAGATGTCCGACGACGTGGGTGGCAACTGGTATTACAACAACCCCAACGGCAAGTCGGCCTGTTACCAGTCCCTGCACATCGACACCTCCACCACGCGGCTGGAGTTCGAGGAGTTCCCCGCCGATCCGGACTGGCCCGACTTCCCGCACCACTCGCTCATGCACCAGTACTTCCGCGACTACGTCGACCACTTCGGCCTGCGCGAAACCATCACGTTCAACACGTCCGTCGAGCACGCGGCGCGGCGCCCGGGCGGAGGCTGGGATGTCCGGCTGAGCACGGGCGAGACGCGCACGTACGACGCGCTCGTGGTCGCCAACGGCCACCACTGGAATCCCCGCTTCCCCGACTATCCCGGCACCTTCGACGGCACCATCATCCACAGCCACGACTACCGCAGCCCGTTCGAACCGGTGGACATGCACGGCAAGCGCGTCGTCGTGGTGGGCATGGGCAATTCGGGGCTGGATGTGGCCTCCGAGCTGTCCAACCGCACCGTCGCCGAGCACGTGTGGGTGTCCGCGCGACGGGGCGTCTGGGTGCTGTCGAAGTACCGCGGCGGCAAGCCGGCCGACAAGATGATGATGCCGCCCTGGATGCCGAAGAAGCTGGGGCTCAAGATCTCCCGGCGGGCCATCCGCAAGATCGTCGGCAACATGGAGGACTACGGCCTGCCCGCCCCCGACCACGAGCCCCTCGCCGCGCACCCCTCGGTGAGCATCGATTTCCTCGAGAAGTCCGGCTCCGGCGACCTCACCTGCGTGCCCGCCATCGAACGTCTCGACGGCGATGCGGTGGTGCTCACCGACGGACGGCGCATCGAGGCCGACGTCATCGTCTGCGCCACCGGCTATCAGATGACCTTCCCGTTCTTCGACACCCCGGACCTGCAGCCCGACTCCGAACACCGGTATCCGCTGTTCAAGCGCATCATGAAGCCGGGCGTGGACGACCTCTACTACGCGGGCCTGGCGCAATCGTCGCCCACCATCGTCAACCTGGCCGAGCAGCAGAGCAAGTTCATCGCCAAGCACCTCAAGGGCATGTACAAGGCCCCGTCGGAGCAGCGGATGCGGGAGCTCATCGTCCACGACGAGAACAAGCACCTGGCGCAGTACTACAACGCGCCGCGGCACACGATCCAGATCGACTTCGCCCGGTACGCGCGCGACCTGCACGCCGAGATCGAGGCGGGCGAGCAGCGGGCCAGTGCGCTGGCGGGGGCCCGGTGAGCGGGCCCGCGCGCACCTCAGTGGAGGCGGGGGCCGGGGCGCTGGAGGGCACGTGCGCGCCGGGGTTCGAGGGCGTACGCGAGCTGCTGGGCCGCAACCTGGCGACGGGCGCGGAGCTGGGGGCCTCGCTGTGCGTGATGCGCGGCGAGGAGGTGGTCGTCGACCTGTGGGGCGGCACCGCCGACGCCGCGACCGGCCGCCCGTGGACGCGCGACACCGTCGTCAACACCTACTCGCTGACGAAGACCGTGACGGCGCTGTGCGCGCTGCTGCTGGTCGACCGCGGCCTGCTCGCCCCGGACGCGCCGGTGTCCGACTACTGGCCGGAGTTCGCCGCGGCCGGCAAGGGCCCGGACGGGCCGCAGACCGTGCTGGTCCGCCACATCCTGGGGCACACCAGCGGCCTGTCCGGCTGGGACCGGGCGATGGCGGTGGACGACCTCTACGACGGCCCGGCCGCCGCGGCGCTGCTGGCGGGCCAGAAGCCGTGGTGGACGCCGGACGACGGGTCCGGCTACCACGCGATGTCGTTCGGCACGCTGGTCGGCGAGTTGGTGCGGCGCATCACCGGACGGACGCTGGGTGCATTCCTCGCCGACGAACTGGCGGAGCCGTTGGGCGCCGACTACTGGATCGGCGCTCCCCGTGCGCTCCTCGACGCCCCCGAGCGCGTCGCGTCGATGGTGCCGCCCCCGCCCAGCGGATTCGACTACGCCTCCCTTCCTGCGGACAGCGTCCTGCGGCGCACCCTCACCAATCCCGCGTTCGCGCCGGCGCTCACCACCGACCCCGCCTTCCTGGCCGCCGAGCTCGGCGCCGCCAACGGCCAGGGCAATGCGCGCTCGGTCGCACTGCTGCAATCGGTCATCGCCTGCGGCGGGACGGTGAGCGGACGCCGGTTCCTCGCGCCCGCGACCATCGACCGGATCTTCGAGGTCCAGGCCGACGGGGTCGACCGCGTCCTGGGCGTCCCCGTGCGCTTCGGTCTGGGCTGGGGACTGCCGACCCCGTCGATGCCCGGCGTGCGCCCGGGGCGGGTGTGCTGGTGGACCGGATTCGGCGGTTCGGTGGTCACCGCCGATGTCGACCGCGGCATCAGCGTCGCGTACGTGATGAACAAGATGGGCCCCGGCCTCATCGGGGCGCCACGGCCCAACGCCTACCTCGACGCCATCTACGAGGCGCTGTGACCGGCGGATCGGCGGCGCCCGGCCCGACCATGCGCGCCCTGCAGATCACCGGGCCGGGCAGGCTCGAGCTGCGCGAGGTCCCGGTGCCCGCACCGGGCGCGGGCCAGCTGCTGGTGCGGGTGGCGGCGGCCGGGGTCTGCCACTCGGATCTGCACGTGCTGCACGCGGACCGGCAGCGCCCGGCGCCGATGACCCTCGGGCACGAGATCGCAGGCACCGTCGCCGCGGCCGGGGACGCCGAGTCCCCGATCCCCGTCGGCACGGCGGGAGTCGTCTACCTGTGCTGGTCGTGCGGAGCCTGCCGCGAATGCACCGCCGGCCGGCAGAACCTGTGCCTGGCCGCCGGGCGCTCCGCCATGCCGCCGTGCCCGGGTCTGATGGGCCACGACGGCGGCATGGCCGAGTACGTCGTGGTGCCGACGACGGCGTTCGTGCCCACCGACATCGCACCGGCGCAGGCCGCGCCGCTGGCCGATGCGGCGTTGACGAGCTACCACGCCATCGACGGTGCACGCGCGCACCTGCGCCCCGGCGGCACCGCGGTGGTGATCGGCGTCGGCGGCCTCGGCCACATCGCGGTGCAGATCCTGCGCGCCGTCAGCCCGGTGCGCGTGATCGCCGTCGACCTGGCCCGGGACAAGCTCGACGCCGCCGCGCGACTGGGCGCGGACGTCGCCCTCGCCGCCGACGACGCCGCTGCGGAGACGATCCTGCGGCTCACCGGGGGCCGCGGGGCGGAGGCGGTGTTCGACTTCGTCGGCGTGGACGCGACCGCGCAGCTGGCGGTCCGCGCGGTGGCGCCCGGCGGCGCCTACCGGATGGTGGGCCTCGGCGGCGGGGTCCCGGGCATCGCCGCCGACGGCGCGCTCGGCGACGGCTGGCCCTGGGGCGCCAGCGTCACGAAGGCCTACGCCGGCACCCGCAACGACCTCGTCGAATCGCTGGCGCTGGCCGCGGCGGGCGCGATCCGCGCGGAGATCGAGACGTTCCCGCTCGCGGAGGGGCCGTCGGTGTTCGCGCGGCTGGAACGCGGCGCGATCCTGGGCCGGGCGGTACTGATTCCGTGAGGAGGCGCTGACTCCGTGCGGGGTCTGATCCTGTGTCAGGCCCCGTACCGGCGGTGCCGCGCGGAGTAGTCGCGCAGGGCGCGCAGGAAGTCGACGCGGCGGAACTCCGGCCAGTACACCTCGGTGAACCAGATCTCCGAGTACGCGCTCTGCCACAGGAGGAACCCGGATAGGCGCTGCTCCCCCGAGGTGCGGATCAGCAGGTCCGGATCGGGCTGGCCGGAGGTGTAAAGATGGGCGCCGATGGCCTCCGGCGTGATCGAATCCACCAGCTGCTCGCCGGCGGCCCCGTCTGCGAGCTCCTTGCGCAGCAGCGACTTGACGGCGTAGCAGATCTCCTGGCGGCCGCCGTAGCCCACGGCGATGTTCACCTGCGTTCCCGTGCACCCCTCCGTACGCTCCGACGCGGCGCGCAGACGCTTGGCCTGGTCATCCGGCAGCAGCTCGAGCGCTCCCACGATGCACACGCGCCAGTTGCGTTCCGGCCCGGAGAGCTCGTCCACCACGTCGGTGATGATCTCGAAGAGCACCTCGAGTTCGGCAGGGTCGCGGTTGAGATTCTCCGTGGACAGCAGGTAGATGGTGGCCATCTCGACGCCCGCGCTGTCGCACCAGTCGAGCATCTCGGCGATCTTACGCGCCCCCATACGGTGTCCGTGGCTGATGTCGTCGAAGCCGTTCTCGCGGGCCCACCGGCGGTTGCCGTCGCACACCACCCCGACGTGCCGCGGCCGCGGCCTGCCCTCGAGCCCTCGCCGAAGATGCTGCTCATAGAGCCGGTACAACGGGTTGCGCACGTTCACCGCCTATTCGTCGATGCACCGGCCGGGCTGTCCGCGGGCCCGGTCCGCCCCGGCTGAGCCTACGCCCCGCCCCGCGGCGCGCCGTACCTGGACACCCGGCGCAGGCGCCGGGTTCCGGGACCGGCCGCCGTGTCCGCCGGAAGCGCCCGCCGGAACCGCGGCACGCCTCTCTGGTACGGTCGTCGGCGTGATCAATCGACTCAGCGCGCGCGCCTATTGGCGCTTTACCACGGCTCCGGATGGGGCCGTTGGTCGTGCACGCTGATCAACTTCCGCATCCGGAGCCCAAGGCAGAGACCCACGGTCTCTGCCTTTCGTCGTGAAAGACGGGCTTCCGGACCGGATCGCGGACGGGGCCCGCTCCGCAGAGCAGTTCCCCCACCACACCGAAAGGCCCTGACCGTGACCACGATCCTCGACACCCCCGCCGGAGCCGCGAGCACCACCGACCGCAACGTGGCGGGCTTCGACCACCTGCCCACGCCCCGCGAGCTCGTGGGCGCGCAGCCGCTGGGCGCGGACCGTGCCCGCCTGGTGGAACGCAGCCGCGACGAGATCGCCCGCGTGCTCGACGGCACCGACGACCGCGTGCTGCTCGTCGTCGGCCCGTGCTCCGTCCACGACCCCGACGCGGCCCGCGACTACGCCGCCCGGCTCGCATCGGTGGCCCGCGAGGTCCGCGACGACGTCCTCGTGGTGATGCGCGTGTACTTCGAGAAGCCGCGCACCACCACCGGATGGAAGGGCCTCATCAACGACCCCGGTCTGGACGAGACGTTCGACGTGCCCCGCGGCCTGCGCATGGCCCGCGAGCTGCTGCTGGACGTGCTCGACGCGGGCCTGCCCGTAGGCTGCGAGTTCCTCGAGCCCATCAGCCCCCAATACATCGCCGACGCCGTGTCGTGGGGCGCCATCGGCGCGCGCACCACCGAGAGCCAGGTGCACCGCCAGCTCGCGTCCGGGCTGTCGATGCCCATCGGGTTCAAGAACGCCACCGACGGCAACGTGCAAGTGGCAGTCGACGGCTGCGGCGCCGCGCGCGCCCCGCACGTATTCTTCGGCAGCACCGAGGACGGCCGCACCGCGATCGTCCGCACCCGCGGGAACGCCGAAGGGCACGTGATCTTGCGCGGCGGCCGCGGCGGCAGCAACTACGCGGCCGGGGACGTGGCCGGCGCCGTCGAGCGGCTGCGGGCCGCCGGACTGGCCGAGCGGGTCATGATCGACGCGAGCCACGCCAACAGCGGCAAGGACGACGTGCGTCAGGTCGCCGTCGCCCGCGAGATCGCCGGCCGGATCGCGGCCGGCGAGGACGCGATCGCCGCGGTCATGCTCGAGAGCTTCATCGAGGCCGGCAACCAGGGCCTCGACGCCGAGCCGCTCGTGTACGGCAAGTCGGTCACCGACAAGTGCATGGCCTGGGGCGACACCGCCGACCTGGTCCGCGAGTTCGCCGCGGCGGTGCGCACCGCACGGCAGGCGCGCGGCACCGCGGCGCTTGGCGCGCCGGCCGCCGGTCAAATGAACGTCTGACCGGGTTCGGTGCCCGGCGGCGGGAACAGCAGCCGGTCGGCTGCCGAATCGGCGCGGTGCGCGGCCCCACGGTCCCCGGCGGGGCCGCGCAGCGACGCCTCGAGCAGGCCCCGCAGTTCCGCCTCCGACGTGGACGGCCTGTCGCACACGAAGTGCCGGCACACGTAGGCGGTCGCCTGGTCGCGCAGCAGCGGGCGGTCCGCCAGCAGCGGCGTGGAGTCCCGCGGGCCGCCCCCACCACCACCGCGCCGCCCGGCGCGAGGCGCCGCGCCAGCGCCACCAGGCCGCTGTCGCCCGGGGCGTGCGCGATGGCCACCTGCACCGGGCCGTGCTCGGCCGCCTCGGCGACCGCCAGCCAATTGCCCGCCGACCGCGGCGCGCGCTCGAGCAGCACGCCCGCGCGGGTGAGCGACGCCTCCGCAGCCGTGCGGTACCCGGCCGCAGAGCCGGCGTCGGCCAGGGCGGACGCCGTCAGCAGCGCGTCGGTGATCGCCGAGGCGCCGGAGGGCGTGGCGCCGTCCACCGGGTCGCGCGGCCGGTGCACCAGAGTCTCCGCGTCCGCGGCGGTATCGAACCAGCTGCCGGGCGAGTCCGGGTCGGCGAAGAGATCGACGGCGGTGTCGATGAGGTCCTGCGCCTCGGTGAGCCACTCCTGCGCGCCCGTCGCGCAGTGCAGCGCCAGCAGGCCCGACGCCAGGTACGCATAGTCCTCGAGCACCGCGTCGGCCGCGCCCACGCGTCCACCCAGCGACGACCGCCGCAGCCGACCGTCGACCTTGTGCGTGCCCAGCAGCAGGCGCGCGCACTCCTCCGCCGCCGTCAGCCACACGTCCGCGGCGGCGTCAGATTCTTCTGAAGGTCGTGTGCCGTCGCCGGCACCGATGCCCGGACCCTCGTCGTCGCCCGCGCCCGCCGAGTCGCGCGCACTCGCGCGCCACGACCACGCCTCGACCAGCGCCAGGATGGCCATCCCGTTCCACGCGGTGACCACCTTGTCGTCGCGGCCCGGTTGCGGCCTGCCGTCCCGGGCGCGCAGCAGACGCGCACGCACGCCGGCCCACCGCGCCGGGTCGTCCGGCTCGTCGCGCAGCTGCAGCACCGAGGCGCCCGCCTCGAACGTGCCGGACTCGGTGACGCCGAGCAGCTTGGCCGCCCACGCCCCGTCGTCGTCCCCCACCGCAGCGGCGAGTTCGTCCGGCGTCCAGACGTAGGTGGCACCCTCGACACCGTTGGTATCAGCGTCCAGCGCCGAAGCGAAACCGCCTTCGGGCGTGCGGAGATCACGCAGCAGGAACTCCGCGCAGTCGCCCGCCACGCGGCCCGCCACCGCCGACCCCGTGCGCCGGGCCAGGTGCGCATACACCCGCAGCAGCAGCGCATTGTCGTAGAGCATCTTCTCGAAGTGCGGCACCACCCACCCGGGATCCACCGAGTACCGCGCGAAGCCGCCGGCGAGCTGGTCGTGGATGCCGCCGCACGCCATCACGTCGGCGGTACGGCGCACCGCCTGCAGCGCCGGCACCGAGCCCGTGCGCTCGTGATGGCGCAACAGCCCCTCGAGCAGCGCGCTGGGCGGGAACTTGGGGGCGCCGCCGAACCCGCCGTGCACGGTGTCCTCATCTTCGAGGATCGCGCCCACCGCGTCGTCGAGCAGCGCCGCGCCCACGGGCCGGGTGCCGTCGGGCAGTACCTGCGCCGCCGCCTGCAGGTGTTCGACCACCGAGGCCGCGGCGGTGCGCACGTCGTCGCGGCGGGTGGCCCAGGTGTCGCTGATGGCGGTGAGCAATTGCACGAAGCCGGGCATGCCGCCGCGCGGGGCCGGCGGATAGTAGGTGCCCGCGTAGAACGGCGCGGCGTCGTCCGGGGTGAGGAAGCACGTCATGGGCCAGCCGCCCTGCCCGGTCAACGCGACGGTGGCGTTCATGTACACCGCGTCCAGGTCGGGCCGCTCCTCGCGGTCGACCTTGATGCACACGAAGTTGTCGTTCATCACCTGCGCCACCGCCGGGTCCTCGAAGGACTCGTGGGCCATCACATGGCACCAGTGGCACGACGAGTACCCGATGGACAGCAGGACGGGGACGTCACGTTCGCGCGCCTCGGCGAACGGAGCGTCACCCCACTGCCGCCAGTGCACCGGGTTGCCGGCGTGCTGACGCAGATACGGAGAGGTGGCGTCGGCCAGTACGTTGGTCATACCTCCACGCTAGGCCGCGTGGCCGGGCGCGGGGGCGGGATCCGGCCGCCGCCGGGCTATGCCCCCGGTCTTCCGGGGCCGCCGGCCCCGCGGGCGCCGTCACCGGCGGGCGTCGCGTCCGGCCCCACCGCACTCCGCGACTCGGTCGGCACGCTCTCGGGTCTGCAGTGTGACGTCCCAGAACTCACTCGTCGGGTTGCTGTAGGCGCACTGCGGCACAGTCACCCCTGAGGACACTGGTCGAGCCCAATCGTGAGCCGACCTCTGGCACATCCCGCTCCCTGCCCCACGCGACGGCGGCCAGCGTGATGCATTCGCGTGTCTTCCTGGAAATAAGACTCTTCCGCAACATGCGGAATCGAGCTATTATCGAGAAATGGTCGGAGCTGAGCACAACCTCGCCCTACCCTCGGAAGGCTACGGCGACGAACCCAAGACCGAGGCAGACCTCCTTCTGATCGCGGCAGCGCGCATCCGAGCAGCACTCCCCGCAGGCTGGACGGTCCAAGCTGACAACACCGCGTTCAGCGGGCCGGCCGGCACCTCCCGCCGCTGTGACGCACGGCTCGCCCTCGTTCGACACGGCAGAACCGCGGCGACCTACGCTGTCGAGGCCAAACGCGTCCTGGCTTCGAGCAACCTGCTCCCCGCCATCAATCAACTCCTCGCACTGACGAGCGACGATTCGGTCCGAATGCGGCCGATGCTGATCGCTCGCTACCTCAGCCCCCAGCAGCAGCGGGTGCTGCAAGAACGGGGCATCGCCTTTGCCGACGCCACCGGTAATCTGCACCTGGCCTCGGAAGACCCGCTGGTCCTGCTATCCGATCGAGGGGCGAGCTCCGATCCGTGGCGAGGTCCCGGACGCCCGAGGACCAGCCTGAAGGGCCTCCCTGCCGCCCGGCTCGTGCGCGCGTTGGCCGACTTCGTCCCGCCGTACTCCGTCGCCGACCTCGCCGATCTGGCCGGCGCATCGCTCGGCGCTGCCTACCGCCTCAGCGACTATCTCGTAGGCCAAGGACTGCTCACCCGCAGAGAACGGGGGCCTATCACGGATGTCGACTGGCCCGAGCTGCTTCGGCGATGGAGCCGGGACGCCCGATATCTCGACACCAGCACGAGGCGTGGTTTCCTCGAGCCGCGCGGGCTTGACGGCTTCGTCGAGAAGCTCGGCAAGCAGACGCCGTCGCAGCGCTACGCGGTGAGTGGCTCGTTGGCCACCCGACCCTATGCTTCCTACGCCGAAGCCCGGTTGGGGCTCATCTACGCGGCCGACCCACTGCACCTCGCGTCGGACCTTGGGCTGCGCCCAGTGGACGCCGGCGCCAACGTGATCCTCGCAGCGCCGCGCTCCCCCGTCGTCTTCGAACGCACTTCGGCCTGGAGAGACATCACCATCGTCGCTCCGAGTCAGGCAGCCGCCGACCTCCTCGGCGGCCCCGGCCGGAATCCCGGCGAAGGTGAGTATCTGCTGGACTGGATGAAGGAGAACCCGGATGCCTGGCGCCGGCAACCTGATCGTTGAAGCACGCGCCGCCCTGCTCGATGCGGTCGAAGCCCTCGACGCCCACAAGGACTCGGTGATCCTCATCGGCGCGCAGGCGATCTACCTTCGCACAGGCAACGCCGCCTTCGCCCTCGCAGAGGCAACCAAGGACTCCGACCTTGCCATCGACCCGCGGAACCTCGGTGAGGATCCGCGGCTAGAAGAGGCCATGACCCGTGCAGGCTTCGTCCTCAACCCGGTCAGCCGCCAGCCAGGGGCCTGGATGTCGGCCAACGGCATACCCGTCGACCTGATGGTGCCTGAGCACCTCGCCGGCTCCGGAAGCCGGCGCGGGGTTCGCATCCCGCCCCACTCCAGACATTCTGCACGCCGGGCGGCGGGGCTGGAGGCGGCGATCATCGACAACTCACCGATGACCGTCGACTCCCTGGACGGCGACGGTCGGGACTCCGTCGTCAACGTCGCAGGTCCAGCGGCCCTGCTCATCGCAAAGCTCCACAAACTGGGCGAACGGGTCGACACTCCCGACCGTCTCAACGACAAGGACGCACACGACATCTACCGACTGCTGGTCGCGACCGAGACCCCCGAACTCGCCGAGACCATCCATCGGCTTCACGCCGACGAGATCTCCCAAGGGGCCACAACACAGTCGTTGACCTACTTGGAGCAACTCTTCGCAAGCGCACATGCCCTCGGTGCCACGATGGCCGGCCGCGCCGAGGAAGGAGTCGGCCAGCCAGAGACCGTTTCGGCTTCGGTCACCTTCCTCGCGCAGGACCTGCTGTCAGCCCTGGCGTGATCGGGGACGGGTCCCCGTGGTTCTGAACCGGCGGGTTTGATGCCCCATCGGACATGTCAGATGGCCGGACAACTCGCGGAAGCGCCCGAGTGATGGACGAAGCCCGGGAATCGGTGTCCAACGGCGCTCTCGCGTAAGTCACCCCGAACCGCCGCACCCCTTGAACTGTGCTTTCGTCAAACTCTGCTGACAGCCGCCAACTGGCGAACCTCGTGGCACCAGTGGCACGACGAGTACCCGATGGACAGCAGGACGGGGACGCGGCGTCGGCCAGTGCGTTGGTCATACCTCCACGCTATGCCGCGTGGCCGGGCGCGGGGGCGGGATCCGGCCGCCGCCGCGTTACGCCCCCGGTCTTCCGGGGCCGCCGGCCGGCCCGGTGCCGTCGCCTGCAGGCTTCCCGTCCGGGCCCACCGCGCCCCGCCGTCGGGGTCGCCTCCGTCGGGACCGCCCCCGGCGCCACCGCCGGACTCGCCGCCGTCGCCGGCGCCGCGCTGGTCGTCATCATCGTCGAACGACTTGGGCACCTTCTTGAGCTGACGGTTCATCGACCGCATGAGGAAGACGATGCCCACCAGCAGCGCCAGGATGAGCAGCAGCCCCAGCGGCGACGCTTTGCCGAACTCCGCGCCGCGCCCGCCGGTGAGGTCCTTGTTGCCCCAGTCCGCCAGCACGACGGCGCCCTGTGTCGCAGCCAGGGACATGGCGCCGATCACGACGCCGCCTCCCCGTCCAGCCCGGCGAACAGGTCGCTTTCGGGGATGGCGGTCCGCACGGTGGTCTTGGCCAGCTCGAACTCCTCGGTGGGCCACAGCCGCTGCTGCGTCTCCAACGGCACCACGAAGAAATTGCCGTTGGGATCGATCTGGGTGGCGTGCGCGATGAGGGCCTTGTCCCGGTGGGGAAAGAACTCCGCGCACTCGACCTGCGTGGTGACACGGGCCATCAGGTCGCCCTGCTCGGTCTTCCACCGGTCCAGCCAGGCCGCAAACGGGTTGGCCTTGCCGGCCTCCTCCATCGCCTCGCCGAACAGCTGCAGGCGCTTACGGATGAAGCCGTGCGTGTAGTAGACCTTGCTGACCTGCCAGGGCTCGCCGGCGTCCGGGTAGGCCTCGGGGTCGGCCGCCGCCTCGAAGGCCGCCATCGACACCTCGTGGCATTTGATGTGATCGGGGTGCGGGTAGCCGCCGTTCTCGTCGTAGGTGATCATCACGTGCGGCCGGAACGCGCGAATCTGCCGCACGAGCGCCTCCGTGGGGACCTCGAGCGGCTCCAGCGCAAAGCAGCCGTCCGGCAGCGGCGGCAGCGGGTCGCCCTGCGGCAGCCCCGAATCGACGAAGCCCAGCCACGTCTGCTGCACGCCGAGGATCCCGGCCGCGGCGGCCATCTCCTCGCGCCGCACCTCCGGCATCCGGTCGCGGACCCCCTCTACGTCCATCGCAGGATTGAGGATGTCGCCGCGTTCGCCGCCGGTCAGGGTGACCACCAGGACGTCGTTGCCCTCGGCGGCGTACTTCGCCATGGTCGCCGCGCCCTTGCTCGACTCGTCGTCGGGGTGGGCATGCACCGCCATGAGCCGGTAGGAGCTCACTGGAATCTTCACCTCGAAATCTGTGCGGACCGGATGGCTGGTGGGACGGAGTGCACGCACAGGCGGCGGGTCCCGTTCCGGTGGCGGCCCCGCAGCACCGGCACCCGCTCCCGCGGATACCACATGCACCCTTTCCATGGTCCCATCCCCACGGGGGCGCCCGCCACCGGCCCACCTGTGTGACCCGCGTCTACCCCGGCCTGCCTGCGGCGGCCTCCGCCGCCGCGGACATGGTAAGAACGGTCTGACATGAATGCTCAGGACGAGGCCATGAACTCCACCGATGGGAACGCTCCCCCCGCTCGCGGGAACGCCACCGGCGGGCCGGCGCCGTCGGCGCGGTACGAGACCGGCCGGCTCTCCCCCAAGGGGCGCAAGGCCGTGCTCATCGTCCTCGTCATCGGCGTGGTCCTGCTCGGCGCGGGAGCCGCGTATTCGTACTACTCCTCCCTCGGCAGTACCGACCTGGAGGGCCAGGCCATCCGTTACGAGGCCCTGGACGACACGGAGATGACGGCCGACATCTCGCTGAGCCGCGACGATCCTTCCGATCCCGCGATGTGCGTCATCCGCGCGCGCAACCGCGAGGGTTTCGAGGTGGCGCGCCGGGAGGTCTACTTCCCGCCCACCCAGTTCGACTCCACCGTCGTCACCACAAAGCTGCGCACCTCCTCCCTCGGCGGTGTCGTGGACGTGTACGGATGCACCTACGACGTCCCCGCCTACCTGGGCGCCGACACGCCTCCGGGGAGTTGATGCACCGGCGATGACGTGACGGTCCGCCCCTCGGCGGACGCCGGTACACCGAACCGGACCGCCCGGACGACGACGCGGCGGCCCGGCGTACCGGCGGATACGTTTACGCCACGCGTTTCGGTGGTACATTGATGTCGTACACGGCTCCGGGCGAGTCGTGTACTGCTGCATTAACGGCAGCTGCATTCGCTGCGGCTGCCGGGGACGCGCCGGGGGATTCGGCGCGGACCCCGACACCGAACCGATCCCCGTGGCGGACATCCGGCCGTCACGGGTCGAGGCCGTCCGGGCAGTCGGCGCTTTCCGCCGGCGGCTCGCCTACGGCCACGAACGACCATGGAGCGACCGACATGACTGATACGCAGGAGACCTGGCTCACCCAGGAGTCGTACGACCGGCTCAAGGCGGAACTGGATGGTCTCGTCGCGAATCGTCCCGTGATCGCCGCCGAGATCAACGAACGCCGTGAAGAAGGCGACCTCAAGGAGAACGGCGGCTACCACGCGGCCCGCGAGGAGCAGGGCCAGCAGGAGGCGCGCATCCGCCAGCTGCAGGAGCTGCTCGGCAATGCCAACGTGGGCGTGGCCCCCACCAAGTCGGGCGTCGCCCTCCCCGGCTCCGTCGTCGAGGTCTACTACGGCGACGACGAGTCCGACACGGAGAAGTTCCTCATCGCCACCCGCGAGGAGGCGTCTGCCGAGGACGAGATGCAGATCTACTCCCCCAGCTCGCCGCTGGGCGGCGCCCTCATCGACGCCAAGGTCGGCGAGACCCGCGAGTACCTCGTGCCCAGCGGCCGGACGATGAAGGTCACGCTCCTGAGTGCGGAGCCGTACAAGGGCTGACCACCTCTCGGCGACGAGCGACCGCCGCACGGCAGCCCGGCACCTTCAGGTGCCGGGCTGCCGTCGTCTCCACGTGGCCTGCCGGGCCCGTCAGTCGAGCATGCGAAAGTCCGCGAAGTCGAAGCCGGGGACGACGACGCAGCCGACGAGTCCGGCCTCGCCGCCGAGCGGCTGCGCGCGCTGCCAGCACCACTCGGGCACGACGGCCTGCGGCGATTCACCGCGCTCCACGTCCGAGCCGACCACGCGGACGACGGACTCGCGCGGCACGTCGCCCGTCCCGCCCAGTTCGAGGGCGATAGGTCCGCCCCGGTGATGCAGCCACAGCTCCGCGCCGGGCACACGATGCCATGCTGAGCGCTGCCCGGGCACCAGCAGAAACAGGATGCAGGTGCCCGCCGAGCGCGGCCCCGGGAAGCCGGCCGGGAGCACGTCGGCGGGCAGCGTGGTCCCGCTGCGCCACGTCTCGCGGAACCATCCGCCCTCCGGGTGCGGCTCCAGCTCGAGCCCCCGGGCCCAATCCGGCAGCGGAGAAGTCGTCGCGTCATTGCGGGCGTCCATGCCTCGATCACACCGCATCCGGGGCCCGGGTGCATGCGCGGGGCGGCTGCAGTCACGTCCCGGCGGCCGTCACGTCACAGCTCTGTGACGAGCTTCACCACCCCTGCGGAAACAGCGTTACAATCAAGGTGAGCCCAACACTCGGCAGGGCCCCGGTGTGCACATCCGCCTCCGGGAGCGCCCAGCGCGAACAGCGGCTTCACATGGAAAGGGTGGTAGCGACATGGATTCGACAGTGCGGGAAGACGAGTTCGACGCCCGTTCAGGCAACCGGGTGCGTACGCGGACCATGGCGGAGTACCTGACGGATCACCCGCTGAAGGGGATGTTCCCTCCCACCAGTGAGCTCACCACCCGGGTGGTCATGGTGATCAGCTACCTGCTGATCCTGGCCGCCATCATCTACATCGTCGTGCGGGCGGTGTAGGCGGCCCACCGCTCTTCCGACGCGACGTCCGGATCCCGGCGATCCACGTGGCCGTCATCGAATTCGATGACGGCCACGCTCGTCATCGCGAAGATCGCGATCGCCAGGACAGTCGGGATCATGACGCCGTCCCGGAGACTCTTCATCCATCCCCCCGCCACCGGTCAGTCGCGCCGCCGCGCCTCGAGTGGCCGTGGCGGCGTTTCTTCGCGCGGCAGCTCCGTGATGAGCTGCCGGCGCAACTCCACTTCCACGGCACCCCACGCGATGTCATCGGCGGTCTCCCGCGAGCGCAGCGTCACCGCGCTCGCCACGTCCGGCATGAGCATCTCCGGCGGCACGCGCAGCACCCGCGCCAGGCTGTACACGGTGGACAGGTGCGGGTCCGCCGAGCCGCCGTCGCGGCTGGTGTTGCGCTCCAGATTGGACACCTGGTTGCGGTGCATCCCGCTCAGATGCGCCAGCTGCTCCTGGGTGAGGTCACGGTGGCGGCGGATGTAGCGGAGCCGACGGCTGAACGAGAAGCCGTAACTCGGCCACTCCAGCACATCATCGGTTCTCGCCACGCGATTACGTTCGCCCAGCGCACCCGCAAAGTCTGCACAGTACGTTGTGCAGAGAGTGTGATGTTCGCTGCGGCAGCGACGACGGGAACGGTTCCGCGGAACCGCGCCGGCTTCCGGAATCTTCCACCCCGCCGCCGCGGCACGCCGTCGACACGGTCACCTCGGACCGCCGTGCGATCGCCATGGTGCTGGCCGCCGAGCGCGCGCTGGGCCGAAGGCCCGAGGAGATGCCGCACAACAACCCGGGCTTCGACGTCCGCACCACCACCGCCGACGGCCGGACCATCTTCATCGAAGTGAAGGGCCGGGTGATGGGTGCGGACACGTTCTTCGTCACGCGCAACGAGGTGACCACCGGGCGGAATGCGGGCAAGGAGCACCGGCTGGCGCTGGTCGCCGTGAGCCCCGAGGGACCCGAGCACGATCAGCTCCGGTACATCGTGGATGCGTTCCGGCACTGGAACTTCGGCTTGTTCGCCGCCACCGGCATCGAGGCCAAGTGGCGCGACGTGTGGGAGGCCGGTGGTGCACCGGTGTGAAGCAGGTCAGTCGTTGCCGTAAATTTCGGACCTATGGCCGAGGCCGATTGCGAGAACAATCAGTTCCGATTCACGAATTTCAGCGATCACACGCCAATCACCAATGCGATATCGCCAGTACCCGGATAGTCCAGCGGTGAGCGGCTTGCCGCGAAGTCGCGGGTCATCGAGCTGGCACACCTCGTCCAGATACGTCCGCACCCGCCGCAGGACCTGTCGATCGAGTTTTCGGGCTGCTCTATCGAACCTGGTGGTGGTTCGGAGTTGCCAGCCCGTCACACCCCCAGCTCATCCCAGAGTTCCTGGGCCGGCCGGCTCGTCTTGTCCGATGCTTCCCACTCCTGCACGACGGCATCCCCCCAGTACTTCTCTTCCAACTCGTCGAGGTGCTCCCGAAGCGCCTCGCGCACATAGAACGACTTCGAACGGCCGGTGCGTTTGGCAAGACGATCCAAACGTGCCTCTTCCTCCGATGTGAGCCTGATCGACATGGACAACCCCACCACCTCCTGCGATACAAGTATCGCAGGAGGTGGTGGACGCCGCCACCAGCATCGAGGCCAAGTGGCGCGACATGTGGGAGGCCGCCGCGCCGAACCAGAAGAGCCGGTGGCGCAACTTCACCGGCACCCCGGCCCCTGCGACGCTCGCCGCAGGGGCCGAGGCACACGCCGCGACGGGGCTGGCCAAACACGGCGTCAACGGACAGGTGGCGGTGCACTTCACCTTCGATTGACCGTCCGACTTCCGGCCAGCGCGCGTCAGCACCCAGGCAGGCGCACTCCATCGCGCACCGCCCAGCCGCGTTGCAGGGCGTAACCGGCGGCGCTCACGAGCTCCGACACCGGAAGCGTGGGCGCGCGGAAGAGGCTTCCCTTCCACATCTTCTCCCACAGCACCGGCAGCAGTTCGCAGTAGCCGAGCCCTTCCGCGGCCTCGTCGAGCGCCGGCCGCATATCCGTAGGCTCCGGATCGTCGGGTACCCGCGCGAACCGCACAGCACCGTTGCGCAGGATCCGCACTGAGACGAGGTCGCCCGACGTGCACCGGGACAGCGACCCGCGTGCGAGCATGAGCGAATCTTCGGTGACCTCACCCAGCCGGCCGCTGTCGCGTACCCCCGAGACCTTCCTGAAGAACTCCGCGAGCGCGGCCATGCCCCAGTCGCGGATATGCCGGATCTCGGTGATCGCGGTGAGGTCCGGAGCGGCGACGATGGTGTCGGTGGCGATCTCGTGCGCGGTGAGTCTCCGGGTGAGCACCGTCCGGTCGACGGCCTCGTCCATCAGCGCGATCCGGCCGTCCGGAAACACGCCGATCCCGTGCGCGGGCACGTCGTCGAAGAAGTTCTCCGTCACCTCCGATTCCCACCCGTCCCGCGCAAGCAGGCGCAAAAGATCCGGCTCGCCGAGCGGCCCGTGCTCGCCGAGGTGGCGCAGCGCATCCTCGTCGTGCGCGGCGCGCAACAACTCCCGGTGCGCGTCGTCGGCCCCCAGCCAGTCCCAAGCGTCCTCGTCGTCCCAGTCTTCAGCGGCGCCGTAGCCGCCGCAGTGTTCGCAGAACGTCTGCTCCACCGTCTCGTCCTCCCCCTCGGTCTCCCCTGACGACCGCGACACTACGGGCGAGGGGCGACAACTTCGGCGGGCTCAGCGCCCGGCACAAACCAGTGAGCGCGTGCCTACGGTCTGCGGCGCAGATCGTAGGCGCGCGCTCACCGGTCACGGAACACGGACCGGCACCGCTACAGCCCCAGCATCTCCCGCAGCCGGGCCGGGCTCATCCCGCCGGGCCCGGTGGCCTCCGGGAACGAGTCGAGCAGCCGGATCACGTCGTCGCGGGTGGTGGGATCCTCGGCCGCCTCGCGCGGGGTGCGCCCCTGCAGTGCCGGAATGGACTCGTCGGCCCACTTGCGTTCGTAATCGCGCACGAACTCCTCCAGCGCCTCCGCCGCAGCGGGATCCAGCTCCGGCGCGGGCAACTCCGCCGCACCGTCCGACTCCGCCCGGTCCATCAGCTCGGCGGCGCTGCTGCGCGACTCGTCGACCAGCTCGGCCCCCGGGGCGATGGAGAGCAGGTGCTCGGTCATCGCCTCGTAGCGCTCCTCGCTCATCGCGTCGACGGTCAGCGCCAGCCCGTCGTCCTCCGCGGGGATCTGCGTGACCGTGCCGAGGACGCGCGTCCCGTCCAGCCAGGTCCACTCGTCGCCCTCACGTTTGCCGTAACGGCGGCTGAGCTTGCGGGCCACACCGGTCGCGTCGGGGATGTTGAACGTGCCCGTGCAGATCACCATTTCCTCGCCGGTGGCGGTGCGCATCTGCACCGGGGCGTAGCGGCGGCCGAGCAGCTCGATGAGCCCGAACGCGTCGGCGGGCTCGTCGAGGATGTCGATGAGCTCGCCGCGCAGCGCCGGGTCGATCGTCTCAATGCCGCCGTAGATGACGTTCTCGTCTCCCTCGGGGACGACGCGGACACAGAGGAACATGCCGGAGCTGATCTGCCGCGACCCGGCGCGTTCGGTCACCTCCACCCGCTCGCCGGTGCGCGCGTCACGCAGCGTGAAGCCCTCGCCCGGGCGCGATTCGAGCACCTCGTACACCGACCGCTCGACCAGCATCCACTGCGCCACCAGCATTGTGTCCTCGTCGGTCAGCAGCGGCCCGCAGTAGTCGAGGAACACCTCCAGCAGCCGCCCCTCGATCAAGGCGACGTCGGCGGCCAGCGGGTCGCCGGCCATCTGCGGCGCAGCCTGCGCGCCCACGCTCTCGGCGCGCATCTCCTCGAGCGCATCGATGACGACCCCGAACTGGCTCATCCGGGCGAAGGCGAAGGCCTTGGTCTGCAGCAGCTGATTCCGCTGTTTGGGGCTCACGCGGGGCGTGCCGCGGTGGCATTTTTTGTACTTGCGGCCGGACCCGCACCAGCACGGGTCGTTGCGCCCGGGCTCCGGCGACGCCTGCGCGAGAATGTCCTGGAGGAACGGGATCAGCGGGTTCTCTTCCGGATCGGGTAGAAGGCGGAGGAACGAAAGCGCCTGTTCGTAGTCGGACCGGATCAGCGCGAACGCGAAGAGGTCGTGCACGCTCAGCAACCAGGTCTCGTCGGCGGCGTACGCGTCGCGCAGCAGTGACTCAGCGCCGGCCACGTCCTTGAGCCGCGACGCCGCGGCGGAGGCCAGGTACAGGGCCGCGGGCCGGGAGTATGTGGGGGCGAAGCGGGCCACCAGCACGCCGGTCTCGCGCAACCCGGAATACAGGCGGACCGCGTCGGCGGGAAGGGCTCCGTACTCCCGGTCGGCGTCGGGATCGTCCTCCTCGGCCGCCGCGTGCAGCACCGACTGGTCGATCATCGCGAGCATGTCGATGACCTCGTCGTAATCGTCGAGGCCGTCGAAGGCCTGCGGGTTGCGCACCAGCGCCGCGCGCATCGCCTCTTCCCGTTCCGCCGACGCCATCCGGGAGAACATGAGCAGCCGCAGCCCCACCCCGCCATCCGGGCCCTCGCCGGCGAGCATGCTCTCACGCAACTCGCGGCGGGAAGACTCGAGATCCGCATGCGAGCGGGCGAGATGCCCGTTGTCCAGTACGTATCCCGCGTTCTCGACCAGCTCGGACACGGGCAGCGTGGGCGTGCACAGCAGCCCGTGGTCCCACGTCTGCTGGTGCAGGATGTCGTCGACGTACACCGACTCGCCGGGCGCGACGGCCGCGTCGAAGACCGGGCGCAGGTCCACCTCCGCCGGCGTCGGAACCGGTTCCACCGACACCGCGCCGTCCTCGCCGATGCACACTCCGACGAGGTCTCCCGGCCGGTACCGGGCGAGCGTTCCCGGCTCCAGGATCAGACCGGCCTCGATCGACTCGGCGAGCTCCTCCGCGCCGCGTTCCTCGAACACGGCGTAATCGCCGAGCACCGGCAGCTCGACGGGCGCGTTCGGGCGCAAGATCGTCAGCGCCACCAGATCCGGGCCGTCCGCCAGGATATCGGCCGCGATCTCTGCGTCAGTGACGCGGCGGGTGACGACCATGCTGTCCGCGATCCGGTCCATCACGACCGTGCGTCCGTCGGCGAACTCGACGACGTAGGGCTCCGGCGGGTTGTGCACGTAGGCCTTCGCGTCGGAGCGCCGCCAACCTGCGCCGACGAGCAGCTCGATCCACTCTGCGCCGGTGATGGGCTCGTGTTCGCGGAGCAGCTCGACGGCGTCGTCCGCGTCCGGGTCGCTCTGGTAGTCCGTCACGCCGCGACGGTACCGGGCGTGCCGAACACCCGGACCGACTGACCAGAGCGCAGGCACCCAGCACCACCTCGCCCCGTCACCCCCGCAGGTCCTCCTCCCAGAACTCGTCGACGCCCCGCTGCGGCGCGGCGCGCTCGGCCGCGCGCAGTTCGACGCGCCGGATCTTGCCCGAGATCGTCTTCGGCAGCTCCGCGAACTGGATGCGGCGGATCCACTTGTACGGCGACAGGTGCTCGCGGCAGTGCGCGAACAACGCCGCGGCGGTGTCCTCTCCCGGCGTCCACCCGCCGGTGAGCACCACGTACGCCTTCGGCACCGCGAGCCGCACCGGGTCGTCCGCCGGGATCACCGCGGCCTCCGCCACCGCCTCGTGCTCGATGAGCACGCTCTCCAGCTCGAACGGCGAGATCCGGTAGTCCGACGACTTGAACACGTCATCGGTGCGCCCCACGTAGGTGATGTAGCCGTTCTCGTCGCGGGAACCGACGTCGCCGGTGTGGTAGACGCCGCCCTCCATCGCCGCCGCGGTGCGCTCCCGGTCGCCGTAGTAGCCGGCCATGAGCCCCACCGGCCGTTCGGCGAGGTCGATGCAGATCTCCCCGTCGTCGCCGTGCGCGCCCGTCGCCGGGTCGACGAGCACGATCCGGAATCCGGGCGCCGGTTTGCCCATCGACCCGGCCTTGACGGGCTGGCCGGGCGTGTTCGCCACCTGCACCGTCGTCTCGGTCTGCCCGTACCCGTCGCGGATCTGCACGCCCCAGGCCTGCTGCACCCGCGCGATCACCTCGGGATTGAGCGGCTCGCCGGCACCGACGACGGTGCGCGGCGGCGTGCGCAGCTTGCCCAGGTCGGCCTGGATGAGCATCCGCCACACCGTCGGCGGTGCGCAGAAGCTCGTCACCCCGCACCGGTCCATCTCGCGCATGAGCCGCTCGGCGTCGAACCGTGCGTAGTTGAACAGGAACACGGTGGCCTCGGCGTTCCACGGGGCGAAGACGTTGCTCCAGGCGTGCTTGGCCCAGCCGGGCGAGGAGATGTTGAGGTGCACGTCCCCCGGCCGCATGCCGATCCAGTACATCGTCGACAGGTGGCCGACCGGGTAGGAGATGTGCGTGTGCTCGACCAGCTTGGGCCGCGAGGTGGTGCCGGAGGTGAAGTACAGCAGCAGCGTGTCGTCGGCGCGGGTGGGCCCGTCCGGCGCGAAGTCGTCCGGCGCCTCCTCCGAGTCGGCGTAGTCGACCCACCCGTCCGGTGCGGGCGTGGCCCCCACGGCGATGCGGGTGATCCCGGCGAGCGCGGCGAACTTGTCCGCGTCGCCCGCGCGGGCGACGGCGAACCCGGCGCCGCCCCGCTCGACGCGGTCACGCAGATCCGCCTCCACCAGCAGCGTGGTCGCGGGGATGATGACCGCGCCGAGTTTCATCGCGGCGAGCATCGTCTCCCACAGCTCCACCTGGTTCGCGAGCATCAGCAGGATCCGGTCGCCGCGGCGCACGCCCAGCCCGCGCAGCCAGACGGCCACTTGGTCGGAGCGCCGCTTCATCTCCGCGAACGACCACTTGCCCTCGCTGCCGTCCTCCTCGACGATCCACAGCGCCGGGCGCTCGTTGCCGTCGGCGATCCGGTCGAACCAGTCGAGGGCCCAGTTGAACTCGGCGGGCCGCGGCCACTCGAACCCTGCACAGGCCGCCGCGTAGTCGTCGCCGTGGTCCAGCAGGAAATCCCGTGCGGCGCGGAACCGCTCCGTCGACTGGGTTGGCATGGGCCCTCCTCGTGTGCCGCGGTATGGAACCGGCCGGCGCCGGATCGTCCACACGGCGCCGGCCGGGGTCACAGGGGCGATGCTCGCAGACTTGCTCGCCGTGCACCGATGATCGCGCGTCCCCGCGGCCGGCAGGTGTGCAGAATCTGGACACGCCCCGCTTGCATGCATGGATGCATGCAACGTTATCGTCGTGCGGGTGACTTCCCCTGAGCGCGCCCCGGCGCCCCCGTCTGTTCCGGTGCCCCCGTCCGCCGCCGACCGCGCCTACCAGCACACCAAGGACGCGATCATCCGCGGCGAACTGCCCGGCGGCACCGCCCTCAGCGAGGTCACGGTGTGCTCGGAGCTCGGCCTCAGCCGCACCCCGGTGCATGAGGCGTTCCTGCGCCTGGCCGCCGAGAACCTGCTCACCCTCGCCTCCCGCAAGGGCGCCCTGGTGCGTCCCATGGCACCGAGCGAGGCCGCGGACGTCCTCGAGATGCGCGAGGCCGTCGAGGCGTCCGCCGCCCGCCGCGCCATCGCCGACGGCCGGGCCGCCGAGGCGGCGCCCGCGCTCGACGAGGCGCTGCGGCGCCAGGAGCGGGCGCTCGCCGCCGGTCGGTCCGATCCGCCCGATGCCGCCGCGATCGAGGCGTTCGTCGCCGCCGACGACGCCTTCCACACCGCCGTCGTCGACGCGTCGCGCAACCCCATTGCGCTGCACTTCACCGGCCTGCTGCGCGACCGCCAGCAGCGGCTGCGCCACCAGCTCATGCGTGTGCACCCCGACCAGCTGCGGCCCGCGCTGGACCAGCACCGGCGCCTGGCCGCGGCCCTGGCCGCGGGCGACGCCGACGGATACGCCTCCGTCCTGTCCGAACACATCGCCATGCACCAAGGGATCCTGTGACCACCGCGCTCACCGACGACCGCACGCCGACCACCCCGCGTTCGCCCCGCCGCGCCGTCCCGCCCTGGCTGGCGGTCTGGGGCGTGGTGTTCGTCGCCTCGTGGGCCGGCAACCAGTTCAGCCCGCTGCTGGTGATGTACGAGGACCGGCAGGACTACTCGTCGTTTCTGGTGAACCTGCTGCTCGGCGTCTACGTCCTGGGCCTCGCGCCCGCCCTGCTGGTGGCCGGGCCGCTGTCGGACAGGTACGGCCGCAGGCCGCTCATGCTCGCCGGGGTGGGCACCGCCGTGCTCGGCAGCGCCCTGCTGGCGCTGGGGCACTATGGCCCCGGATTCATCGCCGCGGGAAGGCTGTTCTCCGGGTTCACCATCGGCATCGCGATGGCGGTGGGCAACAGCTGGGTCAAGGAGCTCTCGCAGGCCCCGCACGACCCGCGCGCGGGCCGCACCGCCGGCCCCCGCCGCGCCTCGCTGGCGTTCACCCTCGGCTCCGCGGGCGGCGCGCTGGTGGCGGGGCTGCTGGCCCAGTGGGGTCCGCTCCCCGACGTCCTGCCGTTCCTGGTGCACATCGTCGTCGCGGTCCCGTTCGCCGTCGTCGTGCTGCGCACCCCCGAAACGCACGCGCCCGACACCTCCTCGTCGCTGCTGCGACAGCTGCGCATCGACAGCGCACGGCATCCACGATTTCTGCGCGTGGTGCTGGTGGCGGCGCCCTGGATCTTCGGCTCCGCCGCCATCGCCTACGGGTACCTGCCGACGAAGCTACGCGACGCCACCGGCGAACAGGGCCTGGTGTTCGCCACCGCGGCCACCGTCATCGCCCTCGGGGTGTCCTCGGCGATCCAGCCCGTCGCCAAGCGCGTGCACTCGATGTCGTCGGCCCGCGGGCTGTCGGCCGCCCTGGTGATCATGGCCGCCGGCATCGGGCTGGTCTGGCTGGCGATCGATTTGCAGTCGGTGGCCATGGGCCTCGCCTCCAACGTGGTGGTCGGCGCGGGCATCGGCATCGGCCTGGTCTCCGGGCTCATCGAGGTGCAACGCATCGCGGGCGACAGAGACCTGGCGGGGCTCACCGGCGTGTTCTACGCCGCCGCCTACCTGGGCTTCCTCACCCCGACGCTGATCTCCGCGGTGGCAGGACCCGTCCCGCTGGGCGTGGTCTTCCTGGTGCTCACCGCCCTGGCCGCAGCGTGCTGGGCGGCGCTGGCGGTCTCGTCGCGCAAGCACATCCCGGAGGGGCGCACGCTCGTGGTGGACGGACAGGCGCCCGCGCAGCCGCGCCGCATGCGGGATCACGACGAGGAGCCGACCAGCCCCTCCGCGGACCCCAGATAGCCGCCGATGTTGTCGAGCGACCCGGCCGACCCGAGGCTTCCCGTCGCTCCCCAGGAGGCCGGCGGGATCGCGTCGATGCGCGTGATGACCACCTCGCGGCTCTGGCTGGGGATCACCAGGTAGGTGTCGTCGACGACGACCGGACCGGCCGGCACGAGGGCCCCGTCGAGACGGAGCCGGCCGGTGAGCTCCCCGGTGCCGGCGTCCATGGCGAGCACCTCGCCGGTGGTCGTGGTGAAGAAGACCGTGCCGCCGCTCGCCGCCGGCGCCGCCTTGACCGGCCCGGTGTACTTGTTCCACAGCCGCTGACCGGTGTGCAGGTCGTAGGCGTAGGAGGTGCCGGTGGTGGGGCTGCCGACGAACACCATGCCGTCGTGGATCATCGGCGCCCCGGAGCGGTTGTTCACCGGCGCCGGCCCCGCGCCGAGCCGGTCGCGCCACAGGACCTCGCCGGTGGCGGAGTCCATCGCGACGATGGTGTGCTCCTCCATCGGGGTGCCGACGATGTCCGGCGGCAGGGCGGTGTTGGCGGTGGTGACGACGACGCCCTCGGCGACGGCGGGCGGCACGTCGTCGAGTCCTCGGTTGAACTCGCCGAAGTCCCGCGTCCAGGCGAAATCGCCCGCCGCGGTGTCGTAGGCGAAGAACGTGTAGGGCTCCGGCGTCCCGCTGCCGAAGTAGAGGATCCCGGATTCCTCTGCGGGCGAGGACATGCTGACCACGTGCCCCAGCGGCACCTTCTTCAGTTCGGCGCCGGTGGCCGGGTCGAGCGTGTAGAGGTGTTTGTCCCCCGTCACCGCATACAGCGCGCCACCCACCAGCACCGGCGTGGGCATGACCTCGCCGGGGGTGTCGAAGCGCCACAGGGTCTCCCCCGTGTCCGCGTCCAGTGCCAGCACGCCGCTCGCGCCGGTGCCGCGGTTGCCGTCGTCGCCGGCGAACCGGTTGCCGAAGCCCACGAACACCGTTCCGCCGGAGTGGATCATCTCCGAGTGCACCCAGTTGGGTGCCTGCGCCTGCCAGCGCAGCGCACCGGTGGCCAGGTCGAACGCCTGCAGCTCGCCGGTGCCGTGACTGCCGACGAAGATCGTCCCGTCGGCCACGACCGGTGTCGCGCGCACCTCGTTCGCGGTGGGGATGGCCCCGGTGAACACCGCCTGCCCCGCATGCACGTTCGCATTCTTGGTGGGCGCATAGCGGTACTGGGTCCACTCGCCCTGCCCGGCTGCCGAGGCCGGAGCATTCGAGAGGGCCAAGGCGATGGCGGCTGCGGTCACGAGACTCGCCGCGGGGCGGATCAGGCGCATGGGACGCGAGCCTAGCGGATCGCGCTCCCCGGTCGGCCGCCGGAGAGCGCCGCCGGTCCATCACTGCGCCTGCAGGTCCCGCCGGCGCAGCCCCTCGACGCCGGCGGCCGCGAGTGCAGTGCCGACGGCGAGAGTGAGCAGCCACGCGCCCCACCCCATCGGCTCGGCGGGCGCCTGCGCCACCCACGAGAACGGCGACAGATCGACGGCCCAGCCCGGCAGGCCCAGCAGGTCGCCGAACCAGCCGGCGATGAACGCCCAGGCCACCACGGCCCACGTGGCGTACTGGGCCCGCGGCGCGAATCCCACGAGCGCGGCGGCGAGACCGATGACCACCGCGATGGAGGCGAGCGGCACGAGCATCGCGCCGAAGATCCGCGGCAGCTGCGCCGCGTCGCCGGTGGCCAGTGCGTCGGCGGACGCGGCGCCGACCGCGCCGCACGCCGTCAGCCCCACCGCGGCGACGGACGTCACCGCGAGCCAGCCGCCCATCCAACGCCGCCGCGACGCCCCCGCCACCAGCAGCGCCTCCGCCCGCCCGGACGTCTCCTCGCCGCGCAGGCGCAGTACCGTCGACGCCGCGAAGCCCGCCGCCAGCAGCCCCAGCAGCAGGGCCACCATGGCGAAGTACTGGTCGACGATCCCTTCCGCGCCGCCGAACACCTTCTCCATCTGCTCGTTGCCACGCACCATGTCCGCGACCTGGCTGCCCACCGACCCCAGTGCCGCGCCCGCCAGCACCATGCCAGCCGCCCAGCCTGCGATCGACGCCCGCTGCATCCGGAAGGCCCACGCCGGCACGCTCGCCAGGCCCCGCGGCGCGGACGCCGGTCCCAGGCGCGGGGCGACGAGGGATCCGCCGACGTCGCGGATGCCGTCCAGGCGCCAGGCCACGCCCGCCGCCGCCACCGCGAGCAGCAGCGGGAGGCCCAGGGGCCACCAGCGGTCGCCGCCGAACGGGTGGGCGGCTTGCGCCCACCCGATGGGCGAGATCCATGACAGCGTGCCGCCGCCGACGTCGCCGACCGCGCGCACGGCGAACGCCGCCCCCACGAGCCCCGCGCCCAGCCCCGCCGCGGCGCGGGCGTGTGCGAGTACTTGTGCGCACACCAGCGACAGCGCCGTGAACACCATGCCGGTGACGGCCACCTCTGCACCGAACAGCACTGAGCCGGCGGCCGAAAGCCCCAGCGCCAGGAACGCCACGGCCACACCGGCCCCCACCAGTATCGACGCCGCCGCCACCAGCAGGCCGGCCGCCGTCAGCGGCGCCCGCGGCCCCAGCACCCCGGCCAGCAGCAGTTCCGTGCGGCCCGTCTCCTCCTCGCCGCGCGTGTAGCGCACTGTGAGGAACACGGCCATGAGCGCGACGCCGACGAGCGCCACCGCGTTGGTCTCGAACACCGTGATGCCGCCCGTTGTCTCGAGCGCGACGGGCGGGCCGCTCATCGCGATCGTGGCGGGGCTGGAGTCCATGGTCGAGGCGTAGGCGGCGCGCTCGGCGGCGTCCCCGTAGACGCCCTGGACCGCGTTGGCCGACGCGCCGGTCACCGCGATGAGCCCGGCGATCCACACGCCCAGCCGGATGCGGTCGCGCCGCAGGTGCGGCCGGATCAGCGCGGCGACGCCGGCCGTGGCCGAGGCGATGGCTCCCCCGCCGGGGCGGGCGGCGCGCGTCCCTGCGGGCATCCGCGGCAGGCCGGCGGCGGGTGCGGCGCTCATGACCGCACCGCGCTGTCCGCCGGTGCCCGACCGGCTCCCGCCGACCGGCCGTCCGCCTGAATTTCGGGCTGATCGCCGGGCCGATCGTTGTAGTGGCGCAGGAACAGCTCCTCCAGCGTGGGCGGGTGGCTGACCAGCGAGCGGATGCCGCCCTCGGCGACGGTGCGCATCACCGCGTCGAGCCGGTCCGATTCCACCTCGAACGACGCGCGCGGCCCGTCCGTCTTGAAGCCCATCACCGCCGGATGCCCCGCCAGCGCGTCGAGCGGGCGCGCGGTCTCCACCGTCACCGTCGTGCGGGTCAGGTGCCGCAGGTCTGCGAGCGTGCCGCTCTCCACGGTGCGGCCGGCCCGGATGATGCTCACTGTGTCGCACAGCGACTCCACCTCGGCGAGGATGTGGCTGGACAACAGCACGGTGCGCCCGGCCGCACGGGCCTCGCGGATGCAGTCCTGGAACACCTCCTCCATCAGGGGGTCCAGGCCGGAGGTGGGCTCGTCGAGGACGAGCAGCTCCACGTCCGCGGCCAGCGCCGCCACCAGCGCCACCTTCTGCCGGTTTCCCTTGGAGTAGGTGCGGGCCTTCTTGCGCGGGTCCAGGTCGAACCGCTCCAGCAGCTCCGCGCGCCGGGCCGGGTCCACCCCGCCGCGCAGCCGCCCGAGCAGGTCGATGACCTCGCCGCCGCTGAGGTTGGGCCACAGGGCCACATCCCCCGGCACGTATGCGAGCCGCCGGTGCAGTGCGGTCGCGTCCGCCCACGGGTCGCCGCCCAGCAGGCGGACGGTGCCGCCGGGGTCCGCGCGCAACAGTCCCAGCAGAACCCGGATGGTGGTGGACTTCCCGGCGCCGTTGGGCCCGAGGAAACCGTGCACCTCCCCCCGCCGCACCCGTAGTTCCAGCCCGTCCAGGGCCCGGACCGCTCCGAACGTCTTGCGGAGCCCCCGGGCTTCGATCACCGCGTCCATGGCCCCAGCGTACATATCTTTCAGTATGTTGTGAACACTGAGAAAAAGGTGAAACACTGGGAGGGCGGTGATGTCGCCCGACCCGACCGCCGGGACGCCCCGCCCCTAGCCGCCCCTACGACCCGCTCCCGGAGGTGCCCATGCCGGATGGACGTGCCGCAGCGGAACCCGCGGCCCGCCTGGAGGACGCGGCGGCCGAGTTCGTCGAGCGCTTCGCCTCGTCGATGACCACCTCCGGGCTGCCGCGGATGGCGTCGCGGGTCTTCGCCACGCTGATGGCGGCACCGTCACGGGGCCTGACGGCGGCGCAACTCAAGGACGCGTTGGGCGTGAGCGCGGGCGCGGTCTCCGGCGCGGTCCGCTGGCTGGCGCAGGTCGGCTTCATCACCCGCGGCACCGTCAGCGGCACCCGGCAGGACCTCTACATCGCCGAGTCGGACTCGTTCGTCAACCTGATGCTCCAGGACATGCGCGCGCTGCGGGCGTGGCGGAACGACCTGCGCGACGGCGTCGCGGCGCTCGGCGCGGACTCGCCGGCCGGGCGGCGCATGGCGGAGGCCCTGGAGTTCTTCGAGTTCCTCGAGGGCGAGCTGCCCGGCATACTCGAACGGTGGCGGGCGCTGCGACGGCGCCGCGGGGGCGCGGGCCAGGACAGGTCAGGTCACGACGAGGCCGGCACCGGCGACGCGCTGAACGCGTAGTCCGCCAACGGAAACCTGCCCGCTTCCCACAGTGCGTTCGCCGTCGAGGTGGGCCGCAGGATCGCCGCCTCGCCATGCTGGTTGAAGTAGTAGCTGCGCGAGCCCTCGCAGGCGCCGCGGTAGAACACCGAATCGCCGAGCAGGTCGGTGACCCGGTCCAGGAACGCGGTGTTGGCGCTCTCGGTCACCTCGAAGGTGTCCGCCCCCGCCGCCCGCATGCCCTGGAACAGGCGGGTGAGGTGCTTCATCTGCGCCTCGATGGTGGTGAAGTACGACAGGCCGCTGTACGAGTACGGGCTGGAGAGCGTGAGGAAGTTGGGGAACCGCGGCACCGACACGCCCTCGTACGCCTGGAACCGGTTGTCCCGCCACCAGGCGCCCAGGTTCCTGCCGCCGCGTCCGATCACCTCGATGGCGGGGAAGTTCACGTCCCACAGGTTGAACCCGGTGGCCAGCACGAGGGTGTCGATATCGGTGCGGCGCCCGTCCGCGGTGACGATGCCGCCGGCGTCGATGCGCGCGATCGAGTCTGTCTCCAACTCCACGTTCGGGCGGGTGAACGCGCGGAAGTAGTGGTTGGAGAACGTCGGCCGCTTGCACCCGAAGTCGTAGGCGGGCGTGAGCTTGCGGCGCAGGTTCCTGTCACGCACCTGGCGGCGCAGGTGTCCCTTGGCCAGCAAGGCCGCCCCGGCGTTGAGGAAGCGGCTCTGCCGGTAGTGCAGCACCGCGCTGACCATCATCGCCTCGAGCACCGCGGTGTTGGCCAGCCGCGCAGCCTTCTGCGTCAGCGGCACACGCGCGAACAGGCGCTGTACTGGGCGCGGGATGGGGAAATCGACCTTGGGCACCACCCAGATGGGCGTGCGCTGGTAGACGGTGAGCGCGGATGCGGCTTCGGCGAGCTCGGGGATCAGCTGCACGGCGGTGGCGCCGGTCCCGATGATCCCGACGCGACGGCCGCGCATGTCCGCCTCGTCGTCCCACGCGGTGGTGTGCAGCACGGTGCCGGCGAACTCGTCGATGCCGTCGATGGCGGGCATCTGCGGCTGCGAGAGGAACCCGGTGGCGGTGAGCAGGTAGCGCGCGGTGACGGCGTGCCCACCGCGGATCGCCACCGACCAGAAGCGGCCGTCCTCGTTCCACCGTGCGCCTTCGACGACCTGGCCAAAACGCATCCGCCGGCGCAGGTCGTACTTGCCGGCCACGTGCTCGGCGTACTGCTTGAGCTCCGCGCCGGGCGCGAACAGGCGTGACCAGTACGGGTTGGGCTCGAACGAGAACGAGTAGGTGACCGAAGCGATGTCCACCGCCAGGCCCGGGTAGTGGTTGACGTGCCAGGTGCCGCCCAGGTCATCCTCGCGCTCGAGGATGAGCACGTCGTCGATGCCGAGACGCTGCAGCGCGATCGCCGCGCCCATGCCCCCGAAACCGGCGCCGACGATGACGGCCTCGTACTGCGGCCGGTCCGCCCCGCCCGGCGTGTCCACGTTTCCCATCCGGCCGCTCCCCTCGCCATCGCACCCGCACACCGCACCCTGTTTCGTGCCGGCGCCCGGCTCGCTGGTCGATTTAAATGTAACCATGCGTTCACCGTTAAGTGTGTCACAGAGCGCGGCGTGCGTCACCCTCCCTGCTTCCTCGCCTACTCCACCTGCGGGGAAAGCACCGGTGCACACCGTCACAATCCGACCACGGCGGCCCGCTCCGCGGATTGCGCACGGGGATCTCGTGTGACAATGCGTGTCGGCAGAGAAACCGCTGCGTACGTGAAAACGCTGCGTACGTGAAACCACGCCCACGAGGACCGAGGAGCAGACCCGTGCACCAGTGCCCGATCTACTTCCGCTTCGACGTCCCCGGCGCCCTCGCGATCATCGACAGGGCCCTCGGCGACTGGTTCGCGGAAGCCGGCTGGGAGGGCCGCGTCCCGGCACCCGGCGAACGCGTCACCCTCGACGCGGCCTCGCACGCGGCGCGCGCCGGCCGCGTCGACCGCGGCAGCGGCCGCCGTGCCGGGCGGATCACCCTCACGCGCGGCACCGAGGCCGGCGGGGCGCCGGAACGCAAGCCCGGGCCCGTCCCGGGCGGCGGTCCGCGCACCGACACACCCGCGGACGGACCGCGCACCACTTCGATCACCTACGAGGTCGACCGTTTCGGCCGGCACGGCTGGGTGCTGGTCCGCGAATGCTCGGAGGCGCCGCCCACCCGCGCGCCCCGCGTCGCCGCCGCGCTGGCCGCCGAGCTGGGCGCCCGTGACGGCGCGCACCCGCTGACGACGGGCGTCCCCATCGCGCAGCGGCCGGACGTCCCGGAGCTCCTCGACGCGTTGCGCGATCCCGGCCGCGCGCGGCCCGTCCTGGTCGTCGGCACCGACCACGGGTTCCCGGTGCGCAGGCTCGCCGACCTCGTCGCGTCCCTGACGGCCGACGCGGAAACGCTCCTCGTCGCGCGGGTCCTCGACGCGCCGGCCACCGCACAGTTCAACGAGGCGGTGCCGGCGGCGCTGCGGATCGGCCCGGGCACGGGAGCGGTCTTCCCGCCATCCACGCCCGCCGCGGCCGACGGCCCCGCCGTGCCGGAGGACGGCGCACCTGCTCCGGATCCGACGGAAGCCGGCTTCCCCGTGCACCACAGCGTCATCGGGGCGGACAGGCTCGTCTCCGACGAGTACGGCCTGCGCCGCGAGCTGTGGCACCTGGCGCTGCGTTATGCCCTCGCCGCCGCGCTGCCGCCGGCCGTCGAGGAGGCCGACGCACAGCTGAGCAGCCTCATAGATCGGTGCAGGGAGGCTCCGTCCGCCGCCGAGGCCCGGCCTGCCCCCGGGGAGTCCACTACCGCGTCGGATGACTCCGCGCCGACGCCGGATTCCGTGCCGCCGAAACCGGGCGCACACGTGGCGCCCGGCCACACGATCCCGCGCACCCGTTCCGGCGGGCTGCCCGGCGGGCCGCTCGGGTCACTGCTCGGCGACATCCTCGAGGACGTCCTCGGCGACCGCGCCATCGACACGGACTCGCTGGAGAGCCTGCGCATCGTCGCCCGGCGCGGCCTCCGCCGCACCCGCGAACACCGCCGCGACCGCGACGAGATCCGACGGCTGCGCCACGAGCTCGCCACCGCGCACCGCGCCCTCGACGCTGCGCAGCGCATCATCGACGATCTGCGCGGCACACCGGGGCCGGCGGCGCCGGGGCCGATGCCGGGTACGCAGGACTCCGCCGCGCCGGACACGTTCGCCGAACTCCTCGACCGCCTCGACGGGATTCCGCACGTGCGATTCACCGGCGACCCGCAGCCTGCGCTGCGCCTGGACCGGCAGTCGAACGCCCGTGGATACGTGCACAAGACGTGGAAGGCGCTGCTCGCGCTGTCCGACTACGCGGAATCGCGCACCACCGGCACCGGGCCGCCCGGCGTGCACAACTACCTCACGCAGACGCCGCCCGGCTGCCGCGGATTCTCCGTCCACGACCATGCCGCGGTGGAGAGCGACACGACCACGCGCGCGGCGGCATTCCGGGAACCGCGCGTGCTGCCGGTGCCGGAATCGGTGCACCCCGACGGCGCGATCTTCATGGGCGGACACTTCCGCGTGGGCGGCGGGAGCACCGTCAGCCCGCGCCTGCACTATTACGACGACACCGGATGCTCCGGCACCGTCTACGTCGGCTACATCGGCGCGCACCTACCCAACCAGTCCACCAACTGAGCCGGCGCCGCCGTGGCGGAAAGCCAGGGCGGCGCCGGATCAGGATAGCAGGTCAGAGCAGCAGGTCAGAGGCCCTCGAGCGCCTGCTCGACGTCGCCCAGCAGATCGCCGCCGTCCTCGATCCCCACGGACAGGCGCACCAGGTTCTCCGGCACCTCCAGCAGCGACCCGGCCGTCGAGGCGTGGGTCATCGCGCCCGGGTGCTCGATGAG
Source organism: Tomitella gaofuii (assembly GCF_014126825.1). Lineage (NCBI taxonomy): Bacteria > Bacillati > Actinomycetota > Actinomycetes > Mycobacteriales > Tomitella > Tomitella gaofuii. The sequence continues at coordinate 1,751,313 of NZ_CP059900.1, read as the reverse complement.
CGATTCGACGCCGCCCAGCGACTCGGCCAACGTGAAGATCTCGGTACGCGAGCAGAAGTCGAGCGCCGCCTGCTTGCCGCCGGCGAGCTGCACCGACACCATGCCGCCGAAGCGCCGCATCTGCGTCGCCGCGACCTGGTGACCCGGGTGCTCGGCGAGCCCCGGGTAGAGAACCTTCTCGACTGCCGGGTGCCCGGTGAAGAACTGGACCAGCTTCTCCGCGTTGTCGCAGTGCCGCTCCATGCGCACCTCGAGCGTCTTGATGCCGCGCAGCGTGAGGAACGCGTCGAACGGGCCGGGCACCGCCCCCGCGCCGTTCTGCAGGAACGCGAACGCCGCGTCCAGCTCTTCGTCGTCGGTCACCAATGCGCCGCCGACCACGTCCGAGTGGCCACCGATGTACTTGGTGGTGGAATGCAGGACCACATCGGCACCCAGCGTCAGCGGGTTCTGCAGGTAGGGCGACGCGAAGGTGTTGTCCACCACCAGCTTCGCCCCGCCGTCGTGGGCCGCCTGCGCCAGCGCGGCGATGTCGCCCACGTTGAGCAGCGGGTTGGTGGGCGTCTCCAGCCACACCAGCTTGGTGTTGGGCCGCATGGCCGCACGGACGGCGTCGACGTCATTGACGGCCGCGGGCGTGTACTCGATGCCCCACTGCGTGAAGACCTTGTCGATGAGCCGGAACGTGCCGCCGTAGGCGTCGTTGGGGATGACGAGGTGATCGCCGGGGCGCAGCGCCGCGCGGATCATCGTGTCCGTCGCGGCCATGCCCGAGCCGAACGCCCGGCCGAAGGTGCCCGCCTCGATCGCCGCCAGGTTCGCCTCCAGCGGCCGGCGGGTGGGGTTGCCCGTGCGCGCATACTCGAAGCCGTCGCGCATGCCGCCGACGCCGTCCTGCGCGAAGGTGGACGAGGCGTAGATGGGGACGTTCACCGCGCCGGTCCGCGGATCCGGCTCATAGCCTGCGTGGATGGCGCGGGTGGAGAACCCCTGCCACGATGCGGAATCGGCCTGGCTGCGCTGCTCGCTCATGCGGCACACACTACCGACCGGGCCCGCCGCCGCCGATCCCGGGCGACGGGCACAGCCGGGCCCACTGGGAGCGGCCTCCTATGCCTTGCTGATGAATCCGAGCACGTCGTGCCGGGTGATGACGCCCACCGGCTTGCCGCCCTCGATCACCATGAGCGCGTCGGTCTCGCCAAGCGCCTTGGTGGCCGCGTCCACCGGCTCGCCCGAGCCGATGAGAGGCAGCGCCCTCTCCATGTGCTTGGCCACCGAATCGGCGAGCTGCGCCCGCCCCTCGAACACGGCGCTGAGCAGCTCGCGCTCGGACACGCTGCCCGCCACTTCGCCGGCCATGACGGGCGGCTCGGCGCCGACGACGGGCATCTGCGAGACCCCGTACTCGCGCAGGATCTCGATGGCATCGCGCACCGTCTCCGACGGGTGCGTGTGCACCAGCGCGGGCAGCTCGCCCGACTTGCCGCGGAGCACGTCGCCCACCGTGGACTGCTTCTCCTTGCCGTCGAGCGGGGTGCGCAGGAAACCGTAGGAGGCCATCCACTTGTCGTTGAAGATCTTCGACAGGTATCCGCGGCCGCCGTCGGGCAGCAGGGCGACGATGACGGCGTCCGGCCCCTCCCTCTCGGCCACCTCGAGCGCCGCGACGATCACCATGCCGCAGCTGCCCCCGACCAGCAGGCCCTCCTCGCGGGCCAGGCGGCGGGTCATCTCGAACGAGTCGGCGTCGGAGACCGCGATGATCTCATCGGGGATCGCCGGGTCGTACGCCTTGGGCCAGAAGTCCTCGCCGACCCCCTCGACCAGGTAGGGGCGCCCCGTCCCGCCCGAGTACACCGACCCCTCCGGGTCCACGCCGACGACCTTCACCGCACCGCCGGAGACCTCCTTGAGGTAGCGGCCCGTGCCCGTGATGGTGCCGCCGGTGCCCACGCCGGCGACGAAGTGCGTGACCTTGCCGTCGGTATCGCGCCAGATCTCCGGGCCGGTGGTCTCGTAGTGGCTGGCCGGGCCGGCCATGTTGGAGTACTGGTCCGGCTTCCACCCGCCGGGGATCTCCTCGGCCAGCCTGTCGGAGACGTTGTAGTAGCTGTCCGGGTGCTCCGGCGGCACCGACGTGGGGCACACCACGACCTCGGCGCCGTAGGCCTTGAGCACGTCGCGCTTGTCCTCACTGACCTTGTCGGGGCAGACGAACACGCACCGGTAGCCGCGCTGCTGCGCCACGAGCGCCAGCCCCACACCGGTGTTGCCGGAGGTGGGTTCGACGATGGTGCCGCCGGGCTTCAGCAGCCCCGCCTTTTCCGCCTCGTCGATCATCTTCACCGCGATCCGGTCCTTGGAGCTGGCGCCGGGATTGAAGTACTCCACCTTCGCGGCGACGATGCCCGGCGTCCCCTCGGTGACCTTGTTGAGACGGACCAGCGGGGTGTCGCCGATGAGATCGACCACGTGATCAGCAATGCGCATGCCCCCATGATCCCAGATCGTGCTGCACGCCGTGATGCCGGACCGTGCGCGCCCCGGACGCTATGCACGAGTGGTCGGAGCGGCCCCCGGAAGATTCGGGTAGTCGACTACTCGCTCCCGGGCGGCAGGCCGGTTCGACGATGGCTGTGCCAGCATCCAGCGCGACGAGGAGCCGATGATCATGAACACGCCCCGCAAGCCCCGCACCAGCACCCGCATCCACGGCGCCCCGCCGACGCGCCGCGTCCGCCGCGGGCTCCAGGCCGGCGTCACCGCCCTCGGCGTCACGGCGACGGCACTGGTGCTCACCGCGCCCAATGCGTCCGCACACGTCCAATCGCTGTCCGTCGCCCCCGGCATGGGCTTCGGCAGCCTCGGCGCCGGGCCCTACGGGACCGGCTGCGCGTACGACGTGACCGCCCAGGCGGAGCACGGCAACGAGGTCGACTTCTTCGACAACGGCGTCTACATCGGGTCCGCGTGGGCGCCGGGCTCCCTCGGCCCGGTCACGATCTCGTGGACGCCCGCAAGCGCCGGCACGCACGTTCTCGTCGCCGACGACGGCTTCCAGAGCGCCACGCAGACTGTGGAAGTGGGCAATGGCGTCAACCTGGGGAGCGTCTGCCTGGTACTCCCGTGACGGGCGCCCCCGGGTACCCCTGCCGGGCGGCGTCGCCGATCACTCGGCGGCGCCGCCCAGCACCGCCGCAAGACCGTCCCTGCTGTCCACGTCCACGGCGAGGCAAGCCCGATACAGGTGTCCCTCTACGGTGCGCACCGACAGGTGGAGGCGGTCGGCCACCTCGCGATTGCTCAGCCCCTGTGCGACGAGCCCCGCGATCTCCCGCTGCCGCGCCGTGAGCCCGTACGGCATCGCCATCGCCCGCAGCGCGGGTGAATCCACGCCGGTGCGGCCCGCCGTCACACGGTCGGCCACCGACCGCGCCGTCAAGGCGGAGCCGCGCCTGCCCTGCGCGCGGAACACGGCCGCCGCCTGCGCCGCCGCATCGGCTGCGGCGAGCACGTCGCCGAACTCCTCATACGTTGCGGACGCCGACAGAAGCGCGTCACCGTCGGAGGCCGCCAACGCCGCCGCGTGTCCGAGCACAGCTGCTGCGCGGGGCCCATGGACCCGGCCTGCCACCGCTGCGAGCTCCCCGACCGCCGTCGTGTCACCGAATTGGACGGCGGCCTGCAGGCAGAACACCTGGTCCGCGATCCGGCCGCAATCCGCCGCGCGCGCGGCGGCGGCCCGCGCCTCCGCCACGGCCTCGGTCACCACGCCTTCTGCCGCATACACCCATGCACGGGCCACCGACACGTGGCTGTCCGCCCACACGAAGCCCGCCGGACGCGCAGCGTCGATGCGCTGCAGCGTCGCCCGGCCCTCCCGCGCCGCCCCCGACCTGCCCTGCGCCTCGGCGAGGAGCATCGAACAGTAGCGGTGCATCGTCGTGCACTCCCCCGACGCCGCCGTCTGGGCCACCGCTTCGCGCAGCAGCCGAACCGCGTCCGCCACGCGACCGTCGTCGAGACGGATCACCCCGTGCAGCGCCGTCTTCGCCGCGAAGCGCCACCCGTGTTGCGGCTGTGCCGCGTCACTCGGAAAGTATTCCTCCGCGGCACCCCGGACCGCCGCGAGGTCGCCGGCGAGCCGCAGCGCGATGGCGACGTTCACGCCGAGACTGCACCGGAGTCCCGCCGCTTCACCGGTCCGCGGTCGGGAGTCGCCCAGGCTCCGCGCCGCGCGTACGGCCTCGTCGCCCCTCCCGAGGCTTCCGAGCGCACTGACCTGCGCGGCCGCCGCGATCTGCGCGTGGATCCTCGCCAGCCGAGGCGCCGCCATCGCCTCCGCCGCCTCCGCCGCGGCCTCCCGCGGGCGGCCGCGCACGGCGCACAGCGCCGCGGAGACCGCATGATGCTCCGCGATCCGTCCCGAGCGCCGGCACAGATCCCGCGCATCGTCGAGCACGCGCTGCGCCTCGTCGGGCCGGGCGAGGATCCACACCAGGATGGACGCGTGGATAGTGCGCACCACCGCCTGCCGGGACTCCGTGCCACCGGAGTGCTCCGCCCTCGTGCAGACGTCGACGGCCTCCTCGGCATGACCGAGCGCCACCAGGCAAGCAATGCGCGGCAGCAGGACGTCGACCGTCGCGTCCCGGGACTCGACCTCCGCGAGCATCCTGTCCGCCAGCTCGAAATCGCCCAGATGCATGGCGCAGCGGGCCGCCACGGCGAGCAGTCCCGGCGACGCCTCGTCGTCCGACGCCAGCATCAGCTCCGCACGCCGCACCACGGTGTGCGCGTCGCGTCGACCTCTGGCCGCGAGATCGCGCGCCACGGCACCGCTCATCCTGCGCATCCGGAGCGTGCTTCCGTGGGCACGGCGCACCTCACCGAACAGCGGGTGCGTGAGACGCGCAGTGGGATGCGCGCTTCCGTCCACCGTGACAAGGCCCGACTCCTCCGCCGACTCGACGGCGCGGGCGGTCGCGATGCGCGCCAGGACCGCGACGGGAAGCGGCCCGCCCACGGCGAGGAGGTCCACGACGTCGGCGACCTCGTCCGGGATGCGGCCCATCTTCGCCGCGATCAGGTCGTACAACTTGGGCGTGAAGGTGGGCGCGCCGCTCCACACCCACACGCCCGCATACTGCGCCATCCGGCCGCAGGCCACCTCGTCCTCCAGCAGCCCTCGCAGGTAGAGCACGTTGCCGCGGGTCAACCTGTAGAGCCTCCGCGCGCTGCCGGCCTCGAGCGGCGCCTGCAGGACCCTTTCCAACAGTGTCCGGGTCCGGTCGAACGAGAGCGGGTCGACGTCGACGCGCCACAGCCGATCGTCGGCCCACAGCGACGTGATCGCGTTCGGCGTGCGGGAACCGGTGCACAAGGTGATGAGCACCGGGGCGACGCGCCGCGCCACAATCTGCTGGACGACGAAGGCCGACGCCTCGTCGAGGTGGTGGGCGTCATCGATCCCGACGACTGCGGGCGGCGCGCCGGGGCGCGCGAGCCAGTCGAAAACGCGATGCATGCGCTGCGTCGGGTCCCCGTCGGCGTCCCCCGCGATCTGGTCGAGCACCCCGAGCGGCACCGCCCTGGACGCCGGCGAAGCGACCAGCCGGCAGGTGCGCAGGCCGTCGCGCTCGGCGCGGTCCAGTGCCGCGGTGACCAGCCGCGTCTTTCCCGCGCCGACCTCGCCCACGAGGACAGCCCCACCGCCGCCCCGAACGGCCTGCCCGATCCGGCGCATCTCGGCTCCTCGGCCGGTCAGCGGCCAGGCGCTTTCCATCTTGAAATAATACTGCCCGGGTCGCGCGGATGCCATACCCCGCGCGCGGCGACCGTGCACAGAGCACGCGTGCAGTGCCGCGCCCCCGCAGCGGAGGATAGATTTGAAGCCGTCATTCCTGCTGGCCGCGCAGTCCGAGGGAGGTGGTCGTCATCGACGTCCCCCTGCCACCGCTGCGCAGATCCGGCTTCGCCGCCGCCGCCGTGCGGATCCCAACGCCCGCCGCCCGGCGCCACGACACGCTCATCACCGGCGTCAAGGTGGGGGCCGCGGCGCTCGGTTCCGGCGCGGGCGTCGGCGCCGCCACCTGGGCGGGCTACAACTACCTGCAGAGCCAGGCGCAGCAGGCGCGCACCGTCATCGGCCGGCCACGCGGGCGCCCGCCCCGCGCCGACGGCGTCTACTCCCCCGCCGCCACGGACGGGGGCCTGCTGCCGCCGGAACGCTTCGGCGCATCCGACCTGAACTTGATGGTCTTCGGGGATTCGACGGCCGCCGGACTGGGTTGCACTGTGCCGGACGAGGTTCCAGGCGTCATGCTCGCGCGCGGGCTCGCGGACGAGACCGGCGGGCGGGTGCGTCTGAGTACGAAGGCCATCGTCGGCGCCACCTCGCGGGGGCTCGCCAGCCAGGTCGACGCCATGTTCATCGCCGGACCGCCGCCGGACGCCGCGGTGATCCTGGTCGGGGCCAACGACGTCACGACGGCGCAGTCGCCCCGCAAGGCGGCCGCGCGTTTGGGCGACGCGGTGCAGCGCCTGCACGACGGCGGCGCCGCCGTCGTCGTCGGCACCTGCCCCGACCTGGGCGTGATCACCGCCATCCCCCAGCCATTGCGCACAGTCACCCGCCGGTGGGGTCTGCGGCTCGCATACCTGCAGGCTTCCGCCACCCGCGCGGCCGGCGGACGTCCGGTCCCCCTCGCCGACCTGCTGGCCCCGGAGTTCCTCGCGACACCCGACACGCTGCTGTCGCCCGACCGCTTCCACCCCTCCGCCGCCGGCTACGCGCTCGCCGCCGAACAGCTCCTTCCGGCACTGTGCTCCGAGCTGGGCGTATGGGACGGCGGGCCGCTCGCCGAATTGCCCACCGTGTCCGCCGCCGTCGAATCCCGTCGGCCCGTCGCCCGCCTCCGCCGCGGCCTCGACCGGCTCGCACGCCGCACCCCCGCAATATGAGCTCGGGTTCAACTGCGATTCGCGGACACGTAATGTATGCGCTGAGTCGCGTCGCCGCCGGCCGGCAACGCGGTTGCACCTCGACGGCACGTAGGCGTCGATCACACACCGGCCCCTGACGGGGTCCGCCACCTGCAAAGGAGTCCTCATGCCAGAGGCTGTCATCGTCTCCGCGACCCGCTCGCCCATCGGCCGTGCAGGCAAGGGTTCGCTCAAGGACATGCGCCCGGACGACCTCGCCACCCAGATGGTGCGTGCCGCCCTGGACAAGATCCCCGAGCTGGACCCCGCCGACATCGAAGACCTGCACATGGGCTGCGGCCAGCCCGGCGGCCAGTCCGGCTTCAACATCGCCCGCGTGGTGGCCACACAGCTCGGCTTCGACCACGTGCCCGGCGTCACCGTCAACCGTTACTGCTCGTCGTCGCTGCAGACCACCCGCATGGCCATGCACGCCATCCGCGCGGGCGAGGGCGACGTGTTCATCTCCGCCGGCGTCGAATCGGTCTCGAGCTTCGCCACCGGCAACGCCGACGGCTGGCCGAATACCCACAACCCGCTGTTCGCCGACGCCGAGGCCCGTACCGCGAAGCTCGCCGAGGGCGGCACTGCCTGGTCGGATCCGCGCGACGAGGGCAACCTGCCCGACATCTACGTCTCCATGGGCCAGACCGCCGAGAACGTCGCCTCGCTCACCGGCATCTCCCGCGAGGACCAGGACCGCTGGGGCGTGCGCAGCCAGAACCGCGCCGAGGAGGCCATCAACCGCGCCTTCTTCGAGCGCGAGATCACCCCGGTGACCCTGCCCGACGGCACCGTGGTCTCCACGGACGATGGCCCCCGCCCGGGCACCAGCTACGAGAAGGTCTCCCAGCTCAAGCCGGTGTTCCGCCCCGACGGCACCGTCACCGCCGGCAACGCCTGCCCGCTCAACGACGGCGCGTCGGCGCTGGTGATCATGTCCGACACCAAGGCCAAGGCGCTCGGGCTCACCCCGCTCGCCCGCGTCGTGGGCACGGCCGCCACCGGCCTCTCTCCGGAGATCATGGGCCTGGGCCCCATCGAGGCCACCCGCAAGGTGCTCAAGACCACCGGCATGTCGGTCTCCGACATCGACCTGTTCGAGATCAACGAGGCCTTCGCGGTGCAGGTCATCGGGTCGCAGCGCGAGCTCGGCATCGACGAGGACAAGCTCAACGTCTCCGGCGGGGCCATCGCGCTGGGCCACCCGTTCGGCATGACCGGCGCCCGCATCACGAACACGCTGCTGAACAACCTGCGCGAGCAGGACAAGACGTTCGGCGTCGAGACGATGTGCGTCGGCGGCGGCCAGGGCATGGCGATGGTGCTCGAGCGCCTCAGCTGACCGACCGCCCCGTCCGCATTGGGCTGCCGGGCGGGTCGACCGGTGCAAGCGGGCGCCGCGCGATGGGATCATCCGTCGCGCGGCGCCCGCTTCGCATTTCGGCGAGTGGGTGCGCGCACGCGGTCTCTGCCATCCGCGCGCGTGATGTCGCTGCCCTGCCGCGCGCCGGTTGCCTGTCCCGCGGCCCGCCGGCGCCGGTTGCGACAACACGCCGAGTCACTACGCGAGCGGCCGGATGATGCGCGCGCGGCGTGGGAACGGGCGCGCGCTGCGGAAGCCGGTGCGGAGAACCCTGTGATCGTCCCAAGCAGCCCGCCTCGACGCAGCAGAGCCCCGCCCACGGTGACCGTGGGCGGGGCCTGGACTGCACGTATGGCGGGCCCATCGGGGCCCGGAGCCGTGACTAGTCGCTGCTGAAGTAGCTGAGCAGACGCAGGATCTCCAGGTACAGCCACACCAGGGTGATCGTCAGCCCGAAGGACACCGACCACGCGGTCTTCTCCGGCGCGCCCATGCGGATGAGCTTGTCGGCCTCGTCGAAGTCGATGAGGAAGCTCATGGCCGCCAGCCCGATGCACACCAGGCTGAAAATGATGGCGATGGGGCCGCCGTCGCGCAGGCCCAGGCCGCCGTCCATGAAGAAGCCCGCGATGAGGTTGACGACCATGAGCGCGAGCACGCCGAACAGCGCGCCCACGACCATCTTGGTGAACTTGGGCGTGACGCGGATGGCGCCGGTCTTGTAGACGACGAGCATGCCGAAGAACACGCCGAACGTGCCGACTACCGCCTGGATGATGATCGTGTTCCCGGGCGGGCCCCCGTCGCCGATGGCGAAGTTGGCGAACAGGTAGGAGATCGCCCCCAGGAAAACGCCCTCGGCCGCCGCGTAGGACAGCACCAGCGCCGGCTTGTCCGTGCGGCGGGTGAAGATGGCGAACAGCGACAGCCCCAGGCCCACGATCATGCCGCCGAATGTGAGCGGCATGGCCAGCGACTCGTTGCCGTGCACCAGGACGAACGAGATGACCGCCGCGATGGTGAGCACGCCCAGCGTCATCGCGGTCTTGGTGACGATGTCGTCGATGGTCATCGCGCGGCCGCTGGGCTCGGCGCGGTACTGCTCGGGGGCCGGCTGGCCCGGATACTGCCCGCCCTGCGGGAACTGGCCCTGCGGGTACTGGCCGGCCATCCCGCGGCCGGCCTGGGGCGCACCCCCTGCCGCGTTGCCTCCGAATGTGGCGTAGCGGCCGTACTCCTTGTCCAGATCCTTGAACACGGGGTTGCTGCTTTGACGCACCGCGCCTGTCCCTCCTGTGGTGGTTCACCGCGTTGCACACGGCGCCGTGCCGGGGTCTTCCGGCCTCTCACCTGCTCAACGAGCGCGGCCTGCGTACAGTTCCCGGACGCCGGACAGGTGTGGTGTGAGCCTACCTACCCGGACGCCCGGATCAACCGGGAGTCCCCAGGCCGCGCCGCAACGTGCGCGCACCCGAGTCCGCGCGCCCCGCGGTGGACCGCGATGTGCTGTTCAATGGAGGTGACCGCCGGGATCGAGCACCGCAGGAGGCCGCGATGTGCGGAAGGTTCGCCACCACGATCACGGACCGGGAGATGCGCTCGATGTTCGACGTGGACGAGGCGGAGGTGGTGGGCGAGGAGCTGCCCGCCTCCTACAACGTCGCGCCCACCCAGCCGGTGCGGATGGTCCTCGAGCGCCCGCCCGCCGGCGAGGAGGACGAGCCGGTCCGCCAGATCCGCACCGCCCGCTGGGGGCTCGTCCCCTCGTGGGCCAAGGACCGGTCGATCGGGAACAGGCTCATCAATGCGCGCTCGGAGACGGTGACGGCCAAGCCGTCGTTCCGGTCGGCCGCGAAGTCGCGCCGCGCGATCCTGCCCGCCGACGGCTACTACGAGTGGGAGAAGCGCGACGGCGGGAAAGTTCCGCACTACCTGCACCCGGAGGGCGTGCTGGCCATGGCGGGGCTCTACGAGATGTGGCGCGACCCGGACAAGGCCGACGACGACCCGGACCGCTGGCTGTGGACGGCGACGATCCTCACGCGTCCCGCCACCGACGAGCACGGCCACATCCACGACCGTTGCCCCGTGGTGCTGCCGGAGCAGTTCTGGGCGCCGTGGCTGGACCGCGGGCTGGCCGAAAAGGACGACGTGCAGGCGCTGATCAACTCGATCCCCGACCCGCAGCTCACCTCGTACGAGGTCTCCACCGCGGTGAACAGCCCGCGCAACAACAACCCGGATCTGCTCTCGCCGGTGTGATCAGAACTGCGCGACGCCGGTCGGCCGTCCGCGCGGAAACGCAGTGCCCCCAGTCGGACTCGAACCGACGCTGCGCGGATTTTAAGTACGTACGGTCTGGGGTTCTCCGAGTAACGCCACCAGCGCGTTCAAACTGACGCTCGACGAATCGACGCAGTTCAAAGCCTATGATTGACTACTAGCGGCGTACCGGCGGCTACCGCTGAATCACCGCCGGATTCCCCGCAGTGGCCGGGGTGGTGCCGGGGTGGCGTCCCGTCGGACGGTGGGTTTACGGTGGCAGCCATACCGCCGCGCGCCGGGCAGCGCCCGCAGCCGGTGGTCGCTCGCACCGCAGCTAGAAGCTAGACAGGTTCGCAGAGCGCAGCAGTAATACGGGATCGGGTTGAGTTCGTCTCCAAGGTGAATAGGTCCGTTCGGTCAGCGACCGACGTTCGCCGGCGAGTGTCGGCGATTTCTCGTCAGTCATCCGCTACCGAATTGGAGCACCTCATGTCTCTCACCCGCCCCGCCGACAATCGGCACTGGAACTCTCGCCCCTTTTTCGGCTCTACGGAATGCAGAGTGCGTGGACGGGTGTCCAGTGAGGTGAGTGGGGACCACAACATGTAGGCGGGTCCTGCGGTGTGAAGAGGAGAGTTGCGAAGCTCCCCATCGACCACCACAGGAGCCGCCTTGCACTGTACTGACACCGTCGCCGACACGATCTGCCGAACCGTCGAACTCGGCGTCACGATCACAGGAGCGGCCGCCGACAGTAAGGACCGCACCCACATCTGGTGCAGCGTCATCGACCCCGATCCGCGGTGCCCCGAGTGTCATATCGCAGGTCAACTGCGTGATCATGCCGAGAGGATCCTCACCGACACCCCGGCTGCCGGGCACCCGGTCGAGCTGCACGTGGCAGTCCCGCGGTTCGAGTGCCTGACGTCGGGGTGCCCGCGGTCGATCTTCCGGGCCGATATCACCGGTATCGCGTCGCCGCGGTCGGTGGTCACGACCCGGACCGAGCGGTGGATCCTGCAGCGCATCGCGATCGACAAGATGAGCGTCGCCGCGGTCGCCGCCAACCTGGGCATCGCCTGGAAGACCGTCAACCAGATCGCCGTGGACGCCGCCCGGTCCATGGTCTACGACGGCGGCTATCTCGACGGCGTACGGCACCTCGGCGTCGACGAGCACAAAGTGCGCCACGAGGCGCTGCTTTTTCCGGATGGAGGTGAAAGACCTTGATCGCCCGGTCGTCGTAGTGGCGGGGTGAAGCTGGCGGCAGCCTGATCCAGGGAACGCTGGGGAGGGTGGGAGCTGAAACGTCCTGGTCCGGTCGGAGACCTTGATTAGGCCACCTCGGGTGTCGAGGCGACGTTCTGACGGTAGCGCTCCTCATGCTCGATCGGCGAGGCGTAACCGATCGACGAGTGCAGACGCTCGGTGTTGTACCAGTGGACCCAGGCCGCGGTCTCCCGCTCCACCTCGGCCCGCCCTGTCCAGGGCCGGGATCGTTCGACGTCGATCAGCTCGGTCTTGTACAAGCCAATCGTCGACTCCATCAACGCGTTGTCGAGCGCATCGCCGACGGAGCCGATCGACCCGGTGATCCCGGCCTCGCGGAGCTCGGTGGAGAACGCGATCGACGTGTACTGACCCCTGATCCACCGGTGGTGATGGTCGGTTCGGGCGTGTCATGAGGACGAGGTGCCCTTCTGTGCTGGGAAGATGTTGATTGCGACATCCACACCCACCAGCACGGAGAGGGCACCTCGTAGGTGAAAGCTTCTCACACGATCCACCCGGTTTTCGACGACCGCAATCTCGTGTCGGCCGCCGGGCTGGTCCCGGTCCTGCAGTTGGCCGAGTCGGCGGGCTGTCAAGTCCCGAGTTTGGTGGAGGCTGATCGGTTGTTCAGTTAGGTTGTCGCCGCGGCGGGTTGCGTCGTGTTCTCGCGTTTCCAGTAGGCGGCTTCGTACTCGGCCGGCGGGACGTAGCCGAGCTCGCTGTGCAGGCGATCGTTGTTGTACCAGGACACCCATTCGGCGGTGGCGTACTCGACGTCCTCGGCGCATTGCCAGCGGTATCGGTGGATCAGTTCGTGCTTGTACAGCGAGTTCAGCGCTTCGGCCATCGCGTTGTCGTACGCATCCCCGCGGGAACCCACGGAAGTCACCGCACGGGCTTCGGCGAGGTGCTCGGTGTAGCGGATAGCCCGGTACTGCACTCCGCGGTCCGAGTGATGGACGAGACCAACGACGCTGTGCCCGTATCGTTTCCGGTTCCATAGTGCCATCGCGAGCGCATCGATCGCGAGGTCGGCGAACATGCGCGTCGAGGACTGCCAGCCGACGATCATGCGCGAGAACACGTCCAGGACGAACGCGACGTACACCCAGCCGGCCGCGGTGCGGACGTAGGTGATGTCCTATGCCGACCTCGGGACTATGCCGATCATCCGGGTGAGGGGGCAGGCCAGCCGGACGCTGGGAGTTGAAAGGTCGGCATAGTCATAGGGCGGTGAGCCAGGCCAGGAGGTCGGGGGCGGGCTGGTAGGTGCCGGGGGTGACGTCTGGTGGTCGGGTCCGGTCGAGGGCGGCTTGTTTGGTGGCCATGTCGGCGTGCAGGTAGGCGGCGGTGCTGTGGGTGTCGGCGTGGCCGAGCCAGAGCGCGATGACGGAGACGTCGACGCCTGCGGCGAGGAGGTTCATCGCTGCGGTGTGTCGCAGGGTGTGCATGGTGACGTGCTTGGCGCCGATGCTGGGGCAGGTGGTCGTGGCGGTGCTGACGTGTCGGGGCCAGGCGGCGCTCGAGGGCGTCGCGGGACAGTTGTTGTCCGTGCGGTCCGCAGAACAGCGCGTTCCCGAGTCGGGACCTGCGCTCGGTGAGGTAGTTCGTCATCGTGGTCACTGTCGTCTTCGTCAGCGGAGTGATGCGCTGGCGTCGTCCCTTGCCGGTGCAGGCGATGTGGGGTCCGGAGCCGAGGTGGATGTCGTCGTAGGTCAGCGAGGTGATCTCGCTGACGCGAAGTCCGGTCTGCACAGCCATGAGGAGCAGCGCGTGGTCGCGATGCCCGGTCCAGGTCTGCTGGTCGGGCGCGTTGAGCAGGGCCTGGGTCTCGGCGGGGGTGAGGAACTCGATGACGGGCCTGGTGGTGCGCCGTGGTGGGATTGCAAGCACCTGGGTGATGGTCGCGGCGTGCTCGGGATGGTCGGGCAGGGCACGGGCCAGGACCGAGCGGATCGCGGTCAGACGGGTGTTACGGGTCTTCTTTGCGTTGTTGCCGCGCTCGCTGCAGGTGCTCCAGGAAGGCGGTGACGTTGGCCGCGGTCAGGTCCTCCAGGTCGAGGGCGTCGACCGGGGTTCCTAGCGTGGTACTCAGGTGCTTTAGCAGCATCCGCCAGGTGTCGCGGTAGGAGCTGATCGTGTTCGCCGACAGGTCACGCTGGGTGCGGGCGAAGGTGGTGAAGTAGGTCTGCAGGCTGGTAGCCAGGGCGGTCATGAGGTTTCGCTCTCGTCGGCGGGTTCGAGTCGGCCGGCGGCCAGGGCCATCAGGTCCGCCGTCGAGGTCAGGTACCAGTAGGTGTGCGCGGCGTCGGAGTGCCCGAGCCAGGTCGCCAGCAGGGACAGGACCCGCTCGGGATCGTGGCCGTGGCGTAGGCCGCGGTCATGTGGGCCGTGGCGAAGGTGTGCCTCAGGTCGTGCAGGCGGGGGCGGGCCCTGCCGCGTGGGAGGAGGCCGGCAGCCTCGCGGGCTCGTTTGAACAGGGCGTAAAAGGAAACGTAGACGTACCCGGTGCCCTTGGCGGTCACGAAGACCGGGCCGTGGGGGTCGGGATTCGTGGCCACCCGGGCCGGCAGGGCCAGGTAGTCCTCTAACGCTGTGATGGTCGAGGGTGCACGGGCACGAGCCGCTGGGCAGACTTGCCGGCCTGGACGACCAGGACGTGGTTGTCGAGGTCGACGTCGTCGACGCCCAGGGCCAGCGCCTCGCCGATCCGCAGGCCTGTGCACGCCAGCAGCCCGATGACGGTGCGCACGGTGGCCGCGATCCGTTCGTCGGTGAACTCGGCCTCGCAGGCGACAAGGAGGGCGTCGACGTCGTCCTGGCTGTAGATGAAGGGCACCGCCCGCGGCTTGCGGGCCGGCAGCAGCCCGGAGAGGGATGACCGGCACGTCGACACCGTTGGCGTGCAGGTGGGCCGCGAAGCGGCGCACCAGCGACAGCTGGGTGGCCCACCACGACGGATGCGCTTCGGGGTTGGCCCGGGCCCAGGTCACCGCGTCCTCGATGGTGAAGGTGTCCACCTGGCCACGAGCTTCGAGCCAGGTGCAGAACAGTCCGACCTGACGTTCGACGTCGTCGAGCTGGAAGCCCAGATCCGCGGCGCAGCGCCAGGTACCGGCCCAGGTGCTGGCGAAGAGTCGTCATCGGGGCACCTGCGCCGAACGGGACGGCCAGCTCGCGCAGCGAGACCAGGTCTCGACCTTCGCGTAGGACATCGTGGTGACCGTGTAGGCGTGGCCGAGGAGTTCCCTGGCCTCGGTCAGGGTCCCGCCGCGCGGCCAGGACGTCCATCGCCGCGGTGTGCCGCAGGCGATGAGCGTAGATGGGGTCGATCCCCGCCAGGCCGGACAGCCGGGCGACGATCCCGGAGAGCCCCTGGGTCGTCATCATCTTCCGTGGTGCCCGCATCCGCACGAACACGCCCGGTCCAGGGCGGCCGGGCGCACCCGAAGCCAGACCGTCAGCGCCTGACCGACGTCGCAAGGGATCGGCAGCGCGTGCTCACGGCCCTTACCGGTGACCTTCAGTTGTCCCGTTGGCCCAGTCGATATCCTCCAGCCGCAGGCGGGCGACTTCACCGGCGCGCAGGCCCAGGCGGACCAGGACGGTGATGACCGCGCGGTCCCTGGCCCCGATCGGCGTGGCAGGATCGCACACGGCCAGCAGGGCACCGACCTGCTCGCTGCTCACTCCTTTCGGCAACCCGCGCCCGGTCGAAGGCAGGCTGCAGGATCCCGGCGTTGATATCCCGATCGAGACGGCCGGTGCTCAACGCCCAACGCAGCAGGCTGCGGACCGCGCCGACGATATGAACACGCGCCGCCTGACCGTAGGGGCGACCACGCCCGGCGACGTAATCATTGACCACGTCGGTGTCGAGCCTGTCCCAGTCCAGGCTGCCGTCGGCTCCGGTGATCGCCTCCAGCAGCCCGCCAGCGTAACGGCGACGAGCATTGATGGTCTGCTCGCTCAGCTCGCACTCGTACCGCATCCACGAGCACCATGTCGTGACCGCGACCTGCGCCGGCGTGACCGGGTCAACCTCGCCCGGGGCCGGGGCCAGGTACCCGGCAGCGGTCAAGAACTTGCGCATCGTGTTCCAGGAGCACTTCACCGTGGTGCACACGACCACCCGAGATCGTTCCCGGACGACGAACCGGTCCAGCAGCTCCTCGTCGATGTCGTCGATCCCGGCACCGACCTCCTGCATCCACACGCTCAGGCGTGCCAGCAGGTTCACCACCGGGGTCGATGAGCCCGGCGAATACCCCTGTGCCACCAGCCACCGTCGGCACTCCTCCAGCACTGTCGATGCCAAGGGCCCCACCGGTATCCGCGGAACCCGGTCCGCATACGGCCGCGCCGTCGCAGATCTCTGCGTCATTGACCTCACCTCCAGGCAACCTGTGCCTGAAGCGTCGCCCCGACGACCTGACTATGCCGACCTTTCAACTCCCAGCATCCGGCTGACCTGCCCCCTCACCCGGATGATCGGCATAGTCCCGAGGTCGGCATAGGACATCTAATGCCGACGTCGGCATTAGATGTCGGCGACCCACAGCTCGTTCAGACCGTCTGCGGTGAACTCGCGCTCGACTCGGTCGTCGGGCCGGTCGGTCTCCGGCGCGAGGCGTGGCCTGCGCGGGAACTTGCCGCGCACGACACCGCGTATCCCGAGGTCGCGGCAGAGCCGTTCCACGGTGCACTGGGCGACTTTGGTGCCGCGTCGGCGCAGTTCGGCGTGGATCTTGCGGATGCCGTACACCTGCTTGGAGTCGTTGTAGATCTCCATGATCAGCTCTGTGAGCTCGCCGTCCCGTACGGCGCGGGCCGAGGGCGTGCGCTGCTTGGCGGCGTAGTAGGTCGAGGGGGCGATCGGGCAGCCGTGCTCGGTGAGCACTCTGCAGATCGGCTCGATTCCCCACTCGTGCTTGTGGTCGTCGATGAACGCGACGATCACCGATGTGGGCGACCTGGCTCCGCCGCGAAGAAAGCCGATGCGGACTTCAGGATGTCGTTGGCGCGGCGCAACTCCCGGTTCTCCTGCTCGAGTTGGCGGATCCGTTCCAGGTCGGACACCGTGGCCAGGCCGGGAAGGTCGGCCTGGCCGGACTCGACTTGTTTGACCCAGTTGCGCAGGGCTTCAGGATGCACGCCGAGTTGTTCGGCGATCCGCCGGATCGCGCCGGTGCGCGTCTCGGGGTCCTTGCGGGCCTCGACGGTCATGCGGGTGGCGCGGTCGCGGAGCTCGGCGGGGTACTTCGATGGGCGGGGCATGGAGGAGCGGTCCTTCCGTGTTAACTACCCTCCATCAAACCCGAGACGGTTCAGTGCCCGAACCGACGAACATGCCCAGCCGTCGGAACCGGGCGTACTGCATGCGGTGGGCGTTGCGCTGGAAATACGGCAGGGCCTTGTCGACGATGTGGCATTTGCCCTCACGGGCCAGGGGCCGGCGTGCCGCCGCGACGAGGGCATCGATGTGCCCGGCGTCGAGCTCAGCGATCCGTTCGCCCGTCCACGCCTCCAGATCGTCGCCGAGCGTGTCGGCGAGCAGCCCGGCGATCTCGTAGAGGTGTTCCCGGGCATGGTAGAGATCGACGATCTGGGTGGCTTCGGGCCAGCGGGCGGTGGCCTGGTTCCAGATCCACGGCGCCCCGTCACCGAGGACCACGAGCTGGCGCACATGCTCGCTGCCGCGGCGGGCGGCCTCGGCCCGGGCGAGTGCGCCGAACTGGTCGGCCGGGGCGAACGTGGCCACATAACTCGTCGAATCGGCGTCGCGGACCGGACTCCCGTCACGGTCGCACCCGGTCTGGGTGAACACGCACGCCAGTTTCACCTCCCGGGTCCGCGCCCGCCCGTCCGGATACTTTCCGGCCCGCCCCGCCGTCTCGGCCGGACGCATCGGAACCCCGGTGCCATCAACGGCGATGTAGAGCATGTCCGGTCGCCCCGGAGGCGGCAACACCGCCAGACGCCCGGCCGTGATCGCGGCGGCCTCGGCATCGACGGCCGCCGCCACCACAGCCCCGGACGCCTCGGCGGCACGTTCGAGTCGTTTGGCCCCGACCTCGATGCCGGCCAAATCGCCGACCAGCGCCGCCGCCGCCGCAAACGGCATGGCCGCCCCGGCCCGGGCACACGCGCCCGCCAGCCCCGGCGAACACGACCGGCCGGCCACACCCGCCTCGGCGTCCCGCGGCACCACACCGCTGCCGCAGCAGGCGCAGTGGTAATAGGCCCGCCGCAACCGGATCCGCCCAACAACCGTGTCGATCGACTTGTCCCGGTACCCGATAAACCGTGCGGTATGCCCACCGCCACAGTCGATCCGCGGGCCGCGATACCCCGCGTCGGCGCCCAACAGCTCTTCGAGCACCACCGCCCCGACCCGCAGCATCGCCGCGCGCACCGCCTGTTCGATCGCCGCCATACCGGTGCCGCCACCGCCTCCGTCGGCGGAGGCGGCGGGCCGTAGCGGGCGGGCCGCGAGCGCCGCCAGGTCCTCGACCTCGCCGATGATCACGGCGGCGAGCGTGTCGACGAGCCCCCTTTTTCGGCGTCTGCCGACGCCGGCGGGCTCTGCGCCGGCGTATCGGGCGGCCGCGCCTCGCAGATCAGCTCGTTGACCTCAGTGAGTTGCGCGGTCAACGCGGCGAACCGTTCATAGGCCGCCAACTCCGCGCGGACCTTGGCGACTTCCCCGCGCGCGAGTTGCCGGCCCCGGGTGCCCTGGCCGGGCACCGACCGGGTCCACAACAGCCGCGGACCATGCCCGGGATGGCCCGCGCGGGCGCAGGCGCAGTTCCGCTTGCCGCAGCGCCGGTAATTCTCACTGACCGAGCCGCGGCGGAAGTCTCCGACCTGCACCAACTGCTCATACAACCGTGCTCGTCGCGTCTCTAACTCTTCGAGTGAGGGCCCTGGCATCGCTGCCTCCATCATCTGGTTGCCACTACCACAACCAGACTTTCACGCTAGCAGCGCCAACCGGCGGAACCTACAAACGTGTCGCACACCCCCCGCACGCGGGTGTGCGTCAGTTTTGTTGGTGACTGGCGGGTAGGTCTCATGCGGTGGCCATCTGGTTGTTGTCCGGGGTACCGACGTGGTCCCACCGGCCGCTGCCCGCGGCGCAACGCAGGGCGATGATGTCGGTAGCCCCGCGGATCGACCAGCGCATCCCGGACTGCTTGAGTCTTGCCCCGATGATCGACTTGCAGCCGGCCTCGACGGTGCCCGAACCGACGAACATGCCCAGCCGTCGGAACCGGGCGTACTGCATGCGGTGGGCGTTGCGCTGGAAATACGGCAGGGCCTTGTCGACGATGTGGCATTTGCCCTCACGGGCCAGGGGCCGGCGTGCCGCCGCGACGAGGGCATCGATGTGCCCGGCGTCGAGCTCAGCGATCCGTTCGCCCGTCCACGCCTCCAGATCGTCGCCGAGCGTGTCGGCGAGCAGCCCGGCGATCTCGTAGAGGTGTTCCCGGGCATGGTAGAGATCGACGATCTGGGTGGCTTCGGGCCAGCGGGCGGTGGCCTGGTTCCAGATCCACGGCGCCCCGTCACCGAGGACCACGAGCTGGCGCACATGCTCGCTGCCGCGGCGGGCGGCCTCGGCCCGGGCGAGTGCGCCGAACTGGTCGGCCGGGGCGAACGTGGCCACATAACTCGTCGAATCGGCGTCGCGGACCGGACTCCCGTCACGGTCGCACCCGGTCTGGGTGAACACGCACGCCAGTTTCACCTCCCGGGTCCGCGCCCGCCCGTCCGGATACTTTCCGGCCCGCCCCGCCGTCTCGGCCGGACGCATCGGAACCCCGGTGCCATCAACGGCGATGTAGAGCATGTCCGGTCGCCCCGGAGGCGGCAACACCGCCAGACGCCCGGCCGTGATCGCGGCGGCCTCGGCATCGACGGCCGCCGCCACCACAGCCCCGGACGCCTCGGCGGCACGTTCGAGTCGTTTGGCCCCGACCTCGATGCCGGCCAAATCGCCGACCAGCGCCGCCGCCGCCGCAAACGGCATGGCCGCCCCGGCCCGGGCACACGCGCCCGCCAGCCCCGGCGAACACGACCGGCCGGCCACACCCGCCTCGGCGTCCCGCGGCACCACACCGCTGCCGCAGCAGGCGCAGTGGTAATAGGCCCGCCGCAACCGGATCCGCCCAACAACCGTGTCGATCGACTTGTCCCGGTACCCGATAAACCGTGCGGTATGCCCACCGCCACAGTCGATCCGCGGGCCGCGATACCCCGCGTCGGCGCCCAACAGCTCTTCGAGCACCACCGCCCCGACCCGCAGCATCGCCGCGCGCACCGCCTGTTCGATCGCCGCCATACCGGTGCCGCCACCGCCTCCGTCGGCGGAGGCGGCGGGCCGTAGCGGGCGGGCCGCGAGCGCCGCCAGGTCCTCGACCTCGCCGATGATCACGGCGGCGAGCGTGTCGACGAGCCCCCTTTTTCGGCGTCTGCCGACGCCGGCGGGCTCTGCGCCGGCGTATCGGGCGGCCGCGCCTCGCAGATCAGCTCGTTGACCTCAGTGAGTTGCGCGGTCAACGCGGCGAACCGTTCATAGGCCGCCAACTCCGCGCGGACCTTGGCGACTTCCCCGCGCGCGAGTTGCCGGCCCCGGGTGCCCTGGCCGGGCACCGACCGGGTCCACAACAGCCGCGGACCATGCCCGGGATGGCCCGCGCGGGCGCAGGCGCAGTTCCGCTTGCCGCAGCGCCGGTAATTCTCACTGACCGAGCCGCGGCGGAAGTCTCCGACCTGCACCAACTGCTCATACAACCGTGCTCGTCGCGTCTCTAACTCTTCGAGTGAGGGCCCTGGCATCGCTGCCTCCATCATCTGGTTGCCACTACCACAACCAGACTTTCACGCTAGCAGCGCCAACCGGCGGAACCTACAAACGTGTCGCACACCCCCCGCACGCGCCGGGGTAATGCCGGGGTGGCCGACGTGGTAGCTGAGGGCAGACCAACGAGATCGCCTCTGACCTGGGCTTTCGTGGTGCCCCCAGTCGGACTCGAACCGACACTGCGCGGATTTTAAGTCCGCCGCCTCTGCCAATTGGGCTATGGGGGCCCACGCGGACAGCCGTCGGATGCCCGCGGGACGCGTGCAGCTTATCGTGCGGCGGGGCTCCGACGGCGCGACCACCGCGCCCGGAGAAAGGACTTGCACTCATAGAGAAGGCTAGGCTAACCTCATGCTATCGCTGGGCGGGCGGGTCTCCCCGCCGCCGGGACTCCTTCGGGCGGCGGGTGTTCCGCCCCGCGATCGCACGCCTCCGCGCCGTCGGCCGACGCGAGGCGGACACTGACGGGCTGCGCTCACACTCGTCACGGACTGCCGCTCCCCGGACATGGGGAGCGGCAGTCGCTCTTTCCGCAGGAGATGAAAAGGACCCGGAGGTTCACACCCCGCACTGGCCGATATCCGAATGCATGTTCTATCATGGAACCGGTCCCGGCCGAGGGAAGCGGCCGGGGCCCCACCACTCACCACGGCACTCTCGCGCAGCACGACCTTCCCGCGCACGCTCCGTCTGCCCCCCGCCGACGCCTCTAACCGATCGACAGTGCGATCCCGTCGAGGATGTCGTGTTCACTCACCACGAGTTCGCCGATGCCAGCGCGCTCCTCGAACACCGTCGCCAGCGCCCGCGTGATCAGCGCGCCCCCGCCGATCACGTCCACGCGGCCCGGGTGCATCACCGGCAGCGCGGCACGCTCCGCACGGGTCATGGCGACGAGCCTGTCGCACACGTCCCGCAACTGCCCGAACGGAATGCGCGCCAAGTGGATCCGCTCGGGGTCATAGCGGTCCAGGCCCAGCGCGATGGCAGCGATGGTCGTCATCGTCCCGGCGACCCCCACCCACGTCCGGGCCTGCTCCACCGGCACGACGTCGAGCGCGGCGGCGAACCTCTCGGCGATGAACTCTTCGGCGGCCGCCACCTCGCCGGCGCCGGGCGGATCACCGGGCAGGCACCGTTCGGTGACGCGGACGCAACCGATGTCCGACGACCGCGCCGCGTGCACCCCCGCACCGTTGCCGAGCACGATCTCCGTGGAGCCCCCACCCAGGTCCACCACCGCGAACGGCCCGCCGTCCGCGTCGAGCTCGCCGACGGCGCCCGCGAAAGAGAGTTCGGCCTCCTCGTCGCCGCTGATGACCTCGGCGACAGCCCCGGGGATCACAGCCCCCAGCACCTCTGCGGTCATGTCGAAGAACTCGTCGCGGTTCGCGGCGTCGCGGGTCGCGGATGTCGCCACCATGCGCACGGCCGTCGCCCCGGTGTCCGCGATGATCCCCGCATACTCTTCGAGGGCCGCCCGCGTGCGCGCGATCGCCTCGGGCACGAACGCTCCGGTGGCGTCGACCCCCTGGCCGAGCCGCACCACCCGCATCTCCCGGGCGACGTCCGTGAGCGGGCCCGCAGTACCCCCGGAGCCGCCGTCGACGTCGGCGACGAGAAGCCGGATCGAGTTCGTGCCGCAGTCGACGGCTGCCACCCTCGTCATCGGCCCTCCTTCGCCCCGTCGGCGGCGCCGGCGCCCGCCCGGAACGGCAGCTCCGCCAGTCGCGGCCAGTCGGCGGGGACCGCGGTTCCGCGCAGCACCGCTCCCCCGTGCTCACCGTCCGCGACGAGCGCGACCGCCTCGTCGCCCAGCGGGTTGGTGCCGGGCCCGCGCACCAGCGCATGGGCGGCGAGCACGTGCAGGCACTTGACCCGCTCGGGCATGCCGCCCCCGGTGAAGTCGGTGCCGAGGTCCTCGAGCGCGTTGCGCTCGGCCAGGTAGTCCTCGTGCGCGCACCGGTACGCCGCGGCCAGCGCCGGATCCCGCGTGAGCCTGACGCTCATCTCCCGCATGAGCCCGGCCGATTCGAGCCTGCCCACGGCCGCCGTGAGCCGCGGCTCTGTCAGGTAGTACAGCGTGGGGAACGGCGTGCCGTCCGGGAGCCGCGGGGCCGTGCGGACCACTGCGGGCACGCCGTCCGGGCAGCGGTACGCCACGGCCAGCACGCCGCGCGGAATGCGGCCGAGCTGCTCGGCGACGACGGCGAGATCGGCCGCGAGCGCAGGGTCGTTGTCTGGTTCGTTCACCGGTGGATCGCCTCTCCGGTTGCGGTATGTCATTGCTGCCGACCCCTCGCCCGCGCCGGACGCCGGCCGGACGCGCGTCACTCTCCGGGCGGGGGTGCCGGGGCCGGGATCACGTTGGGCACCGGCACGTCGGCGTCGTCCTCGGCGGCATGCGAGATGGAATCCCACACGGACCCGTACCAGGGACGATTCGCGGCCTCGGCCTTGTCGTGCTGGACTTGTGCCTCGACCGGATCCCCCGGCAACTCGACGATGTACGGGGTGCGGCCGGCTTCGACGAATCCCAGCCGGTCGCGCGCCTGGGCGCGGATGTAGTCGGGGTCCTCGAGGAGCTTTTCCTTCTTCTTCAACTCGGCGATCTGCGCCACCAGTTCGGCGTGGTGTGCCGCAGCCTCCGCCGCGTCCTGGCGCTGGGTGAAGTAGGTCCGCACCGGGTTGGCCAGTGCCAGCGCCAGAAAACACACCATGACGATGACGACGACGACGCGGCGCGGAGACATGCCCTGGCCCGAACCCTCCGTCCGCTCGGACATCCGCCGCCAGGCGCTCGAGGCGCGCGCCGTGAGCGGCGCGGACCCGGCGCGCGCCGACGCGCCCGGCCGTACGGCGGTGCCCGGCCGGGTCGACGCCCCCCGGCGCGCCTGCGCCGCCGTGGCGGTGCGCCGGGCCGACGACGACCGCGGGGCCTGCGCGCGGCCGGACGCGCGCGAACGCGAGTCCCGGGTGCGCGCACTGCGCCCCGGTTCCCTGCCGCCCGGGCTGCCCGCCGGCCGCCGCCTGCCCCGCTCCGCCATCAGTTCGCGCTGCCCTCCGCACGGAAGCGCGGGAAGGCGCCGGCACCGGCGTAGCGGCCGGCGTCGCCCAGCGACTCCTCGATGCGCAGAAGCTGGTTGTACTTGGCGACGCGCTCACTGCGCGCGGGCGCGCCCGTCTTGATCTGCCCGCAGTTCAGGGCCACGGCGAGATCGGCGATGGTGGTGTCCTCGGTCTCACCGGAACGGTGGCTCATCATCGTGCGGAACCCGCTGCGGTGGGCGAGGTCGACGGCGTCGTTCGTTTCGGTGAGCGTGCCGATCTGGTTGACCTTGACCAGCAGCGCATTGGCGGCGCCCTTGTCGATGCCGGTGCGCAGGCGCGCCGGGTTGGTGACGAAGAGGTCGTCGCCCACGATCTGGATCTTGTCGCCGATCGCCGCGGTGAGCTCGGCCCACCCGTCCCAGTCGTCCTCGCTGAGCGGGTCCTCGACGGACACCAGCGGATACGAGCCCAGCAGCTCGCGGTAGAACTCCGCCATCTGCGCCGCGGTTTTGGTGGTGCCCTCGAAGGCGTAGCCGGCCTCGGAATGGAATTCGGTGGCGGCCACGTCGAGCGCCAGCGCCACGTCACGGCCCAGCACCAGCCCCGTGGCGGCGACCGCGTCGGAGATGACGTCGAGCGCCTCGCGCGTACCGGCGACGTCCGGCGCGAAGCCGCCCTCGTCGCCCAGCCCCGTCGACAGGCCCTTCTTCTTCAGCACGGCCTTGAGCGAGTGGTAGACCTCGGCACCCCAGCGCAGCGACTCCTTGAAGCTGGGCGCGCCGATGGGCGCCACCATGAACTCCTGCACGTCCACGCCCGTGTCCGCATGCGCGCCGCCGTTGAGGATGTTCATCATCGGCACCGGCAGCACGTGGCCGTTGGGGCCGCCCAGGTAGCGGAAGAGCTCGAGGTCGGACGACTCGGCGCCCGCCTTGGCCACGGCCAGCGAGACGCCGAGCAGCGCGTTGGCGCCCAGGCGCGACTTGTCCGGCGTGCCGTCGGCGTCCAGCAGCGCCTGGTCCACCAGCCGTTGCTCCTCCGCCGGCAGCCCGATGACCGCGGGGGCGAGCTCGCCCAGCACGCCCTCGACCGCCTGCGTGACGCCCTTGCCGCCGTAGCGCTCGCCGCCGTCGCGCAGCTCCACGGCCTCATGCTCACCGGTGGAGGCGCCCGACGGGACGGCGGCGCGCGCGAAGGTCCCGTCGTCGAGGGCCACCTCGACCTCGACCGTGGGGTTGCCACGGGAGTCCAGGATCTCGCGTGCTCCGACCTGTTCGATGACGGCCACGGGCGTACTCCTCAGTCTGTCGGTGTCGTTGTTTGTCGATGTTCATCGATCGGTGTCGTCGGTTGTCGATCGTCGATGTGGCGGTTCCGCGCGGGCCCGCGCAACTCGGGTCAGCTTATCTGCCCCACCGAGCCGCGTCTCGCAGGCACGCGGCGGGATGGGGCAGGCGATCGGAGGTTCCCCGCTGCCCGGCGATTGCCGCATTAAGGACTAATCCTTAATATGTGAGGTGTGACACCGACCAGCGCCACCGCCCGACGCGACTCCCCCGCCCGCGCCGCGATGATCGACGCCGCCGAGCGCATCGTCGCCGAGCGCGGGCTCACGGGCCTCACTCTGCGCGCCGTGCAGGAGGCCGCCGGCCAGTCCAACAAGTCGGCCGCCAATTACCACTTCGGGACCCGCGACGGCCTGGTCGGCGCGGTGTTGGCCGAGCGCATGGACCCCATCGCCGTACACCGCCAGGCCATGCTCGACGCGCTCGACGCCGACCCGCCGACGCACCCCGAGGCGATGCTGCGCGCCCTGGCCGAGGCGTTCGTGGTGCCGCTGGCCCGTCGAGTTCTGCTCGTCCCCGGCTCGGCGTACGCGCGCTTTCTCGCGCAATCGATGGTCTCGCCCGAGCTCGCCGGCCTCATCACCGAACACAGCACCCTGTTCACCGTCGAAGAGACGCGCAGGCGCATGGTCGCGGTGCTCACCGCCGCAGGCACCCGACCCGGCCTCGACGAGGAGACCGCGCGCTGGCGCACCGCCGGCCTGCTGGGGCACGTGGTGGGCGCTCTCGCCGCCGCCGAGGCCGCGGCCGACGGCGCCGTGCACTCCCCCGCGTTCCCGTTCCCCCCGCCGTCGTTCCCCGTCCCCGGCGCCGCGACGTCGCCCGGCCGTGTCACGGCGCGGCTCGTCGACACGTGCCACGGCCTGCTCACCGCGCCCGCCGGTCCGGACACGCTCGACCTGCACTCCCTCGCCCCGCACACCCCACCACCGATCCAGGAGGAACACCGATGACCGCCACCGACGCCCCCGCAGTCCCCACCTCGACCATCTACGGCGACTCCACCACCGACCCGCTGCTCATGTACGGGCCCATCGTGGCCGACCGCCTGCCCGGGGGCGCCGAACCGCGGCCCTACGAACACATCACCGTGGCGCCCGCCGGCACCACCATCGGCGCCGAGGTGTCGGGCCTGCGCCTCGGCGGCGACCTCGACGCGGCCACGCTGGCCGAGCTTCGCCGCGCCCTGCTGGAATGGAAGGTGCTGTTCTTCCGCGACCAGCACATCAGCCGCGCGGACCACCGCGCCTTCGCCGAGCTGTGGGGCGAGCTCGAGCAGCACCCCTTCTTCAAGTACACCCAGCCGGGACAGACGGACGTCGACGTGACCACGCTCGCCAAGGGGATGGCGAGCGCGGGCGTCGAGAACTCCTGGCACAACGATGTGACGTGGAGCGCCACTCCCTCCTTCGGCGCAGTTCTGCGCGCGGTGGAGCTGCCCGCGAGCGGCGGCGACACCCTGTGGACCGACACGGCCGCCGCCTACGACACCCTGCCCGCCGCGTTCCGCGAGCGCATCGACGGGCTCGTCGCCGAACACGACTGGATGCAGGCCTTCGGCACGTCGATGCCGTCCGAGGCCGTGGAGATGCTGCGGCCGCACCTGCCTGCGGTGCAGCATCCGCTGGTGCGGGTGATCCCCGAGTCCGGCCGGCGGGTGCTGTTCGCCTGCCAGGTATTCACCACCCGCGTGCTCGGCATCCCGCAGGAGGAGTCGGACGAGATCCTCTCGGTGATCTACCGGCACGTGCAGCGGCCCGAGTTCCAGGTGCGGCTGCGCTGGCGCCCCGACACGGTGGCCATGTGGGACAACCGCACCTGCCAGCACTATGCGGCGAGCGACTACTTCCCGCAGAAGCGTGTGATGGACCGGATCTCGATCGTCGGCGACGTGCCGGTGGGCATCGGGGACTGACGCGTGCCCGGGCGCCCCGCTGGACCGGCGGGGCGCCCGTGTGTCTTTCCGTGACCGGTGACGGAAGATCAACGGTCACGGGGATCGTCACTGTTCGCTCGAACCGAAACTCCCGAACAGGCCGGCCAACGAACCGAACGGACCGGGTGCGGTCACCTCGAAATCGGTGACCTGGCAGCCGATGGTGAAGTTGTCCACCTTGACATCGGTGGAGTCGTTCCCCTTCGTCTGCTGGACGCCGACGCCGAGGATCGTCGCGTCCGGGTTCCACTCGGCAATCTGGTGCAGCGTCGCCGGAGCACCACTCTCGAGTACGACATCCCCGTTCCCGTCGAGGATGTCCCGGGTGACCCAGAAGGAACCGTCGGTCGCCTCCGCCTTGGCCGTCACCCATTCGCCTTCAGCGGCGGGTGGCGACCAGACGATGGTGGCAAAACCGTCGTCTGACCCGGTCGCCGCACCGAGCACGCGGATCTGCAGCGCAGGAGTATTACTGCTGGCCGCATTGTCATTGCTCGCAGTGAACTCGTACTGGATAGGTCCTTCAGCGGCCAGCTCGGCCAGCGTCAGGTCCGACGCTCGGTACAGCGACGTGCCCAACGACGCATCCTGCGTGAATTCGAGGACTCCGGTGCCGTGCGCGTCGTCCGTCGCCGCGCCGATCACTGCGGGGTTTTCGTCGCCCGGGGTGTACCAGGTGCCCGCGGGAAGCGTGGCACCGTTTCCGTCCGTCTGCAGATCGTTCTGCGTCACCACAGTGGTGCCGCACTGGTCGCCGCCGGCCGAGCCGGTCAGCGATCCGAGGCTGCCGGCCCCCGGGAGGGCACCTGCCACACCCGTGCCTCCAAGCACCAGAGCCACTGAGGCGATGCCGGCCGCAGAGGCTCCGGCGAACTTTTTCGCGCGCATTTTCATCTCCCACTCGTTTCCAAAAAGACCGGGCGGCCAACTCTGTTGTCAAGCCCGTTACCGTCACCGGTTGTCACAGCTCCCGCCCCCGATTCCACGCTGCGAATCAGGAACACGCCGAATACTAGGCCCCGCCACCGACAAGTCCTCATACCGTTACTGCGGTTTACGGACTCTTGAAGGGGTTTTGTAGGTCGTTCAGATGACACTAGAAATTGCCATAAGCAGCGCGCACGAATCGCACTGATGCAGATCAGTGGCCGGGCATCACAACGCACCACGCACCTGATCCCCTCCGGGCGGTCGCACCGTGAGAGTTTCCGGAACAGCACCCCGGCGGCGAAACTGACCCGGGCCCGCCCCGCGCCGTTGGCGGACGGCTGCGGGCCGGGCCCGGAATGCGGGTGCGGACGATCACCCGCGGACGCGGTCGAGGCCGGGGCGCCGCTCGGGCGGGAGCAGCAGCCGGCACAGCCCTTTCCGCGTCGTCACTCCCGGCGGTGTCCCGCCGGACGACTTCGGCGATGCGGCCGTCGACGCCACCGCCCGGGAGCCACGGAACCCTTACGTATGGACACCGATTCATACGTACGAACAACTACTCCCCGCCGCTTCCCGGATCGCGACCAGCGCAACACCCGACGCGGGTCGGCGGCGACCACAAAGACCTGGTGAAACGCTAACACCGTTGTCGCAGTTCATCTACTTGAGTACTCCTCATTACGCATAACTGGACGTTCGATCAATATCGAATACGGCAATACCGCCCAGCGCGCGAACATCGCACATTGCCACAACCGGGCCCGCAACCAGCATCGATACGACCTGCACCCTCGGCCGAACAGCACACCGTGACCACACCGAGTAGAACATGTTGTGTAATCGTTACTACGAAAAACGTGCGTCTAAATGTCAGCCGAACGGTCTAATGCCCCGCTGCGGTCAGGGCCGCACGCCTACCGAGTAGGCGTTGGCCCGGAACTGCACTTCACGCGCGTACGCCTCCGACATGTTGTAGGAGGCGAGCGCGTCGGTCCATCCCGCCGCGGTGGACAGATCGCGCCCGAAGCCGCACAAATAGCGCCCCGCGGTAAGCGCCGCGTCGTCGAGGTTGTCAGGGTCGGCGATGCCGTCGCCGTTCGCGTCCACACCCCAGCGTTGCCACGTCTCCGGGATGAACTGCATCGGCCCCATCGCCCGATCATGCACCGGGTCTCCGTCCATGGCCCCGCCGTCGGTGTCGTCGATTTTCGCCACGCCGGGACTGCCGTCCAGCGCCACGCCCCGGATGGGCGGATTCACCTGGCCGTTTGCGGACACCGATGCGCCGCCGTGCGTCCCGTGCTTGCTCTCCACGGACCCGATCCCCGCAACGGTCGTCCACCCCAGGTGGCAATCGGGCCGCGCCACCGCCATCACCGCCTGCGCATAGCCGTACGCCTCGAGGGCCGTCTGCGAGATACCCAGCTGGTCGCTCAGACCCGACGCCCAATCCGCCAGCTGATCGGCGCTGCGTCCGGGCGCCTCCACGTCGATCGGCGGCAACGGCGCACCCGCGCCCGGCGGGTTGAGGTCGGGGACTGTCGGGCGCTCGACCAGAGAACAGGAGACCACGGCGGCGCCCACGACACCGCTGACCACCACGGCGGGCATCACCGCGGCGATCATCGCCGCGGCGCGACTGCGCACTCGTCTGGCACCGCCCACCGTCGGCCTCCTGGTTCGTCTTCACCGCACTGCACTCACCTGCATTGCACTCACCTGCACTGCGCCCACCACATTGCGCCCACCGCACTGCACTCACCGCCGTGCACCTAGCCCACTGCACCGTCGCCGGTGCCGGCGGCCAGCCCATGCTACGGACCCGGGGGCGGCATGCCGGTTCGCCGCGCGAACACGTTCGGTGGTGGGGCTCGGCGACGACGGATCAGCGCAACGCGGCACGCCACTCGTCGGCGCTGGGGCGCGCGCGCCGCTCCCCACCTTCGCGGTCCGTCCCCGCGCCACACGCCCGCATCGCACGCTCGGCCGCCCGGATCCGTCGCGCGAACTCCAGGGCCTCGGAGCGCAGTCGTTCCTCAGCGCCCCCGTCGGGGCTCACGGTCACTGTGGTCAGTGCTGCCGGGATCGCGTCGGCGGGCACTCCGGCGTCGCGCGCCCTGGCGAGGACCTTCGCGGCGAGCGCCAGCGCAGGCTGGGCCGCCGGGATGCCGTCCATGGCCGACGCGTCGGGCCGTTCCCGGGACTTGGCGCGTTCCCAGTCGTCGACCTGGGTGGCCAGGTCCACGCCGCCGGCCAGCACCCCGGCGGAACGCGCCGTTACCTTGCGGATGAACGACTCGGCCACGTCGTCGATGGTGAAGTCCGCGCCGATGCGGGCGTGGAAAAGCACTTGGAGCAGCACGTCGCCCAACTCGGCCACCATCTCGTCGCGGTTCCCGGAGGCGATGGCGTCAAGCAGCTCGTAGGTCTCCTCCACGAGGTAGCCGGTGAGGCTGGAGTGCGTCTGCTGCGATTCCCACGCGCCGTCGGTGCACAGCGTGTCCATGAGCGCCACCGCGTCAAGCAGCCGGGCTCCTTCCCGCGGCGTGCCGTCCGGCCCCGTCATGCCGGCGCCGGGGCCGCCGTGCCCAGACTCGCGGACAGATCTACCATCCCGGCCGGCTTGCCGTCGAGCGCCAGGAGGAAGTCGACGACGAACTGCAGCAGCTCGGTGTCACGCAGACGGGCCGACCCCAGGCCGCCCGTACGCGGCAGCGGGATCTGCACCGTCGAGGTGGTCGCCCGGTACGCCGCGCCCTTGTAGAGCCGCTTGAGCCGGAGCTGCTTGGAATCGGCGAGGGGCATCGGCGAGAGCCGCACCTGGGTGCCGCTGACGCCGACGTCCGTGACGCCGTACTGCCGGCACAGCAGGCGCAGCCGCGCCACGGCGACCAGGCGCCGCACCTCCTCCGGAACGGGGCCGTAGCGGTCGACCAGCTCGTCGACCACCGCGGCGATCCCGGCCTCATCGGCGGCCGCGGCGATCTTGCGGTAGGCCTCGAGGCGCAGGCGGTCGCCGTCGATGTAGTCCGGCGGGATGTGCGCGTCCACCGGCAGGTCCACGTGCACCTCCTTGGTCTCCTCTGCGGCGGCCACGGGGGCGCCGTCGGCCACCGCCCGGTATGCCTCCACGGCCTCCCCCACCAGCCGCACATACAGGTCGAAGCCGACCCCCGCGACGTGCCCGGACTGCTCGGCGCCCAGCACGTTGCCGGCGCCGCGCAATTCGAGGTCCTTCATGGCCACCGCCATGCCCGCACCCAGTTCGTTGTTGCGGGCGATGGTGGTGAGCCTGTCGTAGGCGGTCTCCGTCAGCGGCTTCTCCGGCGGATACAAGAAGTAGGCGTAGCCCCGTTCGCGCCCGCGGCCCACCCGGCCGCGCAGCTGGTGCAGCTGCGCCAGGCCCAGCGCGTCGGCCCGCTCCACGATCAGGGTGTTCGCGTTGGAGATGTCCAGGCCCGTCTCGATGATGGTCGTGCACACCAGCACGTCGAACTCGCGGTTCCAGAACCCCTGCACGGTCTGCTCGAGCATCTCCTCGTTCATCTGGCCGTGCGCGGTCACCACCCGGGCCTCCGGCACCAGTTCGCGCAGCCGCGCCGCCGCCTTGTCGATGGAACTGACCCGGTTGTGCACGTAGAACACCTGGCCGTCGCGCAGCAGCTCGCGCCGGATCGCGGCCGCCACCTGCTTGTCCGCATACGCGCCCACGTAGGTGAGGATGGGGTGGCGCTCCTCGGGCGGGGTGAGGATGGTCGACATCTCGCGGATGCCGGCCAGGCTCATCTCCAAAGTGCGGGGGATGGGCGTGGCGGACATGGTGAGCACGTCCACGTGGCTGCGCAGCGCCTTGATGTGCTCCTTGTGCTCCACGCCGAAGCGCTGCTCCTCGTCGACGATGACCAGACCCAGGTCCTTCCACCGCACGCCCGTCTGCAGCAGCCGGTGCGTGCCGATGACCACGTCGACCTCCCCGGTGGCCAACTGCTCGACGGTGGTGCGTGACTCGGCCGGGTCGGTGAAGCGCGAGAGTCCCTTGATGGTGACGGGGAAACCGGCCATGCGGTCCTCGAACGTCTGCTGATGCTGCTGCGCCAGCAGCGTCGTCGGCACCAGTACCGCCACCTGTTTGCCGTCCTGCACCGCCTTGAACGCGGCGCGCACCGCGATCTCCGTCTTGCCGTAGCCCACGTCGCCGCAGATGACGCGGTCCATCGGCACGGCCTTCTCCATGTCGGACTTGACCTCGTCGATGGCGGTGAGCTGGTCGCCGGTCTCGGTGAAGGCGAATGCGTCCTCCATCTCGCGCTGCCACGGGCTGTCCGACGCGAACCGGTGGCCGGGCGCCGCCTGGCGCTTGGCGTAGAGCTGCACCAGTTCTCCGGCGATCTCGCGGACCGCCTTGCGCGCTTTGCGTTTGGTGTTCTTCCAGTCCGACCCGCCAAGCTTGCTCAGCGACGGCAGCTCGCCGCCCACATAGCGCGAGAGCTGGTCGAGCGACTCCATGGGGACGAACAGCTTGTCGCCCGGCTGGCCGCGTTTGCCCGCATACTCGAGCACCAGATATTCGCGGCGCGCCCCGGAGACGGTGCGCGAGGTCATCTCCACGAACCGGCCGATGCCGTGCTGGTCGTGCACCACCAGGTCGCCCGCGGTCAGCGCCAGCGGATCCACCTGATTGCGCCGCTTGGGCGGCATTCGCTTGCCGTCGCCCACCGCGGCGACCCGGTTGCCGGTCAGGTCGGCCTCGGTGATGAGCACCAGCTCGGCGTCGGGCAACACAAGGCCGTCCTGCATCGCACCGCGGAGCACCGCGACGCGCCCCGGCGCAACATCGTCGTGCGTGCCCGCGCGCACCGCGGGGACCTCGGCCTCCGCGAGCCGCTGCAGCAGGCGCGTCACGGTCCCCGCGCCGCCGACGATCAACGCCGCCCGGCCGCCGCCGGTGACGTGTGCCCGCAGCGTCGCGAAAATGGTGGCGATCTGCTCCTCCGACCCGCGCGCCGTGGGCGATGCGGACAGCTCCGGCACGTACTCGCCGTCGTCGCCCGACGCGAGCGGGCTCACCGTCCACCACGGGACGCCCGCTTCCACGGCCGCCTCGTGCACCTGCCGTAGCGAGCGGTAGGCGGTGTCGCCCAGATCGAGCCGGGAAGTGTCCAACGGCGCGTCGCCGCCCACCGAGGCCGCGCTCCACGACGCTTCCAAGAACTCCTTGCCCGTCTTGACCAGGTCCGTCGCCCGGGTACGGACACGTTCCGGATCGGCGATCAGCACGTGGGCGCCAGCGGGAAGCACGTCGGTGAGCAACGTGGTGCCGCCCGGGACCAGCGCGGGGATGAGCGCCTCCATGCCCTCGGCGGGGATCCCCTGGGCCAGGGATTCGAGCAATTCGACCAGCGCGGCGTCCTCGGGATGCCCGGCAGCGAGCGCCGCGGCACGCTCGCGCACGTCCGCGGTGAGCAGCAGCTCACGGCAGGGCGGCGCGATGAGCACCGGCACCTCCACCTCTGTGATGGAACGCTGGTCGGCCACCGAGAACGGGCGCAGCTCGGAGACCTCGTCGCCCCAGAACTCGATACGCACCGCGTGGTCGGAGGTGGGCGGAAAGACGTCGAGGATGCCGCCGCGCACGGCGAACTCGCCGCGCTTTCCCACCATGTCCACCCGGGTGTAGGCCAGCTCGACCAGGCGCGCGACGAGGCCCTCCAGGTCGTGTTCCTCGTCCTCGCGCACGATCACCGG
Organism: Tomitella gaofuii; assembly: GCF_014126825.1. NCBI lineage: Bacteria > Bacillati > Actinomycetota > Actinomycetes > Mycobacteriales > Tomitella > Tomitella gaofuii. The sequence continues at coordinate 1,717,549 of NZ_CP059900.1, read as the reverse complement.
CTCGATCTCGCCGAGCCCCGGGGCCATCGGCTGCACCAGCGAGCGCACCGTGGCGACGATGACCTGCAGCGGCGGACCGTAGACGGCGTCCCCGGGGCGCGCCAGCCGGCGCAGCACCGACAGACGGCGGCCCACGGTGTCCGCGCCCGGGGACAGCCGCTCATGCGGCAGCGTCTCCCACGACGGGAACTGGGCGACCGCGTCGCCCAGGATCTCCTGCAGCTCGCGGGTGCGGTCGTCCGCCTCCCGGCCGCTCGCCGTGACGAGCAGCACCGGCGCGCGCCGGCCCAGGGCGGCCGCGAGCAGCGACCGCGCCGCGGACGGGGCGACGACGGACAGTTCCGGCCGCCCCGCCATGTCCGCGAACTCGCACAGCGCATGGTCGGACAGGGCGACGTCTGCGAGCGCGGACATCGGGGTGGCGGGGGTCGACGACGGGGCGATGGTGGACAACGAGAAGGCTCCTCGCGGGCTGCCCGGGCCGCAGTGCGGTGGACTCGGGCCGGCCCGATTCGTAAATGTGCGGCACGGCGTCGGACCGGCCGGCGCGATACGGCCGGGACCGGCATAGGCGTCTAGGGGCGGGTCGATGCTGCGGCGGCGATGACGTGCCTGCCCGGCGACAGGACTCTCATGGTGCGGGCAGGACTCTCATGGTGCGCAACGCGGCCGTGGCCGATTCTAGTCCCCGGCGGCGGCGCGCCCGTCGCGCCTACTGCACGGCGGCCGCCCGCCGGCCGTCGATCAAGCAATCGGTGCACATTTTCGCCGCCGATCGTGCATTTTCCGCTTGGTCGACGGGAGCCGTGCCCGGCCGACTGCGTTCAGTCGGGTTCCGCAGCCGGGGCGAGCCCTGCGCCGCGAGCACCGAACTCGAGGGTGCGCGGGTCCAGGGTGGGCTCGGCGGACAGGTGCGCCAACCCGTTCCAACACAGGTTCACCAGGTGTGTGGCCATGGCTTCCTTGGAGGGACGGCGCACGTCCAGCCACCAGGTGGCCGACGACGACACGACACCCACCAGCGCCTGCGCGTACAGCGCCGCAAGGTCCGGGTCCAGGGACCGGCGCGCGAAGTCGGCGGCCAGCAGGTATTCCACCTGACCGATGGCCTCGTTGAGCAGGCTCGAGTACGTGCCGTCCGCCGCCGCCACCGGCGAATCGCGCACCAGGATGCGGAACCCCTCGGAGTGCTCCTCGACGTAGGTGAGCAGCGCCAGCGTCACCCGCTCGAGCCGCAGCCGGGAACTGTGCGGGGCCAGGTTCCTGTGCGTGGACAGTGAGGCGGTGATGGCTTTGTGCAGCGTGGCCATCTCGCGGTCCACGACCACCGCGTACAGCCCTTCCTTGCCGCCGAAGTGCTCGTACACGACGGGCTTGGAGACGTGGGCGCGCTGCGCGATCTCCTCGATGGCGGTGGCCTCGTAGCCTCGCTCGGAGAACAGCGACCTGCCGATGGCGATGAGCTGCTCCCGGCGCTCGGTGCCGGACATCCGCTTGCGGGGCCGTGGCCCGTTCTTCTGGGCGGTGTCCTGCCCGACCGTCTCCGCCATGGTTTCCCACCCTTCGCCGCGGGCGTACGGAGAGGGCCGTCACCACCGCACTGCCCGGTGCCGGCCGGGTGCGTCCGTCTGCTCCGCCGCCAGGACTCGAACCTGAACATGGCGAACACTAGTCGATGCACCCGCCCGGCCCGACTCACGTTGATACAGATTCTTGTGAATACACTCACTCATGTACTGTTCGGGCATGGAATCGGTCCCGCACCGCGACGCTCTCGCCCGCTTCGGGTATGCGCTGTCCGACGCCACGCGGACGCGGATCCTGCTGTCGCTGCGGGACGGCCCGGGCTATCCGTCCGCGTTGGCGGAGCAGATCGGCGTATCACGGCAGACGCTGTCCAATCACCTGGCGTGCCTACGCGGCTGCGGGCTCGTCGTCACTGTTCGGGAAGGCCGAAGAAGCCGGTACCAGCTCGCGGATCCTCGCATCGGGCACGCCCTGGACGATCTACTCGGCCTCGTCGTGGTGGTCGACCCGTCCTGCTGCCCCGGAGAGAAAGAACAGGCCTGATGGCATCGATGACCGAAAGCGCCCGCAAGGCGTACCGACACGAAATGACGGCGGCGAAGGCCGCTGCGGCGGGCGATGACCGGTGGCGGCACCTCGAACGCGCCCACATCGCTTCCCAAGCCGACCCCTGGCTGCACACCTGCAATCATGCGGCGATGCTCGCCTTGGCACTGCGACAACGCGATCGACGCGAAGCGCTCGGCCAGGTGCTGCGGATCCTCGTCGCGGCGCCCGGTTCGTTCGCGGGCCGCTACCCCGAGGGCAACACCGGCAGGGTGAGCGCAGGGCTGATGACGCCGATGCGTATCCCGGCCGATCTTGCCTCCGCGCTAGCCGAGTGAGACCGAGCCCCCCTCAGAGCCCCTGGTGCAGGTCAGAGTGCACTTGCTCCGCCGCCAGGACTCGAACCTGAACTATCTGAACCAAAATCAGAGGTGCTGCCATTACACCACGGCGGAACGCGCCGCCGCGCGCCGCGGAATCGCTCCCGCGCTGCGCCGCACGCGGCTCACAGCCTAGATGGTGTCATGCCGCGGCCGCCGAAGTGAAGCCGCCTCGGGGCGCCGAAGCCGCGCGCATCCCGCGGTCGCGGACGGTCTGTGGGTCCGGGGGCGGCATGTGCGACCATCTCGGGCAGGGCCCGTCCGGGCTCCCGGACGAGCGGGGCCGTACCCGGTGCGCGACAAGACGGCCTCACAGGAGCGCACGATGCACTGGCTCGTACTGATCATCTCCGGCCTGTTCGAGGCCGTGTGGGCGACGGCGCTGGGCAAGTCGGAGGGGTTCACCCGCCTGTGGCCCTCGTTGATCTTCGCGGCCGCCGTCGCAGTGAGCATGGGCGGCCTGGCGTACGCCATGCGGGAACTGCCCACCGGCACGTCCTACGCGATCTGGGTCGCCGTCGGCGCGTGCGCCACCGTCGTCTACGCCATGGCGACGGGCGACGAGTCCGCATCCCTGGTCAAGGTACTGTTACTGACGGGTATCATCGGCTGCGTGATCGGCCTCAAGCTGGTCGACTGAGCCGTCGGTCCGCGCGCCGACCACCGCTTTCACCGGCGGGCGTGCGCGCCGACCCCGGGCCTGCGATCTTCTCCGTGTTCCGTAAGATCGTCGCTGTCTCGATGCGCCCGCCGTCGCATCAGCCCGCTATACGCAAGGGAGCTTCATGCCTGAGCAGGCATCATCACCTGATGACGCGCTCGCCGTGATCGTCCTCGCCGCCGGGGCCGGCACCCGGATGCGTTCGGCCACCCCCAAGGTCCTGCACACGCTCGCCGGGCGCTCGATGCTCGCGCACGCGCTCCACGCCGCCGCCGGAGCCTCCCCTGCGCACCTGGTCACGGTGCTCGGCCACCAGGCCGAGGCGGTCTCCGCCGAGGCGCAGCGCGTGGGGGCGCAGCTCGGCACCCCGGTGACCGGCGTCGTCCAGCCCAGCCAGGACGGCACCGGCCACGCCGTCGCCCACGGACTCGAGGGGCTTCCCGCGGACTTCGCCGGAACTGTCGTCGTGACCGCCGGCGACGTGCCGTTGCTCGACGCCGCGACCCTGCGCGCACTCGTCGCCGAGCACCGCGCCACTGCGGCCGCAGTGTCGCTGCTCACCACCACGCTCGCCGACCCCACGGGGTACGGCCGGATCATCCGCGACGCCGACGGCGCGGTGGTCGGCATCGTCGAACAGTCCGACGCCGACGAGGGCCAGCGCGCGATCCGCGAGGTGAACTCCGGCGTGTACGCGTTCGACGCGCCGTTCCTGCGCGGCGCGCTGGGCCGGCTCGATTCCGACAACGCGCAGGGCGAGATCTACCTCACCGACACGGTGTCCGCGGCCCGCGCCGCCGGCCTCGGCGTGGGCGCCACACACGTCGACGACGCCCACCTGGTCGCCGGGGTCAACGACCGCGTCCAGTTGTCCTCACTCAGCGCCGAGCTCAACCGGCGCATCGTCGAGGAGTGGATGCGGGCCGGGGTCACAGTGGTCGATCCCGCCACCACGCACATCGACGTCGGAGTGCGCCTGGCCCCCGATGTCACGGTGCATCCGGGCGTGCAGCTGCACGGCGCCACCGTCGTCGATGAGGGTGCCGCGGTGGGCCCCGACACCACATTGACCGACGTCGAGGTGGGCGCCGGTGCGACGGTGATCCGCACGCACGGCACCGGCGCACGGATCGCCCCCGGTGCCTCCGTCGGGCCGTTCGCATACCTGCGCCCCGGCACGGTCCTCGGCGCGGGCGGCAAGATCGGCGCTTTCTGTGAGACGAAGAACGCCGACATCGGCGTGGCCTCCAAGGTGCCCCACCTGACGTACGTGGGCGACGCGACGATCGGCGAGCACACCAACATCGGCGCGTCCTGCGTATTCGTCAACTACGACGGCCTCGAGAAGCACCACACGACCGTCGGCTCGTACGTGCGCGCAGGGTCGGACACGATGTTCGTGGCCCCCCTGACGATCGGCGACGGCGCCTACACGGCCGCCGGCACCGTCGTACGCAAGGACGTCCCCCCGGGGGCCCTGGCCATGACGGTCGGGGCGCAGCGCAACCTCGAGGGTTGGGTCGGGCGGAGGTGGCCGCAGACTGCGTCGGCCGACGCCGCGCGGCTTGCGCAGAAACAACAGGACGATCACGAGGACGGCGGAGACCAGTGAGCGCACTTTCGGCGGACAACCACAAGAACCTGATGCTCTTCGGTGGCCGCGCCCACCCGGAGCTGGCGGAGCGGGTGGCCAAGGAACTGGGTGTGGAACTCACCCCGCAGACGGCCCGCGAGTTCGCCAACGGCGAGATCTTCGTACGCTTCGAGGAGTCGGTGCGCGGCAGCGACGCCTTCGTGCTGCAGAGCAACCCGTATCCGCTCAACCAGTGGATCATGGAACAGCTCATCATGATCGACGCGCTCAAGCGCGGCTCCGCCAAACGGATCACCGCGATCCTGCCGTTCTACCCTTACGCCCGCCAGGACAAGAAGCATCGCGGCCGCGAGCCTATCTCCGCCCGCCTCGTCGCCGACCTGCTCAAGACCGCGGGCGCCGACCGCATCATCACCGTCGACCTGCACACCGACCAGATCCAGGGTTTCTTCGACGGCCCGGTGGACCACATGCACGCGCAGGGCCAGCTGGGCGACTACGTGCGCGAGCGCTACGGCACCGACAACATGACCGTCGTCTCCCCCGATTCCGGCCGCGTACGCGTGGCGGAGAAGTGGGCGGACTCGTTCGACGGCGCCCCGCTGGCGTTCATCCACAAGACCCGTGACCCGCTGGTGCCCAATCAGGTCAAATCCAACCGTGTCGTGGGCGACGTCGAGGGTCGCACGTGCGTGCTCATCGACGACATGATCGACACCGGCGGGACCATCGCCGGCGCCGTCCGGGTGCTCAAGGAGGCCGGCGCGGCCGACGTCATCATCGCCGCCACGCACGGTGTGCTCTCCGACCCGGCCGCCGAACGCCTGGCGAACTGCGGCGCGCGGGAGGTCATCGTCACCGACACACTGCCGATCAACGGGGACAAGCAGTTCGACAACCTCACCGTGCTGTCCATCGCGCCGCTGCTGGCCCGCACCATCCGCGAGGTCTTCGACAACGGCTCGGTGACCTCGCTGTTCAACGGCATCGCCTGAGTCCGCGCCGACTCCGCGAGCTCGCGCACATGCCACCGGCCGAAGCCCCCGCCGCCGCCGCCGAGGATGACGGCGGCGGGGGCTTCGCGGGGATCCCGTTCGCCGCCCTGGACTTCTACGAGGACCTCGAAGCCGACAACTCCCGGGTGTGGTGGCAGGCGCACAAGGACTTCTACCGCGACACCGTCCGGGCACCCGTGGAGGCGCTCGCCGCCGCGCTGGAGGACGAGTTCGGCACCGCCAAGGTGTTCCGCCCGTACCGGGACGTGCGATTCAGCAAGGACAAGACGCCCTACAAGACGCACCAGGGCCTGTTCGTGGCCACCGCGCCGGGCACGGGCTACTACGCGCAGATCGACGCCGCCGGGCTGTCGACGGCGGGCGGCTCGTACGCGCTGGCTCCGGAGCAGCTCGCGCGGCTGCGCACCGCGGTCGACGACGACGTGCGCGGCGCCGAGCTCGAGGGCATCGTCGACGCACTCGCACACGCCGGTTTCACGATCGGCGGCGACCGCCTCAAGACGCACCCTCGCGGGTTTCCCGCCGACCATCCGCGGATCCGGTTGCTGCGTCACCGATCCCTCACCGCGCGGCGCGACCACGGCTGCCCCGAGTGGGTGCAGACTCCGGTCGCGCTCGACCGTGTCCGCGCATCCTGGCGCGCCGTCGGCCCGCTGGTCGAGTGGCTGACGCAGGTGGTGGGCTGAACCCCAAAGTCGGACGGACGTACGACTCTTGGCGGCCCACACTGCCCGTGTGACTTCGGCAACGCCAGGGCGGTCCCGGTGTCGACAGTGTTCCAACAGTCACCTAGTGTTGCCGCTCGTGACTCTCGCTCAGGATCTCCCCACGCACTGTTCCACCGCATCCGGCTCCTCAGCACTTTCCACCCCCGCGCGCCACTGGTCCCCCGGCCTGTGCGTGTGGTGCGGCGGCGAGGATTCCATCGAGGTCTACAAGAACGAACATCGTTGCGCCACTTGCCGTCAGCACGAGAACATCGTCGCGGAGGCGCGCGATTTCCTGGGCATGTACGGCCTGCGCCCGCTGGGCGGGTCCCTCGATTCCGAGGACGAGGAGGAGCGCGAGCATCGGGTCGCCGCGCGCGACGCCCGCGCCGCGCTCAACGCGCGGCGCCTGGCCGAGCCGCCGAGCCGCGAGCAGATCCGCAAGGCCATGACGGGCGCGCGCAGCAGCGCCGTCGAGCGCGTCGAGTCGATCGACGTCGACGCCGGGAACGCCACGCCGCAGCCGCAGGACGCCCAGAAGCCGGCTCCGAGCCGCGCCCCGCGCAAGACCGGATCCGGAACCGGCGCGGGCCGCGCGCGGCCCACGCGCAAGGCGTCGTCACCGGCGACGGACGTCGACCTGCAGACGCTCGAGTCCCGGGTGACCACACTGCTCGACAAGCTCGGCGCCATCGATGCGCAGATCACCGAGAAGTCCGCCTCGGGAGGCCTCGCCGCCCGCGCGCGCATCAAGGACCTCGAGCGCCAGCGCACCACCGTCCTGCACACCCTCGCCGCCTTGGAGAAGGCGCGCCGGCTGCAGACGGGATAGCCCCCGCTCGATCACGGGATCCGCACGATCCCGGCCTCGTTTCCGGTGCCGTTCCCGGCGAGGACGTCACGTTGCCCCGTCGCCGCGCTGGACGCGGTCCACCTGCCTGCTCGCCGCTCGACAGCGATGGGATAGCCGAAGGCCTCGGTGATGGTCGCCGAGGTGAGCACCTGCCCGGCCGGACCGGACGTGAGCACCCGGCCCGCGGCGAGGACCAGCACGTGTGTCGTAGACGCCGGAAGCTCCTCCAGATGGTGCGTGACCAACAGCGTCGACAACCGGGGATGCGCCTCGCGGAGCCCGGAGAGCACATCGAGGAGGATCTCCCGCGCGGCCAGGTCCAGGCCCGTCGTCGGCTCGTCGAGCAGGAGCAGCTGCGGCCGCGTCATCAGCGCCCGCGCGATGAGTACGCGGCCGCGTTCCCCCTGCGAGAGCACCGACCAGCGCGTGGCCAGGCGGGCGGTGAGCCCGAGCGTTTCTGTCAGCTCGTCGGCCAGCGCAGTGTCCGCGGCGGTCGGCGCCCACCGCGCGGGCAGGTCCGAGGCCGCGACCAGACCGGTCAGCACCGCCTCCCGCACGGAGAGGTCCGCCTCGATACGGGTGCGCGGGTCGATGTGCCCGATATGCGTGCGCAGCTCCCGCATGTCGACGCGGCCCAGCCGGTGTCCCAGCACGTGCACCGTGCCGCTGGTCGGATGCAGCTTCGCGCCGCACAGCGCGAGCAGCGTCGACTTTCCCGCGCCGTTCGGACCGATCACCGCCCAGTGTTCGCCGGCATGGACCTCGACGGAGACCGCATCGACCAGTGCCCTCCCCTGGCGCATGACCGTCACGCCGTCCACGCACAGCACGGCGCCGCTGTGCGCGGTGCCCACAACCGCCTCCGCCGCGCTCACGACCGCCTCCGCAGCGCGTCGGCCAGTCCCAGCAGATGCCCGCGGGTCAGCACCTCCGCACGGTCGGCACGGCGCGCGAGGATCGCCTCGACGATCGCGGTGTGCTCGTGCGCATCGTTTTCTGTGACGTCCACGATCTCCAGCAGGTCCGCCATCGACGCCACCAGCCGCGGCCGGAGGCTGTCGAACAGGGCCAGCAGCAGCTCGTTGCGGGCCGCGGCGACCACTGCGCGGTGGAAGGCGATGTCCGCCTGAGCGAGCTCCGCGGGCACTGCCCGACCCGCCATCGTGTTGCGTTCGGCGAGGGCACGCCGGATCGTCTCCGCGTCGGATCCGTCATGCTCCGCCGCGGCGAGCGCGGCTGCACGCGACTCGATCGCGATCCGCACCTGCACCACCTCGGCGATGGCCCCGAGCCGGGCGAGGCGGTCCCACCCGTCCGTAGGCGTGGCCGACGTGACGAACACGCCGATCCCCTGCCTGCTGGTGAGCACGCCCCGCGCGGCGAGCTGGCGAATGGCCTCGCGGATCGTCGAGCGGCTCACCTTGAGCTCGCCCGCGAGAGCGAGCTCGCCCGGCAATTGCTCTCCGACCTCCCAACGGCCGGAGCCGATCGCGTCGAGCATCGCATCGGCGGCCTGCTGTGACAGGGGTACGCGCGTCAGTGATTCCATTCATTATCCCTTAGTCATCCGGTTGTCTGACAGTTTAACCTTCCATCGCGCGGCTCCGGGTCCGCGATCACCGGTGCGATCCTGCTCCTCCGCGCCGTGACGCTGCCGGTCGAACATCCGGTACAACTCGCGCATCGCGATGACCAATGCGAAGACTGCGAAGACGACGCTGAGGATCTTCATGTCCATCGTCAGCGCCAGCAACACGCCGATGACCGTCCCAGGAAGTGCACCGATATTCAGCACGGTAGCCAGCCGCGGGTCGGCGGTCCCCTGGCGCATGTGGACGACCGTTCCGACGACCGCGTTGGGGAAGAACATCAGAAGAGACGTCCCCTCCGCAGTGACGAGATCCGCGCCGAACAGCATCATGAGCACCGGCACCGCCAGAAGTCCGCCGCCGAGGCCCATACCCGCCGACCATGCACCGATGACGATCCCCAGCGCCAGGGAGACGGGCACGGTGAACCACAGGTTGTCGATCAAGTGCTCCGGCACGATCGCCGATCCGCGCAACGGGTCGGCGCCTACGACGTCAAGGAGGAGCTTGAGGCACGTGGCCATCAGGATGATCACGAACAGCCACCGCAAGAGCCGGCGCGAGATGCGCAGGATGAGCCGCGCCCCGAAGAAGGCGCCGAGCGTACCGCCGACGACGAGTCCGGTCCCCGCCCTCAGGTCGATGGAACCGCCCACGACCGCGAACGTCGCGGCGCCGATGCCGGTGACGGCGATGTTCGCTGCGCCGGCGGTGCCGTGGAGCGCTGGCCGCGGCAGCGAGGTGAGCTTTTCCAGTGCCGGGACGTAGAACACGCCGCTCCCGCCGCCGAGAAGTCCGCCGATGACGCCGCCGATCCCTCCGACTGCGAGTTCCATCCGCACCCCCGTGCCCCCTGTCCACGAGGTGGCGCGGGCTCCCCGCAAGGACACGGCGCCTTCCGACCTTTGTTCATAGGACATGACAAGGGGCCCCTTCATCTGAGTCGTCAGTTCAGATGGGAACACTAGCACTTGTCAGACAGGTGCTTGACTGCCTTGTCCATACGGAACCGGTCTGGGCCGGGCCGGCCCGGCATGCAGACTGTGTCTGTGCACCACCACCAGTCCGCCGCCACGCCCACCGCTCGCCCCCGCCGGATCGTCGACCTCACCCACACTCTCGATGAGCACTTCCCACTGTGGCCCGGCGATCCGCTCTTCCGTATGCGCCGCGTCCCCGCATCGCCCGGGTTCGTCGTGCACGAGCTCTGCTTCGGCGAACACACCGGCACCCACGTCGACGCGCCCCTGCACTGCGCACCCGGCGGGGCCGGCGTCGACAGGATCCGCGTCGACGACCTCGTCGCCCCACTCGTGCTCATCGACATCGCCGGCCGCGCCGAGTCCGAGCCCGACGCCCTCGCCACGCCTGCGGACATCGCCGCCTGGGAATCGCTGCACGGACGCATCCCGGGCGGCGCCCTCGTCGCGCTCATCACCAGGCCCGCACCCGCGGGGCCCAGATCCGCCGCGGAGCCGGCGCCGCACGCGGCCCCGGACGGCGATGCGGAAGTGGGTGTGCTGGCACGATCGTTGACACCCGATGCCGCCGGTGATGCGCACTGGCCGGGGTTCTCGCGCGAGTCCGTCGAGTACCTGGTGCACCGACGGGCCGTCGTCGCCGTCGGCACCGACGCGCCCAGCATCGACTGCGGAGCGTCCGCCGACTTCCCCGCCCACCACGCCGTCCTGGGCGCCGGGCGCTACGCCATCGAGATGCTCGCCGCACTCCGCACACTGCCGCCCGTGGGCGCGACGATCGTGGTGGCGCCGCTCAAACACCGCGGCGGCTCCGGCGGGCCCGCGCGGGTTCTCGCGCTGCTCGATTGAACGGCGCCACGCCGCGGATCGGAACGGCTCCAACGAGGATCGCCTGCCACGCGCGCGTGCCGCGCCCTATACTTCACGGGCACGAATTACAGTGTGCGTCGCCGCACACGCAACGATCGAGGAGCGCCCATGACAGTCACGCACAAGCTCGTCGGCGGCTCCATGCAGATGGTGGCCTGCCAACTAGCGCAAGGCCAATCGGTGTTCTGCGAACCCGGCAAGTTCCTGTGGAAAACCACCAACGTGGACGTCCGCACCACCCTCGGGGCGCCGTCCGGCAACCCCGGCGGCGGCCCGACCACCGCGTCATCGCTGCTGGGGCTCGCCAAGAACGTCGGCAAGCGGATGATCGCCGGCGAGTCGCTCGCAGTGCAGGTGTACTCGGCGCAGCAGCAGCCCGGCCTCGTCGCCTTCGCCGGCGTGCTGCCCGGACAGGTCCGTGCGCTCGAACTCGACGGGTCCACGCAATGGCTGGCGCAGAAGGACGCCTTCGTCGCCGCCGAATCCACGATCGACTTCGACATCGCCTTCTCCGGAGGCAAGACCGGCCGTTGGGGCGGCGAGGGCTTCATCCTGGAGAAGCTCGGCGGCACCGGCACGGCGTTCATCGCCGGCGCCGGCGACTTCGTCGACCTCAACCCCGCCGACTACGGCGGCAAGATCCAGGTGGACACCGGGTGCATCGTCGCGTTCGAGAGCTCCGTCAAGTACGGGGTGGAGCGCGTGGGCGGCCTGGACATGAAGGGTGTGATGAACATGGCTTTCGGCGGCGAGGGCGTGCACCTGGCCACGCTGGAGGGCGACGGCCGGGTGATCATCCAATCGATGACGACGGCCGGTATAGCGCAGGCGCTGATGAAGAACGTGGGGCCGGACGAGGACCGCAAGGGATTCACCGGCGGGCTGTTCTCTGGAAGTATGGACTGATGGGGTTCATGGACAAGGCCAAAGAGGCTGCCGAGCGCGCGGCGGCCATGGCGCAGCAGGGCCTGGATCAGGGCCAGCAGAAGCTCGACGAGTACCAGCAGCAGCGCGAGGCGAGCGATATGTATCGCGCACTGGGCGAGGCCTTCTACGCCGAACAGCGTTCCGGCGGCCCGCGCCAGGATGTGGTGGACGCGCTTGCGCGTCTCGACCAATGGCACGCGCAGTCCGGCCCGGCCGGGGCGCCGCCCCCGGACGCCGGCACCGCCGGCGCGCCGCCCCCTCCGCCGCCGGGGCCCGGAGGACCGCCCCCGCCGCAGGCTCCCCCGCCCCCGGCTCCTCCTGCCGCCGGCCCCGGGCCGCGCCCGCCGCATCCCGGCCCGCCGGAGCCGCCGCCTCCGTCGCCGCCGGGACAGGGCGGCCGCGACGAGCCGCGACGCGAGCCGCCCGGCGGGTTCACCCTGGACGGGCTCTGACCTTCCGCATCGTCAGCGGCGACGGCGCGCCAGCACCAGGGAAAAGCGCCCCGCCTCGTCGGTCCAGGTGCGGGCCGGGTCGAGGCCGGCCGCGGCGAGTTCGCGGCCGAACGCGTCGAGCGTGAACTTGGCGGAAATCTCGGTGCGCAGCTCCTCCCCCGCGGCGAAGTCGACCCCGATCTCCACCGCGGGGATGTGCACGCGCATCGCGCGCCGGGCGCGCAGACGCATCTCGATCCAGCTGTCCGCCGCGTTCCACAGTGCGACATGGTCGAACATGTGCGGCACGAAGTCGGCACCCAGGCGCCGGTTGAGCACGTGCAGCACGTTGCGGTTGAACTCCGCGGTGACGCCCTCCGCGTCGTCGTATGCGGCGATCATCACCGGGGGGTCGGCCACGAGTCCGATTCCGACCAGCAGGCATTCCCCAGGATCCAGAGCCCCTGCGACGCCGTGCAGAAAGGCGGCCCTGGGGCCCGGTTCCAGGTTGCCGATGGTGCCGCCCAGGAACGCGACGAGGCGGCGCCCCGCCCTCGGCAGCGACGCCGTCGTGTCCGTGAAATCGCCGACCACCCCCCGCACCGGCAGGTCGGGGAACTCGATCGCCAGCGCGTCCGCGGCGAGACGGATGGACGATTCCGAGACGTCCTGCGGCACATACATCTCCAGGCCCTCGTGCTCGGCGAAAGCGGTGAGCAGCAGCCGCGTCTTCTCCGAGGACCCCGAGCCGAGCTCGACAAGGGTCGTGGCCTCGCTCGCGGCGGCGATCTCCGGCGCAGCCCGCACCAGCAGCGCACGCTCGGTCCGCGTCGGGTAATACTCGGGTAGCCGTGTGATCGCCTCGAACAGCTCGCCGCCACGCTCATCGTAGAACCACTTGGGGGGCAGACTCTTCGGGTGCGCGGCCAGGCCCGATGCGACGTCGGCCCGCAACTGTTCCTCCAAGTCCGCCTCGGTCAGGTGCACGTCCACCAGGGTCGTCGTCATCGGTTGCGGGCTCCCTTCACCGGCTGGTCGCTGCCATGGAAATCGGTTCCGACCGGACGTGTCCGATCCGCGCATCGACGAGCGCCCCGTCGTCCACCTCCGACCACCCCGCGTCGGTGGTCGGCTCCGAGGCGATCCACAGCTCGTCCGGCATGTCGTGCACCCACAGGGAATGGCGCCAGGCGGTGCCGACAACGCGTTCGCCGTCGGTGGCGAGCAGGTTCAGCCGGGATCCGGGGGCGCGCGCCTCGACGTCCTGCACCAGCGTCGCCGCCGCGTCCGCAGCGTCCAGGCCCGCCGCGATACGCGCACGGAACAGCTGCCAGAGAAAGACCGAATCGGTGGCGGCCTCCGACCGCATCGCCTCGGCCGCCGGGATCTCGGCCGCCAGGCCGGCCACGGAGCCGGGCCACCCGCGGACGACCCCGTTGTGGCTGAACGCCCACCGGCCGTCGGTGAACGGCGCGCACGCCTGCGCCGACACCGCCATGCCCGCGGTCGCCGAGCGTACGGCTGCGAGGATCGCCGTCGCCCGGATCTGCTCGAGCGCCCCGCGCACAGCCGGGCCGTCGCCCTCCCCGGCGTCGGCCCCGTCGCCGGCCACCGCGCGGCCCAGTGCCGGGTCGGACCAGATCGGCAGCGTGGTGCGGTGCTGCCCCACTCCCGGCGGGCCGTCGGAGGCCCACCAGCAGGCGCCGAACCCGTCGGCGTTGATCGTGCCGCCGCCGCGCATCTGCTGCGGTGCCCACGCCTGCCGGGCCAGCGCATGCCGGCCGTGCGTCGCCGCCGAGGCCACTGTGCGCGCGGGCCCCAGGCACACCAGATGACGGCACATCAGCCGCGCGCACCGTCGGTGTCGGGAGCTGCGGCGGTGCCGTCGCCGTGTTTCGCCGGGCAGTCGCGTGCGAGCCGGATGCCCGCGAAGATCTGCCGCCGCATGGGGTGGTCCCAGTTGCGGAACGTGCCGCGGCAGGCGACCGCGTCCGTGCCGAACGAGCCGCCGCGCAGCACCCTGTAGTCGCCCCCGAAGAACACCTCCGAGTACTCGCGGTACGGGAAGGCCCGAAAGCCCGGATAGGCCTCGAAGCCGGACGAGGTCCACTCCCACACGTCGCCGATGAGCTGGTGGATTCCGGACGCGGTGGCCCCGGCCGGGTAGGCACCCACCCCGGCGGGCGACAGATGCCGTTGCCCCAGATTCGCGTGGTGCTCGGTGGGCTCGGCGTCTCCCCAGGGATAGGGGCGCGAACGCCCGGCCACCGCGTCGTGTCGTGCGGCCTTCTCCCACTCGGCCTCGGTGGGCAGCCGCTTCCCGGCCCACGCCGCGAACGCCTGCGCCTCGAAGTAGCTCACGTGCACCACCGGCTCGTCCGGCTCGAGCTCCACCGTCACCCCGAACCGGCGGCGCAGCCAACGGCCGTCGCCGTCGCGGCTCCAGAACTGCGGCGCCTCCAGCCCCTCCTCCACACGGTGGCGCCATCCCCGCTCGGACCACAACGCGCGGCGCCGGTAGCCGCCGTCGGCGATGAAGCGCGCATACCGGCGGTTGGTCACGGGCAGCGCCTCGATGGCGAACGCGGCGACTTCCACACGGTGCGCCGGGCGTTCGTTGTCCAGCGCCCACGATTCCGGCCCGGCCGTGCCGTCGGTGCCCATGGTGAACGCGCCCCCGGGCACGACGACCTCGGACGCGGAATCGACAACGGCCGGATCGTGGTCGGCGGCAACGGGACCTGCGGTCGCGCGGGCGCGCGGGGCCGCCGGGGCGTGCAGCAGCGCCGGCCCCGTGCGCAACTGATGGGTGGCGAGCATGGTCTCGTCGTGCTGCTGCTCATGCTGTGCGACCATGCCGAACACGAAGCCGTCCGCGGTGAGCGCGTCGCCGTCGAACCCGCTGTGATCGAGCACGTCGAATGCGCGGGTCCTGACGGACTCGGTATAGGCACGCGCCTCCGCCGGTCCCAGGATCGGAAGCGACGGACGCGTGCTGCGGGGATGCTGGAAAGCGTCGTATAGGTCATCCAGACCGGACACCGCATCCAGACCGGACACCGCATCCAGACCGGACACCGCATCCAGACCGGACACCGCATCCGGGCCAGGTGCACCGTCCGGACCGGACGGATCATGGCCTCCGGTGCGTGCCGGGGTGGCAGCGCGCCGGCCCGCGGCGCGCACCAGCCACCGGTCCTCCTGGTTGCCGATATGCGCCAGGTCCCACACCAGTGGCGACATGAGTTCGGAATGCTGCGCCGTCAGTTGATCATCGGGAATGTCCGTGAGGACCCGCGTCCGGCTGCGGGCCCGTTCCAGCGCTCGACGGCATGCGGCCCGCAATGCGGCACCGGTTTCCACCGTCGACGCTTCTCCGGCGCGTGCGGGGGCCGGGGGGCCCGGCCCGGCCCGGGATGCGCCGGGCCGCCGACTCGATCGCCGCCGTCGTCTCCGCCGCGCGGACGCCGGAGGCCGCCTCGGCCGCGAGGTCGAGCAACGCGCGCGCGGTCTCCCGCAACTCTGCGTCGGCGAGGCCGTGGCGTGCCGCGCGACGCCACTCCCCGCGCGTCGATTCCGCGATCGCAGCCGCCCGCCGCGCGGCGTCCGGCGTTCCGGCCAGCGCGGCGACCACGGCGACCGGCGCCCGCCAGAATTCCTCTCCTGGCCCGCCGCGGGGTCCCGCCGGCTGTGCGTCGAGGTAGCGCACCTCGAGATGCCCGCACGGGCGCACCGGCGGAAAGAGGGTGGTGAGGTGGTAGTCGAGGTCGGCGATCGTGGGCTCGCGGTCCGGCGCGCCGGCGTCACCCGCGATCCACTGGGCGGAAGGTCACGTCACCGGGGACGGACCAATCGCCGTTCCCACGCCGGACGCACAGCAGCGGCGCTCCCAGCGCCCACCGGGTGTAGGAGGCGACGGGGTCGGCGGACGCCCCGGGCGCCGCGGCGTCGAGCCCGGTACGGGACGGGTCGAGTGTCAGCCAGGTGCGCATGCGTTCCGACGCCCATCGGCCCGACGGGTGCGCTACCTCCGTGCCCGTCTTCGGCGCCCGCAGTGGAGCCACCGTCGGCGAACGCCGCCACCAGCGCGGGCCCCACCGCATTGAGCATCCGCCACCGCAGCGCCAGATCCTCGCGGTGGGCCCCGCAATCGACGCTCACGTGGATGGCCGCGGTGTTGCACATCATCTGCGCCCCCCGCGGGCCTCTCCGGTCGAAGCGCTCCTGCATGGCCGCGTAGCGCGGCACAGTCAGGATGCGGGAAGGCTCCCGTACATGGTCGACGGCGCCCGGGAGCATCTCGATGCCCCGGGCGCCGAGCAGCGTGCGCAGCGCCGCAGCGTCCGCGGCCAACGCGGCGCAGAGCCCGTCGACGTCTGCCAGCGGAAGGCTGGATATCTCCACCTGCCCGCCCGGTTCGACAGTGACCGCGCCCCCGGCCGGCAGTGGCGTATGCGGCGACCCCGGGGCGATGCTGCGGGGGGCGTGCGCGCCCAGCGCCTCCACCAGGTGCGCAGCCGCGGGCCTGCTCCCCGTCGCGGTCCGGGTGCACCACTCGAGTTCAGCGCCGACCAGGCGCGGCGGGCGCAGTCCGAAGCACCGCTGGACGATGCGGTCCCGGGCGGTATCCGCCGCGACAGGCGCGCGCCCTTCGTCCGCGGTGGCCGGAGCGTCGCGGTGTCCTGCCCCGGCCGTCCGGCCGGCTACGGTCGGCCCGGCCGATCCGGTGGGGTGCGTCGTTTCGGTGGGGTGGGACATCTCAGTTGGGCGCCTCGATTCACGCGAACGCGGGTCCCCACCGACAGTAACCGTCCGCGGCCCCGGGCGGGGCGATCCGAGCATCATCGACCAGTCCTACCCCGGCGGCTCCCGCCGTATTCACCGACACCCGTCCCCGCGACCGATCTCAGTGCACGGGAGACCCCCTCCGCACTTCGACGGCGGCTCGGATATACCCGTTGCATGATGCACACCGCACCGCGCACCGGCGCGCCGGTCTCGCCCGAATCGGTCCGCCCCCTGCGCATCGGCGCCCTCGTCGACGCCCCCGAGTGGGACATCGAGGCCGACGTCGTGGTCGTGGGCTACGGCATCGCGGGCGCTTGCGCGGCGATCGAGGCGGCCAGGGCGGGCGCGGAGGTCGTGATCCTCGAGCGCGCCGGCGGATGGGGCGGTGCCGCGGCCCTGGCCGGCGGGTTCATCTACATGGGCGGCGGCACTGGGCTGCAGCGCGAGCTGGGTTTCGACGACGACGTCGAGAATATGAAGGCGTTCCTGTCGGCCGCGATGGGCCCCGGGGCGGACCAGGCGAAGATCGACGCCTACTGCGAAGGCAGCGTCGCTCACTACGACTGGCTGGTGGACGCAGGGGTGCGCTTCAAGCCCGCCTTCTTCGGCGAGCCCGGCTGGGAGCCCCCGGCCGACGACGGCCTGATGTATACGGGCGGGGAGAATGCGGCACCGTTCAACACCGTCACCACGCCGGCCCCGCGCGGCCACGTGCCGCAGATGAGCGCGAAGAAGGCCGGCGAGCAGAGCGCGGGGCTGATGCTCATGACCCCGCTGTCCGAGCGCATCGCCGAGCTGGGCGTGCGCAGCGAGTACGACGTGACGACCCGCCGCCTCGTCGTGTCCGCCGACGCTGACGGCTCCGACAGGGTCGTCGGGGTCGTCGGCACGCGCTTCGGTGCCGAAATGACTGTGCGGGCCCGCCGCGGCGTGGTGCTGGCCGCCGGCAGCTTCACCTACAACGACGCGATGATGCGCGCGCACGTGCCACTGCTCGCCGGCCGCCCCGGCTCGGCGGTGGAGCAGCACGACGGCCGCGCCATCCGGATGGGCCAGGCCGTCGGCGCCGACCTGATGCACATGGACGCCGCCGAGGTGGCGATCCACTGCGACCCGCAGATGATGGTGCGCGGCATCCTCGTCAACGGGCGCGGCCAACGCTTCGTCACGGAGGACACCTACCCGGGGCGCATCGGCCAGGAGATGGCACTGCACCAGGGCAACGAGGCCTACCTCGTCATCGACGAACGCGCATACGAGGAGGCGGGAACCACCGTCAGCGCCACCCCGTTTCTGCGTTTCCGCCCGAAGTGGGTGGGCGAGACGGTCGCGGAAGTCGAGTCGGAGGCGGGACTGCCCGAAGGTTCCTTGCAGGCGACGGTGGCGTTGTACAACCGGCACGCGGCGCGCGGCGAGGACCCGATGTTCGGGAAGGACGCGCAGTGGCTGCGTCCCCTCGAGGGCAACATCGCCGTCATCGACCTGCGCGGACGCACCGGCGGCTTCGCCCTGGGCGGGCTGCGCACCGACCCCGACTCCCGGGTGCTGCACGTGGACGGCGACCCCGTGCCGGGCCTGTTCGCCGCGGGCCGGTGCACGTCGGGCCTCGCCGCCTGGGGCTACGCGAGCGGCGCGTCGCTGGGCGACGGCAGCTACTTCGGCCGCCGGGCCGGACTCAGCGCCGCGGCCGCCCGCTAGGGTTGTTCCGACGGCATCCGCAGCGGCTCCGCACGCCCCACACCAGGAGGTTCCATGTCCGACGACACGTCCGCGACGATCTACCACAACCCGCGCTGCAGCACCTCCCGGAACACCCTCCAATTGCTGCGGGACAACGGCATCGAGCCCACGATCGTCAAGTATCTCGACACGCCGCCCACCCGCAGCGAGCTCGCCCGGCTCATCGAGAAGGCGGGTCTGACCCCGCGCCAGGCGATCCGCACCAAGGAGGCCGTCTACAAGGAGCTCGGCCTCGCGGATGCCGATGACGACGCATTGCTCGACGCGATGGCCGCCCATCCGATCCTCATCGAGCGCCCGCTGGTGGTGACGGACCTCGGGGTCCGGCTGGCACGGCCCATCCAGAACGTCGAGGAGATCCTGCCCCGGTGAAACGGGGCCCCGCACGGGTCCGGCGCGGTGGCAGGTGGTCCGCGCGTGACGTTCCGGCGCTGACGGGCAGGACGTTCGTTGTCACCGGTGCCACCAGCGGAATCGGCCTCGAGACGGCGGCAGCCCTGTACGCGGCCGGCGCGGACGTCACGCTGGCCGTGCGCAACGAGGTCAAGGGCCGCGCCGTCGCCGATGCCATCGCCGCGCGCCCGCGCGGCGCACCCTGGCCGGCGCCGGGCGCGGTCTCGGTCCGGGCGCTGGACCTGGCGGATCTCGCATCCGTACGCAGGTTCGCGCAGGACTGGACCGGCCCGATCGACGTGCTCGTGAACAACGCCGGAGTGATGACGCCGCCGCTGCAGCGCACTGCCGACGGTTTCGAGATGCAGATGGGGACCAACCACCTGGGCCACTTCGCTCTGACCAATCTGCTCCTGCCGCACGTGCGCGACCGGGTGGTGACGGTGGCGTCGCTGGCGGAGCGGGCGGGGCGGCTCGACCTGGACGACCTCAACTACGAGCGCCGTCCCTACTCTCGGGCCCGGGCGTATGGTCAGGCGAAGCTGGCGAACCTGCTGTGCGCGGCGCACCTGCAGCGCCGGCTCGCCGATGTCGGTTCCCCGGTGCGCTCGGTGGCCGCGCATCCCGGCGCCTCGTCGACCGGGCTCGGCGACCAGCTGTCCGTCCCCGGCGCGACGGCGCTGTTCCGGTTCGGCAGCAGGTTCGTCGGGCAGGACGCCGGCGGCGGCGCCCTGCCCACGCTGTTCGCGGCCGTCGAGGACGTCCCCGGCGACACGTACGTCGGCCCCCGCGGGCTGTTCCAGTTGCGCGGCGCGCCCACCGCCGTCGGCCGCTCCGTGCGCGCGCTGGACGAGGCCGCCGCGGCGCGCCTGTGGGCGCTGTCCGAGAAGCTGACGGGCACAGAGTTCCCGCTGTGACCGGGGCCCGCGGGCCCACTCACTCGCGGACCCGCGCCACCGGGTATTCTCATCGACGTTGTCTCGGCGAGGGTGGCTCGCGGCCGATCACCGGCCCGGGCGGACCGTTATCGACGCGACCAGCGGTGTCACCGGTGTGTCCGGTGCGCGGCGCGGCGCGCGGTCGGCGCTCGCAGCCGAGCACCCCGCAACCGCACTTCTTCCAAGGAGACACCGATGGCCGACAAACTGCGCATCGCCGCCACGCCCCGCACCGAGTTCGGTAAGGGTCCCTCGCGCCGCGCCCGCCGCGAAGGCCTGGTTCCGGCCGTCCTTTACGGCCACGGGGCCGACCCGATCCACCTGAACCTCCCCTCCCTCGAGTTCGCCGCGGTCGTGCGCAATCACGGCACCAACGCCATCGTCACGCTGGACATCGACGGCAAGGAGCACATGGCCCTGACCAAGGAGGTCAGGATCCACCCCGTGCGCAACTACATCGAGCACGCCGACCTGCTCACCGTCAAGCGCGGCGAGAAGGTCGTCGTCGAGGTTCCGCTGGTCGTCACCGGCGAAGCCGCGCCCGGCACCATCGTCTTCCACGAAGTCACCACGCTGCGCCTGCAGGCCGACGCCCTGTCCATCCCCGAGGAGATCGAGGTCTCGATCGAGGGCGCCGAGGTCGGGGCCCAGGTCGTCGCCGGCGACGTGCAGATTCCCGCGGGCACCGAGCTCGAAGACGACGCCGAGCTTCTGCTGGTGAACGTCGCCGAGCAGCGGTCCGCGCCCGACGAGGACGAGGCCGCCGAGGGCGAGGCGGGCGAGGCCGCCGCGGAGTGACCCGGCCCTTCACCTGACAGCCATTACGCGACGACGGTGTCCCGTCCCCCGCCTGGGGGCGGGACACCGTCGTCGCGTGCTATCGGGATGCGGCACCGGGAGGCCGGGATGCGATGATGCTCCCCGTGAACACGCTGGGATCCGCCATCACCGACCCCGACGGCCCGGACACCCGTCCCCTGGTCATCGCGGGGCTGGGCAATCCGGGCCCTGAGTACGAGCGCACCCGGCACAACATCGGTTCTCTGGTGGCAGACGTGCTCGCCGACCGCATGTCCGCGCGGTTCACGGTGCACAAGCGCAGCGGAGCGCAGATCGCGCAGGGCCGCCTGGCGGGGCGCCCCGTGACCGTGGTCAAGCCCCGCGCGTTCATGAACGTCTCCGGGCGGCAGGTGGCGGCCGCGGCCAAGTTCTTCTCCGTGCCCGCGGACAGGGTCCTCGTCGTGCACGACGAGCTGGACCTGGACTTCGGCACGGTCCGGGTGAAATCCGGTGGCGGCGAAGGCGGACACAACGGACTGCGCTCGGTGTCGTCGTCGCTGGGCACACGCGACTACCTGCGCGTGCGCGCGGGCATCGGGCGCCCGCCCGGGCGGATGGATCCGGCCTCCTACGTCCTCAAGCCGTTCTCGGCGGCAGAACGCAAAGAGCTCGGCGTGTTCTGCGAGGAGGCCGCCGATGCCGCAGAGCTCGTGGCCGAGCGGGGGCTCGGCTTCGCGCAGAACCGCCTGCACGGGGCGTGAACCGCAACGTCCCCAGCGCCGGGTAAACTCGGCCGACGGCTGCGCGGAACGCGGTTCGCCAGGGCCGCCGCGGACGGATTCCACCGAGAGCGGACCCCGCTGAGAGACCTGCCGCGCGCCATCACCGTCCCCGGTGCAGCGCATCAGCGCATGCCGCACCGCCGGTGCCGCACCACCCGCTATCCCGGAAGGACCCCCGGTGACCACCGAGCACGCCTCGCACCTCAACACCGATCCCGCGACGGCGGCGAGCGGGGCGCACTCCCCTGGCGACGGCGCGGGCGCCGAGGCGCGGCGCCGGCGCACGTTCGCGGTGATCTCGCACCCCGACGCCGGCAAGTCGACGCTCACCGAGGCGCTGGCGCTGCACGCCCGGGTGATCTCCGAGGCCGGCGCGGTGCACGGCAAGGCGGGTCGCAAGTCCACGGTGTCGGACTGGATGGAGATGGAGAAGGCCCGCGGCATCTCGGTCAGTTCGACGGCCCTGCAATTCACCTATGACGACCACGTGATCAACCTCGTCGACACCCCCGGCCACTCCGATTTCTCCGAGGACACCTACCGGGTGCTCACGGCCGTCGACGCCGCGGTGATGCTCATCGACGCGGGCAAGGGACTCGAGCCGCAGACGCTCAAACTTTTCCAAGTGTGCAAGCACCGCGGCATTCCGGTGGTCACCGTCATCAACAAGTGGGATCGGCCCGGCCGGTCGCCGCTGGAGCTGCTCGACGAGATCGAGGAGCGCATCGGTCTCATCCCGACCCCCCTGTACTGGCCGGTGGGCATCGCGGGCGATTTCCGCGGCCTGCTGCGCCGCAGCGACGAAGGCTTCATCCGCTTCACGCGCACCTCCGGCGGCGCCACCGTCGCCCCCGAGGAGCACCTGGACGCCGACGCCGCCGCGGCCCGCGAGGGCGACGCGTGGCAGTCGGCCGTCGAAGAGAGCGAGCTGCTCTCGGAGACCGGGGCCGACCACGACCAGGAGATGTACCTGGCCGGGCAGACGTCCCCGGTGATCTTCGCGTCGGCCATGCTGAATTTCGGCGTGCGGCAGATCCTCGACACGCTCGTCGCTTACGCCCCGCCGCCGCGCGCACGCGAAGGCGTCGACGGGACGTCACGCCAGGTGAGCGACCCGTTCAGCGCCGTCGTGTTCAAGGTGCAGGCGGGCATGGACACCGCACACCGCGACAGGCTCGCGTTCATGCGGGTGGTCTCCGGGACATTCGAGCGGGGCATGGTGGTCACGCACGCGCAGACCGGCCGCCCGTTCGCCACCAAGTACGCGCTCACCGTGTTCGGACGCGACCGCAATACCGTCGAAGACGCCTACCCGGGCGACATCGTGGGCCTCGTCAATGCCAACGCGCTCGCCCCCGGGCACACCCTCTACAGCGATCCGCGCGTCGAGTTCGCGCCCATCCCGTCGTTCGCGCCCGAACACTTCGCGATGATCAGCGCCCGCAGCGCCGGCAAGTACAAGCAATTCCGCAAGGCAATCGACCAGCTCGACACCGAGGGCGTGGTCCAGGTGCTGCGCAACGACGCCCGTGGCGATGCCTCCCCGGTGATGGCCGCCGTCGGCCCGATGCAGTTCGAGGTGGTCACCGCGCGGATGCAGGCCGAGTTCGGCGTGGAGACCGTCGTGAACAATCTCGGCTACACCGTCGCGCGCGAGACCGACAAGGAATCCGCGCCCGGACTGGACCGCCAGCGCGGCGTCGAGGTATTCACCCGTTCCGACGGCGCCATCCTCGCGCTGTTCAGCGACAAGTGGCGGTTGCAGTACATCGAGAAGGAGAACCCGGAGCTCACGCTGCGGCCTCTCGTTGCTGCCAGCGACTGAAACACAGCGGCGAGCGACTGAAACGCCGCGGCGAGCGACTGAAGCACTGCGGCCGGCGACCCCAACGCTGCCGTCGGCGATCGTCGGGTTTGCGGGCGCGGATCCCGGCTACCCTCAGTCATGGTCACCGTAGGCGGCCGCAGCGTGGCGATCACCCACCCCGACCGTGAGTTCTACCCGGCGCGGGGGCGGTCCGGCGCGGTGACGAAGTCGGACGTCGTCGGCTACTACCGCGAGATCGCACCCGTGATTCTGCCCCTCCTGTGTGAACGGCCGGTCACCCGCAAGCGCTGGCCGCGCGGCGTAGCCGAGGAGTCGTTCTTCGAAAAGCAGCTGCCGTCCTCCGCGCCCGACTGGATCGACCACTGCACTCTGGTCCACCGCACGCACCGGACCACCTATCCGATGGCCGATTCCGAGGCGACCCTGACGTGGCTCGGCCAGCAGGCGGCGCTGGAGCTGCACGTCCCTCAGTGGCGACACGACCGTCCCGACCCCGGTTCGGATGCACCGGACTCCCCCGGCGCGTTCCTCGCCGACCGCCTGGTGTTCGACCTCGACCCCGGAGAACAGACCGGCCTCACCGACTGTGCGCGGGTGGCGACGGCGATACGCGACCTCACCGAATCGAACGGACTCACCTGCCACCCCGTCACGTCGGGAAGCAAGGGCATCCACCTGTACGTGGCCCTGGACCGCCCGGTGACCTCGGATGACGCGGTGGACGTCGCCCGACGGGTCGCCGATGAGGTCGCCGGGCGCCACCCTCGCACCGTCACCACGACGATGCGGAAGTCGGAGCGCCGCGGAAAGGTGTTCATCGACTGGAGCCAGAACAACGGCGCCAAGACCACCGTCGCGCCGTATTCGCTGCGCGGGCGGGCCCGCCCCACGGTCGCCGCGCCGCGCACCTGGGAGGAGATCGAGGGGCCGGCACTCCGCCAGCTCACCTTCGACGAGGTGCTGCGCCGCGTGGACGAGCACGGCGACCTGTTGGCCGACCTGGTGAAGGGCTCTGGCCCGGACCGTAGCCGGGGCACGGGCCACGCGTACGGAACCCGTGGCGGTACCGGCCGGTTGGGCGAATACCGCGCGCGCCGGCATTCGGGACGCACCCCCGAGCCGCTGCCGGAAACGGACTCGCGCGGCGCGGACGGCGGAGCCGGATTCGTCATCCAGGAACACCACGCCAGCACGCTGCACTGGGACTTCCGGCTGGAACGCGACGGCGTGCTCGTGTCGTGGGCGGTCCCGCAGAACCTCCCCGTTAGCACCGGCCAGGACCGCCTCGCGGTGCACACCGAGGACCATCCCCTCGAGTACGCCTCGTTCGAGGGCGAGATCCCGCAGGACCAGTACGGCGGGGGCCGGGTCGAGATCTGGGACTCGGGCCCCTATTCGACGGTGAAGTGGCGCGACGACGAGGTGGTCGTGGACCTGCACGGTGAACGCCTGCGCGGACGGTACGCCCTCATCCACACGCCCGGGGTCGGCCGACGCAGGGGCCGACGCGGGACGAAGTCCGGCGGTGACGGTGCTGACGGCGGTCACGCGTCCGGCACCCATTGGCTGGTGCACCTGATGCAGGATCAACCGGAAATCCGGCCGCCCGGCACGCACGGCTCCGGTGACCGACCCTCCACCGGTAAGCCATCCGGCGACGGCGCCGGGCAGACCACCGCGACCCGCCGGGGATCGCGGGCGCCGTTCCCGCGCGGACTCCGGCCCATGCTCGCGACGCCCGGCGACATCATCGGACTCGATCCGGATGAGTGGGCGTTCGAGGGCAAGTGGGACGGGCACCGCGTGATCATCGAGGTCCGCGACGCAGCGGTGCGATTGCACAGCCGCAACGGTCGCGACGTGACCGACGAGCTCGGCCGGTTCGCCGCCCTGGCCGAGGATCTCGACGGTCACGACGCCGTACTCGACGCCGAACTGGTGGCGCCCGGCGCGCGCGGCATCCCCGACTTCGCGCGCTTGCAGCGCCGCACCGCGGCCACCGAACTGCGGCTCTACGTGTTCGACATCCTCCACCTCGACGGGCGATCGCTGCTGCGCGTCGCCTACCGCAATCGCCGCAAGGTCCTCGACGCCCTCGCCCCGCTGCTGCACACCGCCGAGGTACCCGCACCGTATGACTGCGGACCTCGTGAAGCGATGCGCCGCAGCAGCGACGACGGCCTGGAGGGCATCATCGCCAAGCGGCTCGGTTCCCGGTATGCCGACGGCAGGCGCTCCGACGCGTGGATCAAGCACAAGCACTTCGCCAGTGACGAGCTGGTGATCGGCGGTTACACCCGCGGAAGCGGCTCGCGGGCGGAGACATTCGGCGCGCTGCTGTTGGGCGAACCCGACGGCGGCGGGCGGCTGCGCTACGCCGGCAAAGTGGGCACCGGCTTCGACGAGCACGAGCTCGTGCGACTGACCGCCTCGATGCACCGGATCCGCCGCAAGACCAGTCCGTTCAATGATGCGGTACCCCGCTCCGACGCCCCCGACCCTTTATGGGTCACTCCGCGGCTCGTCGGCGAGATCCGCCATTCCGGCCGCACCGAGGCAGGGCGCTTCCGGCACCCGTCGTGGCGCAGCCTGCGCAGCGACAAGTCGCCCGTCGATCTGTGATGGTCACGCGTATGCGCAACTGTGCGAGTACGTTCGGCGTCGACGCCCGGCGCCGCCGAGTGCGGCGCCGCCACGGGAGGTGGTCCCCATGAGATCGATCTGGAACGGGCAGGTCGAGTTCGGTCTGGTCAGCATCCCTATCCGACTGTATGCGGCCACGGAGAACAACAGCGTCAGATTCCGGCAGGTGCACGCGCAGGACGGCGGGCAGATCCGGTATCAGCGCGTGTGCTCCGAGGACGGCGAGGAGGTTCCGTACTCGGAGATCGCCAAGGGGTATCAGACTGAGGGCGGCGAACTCGTCGTCATCACGCCCGAAGAACTCGCGGGCGCCGAGCCGCAGTCTTCACGCTCGGCGCAGGTGGTCGAGTTCGTCCCGCTCGAGTCCATCGACCCCATCTACTACGACAAGACCTACTATCTCGAGCCGCAGAAATCCGCCGTCCGGCCCTATTTGCTGCTGCGCGACGTGCTCCACAAGTCCGACCGTGTCGCCATCGTGCGGATCACCCTGCGCAACCGTGAGGCGATGGCCGTGCTGCGGGTGGCGTCCGACGTGATCATGCTCAGCACGATGCACTGGGCGGACGAGGTCCGCACCCCGACCTTCCCCTTTCTTCACGAAGAGCACCCGCAGGCAGGCGGTGAAGAGATGTCGATGGCCATGACCTTGGTCGACCACATGGCCGACGACGTCTTCGACCCGGCGGCCTATCACGACCGGTACCGGGACGCGGTCGCCGCACTCGTCGAAGAGAAGCTGACCGACAACCGGACACACGCGTCCGACGGCGCACGCCATCGGAGCCGATCGGGAAAGGGCAAAGGCAGCGGAGAGGACGAGGACGTGTCCGACCTCCTTCGCGCCCTCAGCGCCAGCGTCGACGACTCCGGGTCGGGCTCGAAGTCCGGCACGAACAAGTCCAGCCCGAAAAAGTCGGGCACCCGCAAGAAGCCGGCCGCTGCGAAGAAGAGCGCCACCACCTCCACAGGCCGCACAGCAGCGTCGAAGAAGAAGACCGCGAACAGCAAGCCGCGCACCTCGAAGGGAGCGTGATCGCATGGCCCGCGACGACGGCGCGGCGAGCGAGAAGGCATGCCCACTGTGCGCCGCTGACCTGGATCATTGCCACGGCACGCTGATCGTCCACCGTGATGTGGTCATGGAGTGCACCGATGCGGGCTGCACCGCACTCGATCGAGTGCGCCACGCGCTGGTCGTCGAGTGCGGGGAGATCGTGCCCCCGTGCGGGTGCGGCGACGTGGCCGCCCCCGGCACGTAAGAGGCAACGGATCGGCACGACCCGCCGGAGAGAACCCGATCAGATCGGCGAGTCGAAGACCTCGTTCACCGCGTCTGTCGACACCTCCGCGATCGCAGCCGGGGTCCAGGCCGGGTTCCGGTCCTTGTCCACCAGCACCGCGCGCACTCCCTCGGCGAAGTCCGGGCAGGCGGTCATCTTCACCGCGGCGCGCAGCTCGCGGCCCAGGCACTCCTCCAGCGTCGCGGACTCGCCGCCGCGGCGCAGCAGCTCGGTGCTCACCGACAGCGACCACGGCGACGCCGAGGCCAGCGCCTCACGCGCAGCGACCCGCCACGGCTCATCGCCCTGGGCCACCCGCTGGGAGATGACGGCCAGGTCGTATCCGGCGAACGCCTCGTCGATGGCCGGGCGCACCGCTGCGATGGCGGACTCCGGGGCCTGCGTGGCGTCGAGCTTCCCGAGAGCCGCCTCCAGCCCTTCGGCGACGACGGACTTCGCGAAGGCGTCGAGCCCCGCGGAGGGTACGAAATGCGTCGCGAGGCCGAGCTCCAGGGCGTCTCCGGCGTTCAGGCGGGCGCCGGTCAGGCCCGCGTACAGTCCCGCGGCCCCGGGGATACGGGGCAGGAACCAGCTGGCGCCCACGTCCGGAATGAATCCGATGGCGGTTTCCGGCATCGCGAACATCGCGCGCTCGGTGACCACCCGGACAGCCCCGTGCACGGAGATGCCGAGGCCCCCGCCCATGTTGACGCCGTCGATCAGCGACACGTACGGCTTGGGGTAGTCGGCGATGAGCTGGTTGAGCCGGTACTCCTCCGAGAAGAACCCGTAGACCTCGCCGTTCATGTCGGCCAGGACCGACTCGCGCACCGAGCGGATGTCGCCGCCCGCGCAAAACGCCTTGTCCGAGGCGCTGCGCACGAGCACGGTCTGCACCGCGTCGTCGTCCTTCCACCCCACCAGCACCGCGTAGAGCTCGCGGATCATGGGGGTGTCCAGGGCGTTCAGGGCGGACGGCCGATTGAGGACGATCTGTCCGACCGTGCCGTCGATGGTGCTCTCCACATATGAACTCAACGCAGCTCCCCTCAGAAAGTCGTATCCCGCACCCTAAGCCCGGGACGTGTGAGCGGAGCACGAGGGACCCGCGTGAGTGATGCACGTCTCAGCGTCACGCTGTGCTCGTCGGGCACGGCCGCTCACCCGATCTCGGCGGCGATCTCCATCCACCGCTCCTCCGCCGCGTCCTTCTCCCCGACCGCCTGCGCCAGGTCGGCGTTGAGCTCGATGAGCCGGTCGGGGTCGGTGGCGGCCTCCGCCAGCCGGGCGTGCAGAGCGGCGATCCGCGTATCCAGCTTGGCCACCGAACGTTCGAGCCTGCCGAGCTCCTTGGTCATCGAGCGGTGCTCGGCCGCGGACGGTCCCGCGTCGGCGGTCCCGGCGCCGTCCTGCGGCGCCCGGTCCGGCGCCGTGCCCGCGTTTCCAGCGGTGGACCCCGTCTGCGCGGCGAGTTCCTCGCGCCGCTCCAGGTACTGCGCGATGCCCCGCGGCAGGTGGGTGAGCCGGCCGTCGCCGAACAGCGCCCACACCGAATCGCAGATCCGCTCGATGAGGTAGCGGTCGTGGCTGATCACGACCATCGTTCCGGCCCAACCGTCGAGCAGGTCCTCGAGCTGCTGCAGCGTGTCGATGTCGAGGTCGTTGGTCGGCTCGTCGAGCAGCAGCACGTTCGGCTCGCCCATGAGCACGCGGGTGAGCTGGAGTCGGCGCCGCTCGCCGCCGGACAGGTCGCCCACCGGAGTGCGCTGCCGAGCGGGGCTGAAACCGAGCCGTTCGGCCAGCTGGGACGCCGACAACTCGCGGTCGCCCAGCTGGACGACGCGTGCCACGTCCTCGACGGCCTCGAGCAGGCGCATGTCGGTGGGCAGGTCATCGAGTTCCTGACGCAGCCAGCCGATCCGCACCGTCTTTCCCTGGATCCTCGTGCCCGACGCCAGGGGCCATTCGCCGCCGAGGGTCCGCAGCAGCGTCGTCTTGCCCGAACCGTTGACCCCGACCAGTCCCACGCGCTCGCCGGGCGCCAGCCTCCAGGTGAGGTCGCGCGCCAGCACGCGGCCCTGTTCCCCCGCGCCCCGCCGCCGGGGCGCGCAGTTCGGCGTCCTCGAGCTCGATCACCACTTTGCCGAGGCGCCGGCGCGCGAACGAGCTCAGCGCGATGGAGTCGCGCGGCGGCGGCACGTCGGCGATGAGCGCCTCGGCCGCCTCCACCCGATAGCGCGGCTTGGACGTGCGGGCCGGCGCGCCCCGGCGCGCAGCCACGCGAGTTCCTTGCGTGCCAGGTTGCGCCGGCGTTCCTCTGCTGCGTCGGCCTGGCGTGCCCGCTCGGCGCGTGCGAAGACCCAATCGTTGTAGCCGCCCTCGTAGCCCTCGACTTTTCCACCGACGACCTCCCAGGTGCGCGTGGCGACGGTGTCGAGGAACCAGCGGTCGTGCGTGACCACCACCAGGGCGCTCCTCCGCGACAGAAGGTGCTCGGCCAGCCAGCGCACGCCCTCCACGTCCAGGTGGTTGGTCGGCTCGTCCAGGACGAGCAGGTCGAGGTCCTGGACGAGCGCCGCGGCCAGCGCCACCCGTCGCCGCTCGCCGCCGGAGAGTTCGTCGACCGGGGTGTGCAGACGCCTGCCCTCCGGATCCGCACCGCTCGCGGTGGCGCCGCCCAGTTCCGCGCCGAACCCGATGCCGTGCAGGATGTCGCGGATGCGGCGATCCGACGCCCACTCGTGTTCCGCCAGGCCCAGCGGACCGAACACCACCTCGCCCACCGTCGCCCCCGGCGGCAGGTCGCCCCGCTGGGTCACCACCGCGAGGCGCAGGTCGCCCGCGCGGCTGACGCGGCCCGCGTCCGGCGGCTCCAGCCCGGTGAGCACCTCCAGCAGCGTCGTCTTGCCGCCCCCGTTGAGCCCGACGACCCCGATGCGGTCGCCCTCGTGCACCCCGGCCGACACGTCGTCGAGGAGGGATGTGATGCCGAAGCTCTTCGACACGGATTCGAGGTTGACCAGGACTCGGTGGGCCATCAGGCAAGATCCTCGGGGTCGTCGTAGTCGTTGTGGTCGTCGCTGAGCACGCGCGCGCCCGCCACCGGCCCGGATGCGACGCGCACGGTGCGGCACACGCCCTCGCCGGCGAGCTCCAGGCTCACCGCCAGGGCGGCGTCCTCGTCCGCGCACAGGAACGCGCACGTGGGACCCGAACCGGAGACGATGCCGCGCAGCGCCCCGGCCCGTTCCCCGGCCGCGAGCGTGCGCCGCAGGTCCGGCCGCAGCGACAGCGCCGCCGCCTGCAGATCGTTGCCCAGGACGGGGCCGAGCCTGTGCACGTCCCCCGCGGCCAGAGCCTGCAGGAGGTCGTCGGCGGAGCCGAGCCGCCGCGGCCCGGACCGCCGTCCGCCGGACACCTCGTCCCCGGAAGCGTCCGAATCGCCTTTGGCACGCAGCCGGTCGAGCTCGGCGAAGACGTCGGGTGTGCGCAGCCCGCCCTTGGCGAAGGCCAGGACCCAGTGGCAGTCGTTGCGCGTGAGCACCGTCGTCAGGTCCTCCCCGCGCCCCGTGCCGAGCGCCGTGCCGCCGAACAGGATGAAGGGGACGTCGCTGCCCAACCCGGCCGCGATCCGCCGCAGTTCGTCGCGCGGCAGGTCGAGCCCCCACATCGCGTCGAGCGCCACCAGCGTGCCGGCGGCGTCCGCGCTGCCGCCCGCCATGCCCCCCGCGACGGGGATCCCCTTGTCCACCGTGATCCGGGCCTTCGGCTCGCGGCCGGCGTACGCGGCGATCGCCTCCGCGGCACGCCACACCAGGTTGCGGCGGTCGGTGGGGACGAACCGGGCGCCCTCGCCCCGCACGCGCACCTCCAGGCCGTGCGCAGGGACGACGCTGACGGTGTCATGCAGCGACAGCGCCTGGAAGACGGTGGTCAACTCGTGATAGCCGTCGGCACGCAGGCCCCCCACGCCCAGATGCAGGTTGACCTTGGCCGGCACCTGCACCACCACGGGTTCGTGAACGACTGTCAGCACGGCCCACAGCCTAGTCGAGCGTCCCGCCGGGCTCCGGGGCGCGCGGCGCCCCGGCCGCGGCCAGTCGCACGAATCCGGCCGTGTCGATCCGTTCCCCCCGGGCGGACGGGTCGATCCCCGCCGCCCGCAGGCGTCGCTCGGCCTCGGCCGCCCCGCCCGCCCAGCCGGCCAGCGCGGCGCGCAGGTCTTGCGGCGCTGCGCGAACGCCGCGTCGACCACCTCGAAGACCACGCGCCGATGCGTCTCGTCGGTCGGCCACGGGGCGGCGGCGTACCGGTCGATGCGCACCAGACCCGACTCCACTTTGGGGACCGGCCAGAACACCGCCCTGCCCACCGAGCCGGCTCGCCGGACGGTCCCGAAGAACCCCGCCTTCACGCTGGGCACCCCGTACGTGCGGCTGCCCGGACCGGCCGCGAGCCGGTCGGCGACCTCCTCCTGCACCATCACGAGCGCACCGCGCAACGACGGGACCTCCGCGAGCAGATGCAGCAGCACCGGGACGGCGACGTTGTAGGGGAGGTTCGCGACGAGCACCGTCGGCGCGGCGGGCAGGTCCTCGCGGCGCACCCGCAGCGCGTCGGCCTCCACGACGGTGAGACGGTCGGCCGCGTGCGGCGCCCTCTCGGCCGCCGTGGCCGGCAACTGCCGCGCCAGCACCGGATCGATCTCGACGGCCACCACCGCGGCGGCCGCGTCGAGCAGCGCCAGCGTGAGCGACCCGAGCCCGGGCCCCACCTCGAGCACCGTGTCGTCCGCCCGCACGTCGGCCTTCTCCACGATCCGCCGCACGGTGTTCGCGTCGTGCACGAAGTTCTGGCCGAGCGTCTTGGTCGGCCGGACGCCCAGCCGTTCGGCGAGCACACGGACCTCGGCGGGGCCGAGAAGGGCGGCGCGGCCCGTGGCCGCGCCGCCATCGTCAGAAGTGTCGGGCATCCTCAGAATCTAGCGTGCACCGATCTTGCTGCTGCACAGCGGCCAGGCACCCCACCCCTGCGCGGCCTGCACCTTCTTCGCGACGGCGATCTGCTGCTCGCGCGTCGCCAGGTCCGCCCGCGCGGCGTACTGTCCGCCGCCGAAGGCCTGCCACGTCTGCTGAGTGAACTGCAGCCCACCGTAGAAGCCGTTTCCGGAGTTGATCGACCAGTTGCCGGTGGCCTCGCACTGCGCCAGCGCATCCCACACGCCGCCGTGCGGCACCGACGGCACCGACTTGGTACCGACACGGACCTCGGCCGGGACGCCCGGATCGAGCACCTTCTCATCCAGCTTGACGCGCTCGGTCTCCTTGCCGTCGACCGTCGTCACCCGGTAGGTGACCTCGCGGCTGCCGGGCTCGCCGGGGGCGGTCACCTCGGTCTTGCCCTTGGCGAGCCCCTCGTCGTCGGTCTTCACCGCCGGCGGTTCGAAGGACTCGGTGACCGTCTCGGTCTCGACGGCGATGCGTTTGACCGTCACGGTCATCCCCTCGGTCACCGGGGTCGACGCGGCCGGCTCCACGACATCGTCGGTGTCCAGCGGGGTGCCGAGGGCGGCCAGCATGTCGCCCACGGTCGCGTCGGCGCTGTGCACCTCGATGGTCTGGCCGCCGTCGGCCAGCGTCACCCGCTTGGGCGTGGTGACCTCGAGCGCCATACCGTCCAGGGGCAACCGGTGCGAGCGCGACGCGGACACCTTGGCGCCGGCGGTCGCGGCGTCGAACTGGGCCAGCGCCTCCGAGACCGTGCTGGCGGTGGTCCAGACCTCGCGCTGTGCACCGTCGACGGTGATCGTCAGCGGCTTGGCGTTGCGCAGCACGATCGTGTCGCCCGAGGCGACGTCCTCGCCCGTCGCCGGGGCCACCACGTCGCGGCCCCCCACGGTGTATCCGGCGTCCTCGATGACGCCCTGCACCGACGAGGCCATGGTCCGCACCTGGATCTGCTGGCCGTCGACGTCGAGTGTGACCGTCTTGAGCATCGCCGCCACCGCAGCGCCCCCGGCCACGAGAGTCAGCAGCAGCGCCCCCAGCACGGCACGCAGAAGGAGGGACGGGGCGCGATTGATCCGGGCGAACGCTGACATCGGTTTCCTGTGGTGGCAGTTCCGGGCAGGGGTCGGGCACCACCGGATGGCCGCATCCCAGCGGACCGTCGGTCTTCGGCGTGCGGGCGCAAGCCCCGCCGTGGCGCCCGGGACTTCCCCATCCCGGCTATCACGATCACAGGACGGTAACGAACGGGTATCGGTACTGCAATCCACCGCCACCGCATTCGGGCGCCGACCCCGCACGACAGCCCTGCACACAGGAGAAACGACGCGGTTGTGAAGTATCACACCGTCCCGCTGCGCGGGCGTGTCGCACTGCAGGCCCGGAGCCGGAACCCTCGACCGGAACTACAGGTGCAGGTCGCGGCCGCCGATGCCGTACACGCGCTCGGCGTTGGCCGTCGCGCACGCGGCGACCTCTTCCGCGGCCACGCCGCGCAGATGAGCCAGCGCGCGGGCGGTGTACGGCAGGCAGTACGGCTCGTTGGGCGCCCCGCGGTACGGGTGCGGAGTGAGGAACGGCGCGTCGGTCTCGAGCAGGAAACCGTCATCCGGCGGGATCGCCGCCGCGGCATGCAGCTCCTTGGCGTTGCGGAAGCTCACCGTCCCCGAGAAACTCAGCACGTAACCGGCGTCCACACACCGGCGCGCGGTCTCCGGGCCCGACGAGAAGCAGTGGAAGATCACCGTGTCCGGCGCTCCCTCGGATGCCAGCACGGCCAGCACGTCGTCGTCGGCCTCGCGGTTGTGGATCATCAGCGGCAGGCCGGTGCGCTTGGCGAGGTCAATGTGCCATGCGAAGGCCTCGAGCTGGTCTCCACGCTCGGCGCACCCGTCCATCTTCCCGGGCCAGTACCAGTCCAGCCCGGTTTCGCCGACCGCCACCACCCGGTCGTCTGCGGCCAGCGCCTCCAGCTCCGCACGCGCCGCGTCGTCCAACGCGTTCGCACGGGTGGGATGCAGCGCCACCGCGGCGTGGACGCGTTCGTCCCAGTGCGCCGCGCGCACCGCGAAACGCGCCGCCTCGAGGTCGTCGGCGATGGTCACGACGCGCCCCACCCCCGCCCGGCCGGCGCGGTCGAGCACCGCGGCCAGCGAGGCCTCGTCGTGCACGCCGCACGCGTCCAAGTGCGTGTGCGCGTCGATCAAGTCGCCGGCCGGTTCCGGTACCGGCGGCGCCGGGCGCTCGCGCTTCACTTGTCCACCGGGGCCCACTCCGGGCCGGTCTCCCCCAGTTCCGGCGCCAGCTTGCGGAACAGCGGGGCGGGCTTGGACAGCGGCGTGCCCGGCTGCACCTCGGTGCGCCGCCACGCCGCCTGCTCGGCGGCGTAATCGCCCATGAGCACGGGGTAGCTGCGCCCCTCCGCGGGCAGACCGGCGCCTACCGGCCCCTCCGGCAGGGACGGCGAGACAAGATCGTCGACCTCGCGGACCTCCGGCTGCGCCGCCCACACGCCGCTGCCGCCGAGCAGCTCGTGCACGGACTGCGCCGAGTGCGGGAGGAACGGCGTGAGCAGCGCGTTGGCATCGGAGACCACCTGCAGCGAGGTGTGCAGCACGGTGGCGAGCCTGTCGGCCTGCGCCGGGTCCTTGGCCAGCTTCCACGGTTCGGTGTCGGAGATGTACTTGTTGGCGGCCGACACCACGCGCATCGCCTCGGACGCCGCCGAGCGGAACCTGCTGCGCGCCAGGTCTGCTCCGACGGTGTCGAACGCCGCGTGCGCGGTCCGCAGCAGCTCCGCGTCGGCGTCGGTCACCGTGCCGGGCCGCGGAACGGCGCCGAAATTCTTGAACGCCATGGACACCGACCGGTTGACCAGGTTGCCCCACTCGTTGGCCAGCTCGAAGTTGGTCCGGCGGACGAACTCCTCCCAGGTGAAGTCCGTGTCCTGCGTCTCCGGGCCGGCCACGGAGATGAAGTAACGCAACGCGTCGGGGCCGAACTCGCGCAAGAAGTCCCGCACGTAGATGACCGTGCCGCGGGAGGTCGAGAACTTCGATCCGCTCATCGTGAGGAACTCCGAGGACACCACCTCGGTGGGCAGGTTCAGCGCGCCGAGCGGACCGGGCTCGCCGCCGTTGGCGCCGTCGCCCCGGTAGCCCAGCAGCTCCGACGGCCAGATCTGCGAGTGGAAGGTGATGTTGTCCTTGCCCATGAAGTAATTGCTGACGGCATTCGGGTCCGTCCACCACTCGCGCCACGCCTCGGGATCCCCGGTGCGCGCGGCCCATTCCATCGACGCGGACAGGTATCCGATGACGGCATCGAACCAGACGTAGAGCTTCTTGTCTCCGCGGTCCTGCCACCCCTCGAGCGGGATGGGGATGCCCCAGTCGATATCGCGGCTCATCGCGCGCGGGCGCATGTCGTCGATGAGGTTGAGGCTGAAGCGCAGCACGTTCGGCCGCCACCCGGTCCGGCCCTTGAGCCAGTCGCCCAGCGAGTCCGCCAGCGCGGGCAGATCGAGGAACCAGTGCTCGGACTCGACGAACTTCGGTGTCTCCCCGTTGATCTTGCTGCGCGGGTTGATCAGGTCTGCGGGGTCGAGCTGATTTCCGCAGTTGTCGCACTGGTCGCCGCGGGCACCGTCGTACCCGCAGATGGGGCACGTGCCCTCGACGAACCTGTCCGGAAGCGTGCGGCCGGTGGACGGGCTGATCGCGCCCGTGGTGGTCTTCGGCACCAGGTAGCCGTTCTTGTGCAGCGTGCGGAACAGCTCCTGCACCACCGCGTAATGGTTGCGCGTGGTGGTGCGGGTGAACAGATCGTAGCTCAGGCCGAGGCCCTGCAGGTCGTCCACGATGACGCGGTTGTAGCGGTCCGCCAGGTCCATCGGTGCGATGCCCTCCGCGTCCGCCTGCACCAGGATCGGCGTGCCGTGCTCGTCCGTGCCCGAGACCATCAGAACGCGGTTCCCGATCATCCGCTGATAGCGCGAGAAGACGTCGGAGGGCACCCCGAAGCCGGACACGTGGCCGATGTGACGCGGCCCGTTGGCGTAGGGCCACGCGACGGCGGTGAGCACAGAGGAAGACATGCGCACAGCTTATTGCGTGCGGGGCGCAGAACTTGTCGGTGGGTTCATGCATGATTGCGAACGTGCGATCGATAGAACACATGTATGGATGACGGTTTCCGGTCACCCGTGCGGATCCCGGTGCGGATCCGCGCGGGTGACGGCAGTGGGAGACCGCCGTGGGGATCCGCCGCATCGGCCGCACACAGGCACGCGCACATCGAGCACGAGGGGGAGCACGATCATGTACCGAGCCGCTACCGGGCCCGCTTCCAGCACGGCGCACCGCGATCGCCACGGGCGCCGCACGGGCCCGCACGGGGGGGATCACTATGACAGGGGCTACACCGAAGACCTGTGCTGCGAGGGATACGGCTGCGGGGATCACGGCTGCGTGGCCGACGGTTCCGCGCGGCACTCGGCCGCGCTCGTGCTGGGCGCCCTCACCGACGTCTACGAGCGGGGCTGGCAGCCGCAGGACGTCCTGCACGTCACCGGCCGGCACTTCTCCGACGTCAAGGCCGGGCTGATCGCGTCGTTGCTCCTCGCCCATGCCTATCGGGTCACCCCGCTGGCCTGGGCTCCCCCGGCGTGGTCGGATCAGATCCGCGCGATGGCGCTCGCCGAGCCCACGGCGGACGCCGCGGCGCGCCGGTACGCGGGGTCGGCCGCAGAGCACGGCCGACCGGGGTGCGGCAGCAGGGAACGGCCGGGAGGCGGCGCCGGCCATCCATCGCTGCCCGGCATCGGGTCCGCCGCGGACCGTTTCTCCGCCGGCGGGCTCGTACTGCTGTGGGAATCGCTGCCGGACTGGCCGCACCTGTGCCCGCCGCCCTCGCTGTGGAGCCCGCACGCCGCGTCGGCCGGCCCCGCAGGAGGCACTCCGGCGGCGGACTCCGGGCCGCGCGCGGTCGATCCCAAGGTGCCCGCCCGCATCCGGGGCCTGCTCGCCAAGGCGGAATCCACCGACTTCCCGCACGAGGCCGAGGCACTGACGGCGAAGGCCCAGGAATTGATCACCCGGCATGCGGTCGACACCGCGCTGCTCCACCGCGACACGGACGCTGACGCGGACGGGTTCGCCGTGTCCGCACGGCGGATCCATCTGAACAACCCGTACCTGCGTGAAAAGGTGACGCTGCTCTCCGTCATCGGCCGGGTGAACACGGTGCGGACCGTCTGGTCCAAGCGGCTGGCCATCGCGACCGTGATCGGCACCGAGGACGCACTGGAACAGGTGGAACTGCTCTACACGTCGCTGCTGGTGCAGTGCACGCGTGCCATGCAGGCCCGGTCCCCGGGCGCCGTCGGGCCCGGGCGCACCGCCGCATTCCGTCGGTCGTTCCTCGTCGGATTCGCCACGCGGATCGGGCAGCGGTTGGCCGAATCGCACCGGCAGGCGACCCGGGACGCGGCCGCCGACGCAGGCGTGTGCGACGGGGCCCTCGTCCCCGTTCTGCGCGCTCAGGATGACGCTGTGCGCAAGGAGGCCCAGCGCTTGTTCCCGCATTCACGCCCCACGCACGCGGGAAAGGTCGACCCCGTCGGCTGGTGCGCCGGTACGGACGCCGCGGAAACCGCGACCATCACCGCCGGCGGCCGCCGAATCCCGGGCCGCGTCCCGCTTCCCGGCGCGTGACAGCGGCGGGCCCGGTCGTGGCCCGTTCGCACCCGGACAGTGGCCGTGACACCCTGATGCGATGCTGCAACAGTGCCTGGGCCCCGGAGCGTCCGTGTCCGCGGTGCTCCGGGGCCTCGGCGCACGGGCCGTCCGCCGCGCCACTGCGGGACCCGCCGCGCTGACCGGCCGGTGGTTCGGGGCCGCGGCAGTGATCGCAGCCGAGTGCCGGGCACTCCCTGTCGAACCCCGAAACGCATTCGGCGTCGCCGCGCACCGGCCCACTGCGTCAGCGGGAGATGCCCCCGCAGCGGGTCGCCCCGCGATCGGTGGCGGCTGGATCGGTTACCTGTCCTACCCCGACGGCGCTCGCGCGACCACCCGCCACACCGGGCTTCCCCCCGCCGCCGGGGCCTGGACGGACAGCGTGCTCGTACTCGACACCGGCGGATGCTGGTGGTGGGAGTCGCTGACCGATGCGCGTTGCCCGAGCGACATCGCCGCGCTCACCGCGCACACCGACGACGGTGGTGCCCCGGGGCCGGACTGGTCCGTGGACTGGCACCGCCCCGACGAGACGCGGCATCGCCGCAACGTCACCGCGTGCCTCGAGGCCATCGCGGCCGGGGAGATCTACCAGGCGTGCGTGTGCACCGCCTTCACGGGGCGCTTCGCGGGGTCGCCGTTGGGGTTCTTCGCCGACGCCACGGCCGCCACCACGCCCCTGCGCGCCGCATACATCGACGGCCCCGGCGGCGCGGTCGCCTCACTGTCGCCCGAGACCTTCCTCAGCCGCAGCGGGGACCGGGTCGAGTCGAGCCCCATCAAGGGGACCGCCCCGCTGACCGCACCGCCGGGCGCGCTCCGCCGATCCGTCAAGGACGTGGCCGAGAACATCATGATCGTCGACCTGGTGCGCAACGACCTCGGCCGCGTCGCCGCCACCGGCTCGGTGCGCGCCCGACGCCTGTTGGAGGTGCAGCGGGCGCCCGGCGTGTGGCACCTGGTCTCCACAGTGGCCGCGACGCTCCGGCCGGGAACGGCCGACGCCGACCTGATCGCCGCGGCGTTCCCCCCGGCGTCGGTCACCGGAACGCCCAAGGCCCGGGCACGCGACCTCCTCGACGGGTGGGAGAACCGGCCCCGCGGCGTTTACTGCGGCACGGTCGGCATGCTCTCTCCGGCCGCCGGCCTCGAACTCAACGTGGCCATCCGCACGGTCGAGTTCCGCCCCGACGGGGAGGCGGTGCTGGGCGTCGGCGGGGGGATCACCGCGGACTCGGACCCCGAGTCGGAATGGCAGGAGTGCCTGGACAAGGCGGCGAGCATCGTCGGCCTCGTGCCGTCATGCATCACCGGCGATGCGCATCCCGTCATCCCCGCGCGGTGAGGACCGCCTGGTAGAGCTGCCTTTTCGACACCCCGTGCTCCTCGCCCACCTGCGCGCAGGCGTCCTTGAGCCGAGCTCCGCCGTCCACGCGGAGTTCCACCTCCCCCACCAGCTCCGCCGCCGAGCGTCGGCGGGGCGCCGCGCCGGCGAGTACGACGGAGATCTCGCCACGCACCCCCTCTGCGGCCCACGCTGCCAGCTCGCCGAGCGTGCCGCGGCGCACCTCCTCGTAGGTCTTCGTCATCTCCCGGCACACCGCGGCGCGCCGGTCGGGGCCGAGCACAGCGACCGCGTCCTCGAGGCACGCGGCGAGCCGGTGGGGCGACTCAAAGAACACGCTCGCGCGCGGTTCGTCGCGCAGCGTCGTGAGGAACTCGCGGCGCTTCCCCTGCTTGCGCGGCGCGAACCCGTCGAAGCAGAACCTGTCCACGGGCAGGCCGGACAGAGCGAGGGCCGTCGTCACCGCGGACGGTCCCGGAAGGCAGGTCACCCGGTGGCCCGCGGTGATGGTCGCGTCGACCACGCTGTAGCCCGGGTCGCTCACCGACGGCATCCCCGCGTCGGTCACCAACAGCACCGTCTCCCCGGCGGCGATCGCCTCCACCAGCGCGGGTATCCGGGCCGACTCGACCTGGTCGTAGAAGCTGACCACCCGCCCGCCGATGGCCACCCCCAGCGCTGCGGCGAGCGCCCGCGTACGCCGCGTGTCCTCGGCCGCCACCACGTCCGCGTCCGCGAGCGCCGCGCGCAGGCGCGGTGAGGCGTCAGCGGTCTCCCCCAGCGGCGTCGCCGCCAGCACCAGGCGCCCGCCGTCTCCGCCCCCGGTCGCCGCATCGCGATCAGGCGACCCGCCGCGCGGCGCGCCGGAGGCGTCGGCGCCGACATCGTCGCGTTCGCCCTGCCGGCGTCCGTCCCGGTGTCGCTCTCGTCCATGCCAGCTGAGCCTACGGACATCCGGCGCCCGCGACGCAACGCCTACCATCGTCGTGTGCCGCCGATGACCACCGCCCGCAGTGCTGCCGCCACGGGCGACGCGTCGGCGCCGGTGCCCCGGCCCTCGACCCCGGAGCACGCCGCATTCGGCCGGCGTGCGACGCCGCCGGGGACCGCGCCGAGCCGCACCCGGCTTCGCGGCACCCACGAGGACGGCGGCCCGCATCGGCCGTCGCCCTCGCCGGAGGCGGCGCCCACCGACAGGCTCCGCGGCTGGATCACCACGCTCGTCATCACGGCGATCGCGGGCGTCACCCGGTTCGTCACGCTGGGCAACCCGACGGACGCCGGCACCCCCGTGTTCGACGAGAAGCACTACGCACCGCAGGCGTGGCAGATGCTCGGCGGCGGGTGGATCGAGGACAACCCCGGGTACGAGCTGGTGGTGCATCCGCCCCTCGCCAAACAGCTGATGGCCCTGGGGCAATGGATGTTCGGCTATGACGGCTTCGGGTGGCGCTTCGCCTCCGCGGTGGCGGGCACGGTGCTGGTGCTGCT
This sequence comes from Tomitella gaofuii, assembly GCF_014126825.1. Lineage (NCBI taxonomy): Bacteria > Bacillati > Actinomycetota > Actinomycetes > Mycobacteriales > Tomitella > Tomitella gaofuii. The sequence goes on along the minus strand of NZ_CP059900.1, from coordinate 1,676,713 downwards.
CATCATCCGGATCGCGCGGCGGATGACCGGGTCGACGATGCTCGGCGCCGTCGCGGGGCTGCTGGCCACCGCCGACGGCGTGCTCACTGTGTCGTCGCGGACCGCGCTGCTCGACATCTTCCTCACCGTCTTCATGGTCGCCGCGTTCGCCTGCCTGCTGCGGGACCGCGAGCAGGTGCTCGACAGGATGTCGCTCGTCGCGGCCGAGGGTCGGATCCACGACTCGGCGTTCGGCCCGCGGCTGGGCTTCCGGTGGTGGCGGTTCGGCGCCGGGGTCCTGCTGGGACTCTCCTGCGCCGCGAAGTGGGGCGGCCTCTACTACGTCGCGTTCTTCGGGCTGCTCTGCGTGATGTCCGACGTTGCGGCGCGCCGGCGCTTCGGGGTGCGGCGCCCGTGGGCGGGCGCGCTCGTGCGCGACACCCCGGCCGCGCTGGCCAGCCTCGTACTGGTGCCCCTGCTCACCTACCTGGGGTCCTGGTGGGCATGGTTCGCGAGCGAAGTGGGCGTGGACCGGCACGCCGTGGGGTGGAAGATCGGGACCGGCGGCGACTTCGCCTTCGTGCCCGACGCGTTGCGCAGCCTCTGGTACTACAGCGCCCACGTGCTCGAGTTCCATGAACACCTCACCAACTCCGCCGGCAACCGGCACCCGTGGGAGTCCAAGCCGTGGACCTGGCCGATGAGCCTGCGGCCGCTGCTGTACTACTTCGCCGACGGCGACAAGGTGACCGGCTGCGGCTCGGACAAGTGTGTGAGCGCGATGATGATCGTCGGCACCCCGGCGATGTGGTGGTTGTCGCTGCCGGTGGCCGCGTGGGCCGTGTGGCGGATCGCCACGCGGCGCGACTGGCGCTACACGTGGATCCTCGTCGGCTACGCGGCCGGCTACCTGCCATGGTTCCTCAACCTCGACCGGCAGATGTACTTCTTCTACTCGGTGGGCCTGGCCCCGTTCCTCATCCTGGCGATCACCCTCGTCCTCGGCGAGATCCTCGGCACGCGGAGGCCGCACCCCCCGCCGCACCCGACCGGACCCGCGCCCGCGCCCCCCGCCCCGGATCCGCGGGCCTACCGCCCCGGCGAACGCCGGCGGCTCGGCCTCGCGATCGTCTGCGGCTACGTCGCCCTCGTCATCGCCAACTACGTGTGGCTGTGGCCGATCCTCACCGGCGGCACCATCTCCGAAGCACACTGGCAAATGGAACTGTGGCTGCCCAGTTGGCGCTGACCGCGAGGAGAAGACCATGACCGGCATCGGTTCGATCACCATCGACCATGACTCGCCGACCGCCCCGTTCGACCAGGTGCGGCTGCAGATCATCGCCCTCGTGCGCGACGGCGGGCTCATCGCCGGGCAGAAGCTGCCGGCCGTCCGTGAGTTGGCGCAGACCCTCGGCATCGCCGCGAACACCGCGGCACGTTCCTATCGCGAGCTCGAGGCCGCAGGAGTCGTCGAGACGCGCGGGCGCAAGGGCACCTTCATCGTCGGCGCCGGCGACGTCACGCGTCGCTCGGCGGAGTTGGCGGCCGTCGAATTCGTCCGCACGGTCCGCGCATTGGGCTTCGACGACGCCGCGATCCGCGGCTTCCTCGAGTCCGCGCTGGACTGACGGCCGCCGGCAGCCCCCGCCCCGATCCGGCTGAGCGGCGGGTGGTGCGCGCCGCGGCGCCCCGGGCGATGATGGTGGCATGCCGACCGCGCCAGAACCCCCTATGCACGATCCCGCCGAACCCGTGCCCCCGGAGGCGCGCGACTGGACGACGATCACCCGCGAGCCATGCGCGGAATGCGGATTCGACCCGTCCACCGTCACCCCTGCGGCGGTGCCCGGCCGCATCCGCGCCACGATCCCGCGGTGGGCGCGGGTGCCCGGGCGCGTGGGAAGCACCGTCCGGCCCTCCCCGGACGTGTGGTCGCCGCTGGAGTACACGTGCCACGTGCGCGACGTCTGCCGTACATTCGCGCAACGCCTGGATCTCATCGTCCGCACCCCGCCCGAGGCTCCGCCCGCTCGCTTCCCGGACTGGGATCAAAATGCCGCGCAGGCGGGCGGCCGCTACAACGCGCAGGACCCCGACGCAGTGGTGGACGAATACGCTGCGGCCGCTGCGGCATTGGCGGACGGTTTCGCCGCGGTGCACGGCGACGCATGGCGGCGGGAGGGCGCCCGCGGCGACGGCGCGCGGTTCACCGCCCTCTCACTGGCTGCGTACCTCGTCCACGACCTCGAACATCATCTGATCGACGTCGACGGCTGACGCCGCGCCGCCGCGCTGACGCAGAGCTGCACCCGCACAAGCGGCCTCAGCGAGCTTCTGCCACCAGCGTGTCGGAGCGCTCCCACAGCGTCTCCGCGGTCTCCGGGTCACGGGCGTGCGCAGCCGCCTGCCCGATCGCGCAGTCCGACAGGTAGGCGCCGCCATGACGGTCGAGGCCGGGCGCGGTCGCGGCCCACACGGAGGTCGCGGCGCCCTGCGCGGGCGACTTGAGCGTGTCGAGCGCCGAAGAGCCGCGGTCCGCGACCAATTTCCGCATCCGCGCGAAGTCGCCGCGGTCCATGTGTCGCGCGAGCCTCGTCCTGCACGAGCCGGGATGCACCGCGAAGGCATGCACTCCGGATTCCGCGAAGCGCGCCTCGAGTTCCACGGCCATCAGTGCGTTCGCCGACTTCGACTGCCCGTAGGCGGCGAACTTGTCGTACTCGCGCGTGCGGAAGTGGGGATCGTCGAGATCCACCGGGTAGCTGCGGTGCCCGTCGGACGAGACGGCGATGACACGCGACGGTCTCCCTCGCTCGGCGCCCACGCGCAGCGCGGGCAGCAGCATCGTCGTGAGCAGGAAGTGCCCGAGATGGTTGGTGCCGAACTGCGACTCGAATCCGTCGGCCGTGCGCGACAGCGGCGTGTACATCACGCCAGCGTTGTTGACCAGCATATTCAGCCCGCCGGTCCGCGCGGATACGGCCGCCGCCGCGGCGGCGACGCTGCGCAGGTCGGCGAGGTCCAGCTTCAGGGTCTCCACCCCGGCACCCGGGACCGTGTCCCGGATGCGCTGCGCCGCCGCCTCGCCGCCCGCACCGCGCCGGGCGGCGAGGATCACCCGGGCCCCGGCCAGCGCGAGCGCCCGCGCGGTCTCCTCCCCCAGTCCGCCGCCCGCACCGGTCACCAGGGCGGTCATGCCGGTGCAGTCCGCACCGGCGGTCGCCTCTTGGGCCGTGGCCTGCGCGCCGCCGGGCAATTTCGGTGCATCCGCGGTCATCCGTGCTCCGTTCCGTTCCGCCGATCGACCCGCCCGCCGGGTGAGCGCATCCGATCGGCCGGTCCGTCCGATGACAGCAGCCGCGCCGTACCGCGCGCAGACCGGTTCTCACGCACCGGGAATGCCGCGGAACGCATCGGGCTTCCCGCGCCTCCGGTCCCCGTCGCGCCGGGAAACCCAGCGCCTAGAAACCCAGCGTCACACCGCCGCCGGCTCCGCCGCCGAAGAAGCCGCCGACGTCGGAGATGCCCCGCTGGGTGACGCTGCCGACAGTGACGCGGATCGGCGCGGGCGTGTCCTCGAGACGGTCCGGGGCGATGTTCGTCCACACGGTGGCGTCGCCGCGGCTGGTCCGCAGGTGGTAGTAGACGTCGTAGTCGCCTGCCGCGACGTCGTCGAAGCTGTGGGAGGCGGACGGCTGCGCGGACGTCAACGCCACCGCGGCCTCGGCGATGGGGGCGGGACGCACGAAGGCCTGCAACGGGGCATCCGCTCCGCGCGGGTAGAACGCGAGGCGGCACTCATCCCCGTCCGCCGCGTGAGGGTAGGACACCGTCACCGCGATCGACGCCGCACCGCCCACCGCGGACACGTCGGGCGCGCTGCGTGCGCCGTCGGAGCGCACCTGATCCAGCCCCGTCTTCTGGTTCTTCATGACAAAGCCCATCGGTCCCCTTCCTCGACGCGGACAGGCGTGCCGAAGCCGGCCGCCGGGGCCCAGCGCGGGAGTCCCGGGGTCCGCACCGGAAGGCCCGGGCGGCACGCCACCTTGCACGGTACCTGTGCACCGGCCGCCCGCCCGGCGCCTCAGCGACCGGGTGTCGCTGATCCCCCTGTTTCGTGGCCACCCTGTGCAGGCCCGTACTCATGGGCGCCCCTGCGCTCGAACCCGGTCTCCGGTTCCGCCTCCACGCCGGTCGCCGGCGTGCGCGGCTCCGCCTCCGCGGCGGGTCGCCGCGTGCCCACCGCGCGGCGGCCGCGCACGGACACACGGCCCTGCGCGGCCGCGGCGAGGAAGACGATCACCACGCCCAGCAGACTGAAGAACGCCAGCTCCTCGAGGGCGCGCATCCCGCTGCTCGTCCCCGTCGGCACTCCCACATCGCCGATACCCCAGGGGTCGGCGAGCGTCCGGCCGATGACGAACCAGGCTCCGGCGGCCGCCGCCAGCCAGGCGCCCAGCGACGCGGACGCCCGGCTTCCGCTGCCGATGAGGATCAGTCCGCCGAGGATCGCCGCGGCGCCCGGCAGCACCTCGAGCCAGCCGCGCGCCGCCGTCCACTGCCACGCGGTGTCCGGCGTGAAGGCGAAGCCGAACAGGGGGCCGACGAAGGGGATGATCGCACCCCACGCGCCCAGAAGTATCAGCAGTATCCCGCTGACCGCGCCGCGGCTGCGCGGCATGGTCAGCAGGCCTTCGCGGTCCGCCGCAGAATCCCGGGTCCACATGTCGACCTCCCTCGGTCGGAAGAACCGTGGACGCCGATTACCCGCCCCCGCGCCGCGGCAAACACTCCGGACCCTGCACACACCCCCGCCCTGGCGGTGCCGGCTACGCGAACGGGTCCATGCCGTGCAGCTCCGCCGTCACCGCCGCCGCAGTGGCACGCAGCGCCGCGGCCTTGCGCTCGATCTCCGCGCGCGCGATCTCGGCGCCGACATGCAAGGTCACCACCATCGCCTGGCGCCCGGACGCGTGGAACACCGGCGCCGCGATGACATTGACGCGATGCGGCCCGTCCGCCCCGCCGTCCGCGTCGGGCAGGTACACGCGCTCACCCAGGCTCGTGACCATCTCGCCCACCAGCCCGCGCACCTCCTCCGGCAGTTCGGTGGTGTCGAAGCCGGCCATCAACCGGTAGAGCCGCTGGCCCGCCGGGGTGAGCCTGTCCACCAGGTACCCGCGTGCACGGCACTGCGCCACCACGCTGCGCAGCCGATCGCGGTCGAGACGGACGGGCGCCGTCGGCGCGCGCGAGAGCCACTGCTCGAACACCGCGTCCGGTTCCCACAGCGCGTACATCAAGCCCACCGGCGGCGCGAACGGGTAGGTCTTGCCGGTGGCCGGCCGCCCGCCCTCCGGCAAGGCGCCGGCGGATTCGAGGACGACGATCCTGCCGCCGGCCACCGCCGACGCGGTGCACACGGAGTGGTGGTCGGCGGCCAGGCGTTCGAGGTGCCGGCGGGCCACCACCCCGATGGGCAGCCCGTCGCCGGCCGCGCGGCCCGCGGCGATGAGCGACGGCCCCGGCCCGTAGGTGGTGTCTGCATCGTCGCGCACCAGGTATCCGGCTTCGCAGAGTTCCGTGAGGATCCCGAGGCATGTGGGCTTGCTGATCTCCAGGCGGCGGGCCAGTTCGGACAGTCCGTAGCGCCGGTCCGGGTGCTGCACGAAGTGGTCGAGGACGCGGATCACGCGGCGGGCGGGCGGCGACCGCCGTACGCCACGACCGCCGCGGGCCTCCTCGTCCGGCTGCGCGTCCGACATCCGCATCACCCATTGACCTTCCCCGCGTCCCGGTGACAGGATCGCATTGCAAAAGCTACCGGGTCGGTACATATTTGTACCAGCATCGCGACCTCCGCGCGAGGCGCCGCCGCACCGCCGTCCCGGCCGCGCGGCCCCGGACCTTCCCCGACCCGACGAGGAGACGACGTGCCAGCCACCGAGCAACGCGGCGACGGCCCCGCCGCGAACGCCGCCCCGGACGCCGGACGGTGCACCCGGCCGTTCACCGATGCCGTCGCCGAGGCGGAGCGTCTGGTCGCCGGCGCCCCGCATGTGCGCACCGACCAGGACCTGGTGGAGGGCATGCAGTACCTCGCCGGCTGCATCGCATCCACACTGCACGGCGCGTGGGCGCCGGTGCGTACGCATCCCGTCCTCATGCAGGGCACCGGCCCCTACACCAAGATGGGCCTGGACAACCCGGACACCCTCTACTACGGATGCGCCGTCGAGGCCGGGTGCGAGTACATCGTGAGCGGCCGCCGCGGCGACGCTGCCGATATCAGCTTCCAGGTCATCGGGGGTTCCTACACCGACTCCGAGGTGCCGCCGAGCTCCCTCGCCTTCGACGACCGCGAGCTGGACATCGACTCCGGCGGCGCGTTCGAGGTGCGCTTCGGGCCCGACGAGGGCCGCGCGGCGGCGGAGCGCAACTACTTCGCCCTGCCGGAGGGGTCGCGTCAGCTGGTGATCCGCGAGGTCTACAGCGACTGGGGCCAGGCACGATCGCCGTTGTCGGTGCGGGTGCGCCGGGAGGACACCGCGGGCACCGCGCCGGCGCCGTTCACCGTGGCCGATGCGCACAAGCGCTATGAGCGCGCCGGACGCGCCCTGGTGCAGCGCGTGCGCACGTGGCTGCAGTTTCCGGAATGGTTCTACCTCAACCTGCCGGTGAACACGATGTCCGCGCCGCGGCTGACCCCGGGCGGCCTGGCCACACAGTATTCGTCGGTGGGGCACTACGAGCTGGCCGGCGACCAGGCGATGATCATCACCGTGCCCCGCTCGGACGCGCCCTACCAGGGGTTCCAGCTGGGCAGCATGTGGTATATCTCGCTCGACTACGTGCACCACCAGACCTCGCTGAACAACGCCCAGGCGCAGGTGGATCCGGACGGGATGATCCGGATCGTGGTCTCCGAGCGCGACCCGGGCGTCGTCAACCGCGTGGAGACCCTCGGACACGAGCGCGGGTATCTGCAATTCCGCTGGCAGCGGACCTCCCGCGAGTACACCCCGGACGACGGCCCGACGGTGGCGGTGGTGCCGTTCGACGACGTCGCCGCGCACCTGCCGTACTACTCGCAGAACACCATCACCGCCGACGCCTACGCCGAGCGGATCGCCCTGCGCCAGGCGCAGTTCGCCGAAAGGATGCTGGGATGAGCGCACAGCCGCACGCGGGCGCAGGCCTGCTCGACGGGACGGTCGTCGTCGTGTCCGGCGTCGGCCCCGGCCTGGGACAGGCCATCGCCCTGCGGTGCGCCGGCCAGGGTGCCGACGTCGTGCTCGCAGCACGGACCAAGGACCGCCTCGACGAGGTCGCCGGGCAGGTGCGCGCCCTCGGCCGGCGTGCGCTCGTCGTGCCCACCGACATCACGGACGCCGATTCCGCCGCGGCCCTCCGCGACGCCGCGACGGCCGAGTTCGGGCGGGTCGACACGCTGGTCAACAACGCCTTCACGATCCCGTCACGCAAGCCCTTCGCGCAGACCGACTTCGCCCACATCCGCGACGCCATCGAGCTCACGGTGTTCGGCGCGCTGCGGCTCACGCAGCTTTTCACGGATGCGCTGACAGAATCCGCCGGTGCGGTCGTGAACATCAACTCGATGGTGCTGCGCCACTCCCAGGAGCGCTACGGCAGCTACAAGCTGGCCAAGTCCGCGCTGCTGTCGATGTCGCAATCCCTCGCCACCGAGCTGGGGCCGCAGGGCATCCGCGTGAACTCCGTCGCCCCCGGCTTCATCTGGGGGCCCACGCTGCAGGGGTACTTCGCGCACCAAGCCGACAAGTACGGCACCACCGTCGAGCAGATCTATGCCCACACCGCCGCGGGTTCCGACCTGCGCCGGCTGCCCGAGCCGGACCAGATCGCCGATGCCGTCGTCTTCCTCGCCTCGCCGATGGCGGCCGCCATCACCGGCCAATGCCTCGACGTCAACTGCGGCGAATACCACCACTGACGGGCCCCGGCCCACGACACCAGGGAAGGCCCACGATGACCTCCACCGACCGCACCACCGTCGGGACGATCGACGACCTCCACACATCCGCGACCGCCAAGACCGGCCTGGACGATTTCGGTGCGGACGACTATTCCGAGGCGCTCGGGGTGCTGTTGGACTCCTATGCCCGCGACGAGGTGCTCACGCCGCTCGGCAGCAAGATGTCCCGGGTGTTCCTCCGCGGCGCCCTCATCGCGCGACTGCTGTCCGAGGCGGCGTGGAAGCAGCACCCCGAACACGCCGACGTCGCGATCGAACGCCCGATCTTCGTCACCGGCCTGCCGCGCACAGGGACCACAGCGCTGCATCGACTCCTCAATGCCGACCCCGGCCACCAGGGCCTCGAGATGTGGCTGACCGAGATGCCCCAGCCCAGGCCGCCGCGCGAGAGCTGGGAGTCCGATCCGGTGTTCAGCGCCATCGAGGAGGGCTTCCGCCGGCATCACGTGGAGAACCCCGAGTTCATGGGCGTGCACTACATGTCGGCCGCCGAGGTCGAGGAATGCTGGCAACTGCTGCGCCAGACGTTCCTGTCCGTCTCCTACGAATGCCTGGGCCACCTGCCCTCCTACTCGGCGTGGCTGGCCGGGCAGGACTGGACCGGCGCCTACGCCCGGCACAAGCGCAACCTGCAGCTGATCGGCCTGAACGACCAGGACAAGCGCTGGGTGCTCAAGAACCCCAGCCACCTGTTCGCGCTCGACGAGATCATGGCGGTGTATCCGGACGCGCTCATCATCCAGACCCACCGCGACCCGGTGACCGCGATGGCCTCCGCGTGCAGCCTCGCCTCGCACGCCACCGACGGATGGTCGGAGGTGTTCCGCGGCGAGAACATCGGCCCCGGCCAGCTGGAGCTGTGGGCGCGGGGGCTCGACACGTTCAACACCGCGCGCGCCCGGTACGACCCTGCACAGTTCGTGGACGTCGACTACTCCGACTTCGTCGCCGACCCGCTCGGCACCGTCACGGCGGTGTACGACAGGTTCGGGATCACGCTGAACGCCGGGGCGCAGCGTGCGATGGAGGCCATGCACGCCGAGAGCCGTTCCGGCGCCCGCAAACCCGCGCACCAGTACACGCTCGAGGATTTCGGGCTGACGCGCGCGCAGGTGGCGGACCGCTTCGGCCTCTGAGTGAGGGATCGCGGGGTTAGGCGGACCGCTGTTGCGATCGCTGCGCGGCCTGCTGTCCGGGTTGCCGCCCTGTCTGCTGCTCGGCGTGCGGGTCGTACATGCCTGGCACGCCGAGCGCGGCGCCGATGGCGGCGAGCGCGTCCACCACCGTGCGGCCGCCGAGCTGCGGCCACCCCGTGTACTCGCCCGCATCCCGCGCGCCTTTGCCGCACAACTGCTCGCGCACATCCTTGACGTCGCTGCCTATCGCGCCGTCGAATGCGGCCGTGAACGCGTTGACCCGATCAACCTGACTCGTCATATCGCCCGCCTCCTCATCGTCTGTGCGCACAACCTCGCATGTGCTCTGCCCTCGCATGTTCGTTCGCTGCAGCGTGCATCCAGCACCACCACAGCACTCAGGCCGCCGGGATCACCTGTCACGCAGCGCCGTCAGTACCGCCGCGACACCGTCTGTCACGGTACGGCCCCCGAGCTGCGGCCACCCCGTGTACTCGCCCTCGTCGCGCGCATCCTCGCCGTACAGCTGCTCGCGGACATCCTTGACATCGGACCCGACTGCACTCATGAACGCGGCCTTGTACCGGTCGACGGCACGCGAATCCAGCGCGGGGGCCGCGATGCCGCACTCGGCGGCAACCTCCGCTGCGCTCACGCCTGCCGCGAGGTTCATGTCGCAGGGCCCGAACGGGGGTGCCCCCATCGGGTAGCCGGGGATGCCGCCGAGTCTGCCGTCGGTGTACTGGTGCGCGATCTCGCCGGGCAGGCGAGGGTCCACCGGGTAGCCCGCGCCGATCACGCGGAGACCCGCGGGGCGGTCCGGCCACATCGACTGGAAATCGCCCGCATTGGCATATCCGATGACGCGCCGCCGGTCACCCAGCCACTGCGCCAACAGTCCGAATGCGCCGTTGATCCCCGCGGAGTGGTCCCCGTACTGGGAACGGTCGGACTCGACGTCGATCATGCAGACGATCCGCGGGTGCAGGCCGCCGGCCGCCTCGATCATCGACTGCTGCACCGACACGCACGTCCGCCAGTTGGGCCGCCAGAAGAAGTACACGATGCCGAACTCCAGCCGGCCGGCATCGAGCGCGTCACGCATCCACCGGTAGTTCTCGGGGAAGTTCGGATCGCGGATGGTGCCGTCGTTGGATTTGATGGACAGCACACGGTGGGGATAACTGTCGTCGACGGGGCGCTGGTATCCGGAGACGTCCGCGAAGACGGTGTCGACCGTGCGCGCAACCACCTCGCACCCCCTTTTCCACTGCACCCCTGGGTGATCGGCCCACCGGATGCCCCGGGAGCTCCATCTGCCCTCAACGCCATCCTACCGTCGCCACGGGCCTCGCTGCAGCGTCAGCCGCGCGGCGGAGGCTCGCCGATGTCCTCCGCCCAGACGTCGGGATGCTCGCGTTGGAAGCGGGACATGAGGTCGACGCAGCGCCGGTCGTCCAGCACCTCCACCTGCACCCCGCGGCTGCGCAGAAGGCCCACCTCGCCGCCGAAGGTGCGCTCCTCCCCCACCACCACGAACGGAATCCCGAACTGGATGATCGCGCCGGCGCACATAGCACACGGCGCGAGCGTGGTGTAAAGGACGGCATCGCGGTACGAGGCGCGGCGCCCCGCCGCGCGCAGGCACGCGATCTCCCCGTGCGCCGTCGGATCGCCGGCCTGCACCCGGAGATTCCGCCCGGCCGCGACGAGCACACCGCCGACCTCCAACGCTGCACCGACGGGCACGCCCCCGTCGTCCAGGCCTCCGGCGGCTTCCTGCACAGCCGCGTCGATGCCCGCTCGGTTCCATCGCCTCGGACCCATGAGCCGAGGATAGGGCGTCGCCGCCCGGGCGGTCACGGTTCTGGCGGCGATGCCGATCAGCGGTGCTGACCGCGCCGCGCCGGTAGGATCCGGCACGACTCGACTCCACTGCCCGCAGGCGACCCGGCTCCCCGCGCCGGCACGGCCGACAGGGCGATGCCGCGGGCCCTCCGACGACAAGGGAGCCCCGATGACTCCGCATTCCGCGCCGTGGCCACCACCCCGACCCGCATCCCTACAGTCCGGCCTACGCGGCGGGCGGATTCGCCTTCGTATCGGGTGCGCTGTCCGTGGACGCCGACGGCACGGCGGTTCCCGGCCGCAGCGAGGCCCTCGACGCCGCCCTCGACCGCATGACCGAACGGCTCGCGACCGTCGGCGGCCGGCTCGAGCATGCGGTGAAGCTGACCTACTTCGTCACCGACGTCACGTTGCGTGAGGAGGCCAACCGCCAATTCGAGCGGATCTTCTCCCACCCTCGTCCCGCTCGGACATTCCTCGAGGTCAGCGCCCTGCCCTACGGGGCCACGGTGGAGATCGACTGCATCGCGCTGCTGGCCGACGCTTGACCGCGTACGGGCGCACGCCGCCGCGTCCGACGATCCGCATGCCGGTCTTCCACACCCCTGTCGCCATCCCCGAATGTGCACTCCGTCACGCCCACTGTTAGACAGTAGGACAATAACAACGTGGCGGCGGCCGGCACGCCGCACCGCCGGCGCGCACGAGCACCCGAGGAGCACCGCAATGACCAGCCCGTCACCACGCCGCAGGACCGTCACCCGCGGCGACATCAACCTGGCAGTGTTCGAGCAGGGCGATCCCGACGGGCCCGCAGTGCTGCTCGTGCACGGCTGGCCGGACACCCACCGCCTGTGGGACGGCGTCGTCCCCGCGTTGGCAGAGCACCACCGTGTCGTCACCTACGACACCCGCGGTCACGGCGAGTCCACCGTCCCCGGAACGGTGTCGGAGTTCAGCCTGGACCAGTTGGCCGACGACCTCTACGCCGTCATCGACGCGGTCAGCCCGGACCGCAAGGTGCACCTCGTCGGCCACGACTGGGGCTCGGTGCAGGGATGGGAGGCCGTGTGCCGCGCGGACGCCGACGAGCGGATCGCCACGTTCACGTCCATCTCCGGCCCCAGCCTGGACCACCTGGCCGTGTGGGTGCGGGAACGACTGAGCCGCCCCACCGCACGCGGCATCGGTCAGGCGCTCAGCCAACTGGCATCGTCGGCGTACACGGGGTTCTTCATGACGCCGGCGGTGCCGCGGCTGTTCTTCCGCAGCGTCGGACGGCCCGCGCTCTGGCGCAGGTTCCTGCGCGTCATCGACGGGACGCCGGCCGAGCGGATCCATCTGGCCCCGTCGCTCCAGCGCGACATGATCAGCGGCCTGCGCATCTACTCGGCCAACATCATCCCCCGGCTGCGCCGGCCCGACCCACGCCAGACGACGGTCCCGGTGCGGCTCCTGGTCAACCGGCGTGACATCGCGCTGCGGGCCCGCGATCTACTCGGACGTGGAACGGTGGGTGCACGACCTGTCGCGCACCGACCTGGTCACCGGCCACTGGCTACCGTTCCATTCGTCCGGACTGATCGCGCATGCCGTCGCCGAATTCGTCGCCGGATCCGGCGACGGCGACTGAGTCCGCTACGTCAGACGCGCGGTGGTCAGGCAGGTGGGATCGTCGCCTCCGGTCGCAACCGGGACGGTGGCCGTGCGCCCGTCCTGCTCGAGGGTGACGGTGCCGTCGAAGCCGCGCGGAAGCCACAGTCCGACGAAGCCGTTGTCGAACGTGCGCATCTCCACAGTGGAGATCACCTGCGTCCCATCCGAGTCCGTGGCCGTCACGCGCACGTCGGCGTTGCGCAGCTCGCCCAGGCAGGTGGTGAGGCTGTGGTAGAAGCATCGGTGCGTGGTGTCCGTGTACGGGGCGACGGACACATAGAACTCGTCGGCCGGCAGCGGCACGGCCACCTCCCCGCCGTCCTCGTGTGTGAGCACGACCTGGTCCGCGCGCACCGATGCGAGCAGCCCGTCCGGGCGCTCGGCGACCGGCATCCGGTCCAGGGTGTCGATGATCTCCCGTCCGTCGAGGCCATCGAGCCCGTAAGCCGCCAACCAGACGGCCGGATCGCTTGCGGCACCGCGTCCCCCGGCGGTCTCTGCGGAGTCGGCGGACGAGCAGCCGGCAAGGAACACCGACGCGAAGAACAGTGCGAGGAGGGCCCGGAAAGTCCCCTTCTGTGAACGCATGCCGTCATAGTAGCCAGCGGGTTCACCGGAACCCGCGAGGGCGGTCGCACGCACGCCGCGTCCACTGCGCTCGCTCGACTCCGCGCACCCGATTGGCACGATCACCGGCGACAAGGCGCCTAAGTTCACGTGGTTCCGGCATTGCAGGACGAGTGCGCGGACCGAGGGCGCGCAACAGGATGCGCCGCAGGTTCGGGGAGCAAAACGGAGAATGCCGGGGCATCTCGTCGGATGCCCCGGCATTCTCCGGGTGGAGCTGAGGGGAATCGAACCCCTGACCTACTCGATGCGAACGAGTCGCGCTACCAACTGCGCCACAGCCCCGAAGCGGTCTTGTGGACCGCTGGGAAAAACAATAGCAGGTTCGGACTCGAGCACGAAATCGAGTCCTGACCAGCAGTTTTCATTGCCCCGACGCGTGCCGCAGGTCCTCGTGCGCAGCTGGCGCGTACGGCGGCAGGTGTTCGAAGTCCGGGTCGCCGTCATCCGATTCGAGCACCACCACGCCGCGACGCTGCGGAGGCCCGGGCACCGTTGCCCGTGCTCGGCGGTCCACCTGCTCCTGCGTGCGCGCCTTCTGCAGCCGCGCCATGCGGCGGCGCCGGATCTGCTCCTCGAGCCGCACCTGCCGACGCAGATACCCCAGGTACAGCGTCACCGCCCCTGCGAAGGCCGCGGTGCCCCACCAGAACAACGGCAGGAACAACAGCGCGAAGACCGCGGTGACGACGATGCCGCCGGCCATCGACAAGACCACCCGCTGGCGGGTGCGGTACCTCTCGGCGCTGGCGATCGCGTCCGCCCGCGGATCGAAGCCCCCGCGGCCCGTACGGCGGGGCGCCGCGTCGGAGTCGACCGTGTCCAGTTCCTTCGACACGGTAGGTTCGGAGCCGTCGGCGGGCCCCGACGCGACGGGCTCCGCGTCGGCCGCGCGCCGGTCCGCCGCCGCGCCGCGCGCGTCCGCATCCGGCCCGTCCTCATCCGGCCGACCCGCGCCGGCGTCCTCATCGTGCGCCGCGCCATGCACCGTGCCGGCTGCCGAATCCGAACGGTGCGCCGTGCGCACACGCCCGCCGGCCTCGTCCTCCACGACCTCTGCATCGAGGATCTCGTCGTCCACGTCCGACCCGCCGGAGCGGGTTGTGCCACTGTCCATCTGAGCCTCCGCTCGCGTGGTGTCCGGGTGCTCGAATTGCCGGTGACGCGCCCGCTCCTGCTCCGCAGTGGGGACCCAGTCGGGATCTCCGGCGTGGCCGGCCGCGGGCCCGCGGCGCATCGGCCGTGCCATTCCTCCCCGATGCAGCACGCGCGTGGCGAGGGTCGCCTCGCCCGTGCGCCGCACCGGCTTCCGGCGGCCGGTGACCATGGGGAACAGCACGAAGATCCACACGACGACCAACCCGATCCATACAAGCGAGTTCGGCACGCGGCGACCCCCTCCACTGTTCCTCCGACGACACCCGGACGGGTAGCCGTGCATATCAGGCTAGAGGCAGACCGGGCTCATCGGAACGTGCCACGCCGTGCGCGCCCCGGATCACACGGACCGGCGGCATCCGGTGCGGGTCAATGCCATCGGGCGCGGCCCGCGCGCACCATCCGCGCCGCCGCGGTGTCCGCGAAGTCCTCCGTGGTCATCCCGACGAGGATGTGGTCGCGCCACGCGCCGTCGACGTCCATGTAGTTGCGCAACAGCCCCTCCTCCCGAAACCCCGACCGGCGCAGCACGGACCGGCTCGCCAGATTCTCCGGGCGCACCGTCGCCTCGAGCCGGTGCAGTCCCACCCGGGACAGGCAGTGGTCCACCGCGAGCGCCACCGCGGCCGACGCCACCCGCCTGCCGCTGTAGTCGGTGGACACCCAGTACCCGATCCACGCCGACCGCAGCGGACCACGCACGATGTTGCCGACCGTCAGCTGGCCTGCGTACCTGCCGTCCACCTCGATGACCATCGGAATGATCGCCCCGTGGCGTGCCGCGATCCGCAGCCGCATGCAGATCGCCGGCCACGCCGCCGCCCGGTGGCGGAGTACCCACGGTTCCGCCCCCGTCGGTTCCCACGGCCGCAGGTGGTCCTCATCCCGGATACGGGCCCTGCTCCACTGCTTCGCGTCGCGCATCCGCACCGGCCGCAACGTCACCACGCCCGCAGGCACCTGCAGTGCTCCGATGTGCGCGGGCCAGCCCGGATGCTCCGAGCGTTCGCCGGCGCCCAGTCGACGCCCCGTCGCCGACACTGTGCGGCCTAGCCCTGTTGCGCCAGGAAGACGACCTCGACCTCGTCGCCGGTATCGACCCAGCTGACCTCCGGTGGGATCGTGACGAAGCAGTTCGCCTCGGCGAGCGTCGCGAGCAGATGGGACGACGACCCCGCGGCCCCGCCGAGCGCCTGCACCAGATACTCGTTCGTGGTCTCGTCGCGCATCAGCTGGCCGCGCAGGAAAGCGGTACGCCCCTCGATGGAGCTGATCGGCGCCACCGTGCGTGCCCGCACCTTGCGGCGCATGGGCCGGCGCCGCCCCAGCGCGATCCGGATGAGCGGACGCACCATCACCTCGAACACGACGAGCGCGCTCACCGGGTTGGCCGGCAGCAGGAAGGTGGGCACGCTCTCCGCCCCCAGCAACCCGTACCCCTGCACCGACCCCGGATGCATCGCCACCCGCGCGACCTCGAGAGAACCGAGCTCGGCGAGCACGTCGTGATACCGCTCGGAGGCCATGCCGCCGGCGGCGCCTGCGATGACGATGATCTCCGAGCGCAGCAGGTAGCTCTCCACCGCGTCGCGGAACTCGGCGGGCTCGGAACCTGCGATGCCGACGCGCGACACCTCGGCTCCGGCGTCGCGCGCAGCCGCGGCCAGCGCGTACGAGTTGACGTCGAACACCTGGCCCGTACCCGGGGTGCGGTCGATGTCCACGAGCTCGCCGCCCACGGAGATCACCGCGACGCGCGGGCGCGGATGCACCAGCACCTTGTCGCGGCCGACGGCGGCGAGCAGCCCCACCTGCGCCGGGCCGATGATCGTGCCGGCCTTCACCGCGACATCGCCCGGCTGGACGTCGTCGCCGGTGCGTCGGACGTAGGCCCCGGAGAGCACGGGCTGATAGACGGCCACGCGCGCGTGGCCGCCGTTGGTCCAGCCGGTGGGGAGCACCGCGTCCGCCAGCGTCGGCAACGGAGCGCCGGTGCGCACCCGCACCACCTGGCCGGGCTGCAGTCGCGTCGGCCGGCGCGACCCGGCCGAGACCTCGCCGACCACCGGCAGGGTGAGTTCGGAGGGTGCGCCCTCCGGCCCCGTGACCGCCGAACCCGCATCGCGCACGTCCACGCTGCGCACCGCGTAGCCGTCGATGGCCGCCTGGTCGAACCCGGGCAGCGGACGCGTGGCCACGACCTCCTCCGCGCACAGCAAGCCCTGCGCCTCGGAGATCGCGACGCGGACCGGCCGCGGCGCCACGGCCGATGCCGTCACGCGACTGAGCTGTTCTTCCACCGAACGCAAGCGGCTGTCCCCTTCCTTGCCTGCCGACCCGAGGGTCATGGTCGCACGCGCCGCCGGGATCGACGGTCGATCCGGATACGCCGGGCGTTCACGCCCGCGCGGCCTCCTGCGGCACGCCGAGGTGTTCCAGCAGCCAGGTCCGCAGCTCCGCCCCGTACTCGTCGGACTGCAGTGCGAAATCGACGGCCGCACGCACATACCCGCCGGGGTTGCCCAGGTCGTGGCGCCGGCCGCGGTGCACCACCACGTGCACCGGGTGCCCCTCGTCGATGAGCAGCGCGATGGCGTCGGTGATCTGGAGTTCCCCGCCGGCCCCCGGCTCGATCCTCCTGAGCGCGTCGAACACGGCCCGGTCGAGGATGTACCGGCCGGCGGCGGCCAGCGACGACGGCGCGTCCTGGGGCGCGGGCTTCTCCACCATCCCCGTCACCCGCAGGACGTCCGCGTCCGCGCCGCCGGTTGGCTCGACGGCGAAGACCCCGTAGGCGCTGACTTGATCCTCCGGCACCTCGAACGCGCACAGCACCGAGCCGCCGTGCTCGCTGCGCACCGCGGCCATCTGCGCAAGGACTCCGGTGGGCAGCACGAGGTCGTCCGGCAGCAGGACGGCGACCGCGTCCTCGTCGGCGGCGAGCGCGGACTCGGCGCACCCGATGGCGTGACCGAGCCCGTGGGGCGAGGGCTGCACGACCGCCTTGACGTCGATGAGCTCCGGCGCGCGGCGCACCTTGGCCAGCAGCTCCGTCTTCCCGCGCTCGGCCAGCGTGGCTTCGAGCTCCGGATCCGAGCGGAAGTGCGCGACCACCCCGTCCTTGCCCTCGTTCGTGATGATGATCAGGCGGCGGGCGCCGGCTTCCGCCGCTTCGCCTGCGACGAGCTCGATGCCCGGCGTGTCCACGACGGGCAGCAGCTCCTTCGGCACCGTCTTGGTGGCGGGCAGGAACCGCGTCCCCAGTCCCGCCGCCGGAACGATCGCCGTGCGGAACGGCCCCGCTCCCCACTGCGGCGATACCGCCGGCTCGTCCGCCGCACTCCGAGATGTCATAGCCCTACCCTAACTATTGATCGGCGTGTCACCGCGATCGAGCGGCGCGACGCCGGGTTCAGTGTGCGCTAATACCGGCGCTTCCCCCGGGCCCGGCGCCCCAGGGGCGGCGGAGCGCGATGTCCACGGCGAGAGAGGTGCAACACGGATGTCCAGCAACGACCCGTCCGACGGGGCTGCTTACGCCGCGGCGGCCCGGCATGCGGACCGCCGGCCCTACGGCGACGCCCGGCCCGTCGCCGTCGACAAGCACGCATGGCGCAGGCGCTTCCGTGCGCTGCGCGCCGCGGCCGGCCACGACGCACTCCGTGCCGAGTCGGACGCCCTCGCCGCGGTGTGGCGCACCGAGATCCTCACCACACTCCCGCGGGGGACGACGATCTGCGCGTACGTGCCCACCGACGCGGAGCCGGGCGACATGCGCATGCTCGACGACGCCCTGGCCGCCGGTCTGCGCGTGCTCCTCCCGGTCACCGGCGCGCCGGGGCCGCTGTCCTGGGCGCCGCACACGGGCCGCACTGCTCTGCGCACTGCCCGTTACGGGCTGCTCGAGCCGCCGGGGCCCGTTCTGGATCCCTCCGTCATCGCCGAGGCCGCGCTGATCCTGGTGCCGGCCGTGGCGGTGGACCGGCGCGGGGTGCGACTCGGGCGGGGCGCCGGCTACTACGACCGGACGCTCCCCGCGGCCGCGCCGGGGGCGGCGATGGTCTGCGCCGTCGGCGACGATGAACTGGTCGACGAACTCCCCGAGGATCCGCATGACGTACGGATCGGCACGGTGCTCACCCCCGGCGAAGGGGTGTTCCGCGTCGTCCGGAAGTAGACCGGCACCGACGGCACGGGGAACAACCATTACCATGAATGCGTTGGCACTCATGCAATCGGAGTGCTGAAAAGGCCGGAACTGCGGCGCAGCGAGGTGGACAACCCCGCCCGGCGCGGTGCCCCGGCCCGAGCCGCCCGCGCTCCGCCGCGAAACCAGCCCGCCGCGTCCCGCGCGGCCCACCCCGGGAGGTCCGCCCGTGCCCACCTATTCGTACGCCTGCACCGAGTGCGGCAACAGCTTCGACATCGTCCAGAAGTTCAGCGACGATGCGCTCACGGTGTGCTCGGACTGCGGCGGCCGGCTGCGCAAGCTGTTCAACTCGGTGGGCATCGTATTCAAGGGCAGCGGCTTCTACCGCACCGACAGTCGCTCGGGCACCGTGCCTGCCGGCGCGTCCTCCGACTCGTCGTCGTCGGGGTCGTCCTCGGACTCGTCGGGTTCGGGGTCGTCGTCGGGCTCGTCGGGTTCGGCCGCAGGCGGCGCCAAGTCCGGCTCGGGCGCCCAGTCCAGCCCCGCGCCCGCAGCCTCGGGGTCCGCCGCGGGCTGAGGCACCGCCCACCCCTTCGCTGTGCACGGCCGGCGCGGTTATCCACAACCGCGCCGGCTTTCGTTCGCCGCGCCGCCGCCGCGCCCGTACCGTGGTCCCGGCAGGGCACGGGGAGCCCGGAGCAGTGGGGAACACGACGGGGGTTGCACATGGCGGGGGGATTCGGCCGCGGAGCATCGGACGCGGCGCATCGGACGCGGGACTTGCGTGCCGGGCCGTTCCAGCGGATGCGCGCGGCGTGGGCGCCCGGTTGGCCGCGCGTCGTCGCCCTGCGTCGCTGCGCGGCGGCGGTGCTGGCGGTCACGGCGGTGGTCCTCGCCGTCCGCGGAGATCCCGCCGCGGACGAGGTCGACGTCGTCATTGCCGCACGTGACCTGTCCCCCGGCGCGGAGGTCACCGCCGCGGATCTGGCCGTGGTGCAGCGAGCTGCGCGGGCCGTGCCGCGGGGCGCACTGTCGACGCAGGAGCGCGCGCTGGGCCGCATGATCGCCGCCCCCGTCCGCGCCGGCGAGGCGCTGACCGATGTGCGACTGCTGGGAGAACCCCTGGCCAGGGCGGCTGCGGGGGTGCAAGACGCCCGCCTGGTCACCGTCCGCCTCGCAGACCCGGCGCTCGCCGAGGTGGTGCATGCAGGAGATCTTGTCGACATCATCGCCGCACCACCCGATGATCAGTCTCCGGCGACCGGTCCCACCGCCGCCGTCCCGGGGCGGGCCGGAAGGCTCCCGCCGGCCGGCCCCCGGCGCGATGGTTCCCCGCTGACGATGGCCATCGCAGCACCGGTCGTGCTGGTGCCCCCGGCCGCCGACGCTCGGTCACGCCGCGGGCGGATCCTTCTGGTCGCGCTCCCCGCGCAGGAAGCCGCCCGCGTGGCATCCGCGTCGATGACCCGCGCCATGACCGTCACCATGCACTGACGGCAGGCACCACCGCACCCGGGCGATGGAGAGGCCGGGCAGATCAGCCGTGGTGCGGCGGCACATTGCTGCGCAGCCAGTCCTCGGCGCCGTCGCGACCGCGCTCGCGCACGCGGTTCCGCGCGACCTCGTCGACGCCGGCGTCGGGCAGGTTGTCACCGAAGATGCGGTCGATCCTGGCGCGCCGGGCGGCGCGCCGACGCGCCAGGTCCGCCGCGGCCGCCGGATCGTCACCGGACCGCAGCATCTCCGGGGCGCAGCCGTCGGCATCGCTACTCGTCGACACGCGAAAGGTCTCCGATCACGTGCCGGGCCAGGCGCGCGAGGGTCGCCATCCCGTCGCGGATCGATTCGCGGGTCCCCGCCAGATTGACCACGAGCGTGCTCCCGGAGATGCCCGCGACGCCGCGCGAGAGGCCGCCCTCGATGGAGCCCGCGGACAGCGCCGAGGACCGCAGTGCCTCGGCGATCCCCGGGATCTCGCGGTCGAGGATCTCTATCGTGACCTCGGGCGTCACGTCCCGCGGCGACACCCCGGTGCCGCCGACGGACACGACCAGGTCCACGCCGCCGATCACGGCGGTGTTGAGGGCCTTGCGGATCTCCACCTCGTCCGAGGCGACGACCACGGTCCCGTCGACGAGGAAACCGTCCTCCCGCAGCAGCTCGCCCACCAGGGGGCCGGACTCGTCTTCGACGTCGCCGTGGGCCGTCCGGTCGTCGACGACGACGATCAGCGCCCGCCCCGCGAGAGTGTTCAGTCTGTCCATACGGTCCACCGTAGTGCCCAGCAGTGCCGTCGCGGCGATTCCGTCGTCGGTCAGGCGGAATCCGTTGGCCTCGGTGTCGTTGTCGATGATGATCACGTCGCTGTGCTCCTGATGCTCCGATTGTCGGTGATGCGGCCTGTCCGGCCGGTCAGTTCTCCGCTTGGCCGAGCGTCACGTCGACGGTGTGCGGATTCCCGCCGTTCTCGTCGGTGACCGTGACGGTGACCTTGTCGCCGGGCGCGTGGGAGCGGACCGCCGCGATCAGCCCGTCACCGCCGCTGACGACCCGGTCGTCGACCTTCGTGATCACCTGCCCCTTCTTGATGCCCGCCTGGTCGGCCGGCCCGCCCGGCAGCACCGACATCACCAGTGCGCCGGGGGCGTTGGAACGGACGGGGACGGTGATGCCGATCTGCGCGTGCTGGGCGTGTCCGGTGGTGATCAGGTCCTGTGAGATCTGCTTGACCTGCTCGACCGGGATGGCGAAGCCGAGGCCGATGGAGCCGGACTGCTGACCCATGCCCTCGCCGAGCGAGGCGATGGCGGTGTTCATGCCGATCAGCTGGCCCTTCATGTTCACCAGCGCGCCGCCCGAGTTGCCCGGGTTGATCGCGGCATCGGTTTGGATCGCGTCGATCACCGTCGCCTGGTCGCCACTGTTGCCGCTGGTGGACACCGGCCGGTTGAGTGCGCTGATGATCCCCGACGTGACGGTGCCGGACAGGCCCAGGGGCGAGCCGATGGCGACCACCTGCTGACCCACCTGGAGGTTGGACGACGAGCCGAGCTCGATCGGCGTGAGTCCGGTCTTGTCGGCCTTGATCACCGCGATGTCGGTGACCGGGTCGGCGGCGACGATCTTCGCGGGGCTCGTGGACCCGTCCGCGAATGTCACCTGGATCTGCACCGGTCCGGAGGACTCGGCGGTGGCGACATGGTTGTTGGTGAGGATCATCCCGTCCTGCGACAGGATGATGCCGGAGCCTTCACCGCCCCCGCCGCGCGTGGCCACCTTGATCTCGACGACACTCGGCAGCACCTTCTGCGCCACCTGCTGCACCGAACCGCTGGGGGCGGCCGCGGTGGGCTGCGCCTTGGTGGTCGAATCGTTGAGCGCCTGCACCACCGAGGCGGAACCGGAATCGTCGCTGGTCGCGAAGTACGCGCCGGTCACGCCGCCGATGGCCCCGCCGACGAGGGCGAACGCGAGCGCTCCCGCGACGAGCACGACCGCGCCCGGCCTGCGGCGCGGAGGTTTCGCCGCCTGCGGCGCCGGTGCCGTGGCCGACCCGCCATGCTGCGGGCCCGGGTAGTGCTGGGGACCCGGCCCCGGATACGCGCCCTGGTATGCGCCGCCCTGCGGATACGGCCCGGGTGCCTGGTAGGGGCCGGGGCCCGGATAGTGTGCGGGCGGCGGCGTCCCCAGTCCGTGGAGCTCCTCGGTGGGGTGCGGCCCCTCCGGCGCGCCCGCCTGCGGGCCGTACTGCGGTGGAGGGCCCTGCGTACCGCCCCGGCCCCCGCCGTCGCCGGGCTCACGGCCGTGCTCCACGCCGCCGGATCCGCGGTCGGGATCGTGCCCCTCGGGATCGCGCCCGTCAGGATTGCGCTTGTCGTCCATTCTCGGCCTCTCTCCCTGGCGGCGCCCCACGCCGCCGCGTTCTTCGGATGCCGCCGCGCCGGCAGACGATGCCGGCGGCCCGGCCCCCGCGCCGCGCCACGCTCCGGGGCGTGGCGGCGACCTCTGACATTCAGACTGGTGCACGTTGCTGAGAGCGCACTGAGAGCACACTGGTGATTCCCCGTGGAAAGAATTCCGAACCTTACGGGCGTGGATTCAGTCCACGCGCGGCGTCGCCGCCGGCGCCGAAGCCGGCTCGCCCGGCAGCGCGATGCGGATCAACGCGCCCCCACGGTCGGACACGTCCGCGGTGATGACACCGCCGTGTTTGACGACGACCTGCCGCACGATCGCCAGGCCCAGGCCCGAACCGGGCATCGAACGGGCGGTGTCCGACCGGTAGAACCGCTCGAACACCAGCTGCCTGTCCTGCTCGGGTATCCCTGGCCCGGCGTCGGCCACCGTGAGCTCCGCCAGGTGCGGCCCCACCTGGCGGAGCGCCACGTGCACCTTCTCCCCCGGCGGACTCCACTTGGCCGCGTTGTCGAGGATGTTCAGCACCGCACGGCCGAATCCGCCGGCGTCGCCGTAGACGAACCACGACACCGCCCATACCTCGAACTGCACGTCGGAGCGGCGGCGCTGCACGCGGTCGAGCGCCCCGTCGAGCACCTCGCGCAGGTCGATGCGCTGCCGGACCGTCTCCGGGCTGTCCTCCCGCGCAAGGTCCACCAGATCCGCCACGAGGGTCGACAACTCCTCGATCTGCGCCAGCACGTCGTCACGTATCGCCTCGGTCTCCCCCGGGGGCAAGGCGGGCGCTCCGGGTCGCCCCGCGGCGATGAGCAGCTCGGCGTTGGTGCGCAGCGAGGTCAACGGCGTCTTGAGCTCGTGACCGGCGTCGGCGACCAGCCGGCTCTGCCGTTCACGCGAGTCCGCCAGGGCGCGCAGCATCGCGTTGAAGCTCATCGTGAGCCGTGCCAGCTCGTCGTTGCCGGAGACGGGGATCGGGGTGAGGTCGTCGGTGCGCGCGACGCGCTCGGCCGCTGCGGTGAGCCGGCTGACCGGGCGCAGACCGGTCCTGCCGACGGCGGTACCGGCCGCCGCCGCGACCACGACGCCGATGCCGCCGACGATGCCGAGCACCAGTGCCAACCGGTCGAGCACCCGCTGCGTGGGCGCCAGCCTCTGCGAGAGCACCAGGGTGACCCCGGATTGGGAGCGTTCCGCGAGGATGCGCTGGCCTCCCGCGGTGCGCAGGGACGACTGGTCGTGCCCGCTCGCCACCGCGACCTCCGGCCCGCCGATGGGGATGCGTGGTCCGGGCGCGTACACCGAGCCGTCCGGGTAGATCAGCGCCACGCTGATGTCCGAGGTGAACGCCCGTGCGAGCGTGAGGACGAAGCTGGGGTCCAGTGCCAGCGCAGAGCTGTCGACGAAGGTCGCGGCACGCGCGCGCAACTGGGTGTCCACCGACGTGTACAGGGCGGAGCGGACCACGAAGTACGTCGAGACCGCCATCGCCGCCACCAGCACCACCGCGACCGTCGTCGCCAGCGCTGTGACACGTCCGCGCAGCGATACGCGGCGCAGATGCGCGAGCCACGCGCGCGGATGCGGACGCAGGTGCTGCGTCACGGGGGGCTTTCCCGCAGCACGTAGCCGACGCCGCGGACGGTGTGGATCAGGCGCGGCTCGCCGCCGGCCTCGGTCTTGCGGCGCAGATAGCCGATGTACACCTCCAGTGCATTGCCGGACGTGGGGAAGTCGTAGCCCCACACCTCCTCCAGGATCCTGCCCCGTGTGAGCACCCGCTTCGGGTTCGCCAGCAGCATCTCCAGCAGCGAGAACTCCGTGCGTGTGAGGCTGATGGGGCGGTCGCCGCGCGTGATCTCACGGCTGCCCTGGTCCAGGGTGAGGTCGGCGAATGCGAGTGTCTCGGCGGGTTCGCCGTCCGCATCCTCCTCCGGATTGGCGCGGCGCAGCAGGGCGCGCAGCCGGGCCAGGAGCTCCTCCATGGCGAACGGCTTCGGCAGGTAGTCGTCCGCGCCGACGTCCAGCCCCGCCACCCGCTCCGAGACGGAATCGCGCGCCGTGAGCATCAGCACCGGAAGGTCGTCGCCGGTGCCGCGCAGGCGCCGGCACACCTCCAGCCCGTCGACGCGCGGCATCATCACGTCCAGCACGACGGCGTCGGGCCGTGCCGCGTCGATCTTCTCCAACGCGTCGAGACCGTCGTGTGCGGTCTCGACCGCGTAGCCGTTGAACGTGAGCGACCGGCGCAGCGAATCGCGCACCGCACGGTCGTCGTCGACCACCAGAATGTTCACCGCCACACGCAAAGCCTACGAGGTCCGGTCCCACTGCGGCGGCGATGGCAGGTTCCACCCGCGCGCCAGCGCAGCCAGGCGCAGCACCGTGGCGATGACCGTCCCCGCCACCAGCCCCCACGGATACGGCACTGCGCCCAGCTCGAACCCGACGACGATCGTCGCCCCGACCAGCGCCGGAGTCGCATACAGGTCGCGATGCAGCAATAGTGGCATCTCGTTGACGAGCACGTCACGCAGCACCCCGCCGCCGATCGCCGAGATCGCGCCGATGAGGATCGCGGCCCACCACTCGGCATCGTGGTGCAGCGCCGTCGCCGCACCGGTGGTGGCGAACACCCCCATCCCCAGCGCGTCGAGCCACAGCACCGCGGTCTGCACGTGCCCCATCAGCGGGTGCAGGAGGAACACCCCCAGCGAGAAGGTGAGCGCGACGACGAAATCGGGCCACTGCACCAGGGACGTGGGCGGGTGCACGCCCAGCAGGACATCCCTGGTGATGCCGCCGCCGATGCCCGTGGTGATGCCGACGACGCACACCCCGAACAAGTCCAGACGCTTGAACACCCCGATCGACGCGCCGGAGGCGGCGAACGCCGCCGTGCCGACGAGGTCGAGCGTGGTGAGCACTGCGGCCTCCTTCATCGTTCACCGTTCGCGGGCGGGTCAAGCGCGGGCCTACGCGATTATGCCCGGCCGTGCCCAACCATCGGGATCACTGCCCAGCATCCGGACGCCCGGGCGCCGGCCGGGCCGAGGGCGCACCCCCTGAGTGGACCGCGGGAGGCGCCCTCGCGTAGGTTTGTCTGGTCACGGGTGTGCCCGCCGGGCCTCCCCGCGGGTAGAGCTGCCCGGAAGTCCTGTCACAGCCCGAAGGTCCTGTCACAGGTCGAGTCACACCCACCCACGGCGTCGCACCACCGCGCCGCGCCGCACCGAAACGCCGCTAGGAGGCCGCACAAGATGGCTGGCAAGAGGAATTCGTCGTCGTCCCGCAAGAACCGCAACGACGCGCCCCGCAAGCCCAAGAAGAACCCGTTGACCGCCGCGGGCATCGCCACGGTCGACTACAAGGACATCAACCTGCTGCGCACGTTCATCTCGGACCGCGGCAAGATCCGCTCGCGCCGCGTGACCGGGCTGAGCCCGCAGCAGCAGCGGCAGGTCGCCACCGCCGTCAAGAACGCGCGTGAGATGGCGCTGCTGCCGTACACCACGCACTGACCGCCGCCGCCCGCGCCGAGCGGCCGGGCCCGGTGATCGGGAGCACCACTCCGGCGGGAGCCGGGCAGGACGTAGCGTTCGTCCTGCCCGGCTCCTTGCGTTCACGCGCCGGGCCGCAAGCACCCGCCGAACCGACACCCCGCCACAGGAGCAGCACGTGACCCACGCAGCCCCGGCCGACCCGGCCCTGGCCACCCTCGTCGCCATCGAGGAGATCAAGCGGCTCAAGCACCGCTACCTGCGCTGCCTCGACGGCAAGGACTGGGAGCCGTTCACCGACACCCTCGCGCCGGCGATCACGGCCAAGTACGGCAAGTACACCTTCGACGACCGTGACGCGCTGGTGGCGTTCATGCGCAAGCACATGGGCCGCAAGGAGATGCTCACCGAGCATTTCGCCGCACACCCCGAGATCACCGTCGACGGCGACTCGGCGCACGGCTATTGGCATCTCAGCGACACCGTGCTCATCCCCTCGCAGGGCGTGATGCTGCGCGGCGCGGCCGTCTACGACGACGACTATGCGCGCGGCGAGGACGGGCAGTGGCGCATCACCCGCACCGGGTACGAACGCGCCTACGAGTACGTGGTGAAGCTGGAGGATCTGCCCAGCTTCACCGTCACCGCCAACAAGTGGGCGTGACGGCGGGCGGACCGGCTCACCGCCTGTGCCGCGACCGGAGATAGTCGCCCACCACCGCAGCCCCCAGCCCGTCGGCGTCGGGGGCGACGACGCGGCCGGACACGCGACGCGCCATCGTGTCGACGAAACGCCCCAGACCCGGGTCGTCGCCGAGCCGGAAGAACGTCACCTGCGCGTCGAGCCTGCCGAGCGCGTCGAGTTCCTCCACGGTGTGCGCGAGCGTGACCGGGTGCGGCGGGTAGTCGAAGAACGCGTCGCCGCCCGGCTGCAGGTGGGCGGTGGGCTCGCCGTCGGTCACCACCAGCACCACCGGCTGCGCGTCCGGGTATCGGCGCACGTGCCGCCCGGCCAGCAGCAGCCCGTGGTGCAGGTTGGTTCCCTGCTCGAAGATCTCGTCCAGGCCGGCGAGCTCCGGCACTGTCATCGTGCGCGCGTGCCGCCCGAAGGCGATGATCTGCAGGTGGTCCCCGCGGAAGCGGGTGCGCACGAAGTGCTCGAGCGCCAGCGCCGTGCGCTTCATGGGCACCCACCGGCCGTCCATGACCATCGAGAACGAGATGTCCACCAACAGCGCCACCGCCGCGCGGGTGCGCTGTTCGGTCTCGACCACCTCCACGTCGTCCACGCTCAACCGCACCGGGGGCCCCGAGCCGGTCCCCGCCGTGCGCAGGACCGCGTTGACGACCGTGCGGGTGGTGTCCCACGGCTCGGTGTCGCCGAACCGCCACGGCCGCGCAGCGCCCGTCGGTTCGCCCGCCGCACCCGCACGGTGCGTTTCGCGGCCGCCGGCCCGCGACGAGAGGCTGCGTGCGACGTCGCGCAGCGCGGCCTGTCCGAGTTTGCGCATCGCGGCCGGCGACAGGCGCAGGTCGCCGTCGGGCCCCCGGTCCACCAGTCCCTGCTCGTGCAGCGCGCGCTCGAGTTCCGCGAGAGTGCGCGCGTCCACGGCGGCCTCGTCCCCCAGCAGCCGGGCCAGCTCGTCGAGGTCGACGTCGTCCATCGTCGCGCCCGGGTACTGCTGCGACAGCGTCTCCGACAACGCGTCGAGGTCACCGATCTGCTGGATCGCCGACGTGCCCTCGCCGAGGCCCATCCCCTCGGGCCCGCTGAAATCCTCGTCACCGGACCACCCGGCGCCGGGGCGCGCCGCCTGCAGCTGCGCGTCGAGGCGCGCGAGCTGCTCGGCGATGCCGGGGCTGCCGAACGCCTGCTGTGCGAGCGCGTCCAGCTCGGCGCGCTGCTCCTCCGACAGCGAGTTGCGCAGCCGCTGCGCCGCCGCGGCGCGCGCCGCGAGCGAGTCGATGAGTTCGTCGACGCTCGCGGGCCCCTCCGGGAAGAAGTCGCCGTACTCGTCCATGAACTCCGCGAACCGTGCGGTGGTGTCCTCGCCCCGGTTGTGCGCGTCCAGGAGGCGGGACAGCGCCTCCAGCATCTGCTCGACGCGCCGGCGGTCCTCGTCGGTGGCGTTCTGCAGCGCCTGTTTCATCCCCGCAAACCTCTGATCGAGCATCTCGCGGCCCAGGAGGTCCTTGATCTGCTCGTAGGTGTCCCGCGCCTCGGCGCTCCGCCACGGATAGGCGCCGAGCTCCTCGACGGCCTTGGCCGTGGACGGCGGCAGCTCGGCCAGCTGCATCTCCTGGAACCGCGCGTCGTCGTCGAGCGCACGTGCCAGGGCCTTGCGCTCCTCGAGCACCGCCTCGTCCAGCAGCCTGCGCGCCTCCTCGAGGGTGCCGGACAGGTTGCCCCTGTCGAGCAGCTCGCGCCGGCGCCGAACGGCGCGGCGGCGCAGCTCGTCGAGCCCCGCCGTCCCGCGCACGCCGCGGCGCAGCAACTCCCGTACCGCGCGGCGCGGCGAGGTGCCCGCCATGACCTGCTCGCCGATGTCGGCGAGCGCCTCGCGCAGGTCCACCGGCGGGGCAAGCGGATCCGGGCCGCCCCGATACCGGCCGTACCGGGCGTGGCGCAGGTCGGCGTGCGGGCCGCCCGCGTCGCGGCCGCCGTGCCCGCGGCGGCGCGGATCGGGCGCGGCCATCAGCCGTACACCGTCCTGCCGTCGTCGTCGCCGGTGTCCTTGGCCACCCGGCGCGCCAGGAACAGGCCCTCGAGCGCCAGCTCCACCGCCGAAGCCCGCTCGCCCTCGGTGCGTGCTCCGAGCCGTTCGATCACAGGGGCGACGGTCTCCGCGTCGGCGAGCGAGCCCAGCAGCTCGGCCGCGGACACGTCGTCGCCGGTGACCACCTGCGTCCCCTGATCGATCAGCGACACCAGCGGGCCGAGGTCGATACCGCCGAGCCGCCCGCGCACCGTGTCGGCGGTGGCCCGGCGGAGCAGATGCTCGAGCACCGCGTCTTCGCGCCCCTCCTCGCCGGATTCGAACTCGAGCTTGCCCCGCAGCACCGGTATCACCGCGTCGAGATCGACCGGGCGCGCCACCGCCCGCTCGCCCGGTTCGTGCAGGATCGCGGAGCGCCGCAACGCCGCGGCGGCCACCGTCTCGGCGGCGGCGATGGAGAAGCGCGCGGATACGCCCGAACTCTGGTCGACGGAGGTGGACTCGCGCAGCAGCCGCGTGAACCGTGCCAGCACCTCCAGCAGGTGGTCCGGCACCTCCCCCACCAGCTGCGACTCCTGGCGGATGACCGCCACCTCGTCGTCCAGCTCGAGCGGGTAGTGCGTGCGGACCTCGGCGCCGAAGCGGTCCTTGAGGGGCGTGATGATGCGGCCGCGGTTGGTGTAGTCCTCGGGGTTGGAGCTGGCCACCAGCAACACGTCCAGCGGCAGCCGCAGCGAGTGCCCGCGCACTTGGATGTCGCGCTCTTCCATGACGTTGAGCAGCGCCACCTGGATGCGCTCGGCGAGGTCCGGCAGTTCGTTGACGGCCATGATCCCCCGGTGCGCGCGCGGCACCAGGCCGAAGTGGATGGTCTCCGGGTCGCCCAGGCTGCGCCCCTCCGCCACCTTGACCGGGTCGACGTCGCCCACCAGGTCGCCCACCGAGGTGTCCGGGGTGGCGAGCTTCTCCAGGTACCGATCGTCGCGGTGGCGCCACGCGACGGGCAGCGCGTCGCCCAACTCCGCGGCCCGTCGCCGCGACTCCGGGGTGATGGGGTCGAACGGGTGCTCGCCCAACTCCGCGCCGTCGATGACCGGGGTCCACTCGTCCAGCAGGAGCGGCAGCGTGCGCAGCAGGCGCGACTTGCCTTGGCCGCGCTCGCCGAGCAGGACGATGTCGTGACCGGCCAGCAGGGCGCGCTCGAGCTGCGGCAGCACGGTCGCGCCGAATCCGAGCAGGCCGGGCGCGGGGTCCCGCCCGTCGCGCAGCGCGCCGAGCAGGTTGCGCCGCATCTCCGACTTCACGCTTTCCCTGCGGTGGCCCGACGCGCGGAGCCGGCCGACGGTGGTGGGGGCGGGGGGAGCCGCAGCGGTGGGTGTTCGAGAAGAGATCGCCGTCACCTGTCCCAGGCTACGAGCCCGCACCGGGATTGCCCACCGTTCCGCCCTGCCGGCGCCGCCCCAGCGCGCCGGGCCACCAGATCCGGTCGCCGATCTGCACGGACAGCGCCGGTACGAGCAGCGTGCGCACCACGATGGTGTCCAGCAGGACGCCGAAGGCCACGATGAACGAGATCTGCGCCAGGAACAACAGCGGAATCACCGACAGCGACGCGAAAGTGGCCGCGAGCACCGCCCCCGCCGAGGTGATCACCCCGCCCGTCACGGCCAGGGCCCGCGGCACTCCCGCCTCCGTCCCGTCGCACGCCGATTCCTCGCGCCCACGCGTCATGAGGAAGATGTTGTAGTCGATCCCGAGCGCCACGAGGAAGACGAAGCCGAACAGCGGCATCGCCGGATCCGAACCGGGGAAATCGAGCAGGTGATTGAACACCAGTGCCGACGCGCCCAACGCGGACGCGAACGACAGCACCACGGTGCCGATGAGCATCACCGGCGCCACCACCGCCCGCAACAGCAGCATGAGCACCGCCAGCACGACGGCGAGCACCACGGGGATGATCACCGTCCGATCCCGGACCGACGTCGCCCGCACATCCACCTGCACCGCCGACATCCCGCCGACCATGGCGTCCGCCCCGGGCACCGCGTGCACCGCGTCGCGCAATCGGACCACCGTGTCGAGCGCGGCGTCGGAATCGGGCGGGTCGGCGAGCACCGCGTCGATCTCGGTGTCGCCGCCCGCGCTCGCGACCGTCCGCACGATCACCACCCCGTCGACCCGCCGGGCCGCCGCCGTCACCGCGGCGGCGTCGCCGTCGTCGGTGACGATGATCGCGGGGGCGGACGCCCCCGCGGGGAAGTGCTCGCCGATGATCCGCTGCGCCACCTTCGAATCGACCTCGCGCAGGAACACCTCCGACTGGGGAACCCCGCCCGCCCGGAACTGCGGCGCGAAGGCGGCGAGCACAAACAGGACGACCAACGCCCCGGCGACGTATCGGCGGGGATGGTCGCACACGCTCCGCGACAGCCGCCACCAGCGCGGATGTTCCGCGGCCACGATCGCATCCGGATCGGCGTCCGCCGCGGCCCCGGGCAGCACCCGCGGCACCCGCGGCCAGAAGACGCGCCTGCCGAGCGGAAGCAGCATCGCCGGCAGGAACGTCATCGTGGCCAGCAGGGATCCGACGATGCCGATCGCCGCGATGGGGCCGAGGCTGCGGTTGGACTGCAGCTCAGACAGCAGCATGCACAACAGTCCCAGGATCACGGTTCCCCCGGAAGCCGCGACGGGCGCGAGGGTCGCGCGCCAGGCGCGGCGCATCGCCGTGAAGCGGTCCGGCGTCAGCGCGAGCTCCTCGCGATAGCGGGCCACCAGCAGCAGGGCGTAGTCCGTGGCGGCGCCGAACACCAGGATGAACATGATGCCCTGGCTCTGCGCATCGATGGTCACCACGTTGTGGTCGGCCAGCGCGTAGACCACGAGAGACGACGACGCGAGCGCCCCCACAGCCGACAGCAGCACCGTGACCGGCAGCAGCGGGCTGCGGTAGACGACCACGAGGATCACCAACACCACGCACCCGGCCACCACCAGGAGCATCCCGTCGATCCCGGCTATCGCGCTGGTGAAATCGGCGACGACGCCCGCCTCGCCGCCGATGTGCACCGAGAGCCCGGCGGGCGCGCCCGACTCGAGCGCGTCACGCAGGCGCGACACCTCGCCCGGCATACCGTCGTCCGGAACCACGCCGAGCCCGCCCACCATGGCCGCACCGTCGGCCGACCGCACCGGGCCCAGCACGTCGTCCCCGAAGCCGCCGGTACCCGCCGTCGATCGCAGCACCCGCGCCAGGAAGGCCTCATCCGCCGGGGTGATCCCGGACGCGCGCTGGGCCACCACCGCCACCGAGGCGGTGTCCGACCCGCGGATCTGCTCGACGTCGCGCAGCACGTGCGCCGATTCCGCGTCCTCCGGAAGCCAGGCCGCACTGTTGTTCTGCTGCAGGCCGGACAGCGCACCGATCGCGCCGGCGCCGACCCCCACCAGCGCCACCCAGGCGAGCAACACCAGCGCTGACAGCAGCAGACGCCGGCGGCGACGCGCCGGTACCGGACTGCGGGGCTCCACGCCCACGACCGTAACCCGCCGCGCCCGGCGCCACGGCCGCTACGGCCGCTACGGCCGCTACGACGACGGTGTCAGTGCGCGAAGTGGCGCGCCCCGGTCAGGTACATCGTCACGCCGGCCGCCTTCGCGGCCTCGATCACCAGCTCGTCACGGACCGAACCGCCAGGCTGGACGACGGCGCGCACGCCGGCCTCGGTGAGCACCTCGAGGCCGTCCGGGAACGGGAAGAACGCGTCCGAGGCGGCCACCGCGCCCCGCGCACGCTCCCCTGCCCGGCTCACCGCCAGCCGCGAGGAGTCCACCCGGTTGACCTGGCCCATCCCGACGCCGACCGTGGCGCCGTCGTGCGCCAGCAGGATCGCGTTGGACTTGACCGCACGGCACGTGCGCCACGCGAACGCCAGGTCCACGAGGGTGGCGTCGTCGGCCGGAGCACCGGTGGCCAGCGTCCAACCGGACGGATCGTCGCCCGCCGCGGTGAGCACGTCGCGCTCCTGCACCAGCAGCCCGCCGCCGATCGGCTTCATCTCGAGCCCGGCAGCCGCGGGCGCCGGGGCCACCAGCACGCGGATGTTCTTCTTGCGGGTGAGCACCTCTACCGCGCCGTCTTCGTACGACGGGGCGATGATGACCTCGGTGAAGATCTCGGCGACCTGCTCCGCCATCTCCACCGTGACCTCACGGTTGGCGGCGATCACGCCGCCGAAGGCGCTGACCGGGTCGCATGCGTGGGCCTTGCGGTGCGCCTCGGCGATGGCGCCGGGGCCTTCCTGCGTGCCGATGGCGATGCCGCACGGGTTGGCGTGCTTGATCACGGCGACGCACGGCTGCGCGTGGTCGAACGCGGAGCGCCACGCCGCGTCGGAGTCCGTGTAGTTGTTGTACGACATCTCCTTGCCGTGCAACTGCTCCGCCTGCGCCAACCCGACCGGGCCGCCCTGCCCCACGTACAGCGCCGCCCGCTGGTGCGGGTTCTCGCCGTAGCGCAGCGACGCGGCCCGGCGCCACGTCGCGCCCTGCCAGGAGGTGAGCCCCTCCGGCGTCTCCGGTTCGGTCAGCGCCGTCATCCATTCCGCCACGGCCACGTCGTAATCGGCGGTGTGCCGGTACGCCGCCGCCGCGAGCGCGGTGCGTTCGGACAGTGTGAACCCGCCCGCCCGCACCGCGTCGCCGACGTCGCCGTAGCGGGCCGGGTCCACCACCACCGCCACCGAGGGGTGGTTCTTGGCCGCGGCGCGCACCATCGACGGCCCGCCGATGTCGATCTTCTCGATGCAGTCGGCCTCGGACGCGCCGGACGCGACCGTGTCGGCGAACGGGTACAGGTTCACCACCACGAGCTCGAACGCCGCGACGCCGAGGTCCGCGATCTGGTCGAGGTGATCGGCCTTGCGGGTGTCGGCGAGGATCCCCGCGTGCACGCGGGGGTGCAGGGTCTTCACCCGCCCCTCGAGCACCTCGGGGAAGCCGGTGAGTTCCTCCACCTTGGTGACCGGGACGCCGGCGCCAGCGATCGCCTGCGCGGTGGAGCCGGTGGAGACGATCTCGACCCCCGCCTCCTGCAGTCGCCGGGCGAGGTCCTCCAGGCCGGTCTTGTCGTAGACGCTGACCAACGCGCGCCTGATCGGCCGCCGGCCCGCGTCGCTCCGCCCGCCCACTGGAACCTCACTCACAAGATCACGGCCTTCCGTCCGTCGATGGTGACACCGCGCGCCGCGATGGCCGAGACGACCTCGACCAGCAATCGCCGCTCCACGGTCTTGATGCGCTCATGCAGGGTGGCCTCGTCATCGTCGGCGTCGACGGGCACCGGCTCCTGCGCGAGCACCGGACCCGTGTCCACACCCGTGTCGACGAGGTGGACGGTGGAGCCGGTGACCTTCACGCCGTACGCCAGCGCGTCGCGCACCGCGTGCGCCCCCGGGAACGAGGGCAGCAGCGCCGGGTGCGTGTTGACGATCCTGCCGTCGAACCGGGCGACGAAACGCGGCCCGAGGATCTTCATGAAGCCCGCCGACACGACGAGATCCGGGCGATGCGCGGCGACGGCCTCGGCGAGGGCATCGTCCCAGAGCGGGCGTTCCGCGTACGCGCCGAGCGGCACTGTCAGCGCGGCGGCCCCGCCCTGTGCCGCGCGGTCGAGCGCCACGCACTCCCTGTCCGTGACCACCGCCTCGATCCCCGCGGGGAACGCGGGGTCGGCGGCGGCGTCGAGCAGTGCTTGGAGCAGGGTGCCGGATCCGGAGGCCAGCACCACGATGCGGGCGCGCTCCCGTGCCGGGTCAGCGGAGGTGTACAGGGCTCGGACTCCCGGGGTGTGCTCGACGGATCAGCGGCGCGTTGCAGGCCGCTTTCAGGATAATCCCTCGCCGTCGTCGCCCGTCGGGGAGGGCGGGCGACCGCTCCCCGACGGGCCGTCCACTGCCTCCTCGCCGGCCGTCGCGGTGGCGGACCCCTCCGCCGCATCGTCCGGGTCCCCGTCGCCGTCCGTCCCGCCGCCCGCCGGGCCCCCGTCCGCCGGAACCGCGTCCGCACCGTCGACGGTGCGGCGCGTCCTCCACCGCCCCGGCATGCGGCCGGTCGGCCACGCCGGGACGGGCACCCGGCCCCGCAGGAGCAGCACGACGGCGCCCGCGGCCGCATTCCACCCGAGCACAGCGAGGGCGAACATCGGCGCGTCGACGCCGAACGGATCGAAGATCCCCACCGTCCCGCCCGCCAGGTATCCGAGCAGCAACGCGCCGGCGGCCGAGACCGCGGCGACCGACACCACGTACCGGGCCTGGTCGGCCAGCCTGCGTCCACGGACGCCGCTCACCGCCGCACACCAGACGGCGATCGCCGCGGGGACGACCAGCGCGGCGGCCCACAGCGGGCTGATCGGCGCGGCGGGAAGCACCCCCAGCACCGGCAGCGCGGGCGCCGGACCCGGAGTGACGGCGAACAGGCTGAAATCGGCCGCACCCACGTGCGCCACCGTGCCCACCAGGACGGCGGCGCCGCCGATGGCCATGTTGGGCAGATACAGCACCGACAGCACCAGCAGGCCGATCATGCCGACGGCGGAGGGCTCCGCGGCGAAACCGTCCTGCACGCGGGTCCACCCGGTGAGCAGGCCGAGGACCACGAGGACGGCGCCGGCCG
The DNA here is from genome assembly GCF_014126825.1 of Tomitella gaofuii. Classification (NCBI taxonomy): domain Bacteria; kingdom Bacillati; phylum Actinomycetota; class Actinomycetes; order Mycobacteriales; genus Tomitella; species Tomitella gaofuii. The sequence goes on along the minus strand of NZ_CP059900.1, from coordinate 1,641,332 downwards.
CGAGCAGCGCGCCCAATGCCACCGCCGCCGCACGCAGCACCGGTCGGACCGATTCCGGCAGCCCCCACTCGACGGTGTACCGGCGCGTGGCGCCCAAACCGATGCCCACCGCAGCGGCAACGGCGTGCACTGCGGCGACGATGAGCACCGACGGCACGGCGCCGATGGTGGTGACGGGCATCGTGGCGGAGGCGTCGTCGATGAGCAGCACCGCGACGACCGTGATCACCGCCGGCCCGCCCGCCGCGGCGCCGATGACGGACAAGTGTCGCAGCGGCGGGTCGTCGGCGGCGATGCTGCGGTGCGCGTAGGCGGCCACCGCCGCCGCCAGCAGCGCCGTGGGCAGCAGGGGCAGCGCGCCCAGTTGCAGATCGCCGATGTAGACCGGCGCCTGATGCAGCACCAGCCACATCGCACCGACGGCGCCGGGCAGACCGCCCATCCCGCCGCCCGCGGTGAGGAGCACCAGCAGCGACACCGCGAGCGCGCAGGCCGCCGCAGCGCCACCGGGAACGAACGCCACGAGCACGAGCGAACGATCACGACCGGACCCGGCCCGTCCGTCGTCGTGGGACTGCGCACCGTGCGGGACATCGCCCCGCCGGGGCACGCGGCGCCTGAGCAACGTGTTCATCACCGGCCAGCGTCCCATCCCCCACCGCGATGCGACCGCAGGCGCGCCGGGGTGTGACGGGCTCGACTCCGGCGTGCGCGCTCGCCGGCGTCAGTCCGCCGTATCGTCCCGCCTGCCGGCGCCGGACGTCCCCTCACCGCCGCGGCCCTCGTCCGGGACCCCGCCCGTCGGCGTGTCCCCGGACGAAGCGGCGCGGAACATGTGGGTGGGGTCCTCGGTCCCCTCCGGCTGCGGGGGCTCCTGCGACGGCCCGGCGCCCGGTTGCGGCGGCCCCGCGTAGTCCGGTCGCGCTCCCCCGTAGGTCTGCTCCGCGCCCCACTGCGGTCCGGCCTGGCCGTAGCCGTACCGGGGATCGCCGCCGCCGGTCGGCGGCCCGGCGTAGCCCGGCTGCGGCCCGTAGCCCTGGGTGAACGCCTGCGGCGGGTATCCCCCCGGCCCGTACTGCGGCCGCGGCGGCACCGGGGGCTGCTGGGCGTAGCGCGGGTCCTGCCAGGGAGGCGCCGCGTAGCCCTGCTGCGGCGGACCGCCGTACCCGTACGGAGGCTGCCCCGGGTACCGGTGGTCCTGCCGTCCCCGACCCCAGGCACCGGACGCCGACGCGGAGCCCGCACGCAGGACGCCGGCGTCGACGAGCACCGCGACCGCCGCGAATCCCGTCTGCACCACGGCGATGCCGAGCACCACCCAGAACGCCCAGCCGGCGCCCACACCGGGGTCGAGATTCCTGCTGATCCCGCCGAAGAAGTTGTTGATGTCGGAGAAGCCCAGCGAGCACAGAAGCACGAGTACGGCCGTGGCGCTGGCGACCGCGGACGCACCGAGGTTCGGCGTGCGCTTCGGCAGCAGGCCCAGCGCGGCGATCAGCCCGGCGATGAGCACGAGCGCGACCACCAGCGGGTTGCCGAACATCGAACCGAAGAAGTTGGGGGCGTACCCGTCGTCCGCGCCGAGATACGGGCCGAAGCCGAAGAAGAAGCCGGCCACACCCGACAGCGCCACCACCGCGGGCGCCGCCGCGACCGCCCGCGCGAGCACGTCACGGCCGCCTCCCTGCCGCCGGACGCCGAAGGGCGCCTGCCCAGGCTGCGGACCGAAGTGCGGCCCGGCGGGGCCCGGGCGATTCTGCCCACCGGGCTGTCCCGACGGCCCCGGCCGCCACTGCGGGCCCGACTGCGGAGCGCCCGGAGAACCCGGAGCGTCATAGCCCCCTTGCTGCGGATACGACATCGCTTCCCCTCGCTCGACTGTGCATGCAGGCTGCTTCACAGTGCACGATACGGAAGGCCACCGGAAAGCGAACTCCGCCACGGCACGCGGATGCGTGTCGGGGCGGAGTTCCTACGGGTTCCCGGTCAGAGCGCCTTGTAGAGCTCACGGGCCAGCTCGGCCGTCTCGGACGGCGTCTTGCCGACCTTGACGCCCGCGGCCTCGAGGGCCTCCTTCTTGGCCTGCGCGGTGCCCGACGAGCCGGACACGATGGCGCCCGCGTGGCCCATCGTCTTGCCCTCCGGCGCGGTGAAGCCCGCCACGTAGCCGACGACCGGCTTGGTGACGTTGGCCTTGACGTACTCCGCGGCGCGCTCCTCGGCGTCGCCGCCGATCTCACCGATCATGACGATGAGCTTGGTCTCCGGATCCTCCTCGAACGCCTTGATGGCGTCGATGTGGGTGGTGCCGATGACCGGGTCGCCGCCGATGCCGATGGCGGTGGAGAAGCCCAGGTCGTTGAGCTCGTTCATGAGCTGGTAGGTCAGCGTGCCGGACTTCGAGACGAGACCGATCGGCCCCTTGCCGGTGATGTTGGCCGGGGTGATGCCGGCGAGGGCCTCGCCCGGGGTGATGATGCCGGGGCAGTTCGGGCCGACGATGCGGGTCTTCTCGCCCTTCTCCACGTTGTAGGCCCACGCGAATGCGCTGTCCTGCACGGGGATGCCCTCAGTGATGACGACCAGCAGGCCGATCCCGGCGTCGATCGCCTCGATGATCGCGTCCTTGGCGAACTTCGGCGGCACGAAAACGACGGACACGTCGGCGCCGGTCTTCTCCATCGCCTCGGAGACCGATCCGAACACCGGAAGCTCGACGTCCGCTCCGTCGGCGGCCTTGTGGGCCACCGTGGTACCGGCCTTGCGCGCGTTGACGCCGCCGACGATGTTGGTGCCCGCCTTGAGCATCAGCGCGGTGTGCTTGGTTCCCTCGCCGCCGGTGATGCCCTGGACGATGACCTTGGAGTCCTTGTTCAGGAAGATTGACATGTATGCGTCCCTTACTTTGCGGCGAGCTCGGCGGCCTTGTCGGCCGCCTCGTCCATGGTTCCGACGACCGTGACGAGCGGGTGGTTCGCCTCGGCCAGGATGCGGCGCCCGTCCTCGACGCTGTTGCCGTCGAGGCGGACGACCAGCGGCTTGTTCGCTGCATCGCCCAGGGTCTTGAGGGCTTCGATGATGCCCTCGGCGACGGCGACGCACGAGGTGATGCCGCCGAAGACGTTGACGAACACGCTCTTGACCTGCTCGTCGCCCAAGATGACGTCGAGCCCGGCCGCCATGATCGTCGCCGAGGCTCCGCCACCGATGTCGAGGAAGTTGGCCGGCTTGACGCCGCCGTGCTTCTCACCCGCGTAGGCCACCACGTCGAGCGTCGACATGACGAGCCCGGCGCCGTTGCCGATGACGCCGACCTGGCCGTCGAGCTTGACGTAGTTGAGGTCGTTCTCCTTCGCCTTGAGCTCCAGCGGATCGGCGGCGGCGGTGTCCTCGAACTCCGCATGGCCGGGCTGGCGGAAGTCGGCGTTGGCGTCCAAGGTCACCTTGCCGTCGAGCGCCAGGATCTGGTCGTCCGGCGTGCGCACCAGCGGGTTGACCTCGACCAGCGTGGCGTCTTCCTTGATGAAGACCTCCCACAGCTTCTGGATCGTCACGGCTGCGGCGTCGAGCACCTCGGCGGGCAGGTGGCCCTGCTCGGCGATGCTGCGCGCAAACGCGAGATCGACGCCCTTCACGGCGTCGACCGGCACCTTCGCGAGACGCTCCGGCTTGGTGGCGGCGACCTCTTCGATCTCCATGCCGCCCTCGACCGAGCACATGGCCAGGTAGGTGCGGTTCGCGCGATCGAGCAGGAAGGAGATGTAGTACTCCTCCGCGATCTCGCTGGCCTCGGCGACCAGCAGGCGCTTGACGGTGTGCCCCTTGATGTCCATCCCGAGGATGTCCTGGGCGTACTTCTGGGCGTCATCCGGCGTGGCCGCGTACTTGACGCCGCCCGCCTTGCCGCGGCCGCCGACCTTCACCTGGGCCTTGACCATGACCGGCTTGCCGACTTCCTCGGCGATCGTGCGCGCATCGGCGGGGGTGTCGGTAACACGCCCGGGCGACGTCGGCACTTCGTGCTTGGCGAAGAGTTCCTTCGCCTGGTATTCGAAGAGATCCATGTGTTCACCGTCTCGTCTACGTTTGGAGCCCCGCCCATGGGTCCGAGCGGGTGTGTTCGGGACAATATCGGCCGATTCAGCGTGGTCGATCTCATGCCCTGGCGGTTTGTGCAGCCGATCACAGGCCGCACCGCGCCGCGAACATGGGCCCACCCACCTTAAGCGAGACCCCGCGGCGCGATGCGCGCGGTGACCGCCTCATGGACTGAGACGCCGGACACCATCACATCGGCGCGGCCGCCCACGCGGGCGGCGGCCGTCGTCGGACACGCCCCGGCAGGCCGGCTTCGCGCGCATCGGCGAAGTGCCGTTATTGTTACCCCCGACGACCGACCGGCGGCCCTACAGGGCCGCACGCAGGCGGTCTGCGCACCCGCCACAAGCTGGAACTTCACCGCTTCAGTGTGACAACGGACACAATCAAAGCCTTTGTGACCGGCGTCGCTCCAGGTGGCGCGCGGACTGGAACAATCGTCCAGTCATAGATCACGGAGAGGCGCTTGCCCCTCCGCGACCGTTTCGTTACGGTCAGCCAGGTAAATATCACGATCAGGTCACGAGTTGTGACGGTGTGTAACGCCGCGGACCGAGCCCTCGATCGAACCGATCCGCCAGATATCCGCCACATACGAGGACCTGACTCTTGACCGTGCATCGCGAGAACTCCGCAGGCGACGTCCCCGCCGCAGACGCAGCCGAAGTCCCTGCATTCCGCGATCTACGCACCCTTCCCGGTTCCCGTTCCCCGCGCGGCGGAGCGCACCGCGTTCCGCAGCCGCCGCACGCCGTCAAAGGCCGCGCGGCCGTCGTGGCCGTCGCCGCCGGCGCAGTGGTCGCCGCCGGGCAGACGTTGACCGACGGTGCGACGGGCTCCCCGGCCGCCGATTCCTCCGACGCGATCGCCCTCGCCTCCGGGTCGAGCATGATCCTCTCGGACATCGCGACAGGCACCGCTCAAGCCGCCGACAACGCCGCGACCGCACTGGAGGACGCCGCCACCCCCGCCAACGCGGGAGCCGGCAGCGTAGGCGGCAGCGCGCAGGTGCTCGCGGTGCCCGAGCAGGTCGAGCAGGCGGCCGAGACCGCCCGGCAGCTGGCCGCCGGCGCGCGGTACGCCGCAGAGCGCGCGGCCGCCGAGGCGATGGCGCGGCGGCCGCTGTACGTCAAGCCGGCATCAGGGCAGCTGACGTCCCACTACGGCAATCGGTGGGGCGCCATCCATGGCGGGATCGACATCGCCAACGCCATCGGCACCCCCATCTACGCCGCTACCGACGGCGAAGTGATCGACGCCGGGCCGGCCAGCGGGTTCGGCCAGTGGATCCGGGTGCGGGCCGACGACGGTACCGTCACCGTCTACGGCCACATCGAGACCATCGAGGTCAGCGAGGGCCAGCGCGTGCTCGCCGGCGACGAGATCGCGAAAATGGGCAACCGGGGCTTCTCCACCGGTCCCCACCTGCACTTCGAGGTGTGGGAGAACGGCACCCAGCGGATCGACCCGCAGCCCTGGCTCGCGCAGCGCGGCATCTCGGTGGCGGGCTAGAAGCCCCGCCTCCCCCGCGGGCGCCCCGCCCGTGCCGAGACCACTCACGCCGCGAAGCCCCTGCCTGCAGAATCCCCCCACCTGCCAGGCGGCCCCTTCCCCGCGGGAGCCTCCGCACACGCACAGAGTAGGCCGCCCGGCGCCTGCCGACCGGCCCCGCGTCCTCACAACTTGGTCATCGGAACCCCGCCGATGAGCATCAGCCGCACTTTTCCGGCACTGCCGAAGTCGATCGTCGCCGTGGCCCGGTTGCCCACCCCGTCGCAGGCGATGACCGTCCCGAGACCGTACTTGTCGTGGTTGACCCGGTCGCCCACCGCCAGAACAAGATCGGTGTTGCGGGGGCGTGCGCTGCCGAAGCCTTCCGACCGCCTGCCGTCGCCGATGGCGCGCCCGCCGCGCAGCCTGTCCCCCATCGCCCCGCCGCGCGCGCCGGCCCCCGATCCGAATCCGCCCGACCCGCCGGTGCCCGGATCCTCCCGTCGCCACTCGAGCAGCTCCACCGGGATCTCCTGGACGAAGCGGGATTCCGGGTTGGTGATGGGCTGGCCCCATGCCGAACGCAGCACCGCCCGGCTCAGGTAGAGCCGCCGCCGCGCACGGGTGATGCCCACGTAGGCGAGTCGGCGCTCCTCGGCGAGTTCCTTCGGATCACCGAGCGCCCGCATGTGCGGGAACTGGCCGTCCTCCCATCCGGTGAGAAATGCGACAGGGAACTCGAGGCCCTTCGCGGTGTGGAGGGTCATGAGCGTGACCATGCCGTCATCGGAGTCGGGAATCTGGTCGGCATCGGCGACCAGAGACACACGCTCCAGGAATGCCGCCAGCGATCCGGGGGCGGGCTGGCCGTCGTCGTCCCCGGCCTCCTCGCGCTCATCGCCCGCGGTCTCCTCGCGCTCATCGTCGGCGGCGGCGGCCGCCGCGTTGACCGCGTCCACGCTGAACTCGTGTGCGACGCTGACGAGCTCGTTGAGGTTGTCGAGGCGGGCGCCGTCCTGCGGGTCGCTGCTGGCCTCGAGCTCCGCCCGGTACCCCGTGCGGTCCAGCACCGCCTCGACGATGTCGCCGACGGAGGGAGGCTCCGCGCCCGTCCCGTCGCCCTGCCCGCCGGCGGCGAACGCACGCAGCCCGTCGAGGAGCTCGACGAACCCTGAGATCGCGTTCCGCGCACGGGTGTTGAGGAACGCCACCTCGCCGGCGGCGGCATCGCGCAGTGCACCGCCGAAGCCCACCCCGGCGGACTCCGCGTGCACCGACACGCAGGCCTCTGCGCGGTCGCCGATACCCCGTCGCGGCGTGTTGAGGATGCGGCGCACACTGACCGTGTCCTCCTCGTTCAGCAGCACGCGCAGGTAGGCCACGACGTCGCGGATCTCCTTGCGCTCGTAGAAGCGCACGCCCCCGACCACGCGGTACGGAACGCCGAGCCTGATGAAGACCTCTTCGATGGCCCGCGAGGCGTTGTTGGTGCGGTAGAACACCGCCACGTCGCTGTAACGGGCCTGGCCGGCGTCGACGAGCCGGTCGATCTCGGTGGCGATGAACGAGGCCTCGTCGTGCTCGTTGTCCGCGACATAGCCGACGATGCGTTCGCCGTCGCCCTCGTCCGTCCACAGGCTCTTCTCGCGCCGCCCGCTGTTGCGGGAGATCAGCGCGTTGGCGGCAGACAGGATGTTCTGCGTAGAGCGGTAGTTCTGCTCCAGCAGGATAGTTCTGGCATCGGGATAGTCGCGCTCGAACTCGACGATGTTGCGGATGGTGGCGCCCCGGAAGGCGTAGATGGACTGGTCCGCATCGCCCACCACGCACAGCTCCGACGGCCCCGGGCCAACGGATCCCACACCTGCGGGGTCCTGCGCGTCGGCCGCGTGCGCACCGACCAGCTCGCGTACCAGCACGTACTGCGCGTGGTTGGTGTCCTGGTACTCGTCCACGAGCACGTGGCGGAACCGTCGACGGTAGTATTCCGCGACCTGCGGGTGATTCCGGAACATCGCGACGGTCTCACCGATCAGGTCGTCGAAGTCGAGCGCGTTCGCCGCCCGCAGCCGCTGCTGGTAGGACGCGTAGACCTGTGCGACGAGCCCGGCGAAGCCCGTCCGCCCGGGCCCGCCGCCGGACGCCGCGGCATCGGCCGCCGCCTGCTCCGGACCCACGAGTTCGTTCTTCAACGCCGAGATGGCGGCCGTCAACGCGCGCGGAGCGTGCTTCTTGACGTCGATGTCGAGGTCCTTGGCGATCATCGTCACGAGCCTGCGCGAGTCGTCCGCGTCGTAGATGGAGAAGTTGGTGTTGATTCCGTCCACCAGTCCCGCCTGGCTGCGGAGGATCCGCACGCACGTCGAGTGGAAGGTGGCCACCCACATGGCACCGGCGCGCGGGCCTACCAGCGCCGCGACGCGCTCGCGCATCTCCGCTGCCGCCTTGTTGGTGAACGTGATCGCGAGCACCTGCCCCGGCAGCACCCCGCGCTCCGCGAGAAGGTAGGCGATACGCCTCGTGAGCACCGTGGTCTTGCCCGACCCCGCTCCCGCGACGATGAGCAGCGGGCCGCCCTCATGCACCACGGCCTGCCGCTGCGGCTGGTTGAGGCCCTCCAGAAGCTGCTCGGCCGGGTCACGCTCCTCGGCCGGGCCGCGGCGGGCGGAAGCCCGCGCCGAAGGGGAGGACACCTGCCCGGACCGGGCGGACTCTGGGGCTGAGGAGATCGTATTCATCGCACGTCAACCGTACCGGCCGGGACCGACGTCTCCGCCGCGGATGCGGGCTCCTCGACACGCCTGCGGGATCGGCCGCCGATCGCGTCCGGCGGCGCCCCGCTCAGCACGGCCTGCCGGCGTGGCACTATGTGCTGTGGCCGCCCGTTCCTCGGACGCGGCCAAGAGTGCGGCAAGCACCGATTCCCAGCGGCGAGAGGGCGGGTGACGACGATGGCAGGCGGCGAATCGTCCGGAGACGAGGTTCACGACCCTCCCGGCGCCGACAAGGTCGACATCGCCGAGCTCCGCGAAGAGATCGACCGGCTCGACGCCGAGATCCTCGCCGCCGTCAAACGCCGCGCCGAGGTGTCGAAGCGCATCGGCCGCACACGTATGGCGGAGGGCGGCACGCGCCTCGTGCACAACCGTGAGATGGCCGTCATCGAGCGCTACAGCGAACTCGGCCAGGAGGGGCACACGCTCGCGATGCTGCTGCTCCGCCTGGGGCGCGGGCGCCTCGGCCACTGAACGATCCGGCACGGCCGCGGCCGCACCGAGGAAAGGAACGCCGAGTATGCCCGGATCCCGCACCGGAGACAGCACCGTCGGCCGGGGGCGCCCCGCGTGGCTGTGGCCGCTCGCGGCGCTCGTCGCCGTCGCCGTCGTGATCGGGATCGTCTTCGCGATCCTCGCCGCCACCGGGGCGCCGCCTTTCGACGACGACGGCCCGCACCCCGCCGACGCGCAGCAGCAGTCCGCCATCACCGAGGTCACCCACAGTTACTTCGACGCGCTCAACAGCGGCGATGCTGCGGCGTTCAGAACGACGATCTGCCCGGACATGGCCGAGGCGTTCGGCCGGATCGCCGACCGGGAACCGTTGGACAGCCCCGTCACGCCCGTCGCGATCAGCGACATCTCCGTCGACGGCGACGCCGCCACGGCGTCGGTGACCGTGCGCCGCGAGGGCGCCGACGACGACACGGAGACGGTCCACTTCCGGAACATCGACGGCTGGCGGCTGTGCCAGGTCCCGTGACGGTCCGACACGGCCTCATCACCAAAGAAATATCCCCTGAGCTGCGACTCCTTCACCCTACCGGCGTGTACAGGTAGAGTCCTGACGCCGGACGCGCCGCACTCCGGACCCACGTTTCCGGTTGCGCTATCGACGAGGAGACCGCATGACAGAGCCCGACAGCGGAACGGACCGCCCCATCGGGCGGCCCGTCGGCTCCGGCGCCCCCGCGACCGACGAGGTGCGGTCTCCCTCCCGGCCGACGAAGGCCGATGGGCGCCGGGTGGCGTTGATTCTCGGCGGGGCGTTCGCCGGTGTCGGTATCGTCGTCGCCGCCGTGTTCGGCGCGCTCTATGAGACCGGAACAGCACCGTTCGACGACCCGGGGCAGACGCCGAACGCCGCCATCACGCAGGCAACTCAGACGTGGGTGGACGCGATGAACTCGCAGAACGTCCAGCGCATGCGCGACTCCGTGTGCGCCGGAGACCAGGCCAAGTTCGCAGACACGCAGGACAAGCCTCCGGTGGCCGAGCCGGTCCGCATCGACTCGGTGCACGACGTGGTCGTCACCGGCGCCACCGCCACGGCGACGATGACGGCATCCGTGGGAACAGGACAGAACACGCAGACCCAGGATTTCTCGCTGGGATACAAGGACGAGGCCGGCACCTGGAAGGTCTGCCAATCCGCGGGCACCGCGCAAGCGCCCCGATGACCGATCATCTCCGCTGAGGCCCATGGCCCGGCGGCACATGCACTACCCGACGAAAAGCCAGCAGTCCCCTACCGAACGACCGTCCGGCGCATCGCATGCCGGCCGATCGCACATCGACCGATACGACCACCTACTCCGACCATCACGACCTTGAGGAGCTGCCAGCAGATGAGCACCCCCGACGACCCCCAGTCCCCCACACCCGACGACGATCCCCGCCGCACCCCGAGCTCCGAGTCTCCGGAGTGGGGTTTCGATTCAGCACAGGGCTCAGAGATGGACGGCGGGCCCGATGCCGACGGGACGCCGGCGGACACCCCCCGCAAGCGCACCGGACTCTTCGTCGGCGGCGGTGTCGCAGCGGTCGCGGTCGTGGTGGCCGTGGTCTTCGCGGTGCTTTACGGAACCGGGACCGCGCCGTTCAACTCCTCGGGCGACGCGGACATCGAAGCCGCCACCAAGGAATACGTCAATGCATTCAACTCCCAGAAGGTCGATGACCTCCGGGGCGCGATCTGCCAGGACGACGCGAAACAGTTGGACGGCCTGAAGGACGGCCAGGGCAGCACCAACCCGATCACCGTGGAGCGGGTCGGCGGCGTGAGCATCGACGGCTCCACGGCGACCGCGGAGGTCACGGCGTCGGCCAAGACCGCGGACGGCAAGCCCGACCAGCAGACCCTGACCCTCGGGTACAAGAAGGAGGGCGACGCCTGGAAGGTCTGCCCGTCGCTCGCGCCGCCCGAGCAGGCGCCCGCGCAGCAGGCCCCCGCCGACCAGGCGCCCGCCCCGCAGGCGCCGGCCGACCAAGCGCCCGCCCCGCAGGCGCCGGCCGACCAAGCGCCCGCCGGACAAGGCAACTGAGTCGCAGCGGCCGCGGACAAGGGTCCGCGGCCGCTGGGATTTCAAGGGTGCGACACGCCACGCCCCGGCTAGGGTGGGCACGGATGCAGCACCGGACCCGGCTAAGGAGTGGCAGTCGCCCCATGACCAACGGACAACCGCACGTCACCGACGAGACACCGGCCTGGGCGGCGCTGCGCAGCCATTACGAGGACATCCACGACGTATCGATCCGCACGCTCTTCGCGGATGATCCTGAGCGTGGCGCACGGTTGACGGTGGACGCGGCCGACCTGCACGTCGACTACAGCAAGCACCGGGTGGACGACGAGACGCTCGATCTGCTGGTGGCCCTCGCCGAGGAACGTGGCGTGGCACAGCACCGGGACGCCATGCTGCGCGGCGACCGCATCAATACCAGCGAGGACCGCTCCGTACTGCACACCGCGCTGCGGCTGCCCGAGGGCTCCTCGCTGGTCGTCGACGGCGTCGACGTCGTGCCAGAGGTGCACGGTGTGCTGCGGTCGATGGGCCGCTTCGCCGACGACGTCCGCTCGGGCGCGTGGCGCGGCCATACCGGCAAGCGCATCGCGACAGTGGTCAACATCGGGATCGGCGGCTCGGACCTCGGCCCCGTCATGACCTACCGTGCTCTGCGGAGCCACGCGGACACCGTCGACATCCGCTTCATCTCCAACGCCGACCCGGCCGACGCCGTCGCCCGCTTGGACGGACTCGACCCGGAGACCACTCTGGTCATCGTCGTCTCCAAGACGTTCTCGACGATCGAGACCCTCACCAACGCGACGGCGGCGCGGCGATGGCTCTTGGACGGGCTGGGGATCGACTCCGGCGAGCACCTGACAGACGAAGCCGCGGCCGCGGTGTCGAAGCACTTCGCCGCGGTGTCCACCCACGAGGGCCGTGTCCGCGGGTTCGGCATCGACCCGGCCAACATGTTCGGCTTCTGGGATTGGGTGGGCGGACGCTATTCGGTGGATTCCGCTGTGGGCCTGTCGCTCATGCTCGCGATCGGCGTGGACGGCTTCCACCGGTTCCTCGCCGGCTTCCACGCCGTCGACGAGCACTTCGCGACGGCCCCGCTGCACCGCAATGCTCCGGTGATCGCCGCGCTGCTGGGTGTCTGGTACACCAACTTCTTCGGCAGCGAGTCCAGGGCCGTCCTGCCCTACTCCAATGATCTGAAGCGGTTCCCGGCGTATTTGCAGCAGCTCACGATGGAGTCCAACGGCAAGTCGGTGCGCTCCGACGGCACGCCGGTGCACTCGTCCACCGGCGAGATCTACTGGGGCGAACCCGGCACCAACGGCCAGCACGCGTTCTACCAGCTTCTGCACCAGGGCACGCGGCTCATCCCCGTGGACTTCATCGGGTTCGTCGAACCCAATGACGACTTGCCGACCGCCGACGGCACCGAGATGATGCACGACCTGCTCATGTCGAACCTTTTCGCCCAGTCCAAGGTGCTCGCGTTCGGCAGGACCGCCGACGAGATCCGGGCGGAGGGCACGGACGAGGCCCTGGTCCCGCACAAGGTGATGCCCGGAAACAGGCCGTCCACGACGATCCTCGCCCCGCGTCTCACGCCGTCGGTGCTCGGCCAGCTCATCGCGCTGTACGAGCACACGGTGTTCGTCGAAGGCGTCATCTGGGGGATCGACTCGTTCGACCAGTGGGGCGTCGAGCTGGGCAAGCAGCAGGCGATCGAGTTGATGCCGGCGCTGACCGGATCCGAGTCTCCTTCCGACCTCGGCGATTCGTCCACCACGGAGCTCGTCCGGCGTTACCGCGCCGGACGCGGACGGTGAGCGGAGAGCATCCCTGCCCGCACGCACCGGCCCGGGCGACGGTCTGCGCGAGTCCTACTTGAGCAACCGCGACAGCCGCCGGTCGGCGAGGACCCTGCCGCCGGTCTGGCAGGCGGGACAGTACTGGAGCGAACGTTCCTCGAAAACCACTTGGCGGATCACATCCCCGCACACCGGGCACTGCTCGCCGGCGCGGCCGTGCACCGCGAGCCCGGCGCGCTTGTGCGATTTCACGCGCGCGGCGTCGGCGTCGACGCACTCGCGCAGCGCTGCGCCCAGCACGTCTCCGATCGCCGCGTGCAGCGCCGCCACCTGCTGCGTGCTCAGCCCCTCCGCGGGGGCGAACGGCGACAGCCGCGCACGGTGCAGGATCTCGTCCGCGTAGGCGCCGCCGACCCCCGCCAGCGCCCGCTGGTCGGTGAGGACGGTGCGCACCTGCCGGCCCTCTGCGTCGGCGATGATCTCCGCCAGCTCCTCGTGTCCGACGGCGGCGGCATCGGGGCCGATCCGGGCCACCCCGGGGACATCCAGCGGATCGGCCACCACCCAGGCCGCCAGCGACTTTCGGGTGCCGGCCTCGGTGACGTCGAAACCTGCTGTCCCGTCAGCACCGCCATCCGCTGCGCCACCGTCCGCCGCCCCGGCGCCCAGGTGCACGCGCAGCGCCAACGGGCCGCGCCCCGGCCGCACGGGCCGAGGCGACAGCTCATCGGACCACCGCAGCCACCCGGCGCGGGCGAAGTGCAGGACCAGGAACAGACCTTCGCAGTCGAGCATCAGGTACTTGCCCGCACGCCCCGCCCGGTCGATCACGCGCCCCTGCAGCGCAGAGATCGGCGGCTCGAACGTCTTGACCACGCTGAGGGCGGCGACGTCGACCCTCTCCACCTTGCGTCCCACAGCGTGCTCGCGCAGAAAATGCGCCAGCGCCTCGATCTCGGGAAGTTCGGGCATGCCACGAGTGTGCCTGTGCGGCCGCCGCCGCGCAGCAGATGCGACGGAACAGCGCGTCGGCGCACGGGCACGCGGCCGCGCCGGCGCCTGGCCGGGCACGGTTAGACTCGTCGGCGTGGCGATCACGACGGCCTACGAGGACCTGCTGCGGCATGTCCTCGAGCACGGCACCCCCAAGTCCGACCGCACCGGCACCGGCACGCGTTCGGTGTTCGGCCATCAGATGCGTTTCGATCTGCAGGCCGGCTTCCCGCTGGTCACCACCAAGCGCGTGCATCTCAAGTCCATCGTCTACGAACTGCTGTGGTTCCTGCGCGGCGATTCCAACGTGCAGTACCTGCAGGACCACGGGGTGCGCATCTGGGACGAGTGGGCCCGCCCCGACGGCTCGCTGGGCCCCATCTACGGCGTGCAGTGGCGTTCCTGGCCCACCCCGTCCGGGGAGCACGTGGATCAGATCGCCCAGGTCATCGAGACGCTCAGGTCCGACCCCGATTCGCGCCGCATGCTCGTCTCCGCGTGGAACGTCGGGGAGATCCCGCAGATGGCCCTGCCCCCGTGCCACGCGTTCTTCCAGTTCTATGCCGCCGACGGCCGACTCTCCTGCCAGCTGTACCAGCGGAGCGCAGACCTGTTCCTGGGCGTCCCCTTCAACATCGCCAGCTATGCGCTGCTGACCCACATGGTGGCGCAGCAGGCGGGCCTGGAGCCCGGCGAGTTCATCTGGACCGGCGGCGACTGCCACATCTACGACAATCACGTGGAGCAGGTGCACACACAGCTGGCGCGCGAGGCGTACCCCTTCCCCACCCTGCGTCTGACGCAGCGCCCCTCGATCTCCGAGTACACCTACGAGGACGTCGAGCTGGTCGACTACCGCCACCATCCGCGGATTTCCGCCCCCGTGGCGGTCTGACCGTGCTGGGGATGATCTGGGCCCAGGCCCGCGGAGGCGTGATCGGCGCGGGCGGGGCCATGCCGTGGCACCTTCCCGAGGACCTGGCCCACTTCAAAGCGGTCACCGCCGAGCACCCTGTGATCATGGGGCGCGCCACGTGGGATTCGCTTCCGCCGCGGTTCCGTCCCCTGCCGGGCCGCCGCAACATCGTGGTCACCCGCGACCACGGCTGGCGGGCCGACGGCGCCACGGCCGTGCACTCGACCATGGAGGCGCTGGAAGAGGCACGTTCCGCCGCTGCGCGCGAGGTCTGGGTGACGGGCGGCGCGCAGATCTATTCCGCGCTGCTTCCGCATGCGGATCTCTGCGCGGTGACGGATATCGACGTCGACGTCGACGGCGACACCCTCGCCCCCGCACTCGACGCGCAGTGGGTCGACGTCGCACCCGCAGAGTGGCAGGTGTCCGCACGGTCCGGCCTGCGCTACCGGTTCCGGACGCTGCGGCGGCACGCGCCCGGCTCCTCTGCCGTGGGGGCCGACTCCGGCCGCGCCGACGCCGGATGAGGCGGCCGCCGCCCGTGCCCGTCGGTCGCATGCGGTTTCTGCCGCTGGCGGTGCTCATCCCCGTCAGCCTCGTGATGCTGTTCTCCCCCGGTTCGACCGTCCCCAGCGGCCCGCCGAACTCGGACAAAGTCGTACACGCGGGGCTGTTCGCCGCACTGGCGGTCGCGGCGATCATCGCGGGCGCCGGATGGCGGACCGCCGCCGCATCACTTCTCGCCTACGCGGCCGTGTCGGAGGTGCTGCAAAACGTCCTGCCCATCCACCGCAACGGTGATCTGCGCGATCTCCTCGCCGACGCCGTGGGGGTCGCGTGCGGGATCGCGCTCGTGTTCCTCGTCCGCCGATTTCGCACTTTCCTTGGCAAGTGACCGATTCGTTACCTACGATCATCGTCATGCTGAAGAAACTGGTGCGTCGCTCACTGGTACCGCTGTCCGCCGCGGCGATGCTGCTGGCACTCGCCCCCGGAACCGCCGCAGCGGAGCAGGGCGTGGACGTCTCGTCCTGGCAGCATCCCGGAGGACAGGGCATCAACTGGTTTTCGGTGCGTGGCAGCGGACAGCAGTTCGCCATGGTCAAGGCCACCGAGGGCCTGTACTACGTCAACCCGTTCTTCGTGCAGGATTCCCTGGGCATCCGCGCCGCCGGCCTGGCGCGCGGCACCTACCACTATGCGGACGTCACGGCCGACCCGGTGGCGCAGGCGGCCTTCTATTCGACCGTCGTCCTGGGACAGAACGGCCCGCTCGACCTCCCGCCGGTGATCGACCTGGAGGACGCGCGCGGCCAGTCCGCACAGCACATCATCGGCTGGCTGCACGCGTACCTGGACACCGTCCAGGCGCTGACCGGGCGCCAGCCGATGATCTACACCGGCGCATGGTTCTGGCGGACCCACATGGCCAACACGACGGAGTTCTCCGAGTATCCGCTGTGGATCGCCGACTACAACGGCGGCGACGGCCCCACCCTGCCG
Source organism: Tomitella gaofuii (assembly GCF_014126825.1). Lineage (NCBI taxonomy): Bacteria > Bacillati > Actinomycetota > Actinomycetes > Mycobacteriales > Tomitella > Tomitella gaofuii. The sequence goes on along the minus strand of NZ_CP059900.1, from coordinate 1,625,221 downwards.
CTGCCGGGCGGCTGGCAGGACTGGGCTTTCTGGCAGTACTCCGATGCCGGCAGCGTCCCGGGGATCAGCGGCAATGTGGACGTGAACCACTACAGCGGCGCGGCCGGCCCGTTCTCGCGGCTGTCCAACAGCGACGCGCTCGGCTCGCTGGGGTCCCTCGGCTCCGCGGCGTCCGCCGGAGTGGCCGGCATCCTCGGAAACCGAGCGGGTTCCTAGGTCTCACGGGGGCGGCCACGTGGCGGCGCACAGACCCGTCACGGCGTCACGGTGACCACCCCGGTCATGCCCGGGTGCAGCGTGCACATGTAGGTGTAGCGGCCGGGCTCGGTGAAGGTGTGGGTGTACTCGCCGCGCTTCTTCTGCCCGCTGTCCAGAACCGGATCCGCGGAGACGGCACCGGAGTCGTCCGTGCTGGTCACGTCGTGGGGCACGCCGTTGTCGCGGAACTGCCAGGTGACGGTGTCCCCCACCTGCACGGTGATCTCGGCAGGCGTGAACTGCATGCCGGTGATGATGACGGTCCCCGGCGGCACGTCGTCGAGCGATGCGGTCGCACCGCCACCGCTCGAGCAGGCCGCGAGCGCGATGAAGGCGAGCACCGCGCACAGCAGCGCGGCGACGGTGCGCGGGCGGGCGTGGGGACGGTCGGGACGAGTCTCGGTGTACACGCACCCCATTGTGCAACGGGACGATTGTGCACCGGCGCCGCACCCGGACGTGCAGGCGCTCCCCTCTGCCCCGCGCCGCTCCCTGGCCGCTCAGCCGCGCTCTAGGTGCTCTCGTGTTCGTCGGTGCCCGGCGGAACGGTCCCGAGTCCCGCGTAGGCCTGTTCCGGCGTGTGGCGGCCGGCGACGACGGCTTCGACCTCGGCGGCGATGGGCATGTCTATCCCGTACTCCTCGGCAAGCTGCATCACGATCGGCGCCGTCTTCACCCCTTCCGCCACCTGGCCGAGCTCCTTCGCCGCCTCGGCCGCGGACAGTCCCCGCGCCAGCGCCTCGCCGATGCGGCGGTTGCGCGACGCCGGACTCATGCATGTCGCGATGAGATCGCCCATGCCTGTGAGCCCCATGAACGTGCGCGGGTCGGCGCCCATCGCCTCGCCGAGCCGCATCATCTCCGCCAGCCCCCGCGCCAGCACCATCGCCCGGGTGTTGTCGCCGACCTTGAGTCCCTCCGCCATCCCGGCAGCGATGGCGACGATGTTCTTGAGGACCCCGCCGAGCTCGCAGCCGAGCACATCCGTATTGCGGTAGACGCGGAAACGCGGCGCGGCGAACAGCGGCTGCAGCGCGGTGGCGACGTGTTCGTCCTGGGTGGCGATGACCGCCGCCGCGGCCATTCCGTCGATGATCTCGCTCGCGATGTTGGGGCCCGCCAGCAGACCGACAGGGTGTCCCCGCAGGCACTCGCCCACCACCTGGGTGGGACGCATGCGGCTGCCGGCCTCGAGCCCCTTCACCAGCGAGAGCACGGGCACCCAGGCGCGCAGGGTCGGCGCCACCTCGGTGAGCGTGGCTCGGACCGCCGACGACGGCACCCCCACGACGAGCACGTCGGCCGAAGACGCGGCGAACTCGATGTCGTCGGTCGCGTCGAGGGAGTCCGGCAGCGGCCGCTCCCCCAGGTACTGCCGATTGCGGCGATCACCGTTGATCTCCTTGGCGACCTCGGGACGCCGGCACCAGAGCGTGGTCCGCGTGTTGTGCGCGGCCAGGCTCGCCACGGTCGTCCCCCACGACCCGGACCCCAACACCACTACCCGCACCGGACGGGACATGCGATCACCCCTCGATCCTGCTCGACGCCAACCGTGCCAGGTCCAAGGCGGCGGTGGGGCCGCTGTGGGTCCCCTGCCCCGGCGGAAGCATCATCGACAACCCGTAGACGCTGCCGTTCTGCACCCACCACACTGTGGGAGCCGACACCGAGGTGGTGAACGCCCGCTCGCCGAGACCGTCGATGTCCTGCACCTCGCCGCTCTGTTGCGCGGTCCGCTCCACCTCGCCGTAGACGCGCATGATGTCCCCGTCGCCGTCGTTCTTCACTTCGAGGTCCACCACGGGCAGCGTTCCGCCCGCATCCCCCTGCCAGACGCAGCCGCCCGCCACCTGGCTGGTCCGTACGATGGCCACGCCCGTCTTCTGGGTGATCTCGTCGCCCGTCAGCAGTGCGCACGGGCCGGAGTCGCTGTCCGAGTTCGGAGGGAGCTCGGGACTGGGCAGCGTGATCGCCTCCAATTGGGCGTCGCTGGGCGGGGCGGGCGTATCCGAGCACCCCGCGAGGACAGCACCGGCGACGAGCACGGCGCTCACGAGAACCCCGGTCCTGGTCATGACACTGCTCCGCACTCCGCCCCTCTTCCTCGTCGACACGAGCAGAGTCTTTCACCGCCCGGAAGTGGTGTCCACCACATTGAACAAACCGGCACTCCTGCCGCGGCGTGAGGCGAACCCGCGAGCCGCTACACTCACACACGCACGAACACGCGCCCGGCCCGGGCGCGCACAACAACACATGCACGGCGACGCGACGCACAACCGCGATCACGGCCGGAGCCCGGTGACCGCGACTCCGTCCGGCCGCGTCCCATGCCCTCGTAGCTCAGGGGATAGAGCACCGCTCTCCTAAAGCGGGTGTCGCAGGTTCGAATCCTGCCGGGGGCACAGAGTTTACGCAGGTAAACGCTAGTTTCAGCCCCTCATCGCCTGCCCGGTGCAGAAACCGTGCAGATTCCTCCCGGTGATGCCATAAGAACGGCCCCGGTCGGTGCTTCCCACACCTTCCAGGGCCTCGGCTACCGGAAGTGAGTCCGATGAACCGTTCCCCGGATACTACCCATGCGCGCCATCGTCAGCGCGTCTCCCCCGCCCTTGCATGGGCGCGTCTGCTCGCCGTCCTCGCCGTCGTCCTGGTGGGCACCTACCTTCTGTGCGTCGGCATCGTCGCCACCGCGATCGCGTGGGGGTGGTCCGCGTGAGCACCTACCCGCTGCCAACCGCGCCGCCCGCGGTGCTGGCCACCACGCCCACCGCCGCCGACGTGCGCGAGCTGCTGCCTCAGTTCGCCCGCTACGGCCCGCCGCGCGTCTATGCCGCCTACTACGCCCGCGCCGTCGAGCTGGGGATCATCCCGGACGCCCGCGCGGTGCTGGTCGAGGACCTGATCGTCACGGCCATAGAGCGGGGTGTGGACGTGGCAACGCTGATCCCGGAGGTACCCGCATGATTCCCACGATCCGCCCCGATACCGGCCCCACCGGCTACGTGTGCAAGCAATGCCATGAACCGTCCCCTACCGGCGTCGGGTGGTCGTCGGTGCACGTGCCGCCCGGACTGTCGACGGTGCTCTACAGGTGCGACTGCGGATACTCCCGGCGCGCCGATGCGCCTGCCCCATCCGGCCCGCCCGCACCGCCCGTGGCGCTGGTGAGAGCGATGGTCGCGGTGGGCGAGCTGCCAGAGGACACAGAGTGGACATCGGCGGATCACAAGGGCGCGGCCGTGCAGGTGTGGCTGCCGAACGGCCAGGTGTTCATCGTCAACCGCCGCTACCACCGGAACATGCCCGTAGGGCATTCCTGGCAGGCCGGGAAGTGGCAGGGCGCTACCGACGGCGACGACGTACGGCGTGTCCTGGTGGCGGCATTCGAGACCCCGGAGGTGATGTCGTGAACTTCGACATCTGGCAGACGGTAGAACGCCTCGCCACTGAGCGCCGGGACCTGGTGCACACCACCACCCTCGAGCGCGGCGGTGCCGCCACGATCCGGTGGCAGTGCGGCGCGCGGACCGTCGTCTACTTCGATCCCGTAGGCGCGTACGGCAGGCCGGCGGGCGCGGTGGCGGTCGAACAGCACCTACCGGGACTACGGCGCGGCATCACCGGCTGGTGCAAGCCGGGCGAGCTGCAGGACGTGCTGCTGATGGACGACGAATACCACCGGGAATGGCTGGCACGGCACGAGGGGGCGGGCGCGTGACGCGCACACGCCGCACCCTCCCCCGACACGTCCGGTGGCTCGTCTACGCCCGCGACGGCGCGGCGTGCGCGCTCTGCGGTGCGCGCGGCGAGCTGCACCTAGATCACGTCGTGCCGTGGTCACAGGGCGGCGACGACACGACGGCCAACCTGCGGCCGCTGTGCGCCCGCTGCAACCTCACACGGGGCACCAGCACCACCGCCGACGACCACACGACCCGCCCGCCGGTGGGCGCCTCCTGCGCCGACTGCGACCCGGACCGGCCCGTCGAGGGGTGGGGGTACTGCTACCAGTGCCGGCAGTACGGGGACGTGTCCCGCATCGACCGATGCCCGGACGTCTCCCGCTGCAACTGCACCGACATTCGGAAGTACGCCCGCCGGTCACTGCGTCGCCAACGGCGCACCCGCCGACACTCCCGCCTGTAGGCCATTCCGGCCCGCTCATCGCCACGCACGCGGCCTGAGCGGAGCCGGTGGGCATACAGCCCCCACACGCACGGCACGGCCCGTTCCGGTCACCGTCCGCCGCGCACCAGCACGACGCTCTGCGCCCGTAGCTCTCCCACGGGTGGCACGCCTTACCAGCGTGGCCGTCGCCCGTCAGAGGGGCCAGAGCACCAATCTCCGATCACGTAGGGGCACCCGGTGAAGGCAGACCCGGACGGGGACGGCTGTGGTGGCCGTAGTACCCGCGTGAACATCCCGGTCCTGACGGCCAGCCGAGTAATACCCGGTGCCGTGGACACACCAACCGACCGACGCAACCGACCGACGAGGTGCGTTGTCGGGTGTCCCCTGTCCGCACGCGGACGGGGGACGCCCTGCCCTCCCTCCGCTGCCCTCCCTCTAAGGTGTGTCGATCCGCTGGGGGCGCGGTGGTGGGGTGCTGGTGGGGAAGGGTGCGGCCCGTGCGGGCGGGGTGGTAGCCGACAGGCACCCCTACGAGTAGGTCACAGCGAGTCGTGCGGCCCGTGCGGGCGAGAGCCGGGGCGTGGTCGAGGATGAGGCCGGCCCCCGCGACAGGTTGCCCTCGTCGCGCGCCTCGGTGATCGCGGCCTCGAAGGCGTCGGGGGTGACGTTGTCGGTGAGGGAGTAGATGCCGTCTGGACCTCTTCCTGCCAGCTCGTTACGCGGCACCAGCTCGTTAGGCGAGATCAAGTGCATCGACGATGCGTTTGATCTCCGGTCTCCTCCCATCCCCGCAACCTCCCCCCCGCGCCTGCCCCTCCCGGATCGCAACCCCCAGCCCACGCTCGGCGCGCCGGGGTGCCGCATGGGGGTGATGCGGCGGCGGGGTCCGGTTTGAAATCGCGTGGGGAGAGAGACGGCGCTATGGCGGAGCCCGCGCCCCTGTGTAGCCGTTCGGAGGCACCCCCCACCCCTTGCGTGACCTGCGGTTATACCTCGGCCGGGCGGTGCAGCATCCCGCGGGCACACCCGGTGGCGTCGCCCAGCCAATCGCGGCTGATCGGCAGCGTCTCCCCGCGGTCACAGGTTCGGCACGCGGTGGCGGGCGCGGCGTAGTCGCCGGTGGCGGTGGTGCCGCCGGTGGGCCGGTGGGCGTCGTACTCGTCGGCGGCCCGCTTGACCGCAAGTGCGCGTCCGACGTCGGCGCGGGCCTGCTCGAGCGGCCGGTGCTGTCGCCAGCCATTGCACCAGCGGTGGGCCGGGGCGAGGTTGGACGCACTGTTGTCTGCCCGGCCGGTGCTGGCGGTGGCGACGATGTGATCGGCGCTGAACGACCACGGCGTCGAAGGGTGGGCGTCGAAGTCGATGAGGTTTCCGCAGATATGACACGGGTCCCCGTTCCGCATGGCGGTGCGCTTCAGGCGGGCGCGGGCCTTGCGCCACTGCGCACCGTTGGCGTCGCGGCGTGGGGCTGCTGGCATGGTGATCCTTCCGGTAAGGGGTGCGCCCCCGGTGCCGAGATCACCGGGGGCGCGGGGGCTGCACAGCCAGCCCGGTCTAGGCGGGCAGCGACACGCGGCCGCCGTCGGGCAGTGGGGCGGGTACGCGGTTCACCGCGGGCTGCGCGCCGGATGCCACGTCGGCGGCGAACTGGCCGACGCGATCCGCACCCGGTGCGCCGGGGCGCAGACGCTCCGGGTGGGCGAACTGGAACTGCTCCGCCACGGCGCCCCGCTGTCCGCTGCCGGCGACTCCGGCGACCCGCATGTCCCTGGCCAGCGACCAGCACGCCTGCACCACGTCGTAGGCATCGGCGACCGCGGCGTATGCGGCCCTGGTGCCCTGCGACTTGATCGCCTTTGCCGCGTCCATCCCGGCGATGGCCCCGGCGTGCCCGACGACCTCCTCGGCGGCGGTGCGAACCTGGGCGTCCAGCCATCGGGCGATCCCGTCGCCCACCGCCCCGGAGAGCCGGACGATGCCCTGGGTCTCCAGCTCGGCCACCGCCGCGTCGAGACCGGCGCGCACGCGCTCGGCCTGCTCGTCGGGCCGGGGGGCGTCTGCGAGCTGCGCGGCACCCGCGCCGGGTGAGAGCTTGCCGGCGACGATCTGCGCGATGATCTCGGCGGCCTGATCCTCGGCGACGAAGCTCCCGGCCGTCGCCGACACGACCTCGGCGCGGTCGAGCACGTCCGTTGCCGGTTTGAGGCTCTTTGCGTCGTATCCGAGGTCCACTGCGGCGGCGAGGATGTCGCGGGCCTGGCCAGCCCGGTGTGCGCTGGTGGCCATCACAGGCTCCGGAATCCGCCGCGCGGGATACGGTCTGCGAGCTTCTCGGGGTCACCCTCGGCAGGGTCCGTGCCGGTGAGTGCTTCGATGAGGAAGTCGCGGAGTGCGTCGCCGTCGAGGGCCGCGACGTACTCAAGCGCCGCGGTGCGGCGGTCGACGGGCTGCGTGTCGGTCTGTTCGGTCTTGGCCATGTCCTACTCCTTGATCGGGATCTGCCACCGGCTGCCCGCCCTGCGTCCGCATCGCTGCGCGTGGCGGCGGGCGGATCGTTCGGAACATCCTGTGCGCCGGGCGTATTCGCTGGTGGTAATCCAAGTGTTGCCGTCCGCATCCTCGGCGTGTCCGCGCAATGTCCGCGCGGCGTCGAGTGCGGCAGTGACCTGCACCGCGAGCTCGGCCACTGCGGCCGGGAGGGGAACACCGTTGCGGCGGGCGGTGAGTCGTGTCTGGACGATCATGCGGTCGAGGGTGCGCAGTCCCTCCCCGCTTACGAGGATGAGGTCGGCGTGGCGGGTGACGGGCTTCATGACGTTCGCCCGGTCGCGCCGTGGCGGTGGTCGGGGCAGAGCTGCTGGCGGTGGCGTGTGAGGTGTGGGCACCCGGTCTGCCGGCATCGCCGCGGCGGGCGCTTACGGGTGCGGCGGGCGATGGCGATGTGGTCCTGCATGGTTCTCCTACGGGGTCGTGGTCTGGTCCGGGCACTCGGCCCGATGTGGGCATCGGCGGCATAGCCAGCCCGCCACCCTGAGCGCGTCGGCGTCTCCGGCGCGGGCCCGGTCGTAGAGGTCGTGCTTGCCGATGCATAAGGCGTCGGGGAGGTTCGGCCGGCCGTCGAGGATCTGCTCGAGCAGGTCGAGTTCTCCGCCGGGTCGGCGGCGGGGGTTGCGGGTGCGGGGCGGATCGGTGGCGGTCATGTGGTCGGCCGCTCCTTGACGATGTAGCCGTTCCGGTAAGGGCCGCTGCGGTCGTGGCAATGTGCGGCCCGATGCCCGTCGCCGGTACCGGTGGGGCACGTGCACACGCCGCCGCCGCGGGGTGAGTAGGCGCACCCGGAGTAGGGGTTGTGACGGCCGTGGGTGTGGTCGCGGTAGCAGTGCTCGCAGTGGAATACGAGCTGCGATCCGTCGTCGCTTCGATCGGCATAGACGGTCGGGTACTCACGAGCGGTGGCGGTGTCCGTCATGTCATCTCCTGGATAGGTGTACGGCTGGGGCGGGGTGTACCGGTGTACTTCGGTCCACCCCATTTGACCTGCGGATATGGGGGTGTACAGGGGGTGTACGGGTACACCCCCTACGCCAATCGGAAGGTGTCGCCGATCGAGGTGACCACCTCCTGTGCAATGAGGTCGTCGAGCGCTGAATCGAACCGGGTTCGCAGCTCAAACTTGAGCGATCTGCGGATCGGTGCCCGCGTCGAATCGGGGTGCCGATCCAGGTGCCGGATGATGCCTTCACGGGCGCGACGGTCGAGACGTTCGTCCTCCTTCTCGGCGACGATCTCGGCCCGTTCGGCATCGTCGTGCGCCCGCGCCCGGTTGGCACGCCGCCTGCGTTCGTCCACGGCCCGCCGGCACGCCTCCCGCGTCATGGCGGACACGCCCATGACGACCGCGGCGAGCGACCAATCGGCTTCGCCGACGGCATCGCGTTCGTCGAGCAATGCGAGCGCCGCCGCAACCTTGAGTTGGCACAGCAGCTTGTGTCCGTCGAGCGGGTCCACGTCCTCGCCCCTGAGCGTGGCGAGACGGTGCGCATCGATGGCGGCGCGGGCCGTCTCGGCTACGGGCATCGGCGTGGCGGCGGCGCGTGGCACCGTGATCGTCATGGGTGGTGGCGCGTCCGGCCGTGTGCTCGGCGCTCGCGGATCGGTGACCGGGAGCCAGACGAACCGCTGCGGGGTGCCGCCGTCGGCGTCGTCGAGCAATACCGCCGCTTTGAGCGGCTGGATACCGACGATGAGGCCGGCGCGGTAGGTGTGCCTGGCGACCGTGATCCGTGTCGATTGACCGGCGTTGCTGAATCCGAGGGTCTCGCCCATGTACATGTGGCGGAGCTGCCCCATGAGCGTTGAGCCGGTGCGGCTGCCGAGTGCGGCGAGCGTGTCCACCTCCCCGGCGGTGAAGATCGCGGACCTCACGGGGTTCGGTGCGTCCGACTCTGTGCCGTGCGGCCGGTAGGTGCGGCCGATGCCTTCCCCTGAGCCGACGGGCAGGCTCGGCGCGTCCATGATCGGCCCGGTGATGTCGAGTGCGTCGAGTGCGGCGGCCTCGGTGGCGCCTTTGCCGCCACCGCTGCGGCCGACGAGGCCGATGAACAGGTTGAGCGAGGCGGTGCCGCCGACGATGGCCGGTAGATGTACGGACGGTTCCACGGTGGCGAGCACCCGGAGCAGTGAGACTCCGAGCAGTCCCCACGGTGCGACGCGCCGGGCGCGGGCCGATGTGCGGATGTGGGCAAGGACGGGGCGGACGGTCCAAAAGTCGTCGTCGTCCTCGGGTTCGCGGTCGGTTCCGTCGGGGTTGAACAGGTCCTGCATTTCGTCGCTGCGGTCGATCGTCGTCATGCCCCCGCCCCCTTCCGCCGGTGATTCTGAATCGACCGGCCGGCGGCGGCGATGCACTTCCGTTCGTCGTCGTCCAGGGCGAGCGCGTGCGCGGTGCGCAGATGATCGAGCGCGCTCGGCGGCTGCGGCGGCGGGTCGTACCGGCCGTGCGGCGGGGCCTGCCAGAGACCGGAGGGGTCGATCAGGTCGACGTCGGCGTACCGGTCGGGGATCAGTGGGTCACGGCGTCCACACGGGAGCGGGGGAAGTCGCCGGGCCGCGGCGCGGCGGCGGGCGAGTTGGGTGGTATGGTCTGACACAGGGTGCGAACCTCTTCCGAAACCCCGGGCCTTATCCGCCCGGGGTTTCCTCGTTGTCCAGCGGGGGATGCGCGGTCTATGCCGCGCGGGGGATCAGGACGCGGGCGCGAAAACGCGGTCGAGCTCGGCGCGCGAGATGCGGAGCATCCGCGGCCCGACTCGGCGGGCGCGGAGCTCGCCAGAGGCGATGAGGCGACGCATGGTGCGGATCGAGCAGTCGGTGAGCTCGGCGGCGGTGGCGATCGAGACGTACTCGGCGGCAACGGCCGTGGTATTTGACGTGGGCGCGGCGGCGCGCGAGGATTCGGACATCGATGCCCCTCTTAGGTGTCGGTGGTGGGGCCGGACCTGAACTTTGGCGAGTGGGGGTCCGGCCCCGTTCTATGTGCGGTGAACCGTTCGGTTCTCCTGTGCTTCCGTGGCACTGAGATAAAGGTATCCGTCTACGCACGTCCGCGTTTGACACCGTGGTCCTTGCGCGGCCCGTGCAGCAGGAAGTCCGTTGCGCGGGATTAACCACGGTTCATCACCGTTCATCACCGTTCATCACGGTTAACCAGAATCCGTGGGGATGTTATTTACGTCACATCCTGCGACGCTACGGCGTGTCGCCACCCGCGAGCTTGCTCAGCCGTTCCGCGATCTGCGCGTCGCGGCCTTGCGCCACGTGCTGGTACTTCATGCTCATTGCAGGGGTCGTGTGTCCAAGCCGTGCCATGAGTTCCTTCGTGGTCGCGCCCGCCTGTGCGGCCATGACCGCACCAAGGTGGCGCAGGTCGTGTAGCCGTACGTCCGCGCGTCCGATGCGCTCGGCGGCGCGCTTGAAGTAGAACCTGAGCGTCCACTCGTCCACGCGGCCGCCCTTGTGCGTGAACACCAGCGCCCGCGCGCCCTTGCCCACGTGCGCGTCGAGGTGATCGAGGATGGCAGGACGGATATGCGGCGGCGTCACGACGTCCCGGATGCCTGCCGACGACTTAGGCTTTCCCACCACCTCGTCGCCACCGACGAATGTCACGGCCCGCCGGATACGGATCACGGACGCGTCCGGCTCGATGTCGCCGCGGCGCAGCTCGAGTAGTTCGCCCCGACGCATCCCGCACCACGCCCCGACCGTGACGAGCACCTGTAGGTGGTCCGGCATCTCAGCGGTGAGCGCGGCCAGCTCATCGGTGGTGAGCAACCGAATCTCAGAGCTGCGCTCGGCGCGGCCGGCCCGCGGGATCCGGCACGGGTTCGCGTCGATAATGCCGTCGTCCACGGCCGTGCCCAGAATCGTCTTCAGCAGCGCATACACGCGGGCGTTGCGAGTCTTGCCCGTGGCGCGCTTGTTCGGCCCCGGCTGGGCCACCAGCTCGGAGTACCAGACCCGGATGCGTTCGGGCGTGAGTTCGGTCAGCGGCACCGTGGCGATCTCGTCGTGCTCGACGTACCGGGTGAACATGCCGCTGTAGAGCTCACGCGTCGTCTCCTTGAGCTTCCGCTGAGCGATCCACTGCGTGCCGTAGGCGGCGAGCGTGAGGCGCGGTGCCGGCCGATTCTCGGCGGCGCGCTGGGCGGGCGGCGTCCACGCGTCGAGATCGATCAGGCGGCGCTCATGGTTGAGCCATCCGATCGCCTCGTCTTTTGACGGGTACGTACGCGGTGCCTTGTGCAGCCGCCCGTCCGGTCCGGTGTAGTTGGCCTGCCAGCGGCCGCTGGGCAGCTTGCGCAGACCACCGAAAGATCGCCTCGTGCGCTTGGCCATGATGCTCCCCGTGCAGAATGCGTGCTGAACTGGTGACATCCTACGCGGCCTTGTGTCCGTTTATGTCTACGTGTAGATTCTGCTGCTACCAGCGATCGAGCATCATCCGCGCTGGTGGACAGTACAACTACAGGTGGCGTCACCGCAGGTTCGAATCCTGCCGGGGGCACACAGTATCCGCCGACCCCGGAGCCGCTCCCATGCTCGCTGTGATCGTGCTCTGGGCGTGGGCGGTGACCGCGCTCAGCGGGCTCGCCCTGCTCGGCGCCTGGCTGACGACGCCGTCCGTGCGCACGGCCCGCACGCGCGGCGGCAGGCACCGGCGGCTTCCGCCGAGCCTCGTCCTCAGCCACCTCTCCGTCGCCGCCGCAGGACTGCTCGTGTGGGGTGTCTTCGCCTTGTGGGGCCGCAACGCTTTCGCCTGGGCTGGCCTCGGCATGATCGCGATGACGGCGGCCATCGGCATCACGATGTTCGTGCGCTGGATCCCCGGCTACCGCAGCACTCCGCCCGCACCACGCGGCCGCCATCATCGCCGGCCGCACCGGCCGCGGCGCCGCAATCTGCCGTTCGTCCTGGTCGTGGGGCACGGCGCCCTCGCGGTGGCGACGATCGTCCTCATGGTGCTCACCATGATCACCGTGGCGGAATGACTCTGCGGATCCCGCCGCCGCTCAGCTCGCGCCGTCGTCCGGGGCCCGCCGAAGGTTGACTTCGGCGGTCTGCGACACGAAACGATCCGGGTGGTGCGTCAGCCTCTCGAGGGCCCGCCGCGACGCCCGCCCGCCCAGCTCGGCCATCGCCTGCGCCACCCGCACGAGCTCGTCGACCGGGCCGGGTCCCCCCGCTTCGCCGCCGGCCTCGGCGGCGCTCGTCAGCGCTGCGACGACCTCGTCGGCGGTGACCGTGCCTGCGCGTACCAGGCCCGCCAGCGTCTCGGAGGCCTCCACGTCCCGCCGCCCGTCGATCACCATCCGCACGAGGGCCGGTGCCGCGACGGCGCCCCCGGCGGCACCCACCGCGACGGCGGCACGCTCACGCACGTCCGCGTCGCCATCGTCGAGCACCCCCTGCAATACCGCGATCGCGTCGGGGCCGCCCAGCTCCGCCAACGCGGAGACCGCCCGTCGTCGCACGGCCGGGTCCGACGCAACCGACCCCGTCTCCAGCACGTCGATTGCTCCGGCGGGACTCTTCGCCAGCGCCCAGCGCAACGCCCCGGCCACGTTGGCGTCCTCCTCGGCGAGCAGCGCCTCGGCCAGCGCGGCCCCCGGAACGGCGGCGACACCGTCGCCGTGCGCCAGCACCGCCTGCTGCCTGCGCGCGCCGGAGCCCGACCGCACCGCCGTGAGCAACATGACGATCCGCACCGCGTCCTGCCAGCCCGTGGGCTCGGCCGACCGCAGTTCGTCGAGCCGGTCCAGCAGCTCGGTGTCCGCCGCGATCCGCCGGCGGGTCGACTCCCGGAGCTCGTCGAGCAGGCCGGCGGGCGAGAACCCGTCGTCGTCCAGGGCCCGCTTGACTGCCGCGAGCGGCATGCCCAGCGACCGGAGGCTTTCGACGTGCACGAGCCGGCGGAGGTCGGCGGAGGCGTACTCGCGGTAGCCGGCGGCCGTCCTCCCGCTGGGGCTGACGAGACCGAGCGAGTCGTAGTGGCGCAGCATGCGCACACTGACTCCCGACCGCCGCGCCAGCTCACCGATCAGCATCAGTCGCCCTGCACCGCCCGCTGTCCGAGCGCGCGCACGCGCCGTGCCGCATCCACCTGCGCATCGGCCGCCGCGTCGGGATCCGCCATGAGCGCCAGCGTATCGCGGACGTGCCCGCGCACGTCCGCGTCGCCGGACCGTCCCGCGGACTCCGCGGCGGCCGCGCCGTGCTCTCCGAGTGCCGCGAGCGCGCGGCTGAGCGAACGCTGCACCTCCCGGCCGCCCCTGCCCAGCTCCCCTGCCAGCCGTGCGGCGAGGTCGGCCTCCGCGCCGATCGGCACGAGCGACACGGAGGCGCGCCACGACGCGCGCGCCACCTCGTCGTCCTCCGCGCCGAGATGCTCGGCGACCGCCGGCCATGCCGTGATATCGCCGATCTTCGACAACGTGTGCAGCGCCTGGCTTCGCGGCTGCGGCGCGGCCGACCCGAGCGCGTCCAGCAGCAGCGGCACCGTCACCTCCGTCGGCAGACGGGTCAGCGCCCAGGTGAGCATGTCGCGGACGTAGAAGTCGGGTTCCACCGCGCAGCGGTCCACCAGGTTCTGCGCAAGGGATGCGTCCGGCCGCGAGCCCGCCGCCATGGCGGCCCGCAGCCGGACGGACGGGTCCGGGTGTGCCAGCGCATCCGCGGCGCGGCGGGTGTCGATCGTTCTCCGTTGTGTCATGGCGAGTGCCTCCTTCGACTCCCATCGAAGGGGCTGACACCGTGTAAGGGTCAAGCCTGCGGCACGAATGCCACGCACCCGGGGTCAGCGACCGGCGGGCCGAGCGACGATCACGAGCCGCCCATGCCGGTGAGCGCCCGCACCGATCCCAGCGAACCCGACGACCCGCTGGGTCCGTCGGCGACAGAGCCCGCGGAGCCGAGCGAGCCGTCCGCACCGTTCTCACCGGTGAGCAGCGGCAGGAAGGTGTCCGCGATGACCTGGTGCCCGGCCGGGTTCGCGTGGATGTCGCCGAGACTGCACATCCACGTCCACGTGCAGATCCGCGCGACGTTCGTCGGCACGGTCCCGGCGCCGGGCAACGCGATGTCACCGGTGAAATCATTGGTGTCGAATGCGGCGGTCACGTCGGCCGTCTTCCACCCGTACCGAGCGTTGGTGCTGGTGATCACCGCGGAGAGCAGGTTGTCCGCGGAGACCGTCGCCGCCGCGAGCGCCCGTTGCATCCCGCCCTGCAGCCACGCGGCGAGCATCGGGTTGTAGTAGGTCATTCCCACGTACACCGGGCCGTCGCCGCCCGCATTGCGGATACGGGCGTCGATCCGGGCCAGGTTGGTCCGGATGACGCCGAGCTTCTCCGCGACGCACCCCGCCATCGGCAGCACCGACGCCCCCGCCGAGCCTGAGCCCGCCGAGCCCGACGACGGAGAGAGCGAGCCGCCGCCCCCTGCCCCGCCCGAGACACACGGGAAGATGTCGTTGGCGCCGATGTCGTTGGTGACGTAGGCGATCTGGCCGGGATGCGCCTCGATGAACTCAGCCGCCGCGTCCAACTGCGATTGCTGCTGGTACTGGCTGCAGTGACCGCCCTCCACCATGGATACCGACGTCTCGCCGTCGCAGCCGAACTTTTTGAGCTCGAGGCCCGGCTCGTCGGCACTGAGCGCCGCGAAGATCCGGTCGCTGTAGGCGATGGGCTCGTCGGTATCGCTGTCCGGCTGGTAACCGGTGGACAGCGAATCCCCCAGCGACACGTAGTAGGTGGTCTCGGGTGCTGCCGACGCCGGGCCCGCGGTCAGGAACGTCCCGGCGGCAACGAGGGCCCCCACCACCACCGTGATCGCGGCACGCCGAACCTGTGTGCCTGCACCGTGCGCAGTGTGCGGTGCCGAGCCGTGTTCGTGCCGCCGTGTCGCCGTTCCACCGATCATGCGGCCGCCTCCGATACAGTCCATTGCGCATTGTGCCGGGCCTGTGCCCTGCGGAGGCCGACCCGCGCAGCGGCGCGCACCGACCGCGCACCTCGCCAGGCCCACAGTCCCGCGCGGCACGTCGACACTAACGCCGTTCCCGCTCGCTCACCCCGCGTTTCGTGGAATGGACGGGAAAGGCGACGCCGTGCGCGGCGAGCGCTTGCGTCCTCGCCCGACCCTGCGCGTGGGATCCGACCAGAATCGCGCTCACGTACCCCACGACTGCGACAACGAATCCGCCGATAACGCCAATCCCGGCAACCGAGTAGAAGAGCTCTTCGGCGGTCTCACCGCGACTGAAGCCCACGTACTCGGCGAGCGAGTGCGCATCGGTGCCCGCGTACTCCTCGTGGTGCATGATGAATGCGCAGAAGAGTGACGACAACGCCATCACCCACAATGCGGCGGCCGTCACCGACTTCACGAGGCGCGGCGCGCGGTGGAAGTACCGCGGACCGGAATTGCGGGACTGCGCCATGCGGAACGCGATCCACAGAACGGTCAGGTAGCCGGGCACCCAGAGAACGGCTGTGAAGAACAGGAACAGCCCCGAGACCCACCAACTCGCCGGGAGAAAGGTTCCGAGCGCGGCGAGCGGCAGCAGCGCGGCGACGAGCGCGGTGACGATGTGGAACCAGGAGCTTCGGCCCGGGTCGGCGAAGCGCGGACTGTGCACAGGCACCCCCGCCGCGTCCACCGGTGTCGAATGACCTGTCGTGTGCATGATCCCCCCCTGAAGCAGGCTCCCCCCGGAGCCCGCGCAAGTATGGCACCCGCCGCCGTCCTCCTGCCACAGGGTCGCGGCCGTGCCCCTGTCCGTCACTCCCGCCGCGGCGGCCCTTCCGTGCCCGCGCACCCGCTCAGCCCGGGCCGCGCCACCACCGTGTACAGCGCACGCCCGCCCTCCCCCGCCCCCAGCAGAGATTCGACGATGCTCACCTCGTGCACCGCGATCTCGACGGGCTCGACGGCCGCCGCGACGGTGAGCGCCGACGCCGCCTGCGAGCGCCGCACCCGGGCCAGCGTGAGGTGCGGGGGTGAACCGCCGTGACGCGCCGCAGCCCTCGGCGAGGGCGCGCAGTTCCGCGCGGTCCGCCGCCGTGGCCCCGTCCGCACCGAGCCAGACGACGCTGCCGCCGTGGTGGTCGAAGCTGCCTGCGCCGCCGATCCGCAGCCGGATCGGAGGATGCCCCGCGGCGGCCGTGGAGATCCGCTCGACCAGCGACCCGACGTCGCGCACGGCACCGTGGAAGGCGAGGGTGACGTGCATCTGCTCTGCGCGCGTCCACCGCACGCCCAGGTCCCCGGGCAGCGCCGCGACGACAGCGGCCCGGACGGCGACAGGCGGGACCAGCGCCGTGAACAGCCGGCGTGAGCGCCTGTCCGCCGCGGCCTCCACAGCGTCCGCCGCGGGGTCTTCGGAATCGTCCACGACGCCGTTCACCGTCAGATCCAGTCTTTGCGGCGGAACACCACGAACAGCAACAGCGCCAGGGTGGCGATGGCGACCGTGCTGGCGATGAGCCCGGAGACCTGGTCCGAGCCCGGGTAGGGCACGTTCTGCCCGAACCACCCGGTGATGGCGGTGGGCACGGCGATGATGGCCGCCCAGCCGGTGAGCTTCTTCATCACCGTGTTCAACCGGGCGTCCTGCAGCGAAAGATTGGTCTCGAAGATCGTCGTCACGAGCTCACGCAGCGACTCCGTCCATTCGGCGACGCGGAGCACGTGGTCGAACAGGTCCGCGAAATCGCTGCTGAGTTCCTTGGACCAGGCGTCGCCGTCATGGTCGTCCCGGTGCCGGACGATCGCGCCGACCACGTCGCGCATAGGCAGAACCAGGCGCCGGAAGTGCACGAGCTCCTTGCGTAACCGGTAGTTGGTCCGCTGCACCGCACGATCGTGGATGCGCTCGTCGAACAGCCGGTCCTCGATGTCCTCCAGCGCGTCGTCGAACTGCTCCGCCGTGTCCAGGTGGCCGTCGACGATGACGTCGAGGATCGCGTGCAGCAACCCCAGCGGCCCCTCCGCCCCACCGGCGGTGCCGTTCCGCCACCGTGCGACGGCCCGATCGACGTCGAAGCGGTCGTCGCGCCGGACCGTGATGACGCCGCGCGGGAGCACGAACATCGAGACCCGGCTGGCGCGCAGGCTCGTCGGCGCAGCGCCCTCGCCGCGCCGGCGCCGGTGCCTGCGCCGACGCCGGCGCCGCACGGCCGCGTCCGCCCCATCGCCGGCCGCCTCCCCGGCGCCCGGCCCCGCCCCCGGAGCAACCCCGTTGCCGGCGGGATCCCCGTTGCCTGTGTCGGCCCACTGCGCGAACGCGGCATTCGCCGCCGCGTCCTCCTGCAGCGCCATGTCCGTTCGCCCGGGCGCCGCGGGTGCTCCGGCGGGGCCGGCACGTCCGTCCAGCCCGTCGTCGATGCCTGTCGCGTAGGCGGTGACGAACAGGTGGCCGGCGTGCCGTGTGGCCTTGGGCCGCTCGTCGTAGGCGATGGTGTCCTCGATCGCATTGGTGTCCAGGTTGAACGTCTGCGTGAGCTCGCCGAGCACCTCCTCGTCCGGCCACAGCACATCGATCCAGAACGTCGCGCCCCGCTCGCCGCCTCGCGTCGCGTCGGCCAGTTCCCGCGCGGACAGCCCCTCGACGGCGCCCCCGTCCGCACGCCACAGCATCCCACGGAAGCGGGGCTCGGGCGGGGCGGCGGAGGCGGGAACGGTCGGGGCGGGCACGGTGGGAAAGCTGTCCGTCATGACCACAGTGTGCCGGTGCGCGGCATCGCACGTCCTGGAACCACGGGACCCGGATGCCGCTGCGTACAATCGGTTCCGGGCCCGGCATCGCGGCACGGGCTCGGCCGCGGTGCCGACAGCGTGAAGGAGCCCCCAGTGACCATGCCCCCTTCGGGCGCCCGCGTTCCGCGCATGGATGTGCGCCGCGCAGCGGACCGCTTCTCCACGCGGATCGACTGGCTCGATTCGCACCATTCGTTCTCCTTCGGCCACCACTACGACCCCGCCAACACCCACCATGGGGTGCTGATGGTCAACAACGACGACGTCGTAGCGTCGGGCCGGGGCTTCGACACCCATCCGCATCGCGACATGGAGATCGTCACCTGGGTTCTGCGCGGTTCTCTGGTGCACCAGGACTCCATGGGAAATTCCGGGGTGATCTATCCGGGGCTCGCACAGCGGATGAGCGCGGGCACCGGCGTTCTGCACTCCGAGAAGAACGACGCGTGGCGCCTCGACGGCGTCACCGCGGAGTTCTCGCGCGAGCACGATGAGGCGGTCCGCCTCATCCAGATGTGGGTGGTGCCGGACGAGCCGGGCCTCACGCCGGGCTACGAACAGCTCGAGGTCGACGATGCGCTGCTGCGCGGCGGAATGGTCACCGTCGCCTCCGGTATGGACGCGTACCGCGACCACGCGGCGATCCGCATCCACAACCGGCACGCCGCGATGCACGTCGTCAGGCTCCGGCCCGACGCCCGACCGGTCACGCTCCCCGACGCCCCGCTGCTGCACGTGTTCGTGGCGCGCGGACCGGTCGACCTCGAGGGTGCGGGCCCGCTGGCCGAGGGCGACGCCGTGCGGATCACCGGCGACGGTGGCGTGCGCCTGTCGCCGGTGGCCGCTCCCGGCACGGACGGACCCGACGCCGAGGTGATCGTCTGGGAGATGCACGCGGGACTCGGCGGACCCGTCTGAGCGTCCGGCCGCCGCCGACACCCGCCCGGCACGGTTCTAGCGCAGGTGTTCGATTCGAATGTATGCTCGCATCATGACGGCGGCCTTCCAACCGACACTGTTCGACTCGGCAGTGGAGCGCCCCTGCTTCCGCCCCCTGCCGCCGGCCGCCCCCGCCGCGGGCGACTCCGTCGGGGCCGGGACGCGCACACCGCTCTCCGACGGCGCGTGGGTGGAGTTGCACCCGAACTGGCTGCGCGGCGCGCAGGCCCTCCCGGGCCGGCTAGTGCAGACGGTGGACTGGCGCGCGGAGCGACGGACGATGTACGACCGCGTGGTGGACGTGCCGCGGCTGGTCCGTTTCTACGGCGAGGGGGAGCCGCTCCCCCACCCGCTCATCGCACAGGGGCTGTCACTGTTGTCGGACCACTTCGGCGCGGAGCTCGGCGAGCCGTTCCGCACCGTCGGGATGTGCCGATACCGCGACGGGGCCGACAGCGTCGCCTGGCACGGGGACGACATCGGCCGCGGCCGCACCGAGGACACCATGGTCGCTATCCTGTCGCTGGGCACAGCGCGGACGCTCCTGCTCCGCCCGCGGCGGCGGGCCGACGGCGCGGGCCGCTCGGCATCGCTGCGGTTCCCGCTGGGGCACGGCGACCTCATCGTCATGGGCGGCAGCTGCCAGCGCACCTGGGAACATTGCATACCCAAGTCGGCCCGCGTGCGCGGCTCCCGGATCAGCGTGCAGTTCCGCCCGCGCGGCGTGCGATGACCGGCCACTGAATCCCGGCGGCCCGGCGCCCGCCCGGACCGCACTGTCAACGTGGCCGTACTACGACCAGCGGACACTTGGTCCGGTGCAGGAGAGCGTGGCTGGTGGAGCCGAGCACCAGACCCGCGAACCCGCCGCGGCCCCTGCTGCCGGTGACGACCAGCTGCGCGTCCGCCGACCACTCGGTGAGGATCTTCGCCGGGTTCTCGCGTTCGACCACCTGCCGTACCCATGTCCCCGGATGCTGCGCGGCCCGCTCGTCGACCAGGCCGCGGAGCTGCTCCTCCTCGGAGCGCTGGACCCGCCGCCAATACGGGTCGCCCGCGCGCGAGCCGAGCAGCCGCGGCTGCACGCCGGCGTCGCTCCACACGTGCACGGCCACGAGTTCCGCGCCCCGCGAGTCCGCCTCCGCGTACGCCCAATCGAGCGCGGCGAGCCCGGCCTCCGAGCCGTCCACGCCGACGACGACCGGCGCTTCGGTCCTGTCCGCCGGATCGGGGACGCCGCCCGGCAGCCCGGGGATCACCGCCACCGGGCAGTGCGCGTGCCCGACGATCGCCCGCGTCACCGACCCGACGAAAAGCCCGGTCAACTCGCCGTGGCCCCGTGTGCCCATCACGAGCAGGCGCGCGTCGGCGGTGCGATCGATGAGCGCCTCGGACGGCGACCCCACCTCGTAGCCGGCGTCGATCGTCAGATCCGCGCCGTCCACTGCCGCCCGCGCGGCGTCGGCCGCATCACGCAGCACCTTCTCGGCAATGCGCGTGCGCTCCTCCTCGACGAACCGCGCCGCCATCGGCTCGGTGTAGAACACCGAGGGCACCGTCACCACGTAGAGCAGGCGCAGCGGAAAGACCCCCGCCACCGCGTACCGCGCGGCCCATCGCACCGCGCGCGCCGAGCCCTCGGACCCGTCGACGCCCACGCACACCGCGCCCTCTGCCACATCCTCCGCCTGGCCGGAGTCCCGCTCCACCACTGCCGCTCCCGTCCGTCGCGCAACGTCCGTCGCACAAGGCCCGACGCGGCACGCCCGCATCGGATGCGTCCAGTGCCCATTCTGCCACCCGCCCGCTCCGCCCACGCGCGACTGCGGCGCGGGTCACCGATACCCGCGGAAGCCCTCCCAGGCCTCTCGGCGTTCGCGGCGCGGATCGGAGACCACGCGGTCGCGGCGGTCGAAGATCATGGTGCGGCGCTCGTGGGTGTCGTAGCGCGGCCAGGTGTCCATGGGCGCCCCCTCACGTGCGAAGCGCAGCCAGTGCCCCTGCATCCTCCGGCTCACGCCGCGCAGGTCACGCGCGCCGCCGAGCGTGGTCATGGACTTGCCGAAGGTCGTCTCCCCCAGCCCGAACACCGGCACCAGCTCAGTCGCGTGCGTCGCCCCCAGGCCGAGCGTGTCCATCAGCCGCGGCGCATAGTCGTAGCGGTACCGGTACGTGGGCGCCGTCTGCGTGTGCCCGTCCGCGCAGTCCAGCGACGGCTTCCAGAACATGGCGTCGCCGCACAGTGCGGTCAGCGCGTTGTCCGAGGGATACGACGGGTAGGCAGAGAGCACACGCTTGCGCAACTCCGGTTGGGTGTTCTCGAACAGCAGATCAACACGGTCGGTGGTGAGCGGCATGCCCTCGTCGCCGAACTTGCGGAACAGCGCAGCCTCGCGGCGGTTGGTGCCGATGATCATGGGCAACCTTTGCGTCTTGCCCTCGGCGAACGCGTCGAGAGGCGCCATCGGCAGAACATCCCCGTCGACGACCGGTGCGTAGCCGAGCGTCCCGGGCTCGTCTTCCAGTGCGCGCCGCATGAAGGACAGCCCCGCCTTGCCCAGGTGCCGGACGCCCGCGGACTCGAGCGCCTGCACCTCGCGGCCGTCCTCAGCACCGAGCTCGTCGAGGAAGATCCGCGACCACCGCTGCGACCGTTCCGGCCCATAGCAGACGGCAGCATTCGCGCTCTGCGCGATAGACCTGCTGAACAGGCCCTCCGCATGCGGCGACGACATGAGCGACACCACGGCGTTGCCGCCGGCCGACTCGCCGAACACCGTCACGTTGTCCGGGTCGCCACCGAAGGCCGCGATGTTGCGGTGCACCCACTCGAGCGCGGCGATCTGGTCCCGCAGGCCCAGATTGGATTCGATGGGGCGCGACGGCGTCGAGAACTCCGAGAAGTCCAGGTAGCCCAGCGGACCCAACCGGTAATTGAGCGAAACGTAGACGATGTCGCCGTGCTCCACCAGACCCTGGCCGCCGTAGACCATCGTCGCGCTGGTGCCGATGACGTATCCGCCGCCATGGATGTAGACCATGACCGGGCGCGGCCGCGCGCTGGGGGCCGCCGGCGCAAGCACGTTGAGCGTGAGGCAGTCCTCGCTCATCGGCTGGTACTTGCCTAGCCCCATCATGGTGGCGAACTTCATCTGCGGAGGCGCGAAACCCCAGCTCAGCGCGTCACGCACCCCCGACCAGGGCGTCATCGGCTGAGGCGAGCGAAACCGCAGCCTGCCCATGGGCGGCAGGGCGAACGGAATCCCGCGCCAGCTGAGGAATTCCCGGTAGCGGCGGCCGCGCACCCGCCCCTCGGCGGTCTCGACCTCCGTGATCAAAGCCATGGAATCACTATACGAAAGCGCTCGTGCTCCTTCAGTGCCGAGGAACCCGCACGAACGGGTGCGGATCCGCCCGGCGCGGGCGGATACTCAGATCGTGAACGCCAGCGACGCCGGGATCCGCCACCCCAGCGCCACCGCGTCCTCGGCGCTCATCGCACCGGGCCGCCCCACCTCGACCGCGATCTGATGCACAACCTCATCCATCGTCATCCGGCCCCCGGCCAGCCGGGCGATCACCCCGGACGGCATGGTGACGGTGACGTCCGGCTCCCCGTCGATCGGCGCCATCGCCGCGCGCCCGTCGGTCACATGGACGTCGAACGTCCGCAGAATCGGGCCGTCGAGACGCAGGCGGACCCGGGCGCCGTCCGGCGCGCCCGCCTTCTTGCCTACGAGGAACGGGACCGCGCCGGCGATCTCGGTGAACGCGAGCTCGGCGCGGGCGCCGCCCTCCTCCCCCGGACGCGCGACGGCGTCACGGATGTCGAGCTCGTGCATCCAGCAGTCGAACAACCGGATACGCATGAACCGCCCGTACGATTCCGGACCCACAGGCGTGGTGGTCGCGGCGTCGAAGCTCGCCTGCGGCATCTGCTCGAGCGCGTGCCGGCGCCGGGCCAGCAGCGCCGTCCACCTGTCCATCAGATCCGCCGGCCGCACGTCCCGCAGGGACCGCACCCAGCGTTCGTTGACCTCGCCGATGGGATTGCGCACGTGCGCCGCCGGGGCGGCGCCGACCGGCGCGGGCGGCGTCTCCCGGCCGTCGAGCATCGACTCGGTGCCGATGATGTGCGCGGCGATGTCGTGCACCGTCCATCCCGGCAATGCGGTGGCGGCCTGCCACTGCTCGGCGTCCAGCGTGCGCAGCAGCTGTTCCAGCACCGACCACTGCTCGAACAGTGCGGCCTGCACGGCGTCCCGGTCCACCTTGGTCACGGCCATGCCCCCGACATTAACGCACGGCGGCGCTGCCGGGAACGCCGTTGCGCGCGCCTTCCCCGGTGCGCGCGTGCCCGCTGGTGGACAATGCGGAGGTGACCCGACAGCACCTCACCACCGCCTGGACCACCCCCGAGCCGCCGTCGCGCCCGGTGGTGGCCACCGGCGCATTCGACATCCTGCACGTGGGGCACCTGCGGCTGCTGGGCGAGGCCCATCGACGTGGCCACCTCCTGGTCGTCGGCGTCGAGGACGATGAACGCATCCGCGCCTGGAAGGGCATGACGCGCCCCATCAATACCGCCGCGGACCGCGCCGCGATGCTCGCTGCGCTGCGCTGCGTCGACGGCGCCTTCATCATCTCCGGAGACCCGAACGTCGCCGGATGGCGCGATTACTGCCGAGTGCTCGAACCGTTGGCGCCTCGCGCGCTGGTGTTCACCGTGGGCGATCCGCACGCCGAGCCCAAGCGCCTGGCGGCCGACTCGTTGGGAGCCGAGGTGTGGGAGGTGCCGCACGTCCCCAAACGGTCCACCACCCGCATAGCGGGGCGGCTCGCCGGACGCTGATCCGCCGCGGTCCCCGGCGCAGGCGCCCGCCCGGCGGAGCAGGTCAGTCCGGCAGAGCCGCGAGTTTCGCCATCGAACGCGTGATGTCGCCCTTGAGCGACCGCCCGATCGCGGAGCCGATGGGGCCCCGCGCCATCGGATTGGAGAATTCGACGTCCATGGTGATCGCCGAGCCGTCGCCCGCCGGCGCGATCGTCAGCGTCATCGCCACCTTCGTGCCGCTCTTCCCCGCTCCGCGCAGCCCGATCCGCTCGATGGGGCGGTATTCCTCCAGCGTCCAGTCGACGCGATTGCGCATGCCGCGCACCGAGATCACCGACGTCAGCTCCAGGCCCTGCTCGACGGTGTCGGGAAGCTCGCTGCGCCAGCCGTCGTGGATCGTCAGCCATTGCTCGAATCGATGCAGATCCGACGCCCGGTCCCATGCCTCCTGCGGGGACAGCGCGAACGTCTCGGTCACCTTCAGCGTGGTCATCGATTCTCCCGTCCTGATCTGGGCACACGACGGCCGGCCGCGCAGGGATCACCCCTGCGACCGGCCGCCACCGGCGCCTCCGCTCCGGACGAAGACTACTCCGAGAGCTTGCCCTTGATCGTGTCCTGCGCCTTGTCGACCTTGTCCGCGTACTTGCCGCCGGTCTTCTCGTCGACGGTGTCGCCGATCTTCTCCACCGCCTGGTCGATCTTGTCAGGGTTCTGCTGCGCGTAGCCCTTCGCCTTGCCCACAAGGCCCTTGAGCGAGTCAGCGAAGCCCATCAGGCCCACCTCCAGTCGTCCGCATGCCGGGCTCTCCGGCATATCCCACTCCACCGTTCCACGTTCGGGCCGTGATTGCAGGGCCGGCGCCCTCGCGATCGTCTTCCGCACCACGGCGGGCGTCACGCCCCGCCCGTGCGCCCCCACAGCGGCCGACTGTCCCCCGTGCGCGCCCTGCCGATCCAGAAGACCGCTTCGATCAACGCCGCCCCCACCACACCGCAGGCGAGCCCGGTGACCGTCCACTGCCAGTGGGACGGGTCGATCTCGAAGAAGGTGCGCACGAACGGGATCGAAAACAGCACCACGTAAGCCAGGCCCGAGACCACGAGCAGGACGATCTTCCACCACTGGTACGGCCGTGCGACCACCACCAGCACCCACAGGCTCGCGACGATCAGGGTGATCAGGACACTGGTCGACACCTGCTCCCGCACGGGCTCGGGCAGGTCCGCCCCCTGGTAGACGATCATGTAGCAGACGAACGTGACGATGCCGATGATGACGCCCGCCGGCACCGCCAGTCGCAGGACGCGGGAGACGAAGCCCGTACGCGCGCGCTCGTTGTTGGGCGCCAGCGACAGGATGAACGCCGGCACGCCGATGGTGAACCACGCCGCGATGGTCACGTGCCTGGGCAGGAACGGGAAGGGGACCGGATCGGCGTCCGCGATGGCCGCGATGACCCCGGCGAAACCCACCAGGAACGCCAGCAGCGCGGAATACACCGTCTTGGTGAGGAACAGGTTGGCGACCCGTTCGATGTTGCCGATCACCCGGCGCCCCTCGCCCACCACGTACGGCAGGGTGGCGAACTTGTCGTCGAGCAACACGATCTGGGCGACGGACCGGGTGGCGGGGCTGCCCGAGCCCATCGCCACCCCGATGTCGGCGTCCTTGAGCGCCAGCACGTCGTTGACGCCGTCGCCCGTCATCGCCACCGTGTGCCCGCGTGATTGCAGAGCGGCGACCATCGCCCTCTTCTGGTCGGGCCGCACGCGCCCGAAGGTCGTCGTCCCACCGAGGACGTCGGCCAGCCCGTCCACGTCGTCCGGCAGCGTGCGTGCGTCCATCGCGGCGCCGCCTGCCGTGATGCCGAGCGAGTCGGCGACGGCGCCCACCGACACGGCGTTGTCTCCCGAGATCACCTTGACCGCCACGCCCTGGGCGTCGAAATAGTCCAGCGTGGCGCGGGCGTCGGGCCGCACCTTCTGCTCCAGCACCACCAGGGCGGCCGGTCGCGCGGTGGCGGCGACGTCCGGGTCGTCGACGGGGCGGCCGGCCTCGGCGAGCAACAACACACGCAGCCCGTGCGACCCGATCTCCTCGGCCTCGCGCGCCACGTCCGACGCCGGATCCAGGAGCACGTCCGGTGCTCCCAGCAGCCAATCGCCCTCGTCGCCGAAGGAGATCCCGCTCCACTTCTTCGCCGATGAGAACGGCGCGACGGCCGTGGCACGCCAGCCCGGGTCGTCCGGCCTCGCCTCCTGGATCGCAAGGATCGACGCGTTGGGCCGCGCCTCCGCCGCCGCGAGAGCCGCCAGCGCCGCGTCCACCCGCGCGCTCTCAGCACCGCCGCCCGGCGCAGCACCCCCGCGTGCGGCGCCGGTGACACGCACCTCGGCCAGGCGCATGCCGTTCTCCGTCAGCGTGCCGGTCTTGTCCGCGCACACCACGTCCACGCGGGCGAGCCCCTCGATGGCGGGCAACTCCTGCACCAGGCACTTGCGCTGCCCCAGCCGCACCACGCCCACCGCGAACGCGATCGACGTCATCAGCACCAGGCCCTCCGGCACCATCGGCACCAGTGCCGCCACCATGCCGATCAGTGAATCGCGCACGCCCTCCTGCGAGTTGACCAGCTGGTTGTAGATGGTCAACGCACCCGCGGGGATGAGCAGGTAGGTGACGAACTTGAGGATGCGGTCCACGCCCGTGCGCAGCTCCGAATCGACCAGGCTGAACCGGCTCGCCTCGTCGGCCAGGCGGGCCGCGTACGCCTGCGTCCCCACCGCGGTGGCGCGGAAGGCGCCGCCGCCCGCGGCGACGAAGCTGCCGGAGAGCACGCGCGACCCCACCGGCTTGTGCACAGGATCGGACTCGCCGGTGAGCAGCGACTCGTCCACCTCGAGCCCCGCGGCCTCGATCACCTCGCCGTCCACCACCAGCTGGTCGCCCGCGCCCAGCTCGATGATGTCGTCGGCGACGACCTGCTCGGGCGGCAGCCCTGACGCGGTGCCGCCGCGGCGGACCACCGGCTGCGCCTGGCCGACGATCGTGAGTTTGTCGAGGGTGCGCTTGGCGCGCAGTTCCTGGATGATCCCGATGCCGCTGTTCGCGATGATCACCAGGCCGAACATGCCGTCGATCGGCGAACCGGCGGCGAGCACGATCACGAGCAGAACGCCGAGCATCGCGTTGATGCGGTTGAAGACGTTGGCGCGGATGATGTCCGTGGTGGAGCGCGAGCCGCGCTGCGGAACGTCGTTGGCGAGCCCGTCGCGCATCCGCTGCGCCACCTCCGACGCGGACAGGCCCGGCTCCCGCCGGCCCGTCCCCTGCCCGTTCGGCGGCGCCATCACGGGCTCCGGAGAGCGCGGCACCGGCGCACCCTGGTCCGTGGCCGCCGCGCGCACCCGGGCCTCACCTGCGGGATCCGACTCGTCGACTGACACACCGACACCCTAATGACTCCGCCGCCGCGCGCGGCCGTCAATCGGTGATGCGTCCCTCAATCCGTGATGCGGTCGTCACTCCACCAGCGGTGCTCCTCCGCGACGGGAGTGGCGCCGTCGCCCGCCCCTGCACCGTCCTCCGTTCCGGTGCCGTCCGACATCCCTGTGCCGTCCAACATCCCTGTGCCGTCGGCCGTCGGCGCGAGGTCCACCCTGCGCCCGGGCGGCGGAACCGCCACCGCGATCCCGCCTCCTCGGCCGTTCCCCGCCACGCGCCCTACCGCCGCGCACAGCCGATCGATGGGATCGGACCAGGAGTGCGGAGCCAGATCGAAGGTCGCCCAGTGCACCGGGAGCAGCGTGGTGCGCCCTCCGGGGTTGAGGTCGCCGCACGCGTTGACGGCCTCCTCCGGCGTCATGTGGATGTCCGGCCACAGGGTGGAGTACGCGCCGATGGGCAGCACCGTCAGATCGAACGGCCCGTGCGCGTCGCCGGCGGACCGGAATGCCGATGTGTAGCCGCTGTCGCCGCCGAAGAACACGCGCCTCCGCGCGCCCGTCACACTCCAGCCCGCCCACTGGGTCCCGTCCCGCCGGAGGCCCCGGCCGGAGAAGTGCCGCACCTCGCACGAGGTGAACGTCAGCCCCGCCACGACGGCGGACGCCCCCCACCCCAGTTCCACGATGCGGCCGTCGTCGACACCCCACTGACGCAGGTGCGCGGCCACCCCCGTCGGCACGATGAAGGTGCAGTCCTGCGTGCGCGCCAGGCGGACCACCGTCGCACGCTCGAGATGGTCGTAATGGTCGTGTGAGATCACCACCGCGTCGACCGGCGGGAGCCCCGCGGCGGTCACCGGCGGCCGGTGCAGGCGCCGCGGGCCCAGCCACCGGGACGGCGAGCAGCGGTATCGCATGACCGGATCCGTGAGCACCCGCCGCCCCTCGATCTCGAGCAGCACCGTCGCGTGCCCCAGCCACGTCGCGGCGCACTCCCCCGCCACGGCGCCGACGTCCGGCACGATCACCGGAATCGACCTGGCGGGAGTCCGGGGGCCGCCGTCCCGGCGCAGTTCCTGCAGGCCCCGCCACAGCCCCTCCGGCGCGAACGACGCCGACGGCTCGGTGTTGCGGAACCGCACTCCCCGCCGCGCCGGGGCGCCGATCTCGCCGCGCACGTGGCGCAACTCGCCCGCCAGCACGGCCGCCGCGGCGCCCGCAGCCGCGAGTGCCGCTGCCGCCCGGGCATCGCGCAGGCCGGCGCGGCGGGGTTCTCCCACTCGCACGACGGTCACACTCCTTGGAACCGGGGTGCGCGGCCCTCGCGCCGCGCCCTGCTCGCCTCCGACTTGTCCTCGCTGGCCCAGACCTTGTTGAACAGCTCCGTCTGCTCGTCCGAGGCTTTGGACCGGCCGCCGTCGTCGTTGAAGACCATCTTCAGGTGCTGCAGGCTCAGCGGGGCGTATCCCGCCAGCTCGGCCGCCCACTCCCGGGCCGCCGCCACATCGCCGATCCGGTTCGCCAGGCCCAGCGTGCCCGCCTGGACGCTGTCCATCTGCTGCGCGCCCAGGAGCATCGTGCGCGCGTGGCCACCGCCGACCATCTCCGTGAGCTTGCGGACGGTCCAGTTGTGCACCGCCAGTCCCACCTTGACCACGGGGATCTGGAAGCGCGCGCCCTCGTCGACGACGCGCAGGTCGCAGGCCAGGGCGAGCTGGGTGCCCGCGCCGATCGCGGGGCCGTTCACCGCGGCGATCACCGGGACCCGCACCTGTTCGATCGTGTGCAGCATGTGCACCAACGCCAGCGGGAAGCGGCTGCTGTAGACGTCGCCGGACAGGTCGGCGCCCGCGCAGAAGGCGGTGCCCGCGCCGGTGATCACGACGGCGCGGGCACCGCCCCCGGCCGCCTCCTCCACGGCCTCGCGGATCGCGTCGCACATCGAGGTGTTCAGCGCATTGCGCTTGTCCGCCCGCTGCAGTTCCAGCACCGCCACGGCTCCCTCGTGCCGCACGCCCACCTGCCCGGACTGCGCCTCGGTTCCCGTCACCCGCTCGCTCCTCTCCCGTTCGCCGCCGGCCCACCGCCTACCCGCCGGTAGCCGCTCGATTCGAAGATACAGCCCCGCACCGACGTCGGCGGTAGCGTCTGGGGCACCGGCCCGGCCCGGACCGGACGACCCCCGCGAGGAGACGGCACATGCCCGCACCCGGCGACGCACCGGAACGCATCACCGCGCTCGCGCTCATCGAGGCCGTCACCGACGCGGGCACTTTCGTATCGTGGGACGCCGAACCCGTGCGCCTGCCGCACACCGACGCCTACGCGGATTCCCTACGACGCGCCCGCGAGCGCACCGGCGTCGACGAATCGGTGCTCACCGGCGAGGCCACGGTGGACGGCCGCCGGGTGACGCTGATCGCCTGCGAGTTCGGGTTCCTCGGCGGCTCCATCGGCGTGGCCGCGGCCGAGCGCATCACCTCCGCCATCGAGCGCGCCACCGCGGAACGGCTTCCGGTGATCGCCTCGCCCACCTCCGGCGGCACGCGCATGCAGGAGGGCACCACGGCGTTCCTGCAGATGGTGAAGATCGCCGCGGCCGCACAGAACCACAAGGCCGCGCACCTGCCCTACCTCGTCTACCTCCGCAACCCGACGACCGGCGGCGTGTTCGCCTCGTGGGGCTCGCTCGGCCACATCACCGTGGCCCAGCCGGGTGCGCTCATCGGTTTTCTGGGGCCGCGTGTGTACGCGGCGCTATACGGCGAGGAGTTCCCCACCGGGGTGCAGACGGCGGAGAACCTCTTCCGCAACGGCATCGTCGACGGCGTCGTCGCCGCCGCCGACCTGCGCCCCCTGCTCGTCCGCGCGCTGCGGGTTCTCGCGGGGCGTCCGGATACCTTGCACGCACCCGGCCCGCACGCAGCGCCCGGCCCCGCGCCGCAGGTCGTCTCCCGGTATCAGGACGTGCCCGACGTCCCCGCGTGGCAGTCGGTGATCCTGTCGCGGCACGGCGACAGGCCCGGCATCCGCACCCTGCTCGCCCACGCCGCCACCGACCTCGTCCCCCTCAGCGGCACCGGCCAGGGCGAGGTGGAGAGCGCGATGGTGCTGGCGCTGGCCCGGATCCGCGGCGTGCCCGCGGTCGTGCTGGGCCAGGACCGAGTGGCGCAGACGCCGTCGACACCTCTGGGACCCGGCGCGCTACGGGAGGCCCGCCGGGCGATGCGGCTGGCCGAACAGGTGCGTCTGCCCCTCGTCCTCGTCATCGACACCGTGGGCGCGGCGCTGTCCGTCGCCGCCGAGGAGCGGGGGCTGGCCCCGGAGATCGCTCGCTGCGTGGCCGACCTGGTGACCCTGCGCACCGCGACGGTGTCGATCATCCTCGGCCAGGGCAGCGGCGGCGGGGCGCTGGCGCTGCTGCCCGCCGACCGCGTGCTCGCAGCCCAGCACGGCTGGCTCGCACCGCTGCCGCCCGAGGGGGCGAGCGCCATCGTGCACCGCGACACCGCGCACGCCCCGCAGATGGCAGAGCAGCAGGGCGTGCGGTCGCGTGACCTGCTGCGCGACGGGATCATCGACGCCGTCGTCCTCGAGGAGTCCGGCGATGGCCCCGCAGAGCTCGGCGCGCGCGCCGGTGAGGCGATCGCCGCCGAACTGCGCGCGCTCACGGAGGTGGGCGACGATGACCGTATGCGCGCCCGGCTGGACCGATACCGGCGGCTGGGGCTCCCTTGACCGCGTGCGGCGCCGGACTGCGCGGCCCCCTGTCCGGGGGTGAAGCGCATCGCACCGCCCGGCGACCGTGACGCTGTGACCGTCCGCACAATAGTGTGGGAGTGCACGAACCGTTCAGATCGGACGACCCGAGTCGAGGTGGGACATGACCAGCAGCGGCCACAGCGGACCAGGCCCGCACACCGGCGCGTACGCACAGGCCTACGACGCGTCGGCCACGACGCCGGACGCGTTCTGGTTGGCCGCCGCGCAGGGGATCGCATGGTCGACGCCCCCGACCCGCGCCCTCGATGCCGAGGCGTCCGAATCCGGCCGATGGTTCCCGGACGGCCGGCTCAACACCTGCGCCAACGCGCTCGACCGCCATGTGGCCGCAGGGCACGGCGACCGTGCCGCGCTGATCTACGACTCCGCCATGCTCGGCGTGCAGCGCACCTACACCTACGCGGAGCTGCTCGACGAGGTATCGCGCTTCGCGGGCGTGCTGGCCGCGCAGGGCATCAGCCACGGCGACCGCGTCGTCGTCTACATGCCGATGATCCCCGAGGCCGCAATCGCCATGCTCGCCTGCGCGCGGCTGGGCGCCGTGCACTCGGTGGTGTTCGGCGGCTTCGCGGCCAAGGAGCTCGCCGCCCGCATCGACGACGCCGAGCCGAAGGCGCTCATCACCGCGTCCGGCGGCATCGAACCGGCGCGTCCCGTGCCGTACCTTCCGATGGTGCGCCAGGCGCTGGAGATGACGCCGGCCGCCCCGCGGACGGTGATCGTCAAGACACGCGAACAGGTCGCCGGGTCCGCCGAGGACCACCCGGACTGGCTCGACTGGGACGCGCTCATGGCGGACGCCGCACCCGCCGACCCCGTGGCGGTCGCGGCCACCGATCCGCTCTACGTCCTCTACACCTCCGGAACCACCGGCAAGCCGAAGGGTGTGGTGCGCGACAACGGCGGCTACGCGGTGGCGCTCCACTGGTCCATGGGCGGCATCTTCGATGTCCGTGCGGGCGACGTCTGGTGGTGCGCCTCGGACGTCGGATGGGTGGTGGGGCACTCGTACATCGTCTACGCACCTCTGCTCGCCGGCGCCACCACGGTGCTCTACGAAGGCAAACCCGTGGGCACCCCCGACGCCGGCGCCTTCTGGCGGGTCATCGCCCAGCACGGCGTCAAGGCACTGTTCACCGCGCCCACCGCCGTCCGCGCCATCCGCAAGGTCGACCCCGACGCCGCGTTGATGTCCGCGCACGACATGTCCACGATGACCCACCTGTTCACCGCCGGCGAGCGGCTGGACCCGGACACGTTCGAGTGGGCGGGCAGGGTGCTCGGCGTGCCCGTCATCGACAACTGGTGGCAGACGGAGACCGGCTGGCCCATCACCGCCAACCTGGTGGGGCTCGAGCCGATGCCCATCAAACCCGGCTCGTCCACCGTGCCGGTGCCCGGGTTCCGGGTGGAGATCCTCGACGACAAAGGCGTCCAGGTGGCGACAGGCGAGGAGGGCAACATCGCCATCCGGCTGCCGCTGCCCCCGGGGACGCTCACCGGATTGTGGGGCGACCCGGAGCGGTTTCACTCGTCGTACATGGCGGCGTTCCCCGGGTACTACGCCACCGGCGACTCCGGCCGCATCGACGAGGACGGGTACATCTTCGTCCTCGGGCGCTCCGACGACGTGATCAACGTGGCCGGGCACCGGCTGTCCACCGGCGGGATGGAGGCCGTGGTGGCGGGGCATCCGGACGTGGCCGAGTGCGCGGTGATCGGCATCCACGACGACCTCAAAGGCCAGCGCCCCAGCGGCTACGTGGTGCTCAAGTCCGGCTCCACGATCGATGCCGACGCGCTGCGTGAACAGCTGGTGGCGCTGGTGCGCGACGAGATCGGCGCCGTCGCCTCGTTCCGGGACGTCACAGTGGTGGACGCGCTCCCCAAAACCCGCTCCGGCAAGATCCTGCGCAAGACGATGCGCCAGCTCGTCGACGGTCAGGACGTGGTGGTGCCCTCCACCATCGAGGACATGGCCGTGCTCGAAGCGCTGGAGAAGCAGCTGGGCGACTAGCTACCGCACCTGCACGGCCGTCGCCGGGGAGCTGCCCGACGTGGCCGCGTCGCCGCTGCCGGTGACCACGCTGACGACGGCGATGACGAAGAAGAACGCGGCCACGCCGATGGCGGCGAGGACGCCGCGCCGCACGGGCAGTCGCGGCGGTGCAGGTGGCGGCGGCGCCATCGCGGCGCGCCAGTCACCCGCCAGGTAGGCCTGGTTCGCCGCGTCGGCACGGGCGGCCGTCGCGGCGTTCTGCTCGCGGATGCGCCGCGCACGCACGCGCAACGGCCCGATCACCGCATACCAGCCGAGCGCGCCCGCCAGCAGCAGCGAGACGATCGCAGCGCCCACCTCGCCGTCCAAGCCCAGGTCGACGACGCCCATGAGGAACACGGCGGCGAAGAACCCCGCGACCACCCGCAGATATGGGTGCGACACGCGCATCGACTACCTCCCACCGTCCCCTCTGTGCACCGCCCGGAACTCGGACCGACAGCGCCGAGTCTCGCACAGGCCTCCGACACGTTCCTGCGGCGTGACGACATCGTGACCGGTGAGGCGGCGCCGCGGCGACCGGCGGGCGATCGCCTGGTGAACCCTCGGGGCGCTCCCCGCACGTGTCCCGCCGGAGCGCCGTGCCGCACCTAGCGTCGACGATGCACCCCGGAACGGGGTGTCCACACACGTGAAAGGAACCTCATGTCGCACAGTCGACGTCCCGGAAGGCGGAGTCGGCGGCCGCTGGTACGCGGCGCCTCCGTTCTCGCGTCCGCGATCGCCGCCGCCACCGCGATCACCGCCGTGGCGTACGCGGCCCCGGCCGCCGGCCCCTTCGGGTCGGTCGACCCGTTCGGGTCCACCGGGTCGGCCGACACGGGATCGCTCCCGGGCGGCGGCGCCGGCCCCGCGGCGAACCTTCCGGACGGCTTCGACCTGCAGGCCCACCGCGGCGGCCTGGGCGAGACCACCGAGGAGTCGCGCCGGGCGTTCGAGAAGGCCGTCGAGCTGGGCGTCACCACGTTGGAGCTGGACATCGGCATCAGCGCGGACGGCGTGCCGGTGGTGTGGCACGACCCGGTGATCTCCGCGGGCAAGTGCCGCGACACCGCGCCCGCGACCGACGGCGATCCGATGTTCCCGTACGTCGGCGACGCCCTCCACGACCTCACCTGGGACCAGCTGCAGACGCTCGCCTGCGACGTGCCGCTGCCGAACCACCCGGATACGGAGGTGGTCGAGGGCAACACGCTCATCCGGCTCCGCGACGTGTTCGCCGTCGCGCAGGAGCGGAATGCGGACGTGCACTTCAACATCGAGACGAAGATCGAGGCCGACCGGCCCGGGCTCACCGCCTCGCCGCAGGAGTTCGTCGACACGATCCTCTCCGCGGTGCGCGATGCGGGCGTCACCGACAAGGTGATGATCCAGAGCTTCGATTGGCGGTCGCTACCGCTGGTGCGCGCGGCGGAGCCGTCGATCCCGCTGGTGATGCTGTGGAACGACTCCAACTGGTTCCCCGGGTCCGAGTGGACCGGCCCCGTGGACTACGACGCGGTGGGCGGGGACATCCTCGCGGCCGCGGACGCTCTCGGCGTCGAGGTCCTGTCCCCATCGCACACGCTCGTCGACGCGCCGCTCATCGCCGCCGCGCACGACGCCGGCTACCGCGTGGTGCCGTGGACCGTCGACGACACCGCCCGCATGGCCGAGCTCATCGACCTCGGCGTCGACGGACTCATCACCGATTACCCCACCCGCCTGCGCGCCGTCATGGCCGAGCGGGGGATGGCGCTGCCGGAGGCGTTCCCCGCGCAGTGACCGCGTGACCGGTGAGCGCGTGCCTACGGATACCGGCTCCGGGGCGTAGGCACGCGCTCACCCGTGGGAAGCCGCGAACGTGCGGGTGGTCTCCGCCAGGTGCGCCACCGTCCGGTCCGGGTCGCCGGGCTGGTCCGGGAAGATCTCGAGGCTGAACACCGTCTCCGGCGCCGCCTGCCGCAGTGCCCGCGCGATGGCGGCGAGCGGCGCCTCGCCCTCCCCCAGCGGCAACCGCCCCTTCATGGGCACGTATTCCTCGCCGGGTGCCGGCGTGCGACGGTCGCTGAGCTGGGCCTCGACGACGGGGCACTGCGCGAGGCCCGCGATGTCGCCGAGTGCGCCCCCGTTGCGCAGAAAGTGCCAGCTGTCGAAGAGCACGCCCGCATTGGGACGCGCGGCCCGGCGGGCGATGTCGAGCGCTGCGGCCAGGTCGGGGATGCCGGTGTCCGGAATGAACTCGAGCGCCACGGCCACGCCGATCCGCGCCGCGGCGTCGGCGATCTCACCGACCGCGTCGGCCAGCTCGTCCGGCGGGACCGGGCTGCCCAGGTAGTGCGCGACGTTGAGCGCCCGCGCACCGAGCGCCTCCGCCGCCTCGAGGCAGTCGTCGAGGCCCAGCGCGTAATCGGGCCGCAGCGACTGCGGAACTTCGTGCGGCTCCGGCGCCCCGGGCAGGCGCGACAGCATCGCGTCGATCACGCCCACGCGCACGCCGGCGTCGTCGAACTTCCCCCGCCACGCGGGGTCGTCGCCGGCCGCCGCGAAGTACTGGCGGGGCCGCACGCTGATCTCGCGGAAGCCGTGCCGAGCGGCGAGCGCCGCCAGATCCGTGAGGCCGGTGCCCGGGACGCAACCCCAGCACAAGGCGTAGCCGTCGAGCGGGTCGGGGCGGCACTCGCCACCGAAGCTCGCAGAGTCCGTTTCTCGCATGCATGACAACTTATGCGGTGGCCGCACCATCCGTATCCATCAACACGATTGCGGGCCCTCGTCACCGGACAGCGCCGGATGCGCCTCCGCGTTCAGCCGCGCAGAATCCCGTGAGCGATGTACTCGCGCAGGCGGGGCACGTGTTCGACGAGGGTGTTCCACATGATCGACGTATCGTTCTCGGCGTAGATGTGCGCCATCCGCACGCGCATCCCGACGATCAAGCTCCACGGCTGGCCCGGGTGCTCCTCGAGCAGCCTTGGCGGCAGCGAGTTCCGGATCGTGTCGCCGACGTGATGGAAGATGGCCTCCGACGCGCGGCGCAACAGAACGTCACTCTCGTAGGCTTTCCTGCCCCTCGCCGTGAGCTCGGCGGCCTCGTCGCAGTACGCAACGAGCGCATCGAGAGCCTCCACGGCGCGATCTCCGTAGCGCACGGCCAGGTCGCACCGGGCCGTTTTCTCAGCCCCGCCCGCACCCGAGCCCGTGCTACCGCCCTCCCCCCGCCTCCGCGACGATCGTCGTCCGCCATCAGATCGCGACCGCCTCATCGCGTATCGCACGGCTCCGCCTGGTCAGGCCAGCCTCGGAGACGATATCCACCCGGACCCCGAGGAGCGCCTCGAGTGCCTCTGCCAGTCCCACGAGGTCGAACAGGCTCGCGTCGTCGTCGAACCGCACGAGAAGATCCAGATCCGAAGCCGGCGTGTCCTCCCCCCGCGCGATGGAGCCGAACACCCGCGGATCGTGCGCCTTGTGCTCCGCGGCGATCCGGCGGATCTCCCGTCTGTTTTCGGACAGCAGCCTGCCGGGACGCGGCCGGCAGGCCGCACGGATACGGCCGATCGTCTCCGCCCCCGGCGTCCGTGCACCCGACTCGTAGGCGGAGATGTTCGGCTGCGACATGCCGACCCTGGCGGCGAGCTCCGACTGCGTGAGCCCCGCCGCCTCCCGCATCGCACGGATCTCCTTCACACCCTCGACCAAACACGCGTGTATGAGCCGCAGACGTCTCACGCCGTCTGCGGCTCATACACCGCGGTCGGCGACTCCGCGGTGCGCTCACGCACGCACGTCGATCTCCGGCTTCCCGTCGGGCACGGTGACCGTGGCCCGGGTGCGCACCGGCCGGCCGGGCACGGTGACCTTGTCGGTCACCTTCAGCCGCGCCTGCCACCGGTCCGGCCGCAGCTCGCAGAGCACGTATCCGCGCTGGGCGCTGCCGAACTTCATCGCCGGGTTGTTCGCGAGGAACTCCTCGTTCGCCTTGTCGCTGTCCTCGCCGTCCTTGCCGGAGGCGATGGACGTGCCCGCCATCTCCACGCCGACGGCCGGCGAGGAGTCGTCGCGGTAGTCGCGCCGCAGTTCGGAGACGGTGGTGCGGTGGATGTCGCCCACCATCGAGACGAGGTTGCGTACTCCTCGGTCCCGCGCGCCGTCGAGGATGCGGTGGCGCGACGCCTCGTATCCGCCCCACTGGTCCATGCTCACCTTGCGCTCACCGTCGCGGATCCGCGGCAGGTCGGTGATGACCGTCTGGTGTGCCAGGAAGTTCCAGCGGGCCTCCGACCGGTCGAACCCGTCGAGGATCCACT
Source organism: Tomitella gaofuii (assembly GCF_014126825.1). NCBI lineage: Bacteria > Bacillati > Actinomycetota > Actinomycetes > Mycobacteriales > Tomitella > Tomitella gaofuii. Next base: position 1,588,153 of record NZ_CP059900.1, on the reverse strand, counting down.
GCTCCTGCTCCCCGCCGGTGATCGTGCGCCCCGCGTCGGCAGTGACGTCATCCTGCACGTGCTGGCCGTCGCCGTGCGCCTGGTCGCTGCGGTACTGGCGGGTGTCGAGCACGGAGAACGACGCCAGCGCCCCGTATTCGTAGCGCCGGTACAGGCGCATGTCCGGCCCCGACGGCGGCAGCACCCGGGTGGGCGTGTGCTCCCACCAGGCCCGGAACGCCTGCGCCCGCCGCTCGAGGAACGCCCGCGGGTCCGCGCCCTCGTCCTGCGAGATCTGCGACGCCCAGTTGTTGTCCACCTCGTGGTCGTCGATGGTGTGGATCCACGCCGCCGCGCGGTGCGCGCTCTGCAGGTGCGCGTCGCTCTTGAACAACCCGTAACGCAGGCGATAGTCCTGCAGAGTCGTCGTCTCGCGGCGCACCTCCGCGCTGAGGCCTGTCAGGGGACGCACCGAATCCTCCGGCAGGTCGTACTCATAGATGTAGTCGCCCAGGTGGAACACCACGTCCAGGTCCTGCTCCGCCATGTCCGCATACGCCGTGTAGTAACCCTGATACCAGGCCTGGCAGGACGCCCAGGCGAAGGCCATCGCGCCCACGTCGGCACCCGCCGCGGGCGCGGTCCGCGTACGACCGACGGGAGAGACCTGCCCCAGCGCCCGGAACCGGTAGTAGTAGCGCCGCCACGGTTCGAGCCCCCGCACGTCGACGTGCACGGAGTGCGCCGCGGCCGGCAGGGCCACGTCGCTGCCGCGGGCGACGACGTCGCGGAACCGCTCGTCGCGGGCCACCTCCCAGTCCACCGGCACCGGCACCGGCGGCACCCCGCCGCCGGGCACGAGCGGATCGGTCGTCACGCGCGTCCACAGGATCACCGAGTCCGGCAGGGGGTCGCCCGACGCCACGCCGAGCGCGAACGGGTCACCGCCGCCGAGGCTCCCGGCGCTGCCCAGCGAACCGGTCGCGGGGGCGGCCGCGGCGTCGGGTCCGGACAGCATCGCGGGGGTGAACGCCGCCGCGCCCACCAGGGCGCTCCATGTGAGGAAGCTGCGGCGAGTGGTGCCGCCGGCGACGGAACGATCGGGCAGGGAGATCTCGGGTTTGCTCATGTTTCACAAGTCAAGCCGTCCGACTTCACCGGGATGCGGATCCTGGCGGACGAGGAGGCGACGTTCCGATGAAATCCCGTCTCACCCCGCCGGTGCGATACCCCCGAATGAGGGTGGCGCCGGAGCGAGACACACCCGCCCGACCTGGCATGACACGCGTCACCTCGTCCTGTGATCACGCTGGTCGCGGGTCGTACCGGGCCAGGCATATCCGCCGTCCGCTGTCCAGATCCGTTTCAGGATCCGGGCGCCCCGCACGCCCGCGTGGCCTACTGTGAAGTCGCCGCCGTCCGCGTTTTCACGGCCTGAACGCCGCTGTGTGTACACCACCGACCGACGGACTCGGGCCGGACGGACGCACTCGGGACCGACACCGCGGCGCGGCGCGCGTCAGCCTGCGAAAGGAATCCGCCACGTGAGTGCGACCACCATCGAGTCCTCCGACCCGGCAGCCGTCGACGACGCTCCCGACCGGCCGCGGACCAACTGGCGGGTGTTCCTCCCTGCAGCAGCGGTCACTCTCGCGATCACGATCTGGGCCCTCATCGCGCCCGACAACGCCGAATCCGTGCTCGGCAGCGTCGTCACGTGGGCGTCGGACTGGTTCGGCTGGTTCTACGTGGCGCTCGTCGCGGTCGTGCTGGTCTTCGTCATCTACCTGGCCGTGTCCCGGTACGGCGCGATCAAACTCGGCCCCGCGCATTCGCAGCCGGAGTTCGGCTTGATGTCGTGGGCATCGATGCTGTTCGCCGCCGGCATCAGCACGGACCTGATGTACTTCGCCGTTTCGGAGCCGGTGACCCAATATCTGAACCCGCCCAGCACCGCGCCCGAGACCGTCGACGCCGCCCGCGAGGGCGTCGCGTGGACGCTGTTCCACTATGGGGTCAGCGGATGGGGACTGTATGCGCTGATGGGCATCGCGCTCGCCTACTTCGCGTACCGCAAGAACATGCCGCTGGCCATCCGCTCCGCGCTCGCGCCGGTGTTCGGCAAGCGCGTCAAGGGAGCGCTGGGCGACACGGTCGACTTCGCCGCGCTGCTCGGCACCATCTTCGGCGTCGCCACCTCGCTGGGCATCGGCGTGGTGATGGTCAACGTGGGACTGCAGATGGTGTTCGGCATCCCCGTCGGCACCGGTACGCAGATCGCGATCGTCGTCGTCGGCGTCGCCGTCGCGACGCTGTCCGCCACGTCCGGGGTGGACAAGGGCATCAAGATGCTCTCGCTGCTCAACGTGTTCCTGGCGCTCGCACTGAGCATCTGGGTTCTGGTGATGGGCAAGACGCGGTTCCTGCTCGACGCGCTGGTGCTCAACATCGCCGACTTCTTCCGGCTGTTCCCCGGCATGGTCGGCCAGACCTTCGCCTACGAGGACACCGGCACGTGGATGACCGATTGGACCGTCTTCTTCTGGGCGTGGTGGATCGCGTGGGCGTCGTTCGTGGGCCTGTTCCTGGCACGGATCTCACGCGGACGCACCATCCGGCAATTCGTCCTGGGCACTCTCACCATCCCGTTCCTCTACATCCTCATGTGGGCGTCGATCTACGGGAACTCCGCGCTGAACCTGGTGCGTTCCGGAAGCGACGAGTTCGGCGAGCAGGCGGTGCTCGAGCCCGAGGGCGCGTTCTACGAGCTGCTCACCAACTATCCGGCGTTCGTCGCCGTCGCCGCCGTGGCCACCGTGACCGCGCTGCTGTTCTACGTCACTTCCGCGGACTCGGCCGCGCTGGTGATGGCCAACCTGTCGTCGCGCCTGCCGAGCCCGCAGCACGACGGACGGCCCGCACTCCGCATCTTCTGGGCGCTCGCGACGGGCGCGCTCACGGTGGCGATGCTCATCGTCGGCGGCGTCGGCGCCCTGCAGAGCGCCACGGTGATAATGGGGCTGCCGTTCGCCTTCGTCATCATCCTCGTGATCTTCGGCCTGTACCGCTCGCTACGGGTGGAGTCGTTCCGCGTCGAAAGCGCCGAGCAGAGTCTGCCGGGTTCGTTGTCCGGTCGCACCCGGAACGAACGTACCCACTCCTGGCGGCACCGGCTCGGCCGCGTGCTCAGCTTCCCCGGCGAGGAGCGGGCACGCGATTTCGAGCGGAACGTGCTGCTGCCGAGCCTCGGCGAGGTGGTCGACGAACTGCGCAGCCGCGGAATCGACGCGCACTGCGGGCCCGTCGCAGCGCAGGGCGCCCCCGCTACGAACGGGGCCGACGGCACGGACGACGGCGACCACGAACTCATCGAGCTCGAAGTGGGGTCCGAGGGCTCGACCCCGTTCCACTACCAGGTGTGGCGCCGTCGGGTCGCCGTGCCCGCCTACGGGATGAGCCTGCCCCGCACCGCCGACGAGTACGTGCGCATGGAGGTGTACGTGGACGGCGGCACCGGGCAGGGCTACGACATCATGGGCTTCACCAAGGACCAGATCATCGAGGACGTCCTGGACCAGTACGAGAGGCACCTGGGTTTCCTGCACATCCGGGAGAGCGCCTCGGGCGTCTGACCCGGCGCACTCCTACGACACCGGCGACACCGACGACCACCGAATCCACGAAAAGAGGGCAACCATGCCATCGACACTGTTCATCGACGGCCGGTGGACCGCCGCGGCCGACGGCGGCACGCGGGAGATCCGCTGCCCCGCCGACGGAAGCCCGGTGGGCACGGTCAGCGAGGCCGCCCGCGAGGACACCGTCGCCGCCATCGCCGCGGCCCGCCGCGCCTTCGACGCGGGCGGATGGAGCGCGACGCCCGCCGCCGAACGCGGGGCGCTGCTGCTCGCGGCGGCGGACATCATCGGCGGCACGCGCAAGGCGGAGTTCGCCCGCGCGGAATCGCTCGACACCGGCAAGCGGCTGGTGGAGAGCGAGATCGACATGGACGACATCGCGGCGAGTTTCCGTTACTTCGGCCGGCTCGCCGGCCAGGAAGCCGGCCGGGTGGTGGACCCGGGCATGCCCGACGTCGCGAGCAGGATCGTGCACGAACCGGTGGGCGTGTGCGGAATGATCACGCCCTGGAACTACCCGCTGCTGCAGGTGGCGTGGAAAGTCGCCCCGGCGCTGGCGGCAGGCAACACCTTCGTGCTCAAGCCCAGCGAGCTCACCCCGCACACCGCCATCCTGCTGATGGACGTGCTCGACGGGCTGGGGCTGCCGGCGGGCGTCGGCAACCTGGTGCTCGGCGCCGGGGCCACCGCGGGCGCGCCGCTGTCCGAACATCCCGACGTGGACCTGATCTCGTTCACCGGCGGGCTCGCCACCGGCCGGGTCATCGCCGCGTCCGCCGCGCCGACGGTGAAGAAGGTGGCGCTGGAGCTCGGCGGCAAGAACCCCAACGTGGTCTTCGCCGACGCCGACTTCGACGCGGCCGTCGACAACGCCCTCAACGCGGCGTTCGTGCACAGCGGGCAGGTGTGCTCGGCCGGGTCGCGCCTCATCGTCGAGGAGTCGATCCACGACCGCTTCGTCGACGAGCTCGTCCGCCGCGCGCAGCGGATCCGCCTGGGCGGCCCGTTCGACGAGACCGCCGAAACCGGGCCGCTCATCTCCGCCGCCCACCGCGACAAGGTCACCGCCTACGTGCAGGCCGGGATCGACGAGGGCGCCGTGCTGCACTGCGGCGGCGACAGGCCCGCGGGCACGCTCGAATCCGGCTTCTACTACCTGCCGACGGTGCTCGACGCGTGCCGTTCGGAGATGTCGGTGGTGCAGGACGAGGGCTTCGGCCCCGTGGTCACCGTCGAGACGTTCCGCACCGAGGACGAGGCGGTGGCCATCGGCAACGACACCTCCTACGGGCTCGCCGCGGGCGTGTGGAGCCAGGACGCGGGCAAGACCGAACGTGTGGCCGCGCGTCTGCGGCACGGCACCGTGTGGATCAACGACTTCCACCCCTACCTGCCCCAGGCCGAGTGGGGCGGATACGGCATGTCCGGTAACGGCCGGGAGCTGGGGCCGACAGGCCTGGCCGAGTACCAGGAGATCAAGCACATCTACCAGAATTTGCGCCCGGCCGTCACCGGCTGGTTCCCGCAGCACTGACCGCACGCCCGAGCGAAGGAGACCTCATGGCAGAGCAGCGATTCGACTACGTCGTGGTCGGCGGCGGCAGCGCGGGCGCGGCGGTGGCCGCACGGCTGAGCGAAGATCCGTCGGTGACGGTCGCACTCGTCGAGGCGGGCCCCAGCGACGTGGGCGACGACGCGATCCTGCAGCTCACCCGGTGGCCTGCACTGCTCGAATCCGGCTACGACTGGGACTACCTGATCGAGCCGCAGGAACACGGCAACTCGTTCATGCGGCACGCCCGCGCGAAGGTCCTCGGCGGCTGTTCGTCGCACAACTCGTGCATCGCGTTCTGGCCCCCCGCCGAGGACCTCGACGAGTGGGCGCAGAAGTGGGGCTGCACCGGATGGGAGTCCGCGAAGACGCTGCCGCTGGTGCGCAAGCTGGAGAACAACGACCAGCCCGGCGACCACCACGGCCACGACGGGCCGGTGCGCATCCGCAACATCGCGCCCGAGGACCCGGCCGGCGTCGCCATCCTCGAGGCCTGCGCCCAGGCCGGCATCCCCACCGTCCAGTTCAACAACGGCACCGTGGTCAAAGGCGCCGGATTCTTCCAGACCAACGCGCTGGACAACGGCGTGCGCTCCTCCTCGTCCGTGTCCTACCTGCATCCGATCATGGACAGCCGACCCAACCTCACGGTCCTCACCGGACGCTGGGCGAAGAAGCTCATCATCGACGACGACAAGCGCTGCACCGGGGTCCAGGTGCTGAACCCGGACCTGGTGCACACCGACACCATCCACGCCGACCGCGAGGTGGTCGTCTCGGCGGGCGCCATCGACTCGCCCAAGCTGCTCATGCTCTCCGGCATCGGCCCCGCCGGCCACCTGCGCGACGTGGGCGTGGACGTGCTGGTGGACTCCCCCGGCGTGGGTTCGCACCTGCAGGACCATCCGGAGGGCGTCATCCAGTGGGACGCGCGCAAGCCGATGGTCACCGAATCGCTGCAGTGGTGGGAGATCGGGATCTTCACGAACACCGTGGAGGGGCTCGACCGGCCGGACCTGATGTTCCACTTCGGCAACACGCCGTTCGACATGCACACGGTGCGGCAGGGCTACCCGACGTCGGAGAACGCGTTCTGCCTCACCCCCAACGTCACGCACGCCCGATCCCGCGGCACGGTGCGGCTGCGCAGCCGCGACTTCCGCGACAAGCCGAGGGTGGACCCGAAGTACTTCTCCGACCCCTACGACATGGACATCATGACCTACGGGATCACCCTGGCGCGGGAGATCGTCGCGCAGCCCGCGATGGCCGAGTGGGCGGGCATGGAGCTGTTCCCGGGGGACGCGGTGCGCACCGACGACGAGATCGCCGACTACATCACCCGCACCCACAACACCGTCTACCACCCGACGGGATCCGTGCCCATGGGCTCGCCCGACGACCCCGGCGCCCCGCTGGACCCGCAGCTGCGCGTCAAGGGCGTGCGCGGCCTGCGCGTCGCGGACGCGTCGATCATGCCGAACATCGTCGCCGTCAACCCCAACGTCACGACGATGATGATCGGCGAGAAGTGCGCGGAGATGATCAGAACAGGCCAGTGACCCGCCGCCCCGTTGACGAGGCCGTGGCGGCCGGGCAGGCACTCCCGCAGTGCCGGCCCGGCCGCCTCACTCGTGCCTGGCCCCCATCAGGTGCAGCAGCTCATGCACGGTGGAGTCGGTGAGCGTGTAGCGGACGCTGCGTCCGGCCCGCTCATCGCGCACCCACCCCTGCAGGCGCAGAACCCGGAGGGCCTGCGACGCCGCGGTGTGCGTGATGCCCGCCGCCTCCGCGAGCTCGCCCACGCTGGCCGTCCCCGGCCCCGCCTGGTGCATGGCCGCGAGCAATCGCAGCCGGGTCGCATCGCCTAGCAGGTGGAACCGCGCCGCCCACTCGTCGATGTCGAGGCCGTGCTCCCATGGCGAGGCCACCGTCGCTCCCCCTTGCTCGTCCATCCCGCCAGCCCATCAACCCCCGCTAGCTCAGCCATCCCCCTCCCGCACTCCGTGACAGGCTACCGCCTGGCCAAGCCCGTGACCGGGCTATAGGGTTATGCAGATTCATCTGATCAGATGGACACATATTGATCATGCGGTGCCCCTGTGCGGACACGCCGCGGGAGAGGAGACGCGCGTGCTTGCCGTCGACGACGCGAGGACACGGCGACGGAACCGGAATCGCTCCCGGGCCGCGCGCACCGCCGTCGCCCTCACCGCCACCGGGGCAGTCCTGGCGGGCTGCGGCGCGCAGGCGACGGACCCCTCGGCGACGCCGAGCCGGATCGTGCTCGCCGACGCCCAGCCGCTGGGCGATTACAACCCGGTGAACGGTTACGGCGAACTCGGCGTCTCCCCGCTGTACGACGGGCTCCTGCGCCCCACGTCCACATCCGACCGCACACTGCCGGACCTCATCCCCGCGCTCGCCGCCGCGCCGCCGACGCCGAACGCCGACAGCACCGTGTGGGACGTCGAACTGCGGCGCGGCGTCGCCTTCTCCGACGGCTCCGCCTTCGACGCGGCCGACGTCGTCGCCACCTACGACGCCGTCCTGGACCCGGCGTCCGCCTCCGAGATCGCCGCGTCCTACACCATGATCGACGAGGTCACCGCCGTCGACGACCACCACGTGCGGTTCACCCTCGACTACCCGTACTACGCCTTCCCCGCCCGCCTCACTCTCGGCATCGCCCCCTCCGAGGAGCTCGGCGGCGGGCCCGCCGTCGAGTCGCCGCTGAACACCCGCCCGGTGGGCACCGGCCCGTACCGGCTGACGGAGCTCACCCCCACCGAGGCGCGCTTCGAGGCCAACCCCGACTACTTCGACGGCGCACCCGAGGTGACCGAGCTCGTCACCGTGTACACCCCGGACGACAACGCGCGCGCCCAGCAGATGCGGGCGGGCGGCATCGACGGCACCGTTCTGCCGCCGGTGCTCGCCGAGACCTTCACCGGCGCGGACGGCATGCGCGTCGACGCCGTGCAGTCGGCGGACTGGCGCGGCGTGTCGCTGCCCGCCGGAAATCCGTTCACCGCCGACGGCCGCGCGCGCCGGGCGATGAACCTCGCCGTGGACCGCCAGGCGATGATCGACGACGTGCTCGCCGGGCACGGCCGCGCCGCCTCCACGCCCGTCGCGGCGGTGTACGGTGACGCGTTCGCCCCCGACGCGGTGTTCCCGCACGACCCCGAGCGCGCGCGGCGCATCCTGGACGACGCCGGCTGGATACCCGCCGCGGACGGGATCCGGGCCCGCGGCGCCGACCGCGCCGCGTTCACCGTGTACTACCCGGCCGAGGACACCGTCCGACGCGACCTCGCGGCCGCCTTCGCCTCCGACATGCACCGCATCGGCATCGACGTGCGACTCCAGGGCTCCACGTGGGACGAGATGAACACGAAGATCGACACGGGCGCCTTCCTGCTCGGCGGCGGCGACAAGCCCTATGACCTCGACACCCAGATCTACGGGGCGCTGCACACCCGGTCGCCCCGGACCGCCACCTACGACAATCCGTCCGGGTTCGCCATCCCCGGCGTCGACGAGGCGCTCGACGACGCGCGCCGGAGCCTGGACCCGCAGCGCCGCGCCGACGACTACCGGGCCGTGCAGGCCGCGTACGTCGCGCACCCCACGTACGTTTTCCTCGCGTTCCTCGACCACACGTACGTCTCCCGGGAGGACGGCTGGAACCGGGGTTCCGCCGTGATGGAGCCGCACTCGCACGGGGTGTCCTGGGGCCCGTGGTGGAACCTCGCACGGTGGCGCCGGTGACGACCTCGTTGCGCGGGACGGCCGCGGCGGCGCCGTCCGCACCCGGGCACGGCGCCGGCGGCGGCGCCGACGGGGCTGCGGAAGCGCCGCGCCCGCCGTCCGGCCGGTGGCGGCGCCGACGTGCGGACGTCGCCCGCCTCGTCGCGCGGCGCACCGCGGTCGCCGTCCCCCTGCTGGTCGCGCTCTCGGCGGGCGTGTTCGTGCTGGCCGCGCACTCGCCGTTCCACCCGCTCGCCACCTACCTCGGCGCCCGTTACCAGCACACCTCGGCGGCGGACCGGGCATCGATGGCCGCTGCGCTGGGACTCGACAGGCCCTGGTGGCAGGCATGGTGGCAGTGGGTGGTCGACGCCGTGCACGGCGACCTGGGCCTCTCCCGTGTCTACTCGATGCCCGTCACCGAGGTCTTCGCGCAGCGCCTGCCGTGGACGCTGCTGCTCACCGCCACCGGCCTGACCATCGCCGTCGCCGTCGCAGTGGTGGCGGGCACCGCGGCGGGAATGCGCCCCGGTTCGCTGATCGACCGACTGTGCAGCGCCGTCGCGGTGGTGCTGCAGGCGATCCCGCCGTTCGCGGTGGCACTCGGTGCCGTCGCCGCATTCGCGGTGGCGCTGCGCTGGGCTCCTTCATCCGGCGCGGCCGCCCCCGGCGCCGACCCCACCGTCGCCGGCGTGGCATCGCACCTGGTGCTCCCCGCGTGCGCGCTGGCCGTCACACAGGTGCCGTGGCTGCTGTTGTCCGTGCGCACGTCGGTGGCACGGGCGGCGGGTTCCGACGCGGTACGCGGGGCGCGCGCCCGCGGGATCGCACCGGCACGGATCGTCGTCCGCCACATGCTTCCGGTCTCTCTCGCACCGCTGGTGACGATCCTCGGCGCGCGCCTGCCCGAGCTCGTCGTCGGTGCGGTGCTGGTCGAGGAGGTGTTCGGCTGGCCCGGACTGGCCGCGGCCGTCGTGCAGTCGGCCACCGCGCTCGACTTCGCCCTGCTCGCCGCCCTCACCGTGGCGACCACCGCGCTGGTGCTCGTCGGATCGTTGCTCGCGGACGCGGCGTACCTCCTGCTCGACCCGCGGGTGAGCGCCGATGTCTGAGCTGTCCGTCGCCCGGCGCATCGCCCTGCCCGGCGCCGTACTCGCCGCACTCATCGTCTACGCCGTCGCCGTGCCGTGGGCGGCGGGACCGCAGCACGCCGACTTCGCAGACGCGCGGCGCGCACCCGGCGCCGCGCACTGGTTCGGCACCGACCACTCGGGTTACGACCTGTTCGTCCGCACCGCGGAGGGGCTGCGCGTGTCGCTGCTCATCGCCGCCGTGTGCGCGGTCGTCGCCACGGTGCTCGGCCTGGCCGTCGGCTCCGCGGCGGCCACCATCGGCGGGCGGTTCGACACCGCGGTCATGCGGCTCACCGACGGGGTCAACGCGCTCCCCCACCTGCTGTTGGGCATCGTCATCGTGGCCCTCTACCGCGGATCCGTCCCCGCGATCGTCGCGTCCATCGCGCTGACCCACTGGCCGCAGGTGGCGCGCATCGTGCGCGCGGAGATCCTGTCGGTGCGGTCGTCGGCCTACGTCGACGCCGCCTACCTGTGGGGCGCCGGACGGTGGCGGGTCCTGCGCCGCCACCTGCTGCCCGCGGCGGCACCGCAGGCGGGCGTGGCGCTGATCATGCTGCTCCCCCACGCGGTGTGGCACGAGTCCACGCTGAGCTTCCTGGGCCTGGGTCTCTCGCCGGACCAGGCCAGCATCGGCACTCTGCTGGAGGTCTCCCGCGGCGACATCCTCACCGGGGCCTGGTGGACGCTGGCGGCCCCCGTCGCCGTCCTCGTCGCCACCACCCTCGCCGTCGCCGGCGTCGGGGCCGGGCTGCGGGCGCGGCGGCACCACGGCCCGGCGGTGGTGCGATGACGGTACGCACCGGCCTGCAGGCCCCGGCCGCCGCGACGGTGCGGGGCCTCACCGTACGCATCCCCGCCCGCGTCGGCCGCCGGCGCGCTTGGGTGCATGCCGCCACCGATGTGGACCTGGACCTGGCCCCGGGCACCGTCACCGCGCTCGTCGGCGAATCCGGCTGCGGAAAATCGATCCTCGCATCCGCGCTGTGCGGAATGCTGCCGGACGGCACGCGCACCGCGGGCACGACGACCATCGACGGGCGGACGATGACCGGCGCGAAGGAGAAGGACTGGCGCCGACTACGCGGGCGCACCGTCGCGCTCGCCACGCAGTCCGCCGCGGCGTCGTTCACCCCGGTGCGGGCGATCGGTCCGCAGCTGGCCGAAGCGCTCCACGCGGTCGGCGTGACCGGGTCGGCCCGCGGCGCACCCGCCCGGGCGGCCGTCGCGGACCTGCTCGCCCGTGTGCATCTGGGCCCGGATACCGCGCGGCTCTATCCGCACGAACTGTCCGGCGGCATGGCCCAGCGCGTCGCCGTCGCCGCGGCCCTGGCCGGCGCACCGCCGGTGCTCGTCGCCGACGAACCCACCGCGGGGCTCGACCCGGGACTCGCCGCGCACGTGCTGGGCCTGCTGCGGGAGGCCGCCGACGGCGGGGCCGCCGTCCTGCTCATCACGCACGACCTGCAATCGGTGGAATCGACCGGCGTGGCCGACCACTGCGCCGTGATGTATGCCGGACGCATCGTCGAACGCGGCACCACCGGCAGTGTGTTCTCCGCACCGGCGCACGCCTACACGGCGGCACTGCTCGCGGCGCTGCCCTCCCGCGGACTGCACCCGATCCCGGGGGCGCCGCCCGAGCTGACCGACCTCGACCCGCAGCACGACTTCGCGGCCAGGCTCCGCGCGGTCCCCCACACCGGATCTGCTGCGGGGCACACGACCCGGGACCGGCAGTGCACCGGTCGCGGAGCGGGGGACGACGCACCCGGTGCCGCGTTGCGCGGGGTGGACCTCACCTGCCGCTACGGCGCCACGGCGGTGTTCTCCGGCGCGTCCGTCACCGTCGCCCCCGGGAGCGTCCTCGGGCTCACGGGCGTGTCCGGCTCCGGAAAGTCGAGTCTGGCGCGGATGCTGTGCGGGCTGCAGATCCCCCTCGCCGGCTCCGTCACCGTGGATGGCCGTGCGGTGAGCACCCGCCGGGGCCGGATGCGAGGCGACACCGCGCTGCTGCACCAGTCGCCGCGCGCCGCCGCCGATCCGCGGATGACCCTGCGTGCGCTCATCGCCGAGCCGGGCGCGTCCGCGGAGGAGGCCGCCGGCGCCGCGGCGCGGGCAGGCATCACCCCGGATCTCCTGGACCGCTTCCCCGGCCAGGTCTCCGACGGGCAACTGCAGCGCGCGTGCCTGGCCCGCGCCCTGGTGGCGCGGCCGCGGTTCCTGATCTGCGACGAGGCCACCGCCATGCTCGACGCCGCCACCGCCGCCGCGGTGGCTGCGATCATCACCGAGCTGGCGGCGGACGGGGTCGGCGTGCTCATGATCAGTCACGATCACGGCCTGTTGCGGGCCGTCGCGCACCGGACGGTCGACATGCGGGACATCCGCCGGGCCGGCACGGGCGGATCCGGGGATGCCGGCGCTAACCCCGCGTGAGGCTCGGCACCTCCGCCTGCGCCGCCGCGTGCACCGTCCGCCAGCGGCTCCACGTCTCCGCCAGCGCGTCCTCGGCCTCGTGGGCGTGCACCGACAGCGCACGCGCCAAGGCGCCGCGGCCGGCCAACAGCGTCTCGTGCCGGGTCTCCGCCGCGGCCGGACGGGCGCCGAACAGCATGACCGACGCCAGGACCCGCGCGCGGTCGAGCACGCCGGGCGCGCTGCGCAGCGGGCCGCTCCGCAAGTCCAGGTCCTCCACCAGCAGTGGACGTCCGCACTGTGTCGCGCACATCCGTGACCGCAGCGGGCCGGCCCCGGTCTCGTACGAGCGGCCCAGCACCAGCGTCTCCGCGAGCAGCGCCGTCGCGCCCTCGGCCAGGTCCACGGACGTCTCCCGCGACAGGTCCGCGCCCGCGGTCACCACGAACGGCGACGACCGCCACACCAGGGATCCGCCCTCCGCCACGCGCGCGGTGGCCGACCAGCGGGCGTCGCCGCCGCGCGCGTCGTAGGCGACGGTGCCGGACGGTTCGACGATCTCCAGCCGCACGCCCGGCCCCACCGTGATGTCGATGCGCAGATCGTCGCCCGCCAGCAGCATCGCATAGCGGCCGACGAGCGCGATCCGCACGCTGTCGCCGTCGACGCCCAACGGCCGGGGCTGCAGGTACCGGCTGGCCGCGATATCCGCCAGCCGCACCCGGCCGTCGACCAGCTCGACACCGATACGCGCAGGCCGCTCAGTCACCGGCGCTCCTGCTCACGAGTGCGAGTGCCGGGTGCCATCGGCGTGCACGTGCTCGCCGCCGGGCGCGTGCTCCCCGTCGTGCGAGTGGACGGTGCCGTCGCCGTGGCTGTGCGGCGCCATCGGGCCGGGATCGCGGGGCACGTGCCGCCCATGCCGATGGTCGTCGAGGATGGTGCGCACCCACTGCACAAGCCTGCCGGTGGCGTCCTGGTCGCTCTCGCTGTGCGGCAGCACGGGCAGGCCGCCGCGGGCCGCGCGCGCATCGGCCACCATCTGTTCGGCGTCCACGTGCACGTACGGTGCCAGGTCGGTCTTATTGATCACCAGCAGGTCGGCGCGTTCCACACCCGGCCCGCCCTTGCGTGCCACGTCCCCGCCGCCGGCGACGTCGAGTATGAAGATCTGCGCGTCGACAAGCGCCGGGCTGAAGGTGGCGGTGAGGTTGTCTCCGCCGCTTTCGACGATCGTGATGTCGACCGGCGCGAAGTCCGCCTCGATGTCCTCGACCGCCATGAGGTTGGGGGTGACGTCATCACGGATCGCGGTGTGCGGGCAGGCGCCGGTTTCGACGGCGCGGATCCGCTCGACCGGCAGGACCCCCGCCGAGCGCAGCATCCGCGCATCCTCATCGGTGTAGATGTCGTTGGTGATGACCGCCAGGCTCAGTTCCGCGCCGAGCGCGCGGCACAGGGTGCCGATCAGCGTCGACTTGCCGACGCCCACTGGGCCCACCACGCCCAGGCGCAGTGCCCTCCCGGCGCTTTCCGGCAGTGCGCCGCCGGCCGCCGGGCCGGTGGCCGTGTTCCCCGTGTCAGGCAACGGGTTCGTCGTGTCAGGCAACGAAGAGCCTCCTCGTCTCGCGTTGGTGGTCCAGGGACCATTGGTCGGCTTGCGGCGCGGCGGTGGCAGGCATGTCCGCCGGATCGGTGACGGCCAGCGCGGTCGCCACCATCTCCTCGATGAGCGGCTCCGCGCCGAGGACCCAGCCCGCGGCGTCCACCGGATCCACCGGCGCCAGCTTGAGCGACGCGGACGCGACCGTCTGCGCGTCGTCGTACAGGCTCGCCCGTGCGGCCTGCTCCTCGGAGGCGCCCAGCACGGCCGCCGCCACGCCGAGCACCACCGGCCTCTGCGGCGTGCGCCCCAGCGCGTCGAGGTGCGCCACCGCGGGATCGTCGGGCGCCAGCCGGCGCACCAGCCGCACGAGCCCGCGCCCGAGCATCCCGGACACGTCGCGCAGCGGTGCGCTGGGCGTGCGGGCAGCAGTGCATCGTGCACCGCCGCGAGCCCGCGCGGCGTCTCGAGGACCGCGCGGTGTGCGAGCACGGTGGCCGACGCCTCGACGAGGCCCACGGTGCGCAGCCGTGCCGCGATGTAGTCCGGAACGGCGGTCGCCGGAACCCCCGCGCGCAGCCCCGGTTCCAGACCCGCCGAATACGCGTGCCCGCCGCCGGGCAGGCGCGCGTCGGTGAGCAGAAGGGCGCCGATCTGTCCGGTGCCCCCCGGACGGGTGGTGTGCACAGCCGCCCGCCTAGAACATCAGGTAGCGCTGCGTCAACGGCAGCTCTTCGACGGGCTCCGGCCGGACCAGCTCGCCGTCGATGCGGATGGCGAACGTCTCCGGATCCACCCGCAGATCCGGCAGGGCGGTGTTGTTGGGCATGTCCGCCTTGGTGATCCCGCGTGTGGGTCGGACCGCCGCGAGCCTGCGCGTGAGGCCCAGCCGCTCCTCGAGCCCGTTCTCCAGCGCCAGGGGCGAGACGAAGGAGGTGGCCAGGTGCGCCGCCTGCGGGGGCTGCGCCGCGATGGTGGGGCGCACGAGCACCGGTTGCGGGTTGGGCACGGCGCCGTTGGGGTCGCCCAGGGGCGCCGCGACGATGGCCCCCGACTTGAGCACCGCGTACGGACGCACCCCGAAGAACGCCGGGTCCCACAGGACCAGGTCGGCCATCTTGCCCGGCTCGATCGAGCCCACCTCGTGGTCGATGCCATGCGCCACCGCCGGGCAGATCGAGTACTTGGCCACGTACCGGCGGGCGCGCTCGTTGTCCGCGGGCATCGTCGACCCCAGCGGACCGAACTTGTTCTTCATCACGTGCGCCACCTGCCAGGTGCGGGTGACGACCTCGCCGATACGGCCCATCGCCTGCGCATCCGACGAGGTGATGGAGATGGCCCCCATGTCCTGCAGGATGTCCTCGGCCGCCATCGTCGAGGCGCGGATCCGCGACTCGGCGAAGGCGAGGTCCTCCGGCACCCGCGGGTTGAGGTGGTGCACCACGAGCAGCATGTCGAGGTGCTCGTCGACCGTGTTGACGGTGAACGGCAGCGTCGGGTTGGTGGATGCCGGCAGCACGTTGGATTCGCTCGCCACGACGATGATGTCCGGCGAGTGCCCGCCGCCGGCGCCCTCCGAGTGGAACACGTGGATGCCGCGCCCGCCGATCGCGTCGAGCGTGTCCTGCACGTAGCCGGTCTCGTTGAGGCTGTCGGCGTGCAGCGCCACCTGCAGTCCCAGCTCGTCCGCAGCATCGAGCGCGGCGTTGATCGCGGCCGGGGTGGCGCCCCAATCCTCGTGCACCTTGTAGCCGCCGGCGCCCGCCATCGCTTCCTCGCGGAGCGCGTCGGCGGAGACCGTGCTGCCCTTGCCGAACAGGATCACGTTGAGCGGGATCTGGTCGAGCGCGCGGTGCATCATGGTCAACGAGGCGGCGCCCGGCGTGACGGACGTGGCCTTGGACCCCTCGGTGGGGCCCGTCCCGCCGCCGGTCACCGTCGTGATGCCGGTGGCCAGCGCCTCGCGCATCTCGATCTCGGTCAGATAGTGCACGTGGGTGTCCATGGCGCCCGGGGTGAGGATCTTCCCCTCGCCGGCGATGACGTCGGTCCCCGGACCGATGTGCATGCCGTCGCCGATGCCATCCATGATGTCGGGGTTGCCGGCCTTGCCCACCGCGACGATCCGGCCGTCCCGGATGCCGACGTCGCCGCGCACGATGCCCCAGTGGTCGAGGACGACGACGTTGGTGATGACCAGGTCCAGCGCGCCTTCCGAGCGGAGCGTCATCCCCTGGCCCATCGACTCGCGGATGGTCTTGCCGCCGCCGAAGGTCGCCTCGTCGCCGCCCACGGTGTGGTCGTGCTCCACCTCGATCCACAGGTCGGTGTCGCCGAGCCTGATCTGGTCACCGGTGGTGGGCCCGTACAGCTCGACATACTCGCGGCGTTCAATACGGCTCACGTGATCACTCCTCGTCCGAATCCGGTGCGGCCGCGTCCAATCCGGCCGGGTCGGCATCGGTGGCGCTCTCCTCGCCCACCCGCATCCGCAGACCCTTGGCACGCGCCGGCTGCTCGACCTCGCTGCCGGGCTCGCCGAACGGGACGACGCGACGCGGACGATGACGCACCGTCGCGGGCTCGTTGCGCAGGTCGCGGATCTGCAGTCCCGCCACGAACCGGCGGCCGCCGAGCGCCACGAGCTCCACCGTGCGGCTCACACCCGGCTCCAGCCGCACCGAGGTGCCCGCCGGAACGTCCAGGCGGTATCCCTGCGCCTGCTCGCGGTCGAACTGCAGCGCCGGGTTCGCGTCCGGAAAGTGCAGGTGCGAGCCGATCTGGATGGGACGGTCGCCCTCGTTGACGACGACGAGGCTGATGCGCTCGCGGCCCACATTGAGCTCGATCGGCTCGGGGCGGGTGCGGATCTCGCCGGGAATCATCGGGCCGGGGGGCGTCACTGGATGGGCTCCGTGATCGTGACCAGTTTGCGACCGTCGGGGAAGGTCGCCTCCACCTGGATGTCCGGGATCATCTCCGGCACTCCGTCCATGACTTCCTCCCTTGTGAGCACGGACCGGCCGTCGTTCATCAAGTCCGCGACGCGGGCTCCCTCGCGGGCACGCTCGATGACCCAGCACGACAGCAACGCGATCGTCTCCGGATGGTTGAGCCGGACGCCGCGCTCGCGCCGGTCCCGCGCGACCATGCCCGCCACGCTGAGCAGAAGCTTCTCCGTATCGGATGGCACAAGCTGCATACGCACCTCTGTTTCACTCGACGAAGGCCACCGCTGCGCCCGGACGTCGACCGTCGGCACGCGGGGCGGTGCCGACGCCTCGGCGCCCGACGCGCCGCGCGCGAACCCACGAACCCGCGAACCGTAGTCCGGAACGCCGGTGCGGACCGGCGTGGATCCGGTGCCGCCCACGCTGCACGGAGCCCGTCCGGGCCCGGCCGCCCCGACTCTACATCGCCGTCACCGGACCGGCCGACCATCCACATCCCCGCCCGAGCGCCTTCGGTTTCCCGCCGCAGACCGGGCCGCACGGGCCCCCGTCGCCGGGGCGCACAGCTAGACTGGCACCGATCACGAAGTCGACCAGGAGAACGGATGCCGAGTCACGAGCAGATGAGCCGGCGGCCGTCGCACTGCCCCGGCGGCGCGGCGACCACGGTGAGGCCGCCATGGTGAGGTTGGGCGAACTCGAGTCCGCCGTGATGCAGGTGCTGTGGGCCTCGTCCGAGCCGTTGCGGGTGCGCCAGGTGCTCGAGCGCCTCGAAGCCCCGCGCGCCCACGCCTACACCACGGTCATGACCGTGCTCGACAATCTGCACGGCAAGGGGATGGCCGACCGTACGCGCGACGGTCGTGCCTACCTGTACCACGCGGCCAAGTCGCGCCCCCAGTACGGCGCGGAGATGCTCCGCGAGGTTCTGTCGTCGAGCGGCGACCCGGAGAACGTCCTGCTGCACTTCGCACAGTCCGCCTCCGACGAGGAGTCGGCGTTTCTCCGCAGCGCGCTGCGCAAGGCCGCCCGTGCGCGGCCCGCCGACACGGGGCGGCCGGCCACGTGATCGTCGCGCTCGGCCTGCTGGTCGCCATGCTCGTCGTGGGGTTCGGTGCGCCCCGGTACCTTTCCGTCACCGTGGCGCCGGGTCTGCACCCCCGCCTCGCGCTGGCCGCCTGGACCTCGTCCATGACCCTGGTCCTGGCCGCTCTGATCGCCGCGCCGGTGTCGATGCTGACCAGGCCCGGCCGCACCACGTTCGGCGCGGCCCACATGTGTCTGCAACGGCTGCGTGAGGACGGCACGCTGCCGTGGCTGCCCGCGGCACAGGTCGCGGCGACGGCGGCGCTCGGGGGCCTCGCGCTGTTCGTGCTGGTGAGCGTGACGCGCCGCCTGCGTGCGCGCCGCGCCTCCGTGCACCGGCTGCTGCTCGAGCTGGATCTGCTCGCGCATGCGCGCACCGCGCACCGCGGCTTCGCCGTCCTGTGGGTCGATGCCGATGAGCCGGTCTGCTACAGCGTGGGCGGGGCGAGGCCGACGATCATCGCGAGCGGGCATATCGACCGGCTGCCCGCCGCGGAACGCGCCGCTGTGCTGGATCATGAGGCGGCGCACCTGCTGGGACGGCACCATGCACTGGTGGCGCTCGCCGAGGCTGCGGCCGCGGCGCTGCCGTTCATCCCGCTGTTCGCACGGGCACCGGACGCCGTGCGCACGCTCGTGGAGTTCTCCGCGGACAACCGTGCGGCGCAGAGCAACGGCGCGGACACGGTCGGCGCCGCGCTCCTCACGGTGCACGACTTCGCCGCCGGCACGCCGCATTCGCCGCCTGTCGCCGGGCTGGCTCTGTCCAGGGACGCGGTGACGGCGCGCCTATGCTGGCTCGGCGCCTGCCCGGGACGCGAACACCGCCGCTGGGCCGCGGCGGACTACCCGCTCGCGGTCACCGTGGCCGCCGTGCCGGTCGTGCTTTCCGTCGCGTCGGCGCTGTGCGCAGCGACCATCGTGTGCCTGCGTCTGAGTGCACGAGCCTGAGCGCACGAGCCTGAAGCGTGCGCCGGCGCGTCAGACGGCGCAGGCCGGGCCGCAGTCCCGCCGGCGCTCCCCCGGGTCTCTCCGCTTCCCCTCTGCCCGCCTCCGGCGCTCCCACCACCGCACCGGGATCTCACGGCCGAACCACGGGTTGGCGATGATGACCGTTGGCACGCCGATCACCACCGTGTTCTGCACTCCGCACCGCATTTCCGTCCTTTTCGCACACCCCTGGACCAACTATGCAAGATAGTAACCGACTAGTTACTATGCAGCTTAGTAGTCAGGGGGCCGCCCCGACGACGCCGACAGCGGACGGAGCATCGATGGAACCTCAGCCGGACGACCGACCCGACGGCCACCTTGGACGGAAGAACGCACCGCGTACCCAGGCCGGGTCGACGCGCCGGCGGATCGAGGTCGCCGCGTTCGCCGTGATCGTGGTGATCGCCGTGGTCCTCGGCGTCGTCCTTTTCACCGGACAGGGCGATGACGATCCGGCCGGGCAAGCGGCGGGCCCCGCATCGATCTCGGAAGAGGATCGCGCCTCCGCCGACGGCGGGATCGGCCCCCTGGGCGACCTGGCACGCAGGACCGAGGGCGACCCGCTCGCAATGGGTGCCGTCGACGCACCGGTCGTCCTGGTCGAGTTCGCGGACTACCGCTGCCCGTTCTGCGCGAAGTTCAGCCAGGACATCGAGCCGACTCTCATCGACCGGTACGTCGAAAGCGGGCAGCTGCGCATCGAATGGCGGGACCTGCCCATCTACGGCGAGGAATCCGCCCGCGCGGCGCGCGCAGGGCGGGCCGCGGCCGCCCAGGGACGCTTCTGGGAGTTCAACTCCGCCCTCTACGCCGCCGCGCCGGAATCGGGCCACCCGGAGATGAGCCCGGAGCGCCTCCGCGGCTTCGCTGTCGCCGCCGGGGTGCCGGACATCGACCGGTTCATGGCGCAGATGAACAGCGACGACTTCGAGGCCCTGCTGCACGTCGACACGATGACGGCGCAGCGGCTCGGGATTCCCGCCACGCCCGCATTCTCGGTCAACGGTCACCCGATCCTCGGCGCGCAGCCGATAGACACCTTCACCTCGACGATCGACAAGCTCCTCGCCGGACAGGAGGGCGGGTGACGCCGGAGATCGGGCTGCTCGGCGCCCTCCTCGGCGGAGTGCTGCTGCTCCTCAGCCCGTGATCGGCGCTGCTGCTGCCGTCGTTCTTCGCCTACGCCTTCGACAGTGTGGGCCGTCTCGCCGCCCGCACGGTGCTGTTCTACCTGGGTCTCGCCACGGTGATGGTGCCGCTCGGCGCCGGCGTGGGCGCGTTCAGCTCCCTCGTCACCTGCTACTGTCGCTGGCGCTCGTGGGCGGTGCGTCGGCTGACGGCGGGCTGATCGGCGCGGTGTTCGCACTGGGCCCGGCGATCCCGCTGTTCCTGCTGGCGCTCCTGTGAGACCGATTCAACCTGGGGAACGGCCGCGTCTTGCGGGGCCGGGGGATCAGCATCGGGCCGCTGCGCACGCACACCACGGCGCTGGTGTCGGGCCTGTTGTTCATCGGGATCGGCGTGCTGTTCCTGCTCACCGACGGCACCGCGAACCTCGGCGGCATCATCGGCGTCGACGCCGACCAGCGCATTAAGACGATCGTCGGGGACGTCTCCGCCAGCGTGTCCACCACGGCCGTCGTGTTCGTCCAGCTCGTGAGCGCGCGCTCGTGCTCGGGTTCCGCCGCCTGCGGCGTCGGCATACGCGCCAGACCACCGGCGAACGCCAACACGGATATACGAATGGCCGCCGGCCCGTCGCCCCGGGAGCCGGCGGCCATCGAACGGATGCGAGGATCCGGCGAAACCTACTCCGGCTGCTCTTCCTCGGGCGTCCTCACTCCCAGCAGATCGATGACGAACACCAGGGCCCGGCCGGAAAGCTGATGCCCGGCGCCCGCAGGTCCGTAGGCCATCTCCGGCGGGATCGTCAGCTGCCGGCGGCCGCCGACGCGCATGCCGGGGATGCCCTCCTGCCAGCCCTTGATGAGTCCACGCAGCGGGAAGCGGATCGACTCGCCACGGCTCCAAGACGAGTCGAACTCCTCTCCGGAGTCGTACTCGACACCCACATAATGGACGTCGACGATGTCGCCGGCCTGGGCCTCCGGGCCCTCGCCCACGACGATGTCCTCGACGACCAAGTCGTTCGGCGGGGGCCCCTCCGGGTACTCGACCACTGGCTTGGTCATTGCGTCCACCTCTCGTCGTCGACGCTGCGACGTGTCTCGTTGCTGCTGGGTGTGCGGGAGCCTGCGGGCGTCCCTGCGCGCCTTTTCACGCGGCTACGGGCTACGACCGCTGCGACAGATCCACGTAGTCGCGGGACGTGTGGCCGGTGTAGATCTGGCGGGGGCGGCCGATCTTGGTCGCCGGGTCGTTGTGCATCTCCCGCCAGTGTGCGATCCAGCCGGGCAGCCGGCCCAGCGCGAAAAGCACTGTGAACATGCGCGGCGGGAATCCCATCGCCCGGTAGATCAGACCGGTGTAGAAGTCGACGTTGGGGTAGAGCTTGCGCTCGATGAAGTAGTCGTCGCTCAACGCGACCTCCTCGAGCCCCTTCGCGATACCGAGCAGCTCGTCGTCGGGCGCGAGCTTGTCGAGGATCTTGTCCGCGGTCTGCTTGACGATGGCCGCGCGCGGATCGTAGTTCTTGTAGACGCGGTGGCCGAAGCCCATGAGCTTCACGCCGTCTTCCTTGTTCTTCACCCGGCGCATGAAGTCTTTCGTGTCCCCGCCGGCCGCATGGATCTCGTCGAGCATCTCGAGCACCGCCTGGTTGGCGCCGCCGTGCAGCGGACCCCACAGGGCATTGATCCCGCCGGAGATCGAGGTGAACAGGTTGGCGTTGGACGAGCCGACCAGGCGCACCGTCGAGGTCGAGCAGTTCTGCTCGTGGTCGGCGTGCAGGATCAGCAGCATGTCCAGGGCGGCCGCGATCTCCGGGTCGAGATCGTACGGCTCCGCGGGCAGACCGAAGGTCATCCGCAGGAAGTTCTCCACCAGGCCCATCGAGTTGTCCGGGTACAGGAAAGGCTGGCCGACCGACTTCTTGAAGGCGTAGGCGGCGATGGTGGGCAGCTTGGCCAGCAGGCGGATCGTCGACAGCTCGACCTGTTCGGGATCGCCCGGGTCGAGCGAGTCCTGGTAGTACGCGGAGAGCGCGTTCACGGCGCTGGAGACCACCGGCATGGGATGCGCGTTGCGCGGAAAGCCGTCGAAGAACCGCTTGAGGTCCTCGTGCAGCAGCGTGTGCCGGCGGATCTGCTCGGTGAAGGTCTCAAGCTGGGACGCGGACGGCAGCTCGCCATAGATCAGCAGATAGCTGACCTCGATGAACGTGGAATTCTGCGCGAGCTGCTCGATCGGGTACCCGCGGTACCGCAGGATGCCGTTGCCGCCGTCGATGTAGGTGATCGCCGACGAGCACGACGCGGTGTTGACGAACCCGGCGTCCAGCGTGACGTAGCCGGTGTCCGCCAGCAGCGAGCCGAGCGCGACGCCGTCGTTGCCCTCGGCCGCACGCACAACGCCGAGGGGCTGCTCACCGCCCGGATAGCTGAGTACGGCTTTCTGGTCATTCTCAGCAGACACAGAACATCCCTCTCCGATTGGTGACTCAGTAACGTGGAAGTCCTCGGCCCGGATAACCCCTGTTGGAGCATCGGTTCCCGCCACAGAATCTAGTCACCCTCCGGCGGCGGCGCCCACTCAGGTCCGCGACCGGCACCCTATTCCACACAGGTCGATCCCGTGACCTGCACACTTTCCGCCAGCCTACCGCGCCGCGGTCGTACGCGGCCTACTCGCCGGTACCGCACGCCGCATTTCCGCACCGTCGCGCCGCACCCCCTGCCGGCCCGCCGCTCGCCCCGGACGGCACTCGGCGTGTGTCGTGCGTCATACTCGTGGGTAACGGTCGTGATCCGGCCGTCCCACCGGCTGTCCGCGCGGCCCGCCCCCTCGGGAACGGGGCGACGCCGCCCGACACCCGCGCAATCGAAGATCCAGGAGCGCCACTATGCCTACCGCAGCCGACCTCCCCGAGGGCTTCGCCGAGGGCCTCGAGGGAGTCACCGCCTTCACCACGGAGATCGCCGAGCCGGACAAGGACGGCGGCCACCTGCGGTACCGGGGCGTCGACATCGACGATCTCGTCTCCCACAAGGTCACTTTCGGGCATGCCTGGGCGCTGCTGGTCGACGGCAAGTTCGGGCCGGGCCTGCCCCCGGCCGAGCCGTTCCCGCTGCCCATCCACACCGGAAACGTCCGCGTCGACGTGCAGGCGGGTCTGGCGATGCTCGCGCCGATCTGGGGGTTCGACCCGCTGCTGGACACCACCGACGCCGCCGCGCGCGAACAACTCGCCCGCGCGTCGGTGATGGCGCTGTCCTACGTCGCCCAGTCGGCCCGCGGCATCTACCAGCCGGCCGTCCCGCAGACGGTCATCGACGAGTGCTCGACGATCACCGAACGGTTCATGGTGCGCTGGAAAGGCGAGCCGGATCCGCGCCACGTCCGCGCCGTGGACGCGTACTGGGTGTCCGCCGCCGAGCACGGCATGAACGCGTCCACCTTCACCGCCCGGGTGATCGCCTCGACGGGCGCCGACGTGGCCGCGTCGCTCTCCGGCGCGGTGGGCGCCATGTCCGGCCCGCTGCACGGCGGCGCACCGGCCCGGGTGCTGCCGATGATCGAGGAGACGGAACGCTCCGACGACCCCCGCGGTCTCGTCAAGGGAATTCTGGACCGCGGCGAACGCCTGATGGGGTTCGGCCACCGCGTATACCGGGCCGAGGACCCGCGCGCCCGCGTCCTGCGAGCCACCGCCAAGGAACTCGACGCGCCGCGCTACGAGGCCGCGGCGGCGCTGGAGCAGGCTGCCCTGGCCGAGCTACGGGAGCGCCGCCCGGACCGCGCCATCGCCACCAACGTGGAGTTCTGGGCCGCGGTGATGCTCGACTTCGCAGAGGTCCCGCCGCAGATGATGCCCGCCATGTTCACCTGCGCGCGCACGGCCGGCTGGTGTGCGCACATCATGGAGCAGAAGCGGCTGGGCAAGCTGGTCCGGCCGTCGGCTCTGTACGTGGGCCCCGGCCCCCGCGAGCCGGAGTCCGTCGACGGCTGGAGCGAGGTGTTCGGGAGCGCGGGCTAAACTCGGTCCCCGTACGGACCCCGACGACGAGGATGCTGCGACTCATGGCCGACCCCACCGCACTGATCATTCCGGACGATCTCACGCCTGCAGACGGCCGATTCGGCTGCGGGCCGTCCAAGGTCCGCCCGGAACAGCTGCACACGCTGGTCGAGGTAGGCGCCTCGGTCATGGGCACCAGCCACCGCAAGTCCCCCGTCAAGGACGTCGTCGCCCGCATCCGCAATGGGCTGCGTGAGCTGTTCTCGCTGCCCGACGGCTACGAGGTGGTCCTCGGCAACGGCGGCTCCACCGCGTTCTGGGACGCCGCGGCCTTCGGACTGATCCGCGAGCGCTCACTGCACCTGAGCTACGGCGAGTTCAGCTCCAAGTTCGCCAAGGTGGCCGCCGGCAACCCGTTCATCGGCGACCCGATCGTGGTCGAAGCGGACTTCGGATCGGCGCCGGTTCCCGCCGCCGATCCGTCGGCAGACCTGATCGCTTGGGCGCACAACGAGACCTCCACCGGCGTGGCGGTGCCGGTCCGGCGCCCGGAGGGGGCGGGCGACGCGCTCGTCGCCATCGACGCGACCTCCGGCGCCGGCGGCCTCCCCGTCGACATCACCCAGGCCGACGTCTACTACTTCGCACCGCAGAAGTCGTTCGCCGCGGACGGTGGGCTGTGGATCGCGATCATGAGCCCCGCCGCCCTCGCCCGCGTCGAGGAGATCAAGGCGTCCGGCCGCTGGACGCCCGAGTTCCTGTCGCTCCCGGTGGCCGTGGACAACAGCCGCAAGGACCAGACGTACAACACGCCGGCCCTGGCGACATTGCTGCTTCTGGCAGACCAGATCGAGTGGATGAACGCCGGCGGCGGGCTCGCCTGGACGGCGGCGCGGACCGCGGATTCGTCGTCGCGCCTGTACTCGTGGGCCGAGGCCAGCGCGTTCGCGACGCCGTACGTCACCGACAAGGCCCTGCGGTCGCAGGTCGTGGGCACCATCGACTTCAACGACGACGTCGACGCCGCCACCGTGGCGAAGGTGCTGCGCGCCAACGGGATCGTCGACACCGAGTCGTACCGCAAGTTGGGGCGCAACCAGCTCCGCATCGGCATGTTCCCGGCCATCGACCCCGACGACGTCACGCGGCTGACGCAGTGCATCGACTGGGTCGCCGAACGCCTCTGACACACCGGACGGCCCGGGCGACGCGCACGATCGCGCCTCGCCCGGGCCGTTCTCCGCACACCGAGCGGCCCGCGGACATCATCCGCCCCACCACACGCATCCACCTCACCACGCACATTCGTCCCGCATGCCGCATTCGGGTACGTTGGATACTCCAATAACTTGCGCCGCAAGCAAAGGCAAGGACCCCGGCGCGTGTCCTCCCCGCGCAGCGGTCTCGACTCGGTTACGCTCGCCCTACCGGAAGCTGCCACAGGAGGTCTACGCGTGCGAGAACTTCAAGTGATCGGCATGGATGCGGGCGGCAAGAACGTCCTCCTCCAGGTGAAGGGCTCCGAGGACCGCTTCTCCGTCCCCGCGGACGACCGCCTCCGCGCCGCCGCCCGCGGCGATCTCAGCCGCCTGGGCCAGATCGAGGTGGAATCGAGCAGCCAGTTGCGCCCACGTGAGATCCAGGCGCGCGTCCGGGCGGGCGCGTCGGTGGCGGAGGTGGCGGAACTCGCCAGCATCCCGGAATCCCGCGTCGAGCGCTTCGCGCATCCGGTGCTGCTCGAACGCGGCAATGCCGCGGACATGGGCCGCAAGGGGCACCCGGTACGGTCCGACGGCCCCGCCGTCCAGACCCTCGACGAGATCGTCGCCATCGTCTTTCGCGCCCGCGGGCTGGATCCTGAGTCCGGCGAATGGGACGCCTGGCGCACGGTGGACGGTGAATGGGTAGTGCAACTGTCGTGGTGGGCGGGCAAGTCCCGCAATGCCGCGCACTGGCGCCTGTACAAGGACGGCCTCACCGGCACGCTCAATGCTCTCGACGATGCCGCGACCGAACTGCTGGACCCCGACGTGAACCGCCCGCTGCGCCCCATCGCCGCGGTACCAGAGCCCCCGAGCGCGTCGCACGTCGGAATCCACGGCCCCGAGGTCGCTGCGCCGGCACACGCCCCGGATACGACGCCGGAGGCCGAGCCCGCCCCTTCCGAGCCCGCCTCGTCCCCGGACGACGCCGTCGCCGTCGAGGCCGTTGCGGGCGGCGCCGACGCGCCGGAGGACGGCCCCGGCGCCGCGCCCGGCACTGGGCAGGGGCAGGGCACCGAGCACGACCACGGGGGCGCGGAGCGCTCGTCCCGCCCCACCGCCGAGCAGGCCGGCGACCGCGAGGCCCGGGCCGAATCCGGTCCCCCCATCGACGAGGAACCCGAGGACGCGCTCATCCCGCACCCGAGCCCGCACACGCGCGGCAAGGCACGCAAGCACAAGCCGACGATGCCCTCCTGGGAGGACGTCCTGCTCGGCGTCCGCAGCAACGCCAACGGCTGAGAACACCGACCGCGGCCGGCACCCTGCGGGCCGGCCGTCGGGATCCGCCGGCACAGCATCCGGCCTCCGGTACCGAGGTGGTGTCCGGTATCGGAGGCCGGAGTCAATCCCCGGGATCCACGCGCCGCGGCAGGGTCAGACGTCGAGCGACCTACCGATGATCTCCTTCATGATCTCACTGGTTCCGCCGTAGATCCGGGTCACCCGCGCGTCGGCGTAGGCACGGGCGATCGGGTACTCCAGCATGAACCCGTACCCGCCGAACAGCTGCAGGCAGCGGTCCACCGTGCGCCCCTGCAGCTCGGTGCACCACAGCTTTGCCATGGAGGCGTCCACCGCGCTCAGCTCCTCCGCATTGAGCGACAGCACCGCCTGGTCCACATAGTGCTGCGCCACCTCGACCTCGGTGGCGATCTCCGCCAAGGCATGCCGCGTCGTCGGCAAGGAGCCCACCGAGTTGCCGAACACCTTGCGCTCACGGACGTAGTCCGTGGTCCAGTCGAACGCCGCACGGGCCGCTGCGACCCCCGCGACGCCGATCGACAGCCGCTCCTGCGGGAGGTTCTGCATGAGGTAGGCGAATCCCTTGCCTTCCTCGCCCAGCAGGTTCGACGCGGGTACCCGCACGTCGTCGAAGAACAGCTCCGCGGTGTCCTGCGAATGCAGGCCGAGCTTGGCCAGGTTGCGGCCCCGCTCGAAGCCCGCCATCCCGCGCTCGACCACGATGAGGCTGAGCCCCTTGTGCTTCTGGCTCGGGTCCGTCTTGGCCGCGACGATCACCAGATCCGAGTTGATGCCGTTGGTGATGAAGGTCTTCGAGCCGTTGAGCACGTACTCGTCGCCGTCACGGATGGCCGTGGTCGCGATGTTCGCGAGGTCCGAGCCCACACCCGGCTCCGTCATCGCGATGGCGGTGATGGTCTCTCCCGCGGCGATCCCGGGCAGCCAGCGCTGCTTCTGCTCGTCGTCGGTCAGTGAGAGCAGGTATGGGAGGCAGATGTCGTTGTGCAGCGTGAGCCCCAGGCCGGCGGCACCTGCGCCCGCGAAGGCGAACTCCTCGCCGATGATCATGTTGAAACGGAAATCGGGCACTCCCCCGCCGCCGAACTCCTCCGGCACGGCCATACCGAGGAACCCTGCGGCGCCCGCTTCGGTGAACAGCGAGCGCGGCACGATCTGGGCCGACTCCCACTCGTCTATCCGGTCCGCGACGTTGCGGGAGATGAATGTGCGCACGCTGTCGCGGAACGCATCGTGATCAGTATCGAAAATTGTCCGGCGCATACCCGGTGAGGTTAGTCGCAAGACCCCGCGCTCCGCAGCAGCGGCACCAGGCTCGACGGGTGCCGCCACCGCCCCGATGGGAATATCTGTTCTATGGTTTACGCACGAACCTTTGTTCGGGTACTGTAATGTGCGAGCCGAGGGGGGCGGTATGGAACGGTTTACGGGGGACTCTGCCGGCGGCGGGATGACAGCCGGCCTGTGGCGGCGCGCGGACGCGGATCTGCTCGGATCGATCGTGGACGACGCACAGGCGATGCACCGTGCCGAGATCTCTTCGTTGTGCAAGATCGCCGAGCTCGCGACGCGCGACTCCGCCCAGGGGCGGTTCACCAACATCGTCGATCATCTGACGTCCCACAGCACGCTCACGATCGCGAAGGCCCGCGCCGTGGTCACCTTCGCCATGCGCATGAACGAGCGCCCGCGGATCTTCGCCGCGGTACGCGGCGGCGAGATCACGAAGAACGCCGCGACGATGATCGTGAAGTTCCTCGACGATCCGCCGAAGGCGATGCCTGCGGACGCTATCGACCGTACGGAGAACGTGCTCATCGGTTACGCGCGCAACGCCGGCCACAACAGGCTCGCCGCGATGATCGATGGCATCCGTGATCACTACACCGCAGTACCTCAGGGCAAGAACCCGGATGGGAACGGTGCTGGGGGATCCGGGGACGGTGATTCCGAAGGCGGTGATACCGGCGGCGACCGCGCGACCCCGGCGGGCCCGTCATACGGCCAGGTCCGGCCGGAGAGCCGGGGCGCTGACGACACCGAACGCAACACCTTTTTCGTTTCACGCACGCTCGGCAACCGGTACGCAGTGCGCGGGGATCTGGATTCCGAAACAGGTGAGCGCCTGGTCACGGCACTCTCGCCGTTGTCGGCTCCGCGGCCGGAGCCGGACGGCACGCGCGACCGCCGCACGGCCGCCAAGCGCCGTGCCGATGGTCTCGCCGAGTTCCTGCGTCGCCACTCCCAGTGCGACGGGGCCGCGGCGGGCTCGCCGGCGCCCGAAGACTCCCCACGCACCCGCATCGCCTCGGAGACGACGTGGACTCCGGCGCGGGCCGGACACGCCGCTGCGGTGCCCCCACCACCCCCGGAGGGAGCCGCGGCGCCGGCCCACGCCGCAGCACCGGCCGGGCGGGTACACCCGGGTGCGGGCAACCCTCGGCCGCGTCCCATGACCTGGGCGGCGGCGCAGGCACCGGCACGACATTGAGCCTGCACATCGGTCTGCGCGACCTGGCCGACACCGACGACGACGCGGCCGCCCGGGCCGGGTTCATCGCCGAGGGGCGGTTCGAGGAGGTGTTCGACAACCTTCCGCACGGCATGACCGACTGGTTCGCCAACGTGACGGTCGGCGCGGCGCGACGCCTCGCGTGCGACGCGGCGATCACGCCGATCGGCGTGGACGGCCGGGGCATGCCGCTCAACGTGGGGCGCACCCGGAGGCTGGCCAGCCGGGCCCAGCGCCGCGCACTGGCGGCGCGCGACCATGGGTGCGCATTCCCCCGGTGCGACCGACCGCCCGCATGGTGCGTCGCCCACCACGTGTGGCATTGGGCGGACGGCGGTCCCACAGACCTGGACAACCTGGTCAACTTGTGTACGGAACACCACCGGGCCGTCCACCATCACGGGTGGACCGTCGTGATCGACGGGAACGACGGGCTGCCGCGGTTCCTGCCACCGGCACACGGCCGGTCGCCATCCCAGTGGGTGGGCCCCGACGGCAAGGCGCTCGGGCCGCCGCGCGCCGCAGAGCACTCATCGCACCGACCGCGGACCACCGTCACCTGAGGCCGGCTCCTCACAACGGCGGGGTGCCGCCGCGACGGCGCGCGTCCGCACACCATTGCAGGTGGCAGGCCAGGGCTGTTGCGGGGTCAGGGCTGTTGCGCGGCCAGAACTACAGTGCGAGCACGGCCAGCGCAGCCCACCCGAGGATAGCCCCCGGCACGACGCCCCACACGATCCAGCGCACCGTCGTGGCATGCCGCCACCGACGGACGGCGGGGGCCGCCGCGCCCACCACCACGACGTTGACGGCGATCGCCAGCCACGAGGACACGGCGCTCAACCCCAGGCCGACGACGGCGACGAACACCGCGGTCCAGGCGGCCATCATGGTCGAGGCCACCATCCCGGCGGCCGGATACCGCGCCGCCGCCTCCGTGCCGACCCGCCAATCCGCCGAGCCGCGATGCACCGATGCACCCCGCGGACGTTCGTGGACCAACTCCCCCGGCGTCCCCGTCACCTCGCGTCGGCCATCTGCATGCTCCGCAGGCGCTCGTAGAACGCGACCGCCGCCGCCGTGGCGACATTGAGGGAGTCCGTCCCCGGAGCCATCGGAATGCGCGCCCGCGCATCGCACGCGTTCATGGTGTGCTTCCGCAACCCCGGCCCCTCCGCCCCCACGAGCAGGGCCACCCGGTCTGTCGGTCCGCGGTCGTGGAGCACCTCGGTGAGCATGGGAACCTCCGGATCCGGGGTCAACGCGACCACGGTGAACCCCCGCGACCGCACCTCGTCGATTCCCGCCGGCCACTCGGGGATGTGCGTGAACGGGAGACGCAGCACGTGCCCCATCGACACGCGCACCGCGCGCCGGTAGAGCGGGTCCGCGCATCGCGCACCGAAGAGGACGGCGTCGATCCCCAGCCCCGTCGCATTGCGGAACATCGACCCGATGTTCTCGTGGTCATTCACGCCCTCGAGCATCGCTACCGTGCGCGCTCCGTCGAGCACCGTGTCGAGGTGAGGTTCCGGGGCCCGGCGCGCGGCGGCGAGCACCCCCCTGTTCAGGTGGAACCCGATGCACTCGTCCATGACCTCGGTGGGCACCCGGTAGAAGGGGACGTCGACCGCGTCGAGGGCGCTGCCCAGCTCCTGCAGCCGCCGGTCCACTCCGAGCAGAGAGTGCGGCGCGAACCGCGACGCGATCATCCGCTGCACCACGAGCACGCCCTCGGCGATCACCAGTCCCTTGCCCCCGGGCAGGTCCGGCCGCCGATCCGAGGAATTGAGGTTGCGATAGTCGTCGATCCGCGGATCGTCGGCGTCGCTGATGTCGATGACGTTGACCACCGCACCATTGTTCCGCAGCCCCAGGCCCGGACGCCGCCCGCCCCTGGACCGCGCGCCCGCTCAGGTCACGGCGTCCGTGATCGGGCCGACCGCGAAGTACGCGACGAATGCGATCGCCACCAGCCACATCAGCGGATGCGTCTTGCGGGCTTTTCCTGTGGCCGCGGCCAGCACCACCCACGTGATGAAGCCGACGCCGATGCCGTTCGCGATCGAGTAGGTGAACGGCATCGTCACGATGGTGAGGAATGCGGGCAGCGCCACGTCGAACCGGCCGAAGTCGATGTCCTTGATCTGGCTCATCATCATGGCGCCGACCACCACCAGCGCGGGCGCCGCGGCCTCGAGCGGAACCACCTCGTAGAGCGGCGTCAGGAACATCGCGGCGATGAACAGCAATCCGGTGACGATGTTCGCGAGCCCTGTTCGGGCGCCGTCGGCGATCCCCGACGCCGAGTCGACGAAGACCGTGTTCGACGACGCGGAGCCGGCGCCGCCCGCGATCGCGCCCGTCCCCTCGACGATCAGCGCCTTCCCCATGCCGGGCAGGGTGCCATCCT
Organism: Tomitella gaofuii; assembly: GCF_014126825.1. NCBI lineage: Bacteria > Bacillati > Actinomycetota > Actinomycetes > Mycobacteriales > Tomitella > Tomitella gaofuii. The sequence continues at coordinate 1,556,457 of NZ_CP059900.1, read as the reverse complement.
TGTCGGCCAGGCCCGCCTCCTTGCCCAGCCCCGTCATCGTGCCCATGGCGTCGAAGAAGTTGGCGAGAACCAGCGTGAACACCAACAGCGATGCCGAGAGCACGCCGATGCGCGCGAATGCGCCGAAACTGAACTCCCCCACCAGGCTCAGATCCGGCAGGCTGGCCAGCGTGCCCGGGATGTCCGGCACCGACATACTCCAGCCCTCAGGGCCGGTGCTCGCGGAGGACCCGATGTGCCAGATCTGTTCGACGATGAAGGCGAGAACCGTGGTGACAACGATGCCGATCAGCAGTCCGCCGCGCACCTTCCGTGCGACGAGCACCCCCATCAGCAGCAGTCCGAAGACGAACAGCGCGGTCGGCCAGGAGGCGATCGACCCGTTGATGCCCAGCCCCACCGGAACCGTGGTGTTGGCGGAGTCCGGGATGCGCCGCACGAAACCCGCATCCACCAGGCCGATGAACGCGATGAACAGTCCGATGCCCACGGCGATAGCCGATTTGAGCTGCGCGGGGATCGCATTGAACACAGAGGTCCGGAACCCGGTGGCGGCGAGGATGACGATGATGATGCCGTCGATGACGACCAGGCCCATCGCCTCCGGCCAGGTGACCTGCGGGACGATGGAGACCGCCAGCAACGTGTTGATGCCCAGCCCTGCCGCGAATCCGAACGGATACTTGGCGATGAGCCCGAACGCGATGGTCATCACGCCCGCCACCAGCGCCGTCACCGCGGCAACCTGCCCGACCGGAAGGATGTTGCCGAGCACGTCCTTGTGCGCCGCCGCGTCGTCCTCGCTGAAACTGCCGAGGATCAGCGGGTTGAGCACGATGATGTACGCCATGGTGACGAACGTGACGACGCCGCCGCGGATCTCACGCGTGTAGGTGGAGCCGCGTTCGGTGATCTTGAAGAAGGCGTCGACGGCGGGCAGCCGGCTCGGAGGTTTCGGCGCGGCGCCGCTGCCGGATTCCGCCGCGGGCTCCGCCTGCGCTGCGTTGTCGTCTGCCATGCAGAGCAGGATAAGTTATTGGACGTCCGATACCCGCGCTAAAGCCCGCGTCCATGACGTTCCTCTCATCGCCGCGCGCTGCCGGAGGCGGCTGACGTCCGGACGGCAGCCGCCGCCCGGGTAGTCTCTGCCCCGTGACCGACCAGCAACCCGGCGCCCCGGACGAACCTCACGCACCGCGCACCGCTGCGGCGCCCACCGGCGCCGACGGTGCGCCGGAACGGCCGACGCTCCCCGCCGCCGCGCTGGATCCCCGGCCCGTCGTCGCCGCCGGCTTCGGCGCCTGGATCATCGCGACCGTCCTCATTCTCGCCACCCAGGGAACCTCGGCGAGCGCGCTCCCGGTCTGCTACGCGGGGCTGGTCATCGGCGCGCTCGGCACCGCAGTCTTCCTGGTGCAACGGCGTGGCGCGCGGTCGGGGCGCAAGGGCGCCCAGCAGGGCCTGACCTGAGTTCCGCGCCGCGGGCGTCAGCCCCGCTGCGACGCGGCGACCCCGGCAACGGCCGCCTGCCATGCCCCGTCGGTGTGCACGGTGCCCTCGCCGTCGATCCACCAGGGCACCGTCGCCTTGCGCAGCTCCTCGCCCTCCACCTCGACGTGCACGGCGAGTCCGTCTTCGTGCACCACCAGTGCCCCGTGCGGCAGCTCGACACCGGCTTGCACCGCAGCGACGACCGCGCCGGGCTCCGCCTCCCAGGTGCTGCGCCGTCCGGACGACGTCACCGACACCCGTACCGCCCGCGACGCCGTCTCGACGTCCAGCAGATCCGCCAGCGCGCCTGCGCGGGCGACGGTGCCCACGACCGATCGCCGCTGCGGCACCACCGCCGCGAGCCAGGGACGGTCCAGTACGAGTGCCTCCGACGCGGCCACGACGCTGCCGTCCACCGCGCGCACGAAGTCCGGCGGTGCGAGGTCGTCCAGATCGACCATCCCGTCGTCCAGCGCCTCGGCCAGCAGCCGGTGCGCGTGCACGATGACCGCGGGACTCGGCGTGCGGGCGGGGTCGGCGAGCCGCCGGATCAGCGTCCGGGCCAGCCCCACGCTGTCCACCGTTCCGCGGGCGAGGACGCCTCTGCCCATCGCCGCCCGCAGATCCCCGGATGGCCCCGCCGAGTGTGCGGCGGATGCTTCCGGCCCGGGAAAGACGTCGAGGAGCCCCTCGAACGTCGGGTCGTCGCCCCGCAGGGCAGCGACAGGGGTCACGCCGATCTGCGCGTGCCGACGCAGCCACCACGCGGTGTAGCCGTCGCGATCATCGAGCAGCGGCCGGATCCGCGCATCATCCGCCAGCACCCGCAACGCCGCACCCCATCTGTGCGGGTCCACCAGGTCCAGGTCTCGCACGGCGACCAGAGTCTCGGGTTCATCGTCCAGAGCCGACCACCAGGCGGTTTCCTCGTCCAGGTCGTGATCGGGACCGGTGGGCGCGTCATCGCGCACCACGCTGAATCCCCAGCCCACGCCGACGGCGCGAACCGTGTCGATCCCATACTCGTCGACCACGCCCGCCTCGAGTATGCCGAACGGGGAATCCTCGACGAGCACCTCCGCCAGCGGCGCCCCCGGCGCCAACAGCTCGTCGGCCGCGCGCAGCTCGCCGCACGCATCCGGCAGCGGGAGCATCCCGAGCCAGTCCGGCAGAAACTCCGGCGACCCGTCCCCCGCCGCGGAGAGGCGCACGAGCCGGAGCACCGCGTCCACGAGGCCGCTGACTCCCTCCGCCGCGCCGCCGGCCGGAGTGTCGCGGTCGCCTGCCGGAAACTCCCCGGTGAGCGCCGATTCGAGCTCGTCTTCGACCGCGGCCCGCAAAGCCGGGTCGGCCAGAAGTTCGCCGGTGCCGGTCTGTGCGGCGCCGAGGCGGAGCAGCAGCCCGTGCGCCGCTGCCGGATGGACGAGCCGCACCCAGGGCAGCACCGGGACGGCGCTCGCGTCCGGGTCGACGCCGGCCGAGGCCCCGTCCGCCGGAACCCGGCCCTGCGCGTCCGCGGGCAGGTCGTCGCCGATCACGACGGTGCGGGGGCCGGTGACGGTGCGTCCGTCGGCGAGGGGAACCGGTAGCGCCCCGAGCTGGTCGAGTACCGCCGAGTCCGCCGCCAGCGGTGCCAGGGCCGCGTACAGTCGCCCCCACCATGACGGCGGCCGGTCCACGCCGGTGAGCAGCTCCACCAGCCCGGCCGCGTCGAGGATCCGCACCCCATACGGTGCGAGGAGCGCCTGCGCCCGCGGTCCCGAGAACTCCGGCACCACCAGAGAGTCGACGGTGTCGCGCAGCACCGATGCGAGATCGCCGGTGAGGCCCGGGACGATGATCGCCGTTCCACCGGCCGCGTCGCGGCCCTGCACGGTCGGCAGCCATCGACGGGTGCGGAGCGCCGCGGTGATGTCGTCGCGCACTCGGGCGTCGACCGGCCCTCGCGGAAAACCGACTTCCGGCACCAGGCGCAGCCTGTCGCCCGCCGGCGCCGCACACACCAGGTCAGGGTAGTGCGACGCCGCGGCGCTCAGTTCGGTACCGGGCATGAGCCGGCGACGGTCGGGGGCCATCGGCGCGTCGACGATGAGCAGCGCGGGCAGCGAAAGTTCCTCGTCGGACCGGGTGGGCGCCCGCACCACGTCCGGCCCCCCGGCCACCACTGCGCCGGCCTCCATCCGCACGAGCCACCGGGCGCCCGGCACGGACGCCTCGAGCCACGTCGCGACGCCGCCCGCCGAGTCCCGGATCCGGCGGTAGCACAGCACCGCACCCTGCACACCGTCCCCAGCGGTTCCGTCGCGTGCGCCGGTCCCGATCGTCTCATCGACGCGCGTCCACCGTCGGTCGCCGACCCTGATGGCGGTGAGTGCCGGCAGTTCCAGCAGCAGCTCGGGCGCCTCCGTGCAGAACGACTCCGTCACTGCGGCGGGGTCGACACCCGTGTGCAGACCGACGACCACCTCCGTGTCCGCACCCGCCTGCGGCGCGGTCGACGACGGCCACGGCAGCCGCAGCATCGGCACACCCTCCGCCGGTTCCGTCACCCCCGCCTCCGCGAGTGCGGCGCGGGTGCACTCCGCCGAGAACACGATGCCGCCGTGCCGCGACCGGATCTCCGCGCTGTCGCCCAACGCCGTCACCGCGGTGAAGCCCACCCCGAACCGGCCCACGCCGCCGGTCTTCTCGGACGCCCGCAGCGCGCACAAGGTGGTGACCCCGGCGCGACTCAGCGGCTCACCCGTGTTGGCGACGCGCAGCTCATCACCGTCGCGACCGGACTCCACCGCGACGGTGAGCTCGCCCGCGACCCCCGCCTCCGCGGCCGCGTCCGCGGCGTTCTGGGCGAGTTCGGTGAGGACGCGGTCCCGGTATCCGCCGCGGCGGAGATCCGCCTCCGCCGCGGCGTCCTCCCGGAGCCGCGTCGGCGAGCGCCGCCACGATTCCAGCGTCGCGTCGCGGAGGTCCGCGGTGTCGAACGGGTCATCCGGATCGAACGGGTCCCCTTTCCCCGGCGGGGCGTCCAGGCGACCCGCTACGCGGTCAGTCGTCACTGGTCCCCGTGGACGGCACCCCGTGAGCCGCGCCGGACGCGGGGGCGGCGTCGTCGGCCTGCCCGGGCGACTGCACAGTCACAGACTCGAGCGCCCCGTCGTCATACGGCTCGTAGGCGGGTGAGCCGGCGCCGGCGGGCAGCGAGGTGTCCGAGTGCGCACCGCAGCCGTAGTGGGCGTGCACCACCGTGCCGTCTGCGGCGAACTCGTTTCCGCACACGCCGAACTCCCCGTGGAGCGCCCCCGCCAGCGGAAGGTAGAAGCCGCACCCGTCGCACGTGCCCGGCGCCGCCTTGGCCATCCCCGAGCCCGGCCCGTGGTCGCCGTCGTGCCAGCGCTGCGCGGCGAGATCGCGCCCCTCACGGCTCATCACCTGACGCCGGCCCAGCCCGACCTCCCACGCCACCTCGTCGATCTCCGGATCGCCGTTCGCGACGTAGCCGGGAACCAGGCGCGGGTCGTCGGCGGGCGGGGGCAGAAGGTCGCCGGGGCCGAGGTCGCCGGGACGCACCCGCTCCTCCCACGGCGTCCATTGCGGCGCGACGAGCGCATCGACCCCCGGAAGCAGTGCGATCTCGCTGACCGTCGCCTCATCCGAATCCGGCGCGGCCGCGACCACCACAACCCACTGCCATCCGCGGTATCCCTGGATGTCCGCGGCGAAGTAGTGCGATGCGGACGCATCGTCCTCGCCCACCGTGGCGAGATGCTCGCCCACGGCGCCCTCGCCGAGCTCGACGACCGCGGCGCGCGCGAGCGTGACCGCCTCCGCGAGCACGGGCGGCACGTTCGCCGCGGCGGAGTCCGCAGCGTCCGCGGACGCCGCGACGGCACGATCACCTGCAGTGGGATAGTCGACGGAATTCACAGCCCCCATTTTGCCGTATGGCCCCGAGTCCGTCACGGCGGCCGCCGCCTGCCGCCCCGCACGGCGGTGGGCACCGTCACATTCGGGGACATTCCGGGCCGCCCCTGTCGGCGCGGTGCGCGCGTCTGGGGAAGAATCGACACGTGACCGAAGACGATCCACGCCACCGGCCCGGGTGGCCGCACAGGCGACCGCCACGCGACGGCGGCCCGGACGGCCACGGTGACACCGCATACCCGCACACGCCGCTCGACGGGCGGAGTGTCGGCACCCCCGACGGTACGGAGTACATCCCGTACACGCCCTCCGCGCCCCGCCACCCGGGGATGGCGAATTACCCGACCCACCCCGACCCGTACTCGGGGGACGGTGCGCACGGCGCCCGCGGGGACGATCCCGGCACCCACGATGGGCATCCTGGACTCCCCCACCGCGCGCCCCGACCCCACCGTCAGGACCCGCCGCGCCGCCCGCCTCTCCCGCCACTGCGCGGAGACGACGCGGCAGGACGCACCCGCGCATTCGACGCCCCCGACACGCCGGGCGACGCCGACGAGGTCCGCGCGCCGCACGCGGACGGTTCCACCGACGACGCGGACCGGGACCGGCAGGGCGGCGCCCGCGGCGGACGGCGCGGCGGGGGCCTGCCGCGCAAGATCACCGTCACCCGTGTGGCGGCCATGCGCAGCCGCCAGCTCACCGCCCAGGGGATCGCCTCCGTGCGCCGCGCGGCCAGCGCGGACGGCGCGGACAAATCCGGACTCACCGCCCTCATCTGGGCGTACATGGCCAACTTCGCCTGTGACGCGGCGTTGACAGTGGCCCTGGCGAACACGCTGTTCTTCTCCGCGGCCACCGGCGAGTCGAAGACCAAGGTGGCCCTGTACCTGCTGGTGACGTTGGCCCCGTTCGCCGTCATCGCGCCGTTGATCGGCCCCGCACTGGACCGGATCCAGCGCGGACGCCGCATCGCGCTCGCCTCCTCCTACGGGGTGCGGGTGGTGCTCGCGATCATCCTCGCGCTCAACTTCGACTCGTGGGTGCTCTACCCGGCCGCCCTCGGCATGCTGGTGATGAGCAAGTCGTTCTCCGTCCTCAAATCCGCCGTCACGCCGCGCCTCCTGCCCCCGGACATGGACCTGGTGCGCGTCAACTCCCGGCTGCAGATCTTCGGCCTGGTGGGCGGCACCACGGTCGCGGGCGCGATCGCCGGGATCGTGGCGTTCGCGACCGGGTCGTCGGGCGCGCTGTGGCTCACGGCGGTGTTCGCCCTCGGCGGCGCGTACCTGAGCATGCGCATCCCCGCGTGGGTGGAGGTCACCGAGGGCGAGATCGCCACCACCTTCACCTACCACGGCACACCCGCCCCCGCCGCCGCACCCGACCTGGAAGGCCGGCCCGGCGCGACGGCACGCGACGGCACGCGACGCCGCCGCTTCGGACGCGGCAGGTCCGCGTCCTCCACCCTGCGCCAGCCGTTGGGCCACAACATCCTCACCGGGCTGTGGGGAACCGGCACGATCAAGGTCCTCATCGGTTTCCTGTTCCTGTACATCCCGTTCGTCGCCAAGGCGCACGCCGACGAGGAAGGCCTGCTGGGCCTGATACTCACGGGGATGATCGCGGTCGCCGCCGGCGCCGGCAACGTCGCGGGCAACGCGGCGGGCGCACGGCTCACACTGCGTAAGCCCGCGACTGTCGTGCTCTGGTGCACCGCGGCCGCATTCATCGCCGCGGCCTTCGCGGCCGGCACGCATGTGCTCGCGACCGTGGCGCTGGCCGCGCTGCTCGGCAACATCGCCAGCGCGCTGGCCAAGGTTTCGCTCGACGCCGCGATCCAGCAGGACCTCCCCGACCGGTCCCGGGCCTCGGCCTTCGGGCGTTCGGAGACGATCCTCCAGCTCAGCTGGGTCCTCGGCGGCGCCCTCGGCGTGCTGCTGCCCACCGACTACTGGATAGGGTTCACGGTGATCTCGTGCATCCTGGGCGTGGGGCTGATCCAGACCGTGCTCATATCGCAGGGCAGGTCGGTGATCCCCGCCTTCCGGGGCCGCAGGCCCGACACCGTCGCGCCCGAGGTCGCAGCCGACGGGTCACGGTCATCGCCCGCGGGCTGATCCGGATCTCCGGCCCCGGGCGGGCATCGGACGACGGACGCCCGACGCAGAACGGGCGCGTTTCGCAGGACGGACAGGCCGTGCACGATGGGCGGCCCGAACGCCGGGAAGAACCGGCGACGCAGATATTGAGGAGCACCAGGTGAGCACAACCGACGCACGCAAGCGCCGGAGCACGAAGCGCCCGCGCCGGGTCCGCAGCCGCCGCACCCGGCTGATCCTGCGCAGCCTCGTCGCGGTCGTCGCCGTGGCCGCCGTCGTGGGTGTCACATTCCTCATCGTGGCCATCGTCTCCGACGACACGGTCGAACGCCCCGTGGTCACAGCCACAGCCGGTGACCGCACCGTGAAGGTGGAGCCCTTCGAATGGTGCGACCCGCAGACGCCCACCGAGTGCGATCCTCCCGGCGAGACGGCCGACATCCCCGTGGCCGAGGGCACCCCGCTGGTCATCGATGTCCCCGACGCCATCGCGAACGCCCCGTGGAGCCTGAAGCGCTATTACGTCGACCCCGGCGTCGTGGACGGCGGGGTGGGGTCACTGATCCCGGACGAGCAGATCTTCACTCCCGGCAGCACCCATAGCGTCACCGTGCCGCCGGTGAATCCGGACGGCAACGTTCTCGCCGGCGTCGAGATCACCCTCCCCACCGGCATCATCGACCAGGCGACCGGCGACGTCACCTACATCGACCACGCGACGTGGTCCATCAAGACCCGCTGATCGCTCTCTTGTGAGTGAGGGAGCGGCCGGGCGGGCGGGCCCGGCCGCTCCGCTGCGCACCGGCTCGAGTCGGCGTGCGGCGATCACGCGTCCAACTCGCGCGCGACCGCCCTCACCACCTCGGAGATCCGCTGTGCCGTCTTGCGGTCCGGATACCGCCCCTTGCGCAGATCGGGCTGCACCGTCGCCTCGAGCAGGGTGATCATGTCCTCGACCATCCCGTGCAGCTCGTCGGGGGAACGCCGGTGCGCGGCGTCGCGGCGGGACTGCCGTCCGCGGCGCACCGACGGCGCCGGCTCGAGAACCTGCACGCGCAGCGCCTGCGGTCCGCGCCGCCCCGTCGCCATGTCGAATTCGACCCGCTGACCTGCCTTGAGCGACTCGACCCCGTCGGGCAACGCGCCCGACCGGACGTAGACGTCCTCCCCCGAGTCCTGTGCGAGGAAACCGAAGCCCTTCGCGTTGTCGTACCACTTCACTTTGCCCGTCGGCACCGTGTTCACCCTCTCGAAGCGAAAGAACGCGACTGCGCGAAGACCGTCGCCGTGCTCGATCCACCGCCATTGTGCTCGCAGACCCGCACCGCGGGACCTGCCGGACCCGCCGCGGGGAGCTTCACGCATCGTGCGGGCGCACGCCGCCCGCACGACTGACGCGCCCCGCACACCGCAGGACGCGTCCTGCCACCGACACTACCCCCGATGCCGCACGCCCCGCGCCGTGCCCGACCGGCGCCGCCGTTCCTTGTTTCGACGGCCGCCCGCGCGAGCACCGCACGCACGGTCGGCGGCCTGCACGCCGCGCCGACGCGCTACCGTGGTACAGGTGAGCGACGTACCGACCCCCGCCAGTACCGCACGACCCGGCACCACGGCCGAGACCGGCACCGCGCCGGCACCCGGCACCGTCGGCCACCCGGTCTCGACGGCGATCATCCGGCTCGGCGTCGTGCTGTTCGCCGTCGGTCTGGTCGCGATCGTGGTCTCGTTCGCCGCGCCGATCTTCCACGCGCACCTGAGCACCTACTTCTACTTCGCCGCCATGCTCTGCCCCCTCGGCATGATCGTCGGGGTCGTCGGCGCCCTCGCGTCGGGCCGCAGACGACGCGCCTGACCGGCCGCCGCCTCCCTAGCCGGGGTACACCCGCACCTCCGAGGCCTTGACCACGAACACGGCCTCGTCGCCGGCGGCGATGCCCAGTTCCCGGGCCGCCGTCGCGGTCATCTCCGCCATCAGAGGGATGTCCGGACCACCGGACGCGCGCACGCGGATCGCGTCGCCGCGGGCCTCCACCGCGGTCACGCGCACCGGGAACACATTGCGCGGGCTACCCTGCGGCGCCGTGCGGTACACCGCGACCGCCCGGGGCGGGAACACCGCCACCGCGGGCTCGCCCGCCGCCAGCTGATGCAGCGTGGCGCCCCGCACCTGTGCGTCGGAGACTGTGCGGATCGCCGCCGGGGACGACGGCGCGTCGCGCTCCACGGCCGCGGGCGCGGAACCCTGCCTCGCGGTCGGCGCGCCTTCGGGCCGGGCCGCCCGGCCACGGCCGGCGGAACCGACCGCCGGCGCGACCTGCCGCACCGGTCCCGGCCGAGGCCGGCGCCGCGTCGACGGCGTCGACCGCGCGCCCCGACACCATGTTGGTGCCGGCGAGGTCGGCGGCGAACGGGCTCCGCGGCGACCGCAGCACCTGTTCGACGGGACCGTCGTCGACGACGGTCCCGTTGTCGAGCACGATGATCCTGTCCGCCAGCGTCAGCGCGTCGACCACGTCGTGCGTGACGATGAGGGCCGCGCTACGCCCGCCCGTCGCGGCCGCGCGGTCGTGCAGCACACGCCGCAGCATCGACCGCACCTGTGCGGCGACCGCCACGTCGAGCGACCCCATCGGCTCGTCCAGCAGCAGCACCTCCGGTCCTGCGGCGAGCGCCCGGGCGATGGCCACGCGCTGCGCCTGACCGCCGGAGAGTTTCCGCGGCTTGCGTGCCGCCAGGTCCGCGGCACCGACCTCCGCCAACCAGCGACGCGCCGTCTCTGCGGACTCCTGCCTGCCCAGGCCCTGGCTGCGGGGGCCGAACTCGACGTTCTCCGCCGCCGACAGGCTGCCGAACAGCAGCGAATCCTGCGCCAGCAAACCCACCCTGCGCCGGGCCACGGGTACGTCCGTTCCCGCCTCCGTGTCGAGCAGCACACGGTCGCCCGCACGGACGCGCCCCGAGTCCGGGTGCACCAGGCCTGCGATCACCGAAAGCAACGTCGACTTGCCGGCCCCGTTGGGGCCGAGCACCGCGACCACCTCGCCCGGCGCGAGGCGCAGGGACACGGCGAATCCCCGCTCGATCACCGTCGCCTCGACCGACAGCCACGGCGCGCCGCCGGCGTCCGCACCCCCGTCCCGCTCTCCGATTCCGGACACGCCCACGCTCCCGTCATTCCTCATGCGGCCGGCTCCTCACGCGACCGACTCCTCACGAGCCCCCTGCGCCGGGCGAGTCCCGCGGCATCCCGGCCGTGAATCGCGACGACGACGACCACCGCCACGACGATGAGCACCATCGACAGGGCCACCGCCGCGTCCGGATCGTCCACACGCTGCAAGTAGATCTCCAGGGGCAGCGTACGGGTCCGCCCCTGCAGGCTGCCCGCGAAGGTGATCGTCGCGCCGAACTCCCCCAGCGACCGCGCGAACGCCAGGACGACGCCGGAGACCAGCCCGGGCAGCACCATCGGCAGCGTGATCTTGCGGAGCACGCGGCCCGGGCGGGCCCCCAGCGTCGACGCCACCGCCTCGTAGCGCGTGTCCATGCCTCGAAGCGCGCCCTCCAGGCTCAACACAAGGAACGGGAGGGACACGAACACCTGGGCCAGCACGACCGCGGTGGTGGAGAAGGCGATGTCGATGCCCAGCGCCTGCAGCCGCTCCCCCGCGATGCCGCTCCGGCCGAAGGTGTAGAGCAACGCGAGGCCGCCCACCACCGGGGGAAGGACCAAGGGGACGAGCACCACCGCCCGCACCGGCCGCACCCAGCGCCCTGCGGACCGGGACAGGAGGATCGCCATCGGCACGCCCAGTACCACCACGATCACCGTGGCGGCCGCCGCGGTCTGCAGACTCAGGCGCAGGGCCGTGAGAGACGACGGCGACGAGATCAGGCGCAGGAACCGGTCCCACGGCACCGTCGCCGCGAGTCCCGCGATGGGCAGTCCGATGACGAGGACCCCGACCGCGGCGGGCAGGAACAGCCACCCGGGTGCGGCGACGGCGTTTCGCCGCCGGGTCCCGGTCCACGTCCGCAGCATTCGCACATCATATGCGTCTTTTTCGTCGCTGCATGCTGGCATATGCGTTTCGATGCGCGGCACCGACGCTGCCCGCCGCCCGGACGGCGACTTATCCACGGTTCACGGCTCGACGCGGCGCCGATGGCGGATAGGGTGGTCGTATGACAGCAGTCAACCTGGGGCTACCGTCCATGGGCAAGGCTGCCGGCCCGTCGGGGCCCGACGAGGCCGACGCGCGGTTCGCCCACGGCCCGCTGGCGGACACCTTCGGGCGCGTCGCCACGGACCTGCGCGTATCGCTGACAGACCGATGCAACCTCCGATGCACGTACTGCATGCCGGCCGAGGGACTCGAATGGCTGCCCACGGACGAGGTCCTCACCGCGGACGAGCTCGGGCGGCTGTTGCGCATCGGCACGCGGGACCTCGGCATCACGCAGATCCGGTTCACCGGCGGTGAGCCACTGCTGCGCCGCGACATCGTCGACATCATCGCCGCCGCAGCGGCCCTGGACCCGCGCCCCGCACTGGCACTGACCACGAACGGCGTCGGGCTCGCCCGCAAGGCGCAGGCGCTCGCCGACGCGGGCCTCGACCGGGTCAACGTCTCACTCGACACCATCGACCCCGAGGAGTACGCGGCCATCACCCGGCGCGACCGGCTGGACGACGCCCTCGCCGGCCTGCGGGCGGCGCGGGATGCCGGCCTGACCCCCGTCAAGGTCAACGCGGTGCTCAAGCCGGACCTCAATGCGGAGGACGCGCCGGCTCTGCTCGAGTACTGCCTGGAGCACGGCTACGAGCTGCGGATCATCGAACAGATGCCACTGGATGCGGGCCACGACTGGCGCCGGTCGACGATGGTGACGGCGCAGCAGACCCGCGAGGTGCTGGGCGCGCATTTCCGCCTGACCCCCGATCCGGCCCACCGCGGTTCCGCCCCGGCACAGCGGTGGCTGGTCGACGGCGGCCCGGCGACCGTCGGCATCATCGCGTCGGTGACCGAGCCGTTCTGCGCCTCCTGCGACCGGACCCGGCTCACCGCCGACGGCCAAGTGCGCAATTGCCTCTTCGCACGCGAGGAGTCCGACCTGCGCGCGCTGCTGCGCGGCGGTGCGGACGATGACGCCGTCGCCCGCCGCTGGCGCGCTGCGATGTGGGCGAAGAAGGCCGGGCACGGCATCGACTCCCCCGGCTTCCACCAGCCGGACAGGCCGATGAGCGCCATCGGCGGCTGACGGCGGACCCCACCGGATACACCTCCTGATGGAAAGGCGACGCCTGTGAGCGCCCCGACGATCACGATCCGTTACTTCGCCGGAGCGGCCTCCGCGGCCGGCCGCGACGAGGAGTGCATCGCATGCCCTTCGCCCGCGCCGAGCCTCGACAGCGTCCTCGAGCACCTCACGGGCGTGCGCCCGGAGGTCGCCGAGGTGCTCACGCGTTGCTCGTTCCTCTGGAGCGGCGTGGCGGTGCGCGACCACAGCGCTCCGCTGCCCCTCGACTCCGAGGGGGGCACGCTGGACGTCCTCCCGCCGTTCGCGGGCGGCTGAGCCCCGTCGCGACCCCCGGGAGCGACGACGGGGCGCCTTCCCCGCGCCGGTCATGGAGTCGACCACGACACACCGAAACAAGCCTCCTACCTTGACTGCACGTGACGTGCATCACGTCACGTTAGGGTAACGGTCCAGCATCGTTAAGTAACACACCGTCACTACCTGCATTGATGTCGCGGATTTGCAATGAAGACCAGTAATGGACTATCAAGCGCACGCGACGAGGACAGGCGTGACTCACGGTCTCGTAACGGATAGCGTCGTCCGCGGTCGATGACTCGGCCGATCCGGCCCCGTAACGCCGAACTCCGTCCGACGGGGACCCGGATACCGACGAACAACCCAGGGACGGAAGCGGGGAACCCAAGTCCGCAAAGGACATCGGGGCCGAGAAGGAACGGGCGTCACGCCTCGGACACCACACGGCCCCTTGGGGTGAACGCACACCGGATCGGCCGCAGGCCGGCGTGGTGCGCAGGGCTACCTCTCAGCCCCAACCCGACAGCTGACTTCGCAGGCGTGTGTGGAGAGGAACTTCCAGAACGATGGCCGGACGTCACCGCAAGCCCAGCACCGCCGGGCGCACCATGACCAAGATCGCCGTTTCCGGAGCTGTCGCAGGCAGCGCGTCGCTGGCGCTCGCCGGCACCGCCAACGCCGCCACCGACGCCCAGTGGAACGCCGTCGCACAGTGCGAGTCGGGCGGCAACTGGTCGATCAACACCGGCAACGGGTACCAGGGCGGACTCCAGTTCTCGCCCAGCACGTGGGCCGCCTACGGTGGCACGCAGTACGCGCCCAGCGCCAACCAGGCCACCAAGAGCCAGCAGATCGCCGTGGCGGAAGAGGTCCTCGCCGGCCAGGGCAAGGGCGCATGGCCCGTGTGCGGCAAGGGGCTCGGCGGCTACACTCCGCGCACCCCCGCTGCTCCCGCACCCGCGCCGGCCCCCGCACCCGCGGTGACCCAGGCCGCGCCCGCGGCCCCGGCCGAGGAAGCCCCCGCCGACGTCGTCAGCCAGATCGTGGACCAGGTCCTCGATTACGCCGAGGACAACAACGTCCCGGTGGGCGACGACTTCCGTACGAACATCCAGGATGCCGCTGCGAACGCCGTGCAGTACGCGTCCGATCAGGGTGTGGACGTCGACCGCGACGTGGTCGCCCACTACCTGACGCTGGCGAACCTCAACCTGGGCTGATACCGGCCCGGCGGAGAACGCCGAAAGAGTCCGGCCCGCACCGATGTGGTGCGGGCCGGACTCTTGCCCTGGAAGGACGTGCGCCCGCAGGATGCGGTGGTGCCTGGAGGCCGGCCGCACGCCGTGCGGGCACGCCGCGTCCGCGCCGCCTCTACGCGCAGCCCACCCACTCGTCGGTGCCGTCGGAGAAGAACTGGTGCTTCCACACGGGAATCTGTTCCTTGACCGCCTCGACGAGCGCCGCGCAGGCGGTGAACGCCGCGCCCCGATGGTCGGCGGAGACGGCCGCCACGAGGGCCTCGTCGCCGATCTCGAGGTCGCCCACGCGGTGACTCACGGCGATGGCCCGGATACCCGGATGGGCGCCGGCGATACCGTCCGCCACGCGCTCGAGTACGTCCTGCGCACCAGGGTGCGCGGTGTAGTGGAGGCGGAGCACGCCGCGGCCGCCGTCGTGATCGCGGACGACGCCGCAGAAGCCCACGACAGCGCCGGCGGAATCGTGCCCGACGAGATCCTCGTGTCCGCGCAGGGTGATCCGCTCGGCGCAGACCGCGGCGCGACGCACCGCGCCCGTCGTCGCATCCGCACCGCCCGGCGCGTCGGTGGTCATGCGTGGTCTCCGCCCCGCAGTTGGTCGACGGCGTGGTCGAGCACCCCGTCGAGTACGCCGAGGCCGTCGCGCACGCCTCCGGACGATCCGGGAAGGTTCACCACCAGGGTGCCGCCCGCCACTCCCGCGAGCCCGCGCGAGAGCACGGCCGTCGGCACCGAGGGCGCGCCGGCGTCGCGGATCGCGTCCGCCAGGCCGGGCACCGTCTTGTCCAGGAGGGGGGCCGTCTGCTCCGGGGTCGTGTCCGTGGGAGAGATGCCCGTGCCGCCGGAGGTGAGGATGACGTCGGGACGGCCCCGCAGCGCGTCGCCGAGTGCGGCGCCCACCGCGTCGCCGTCCGGCACCACAAGGGCGTCCCCGGTGGCGTAGCCGCGCTCACGCAACCAGGCCACCGCCAGCGGCCCCGCGCGATCCGGGTAGACGCCTCCGGCCGCCCGCGTCGAGGCGACGATGACGACCGCGGTGCGCGCCGCGGAACCGGCCCCGTCGGTGGCCGCTCGTCCCTTGCGCGCACCGGTGGTCACGACCGGCGCCATTCGCCGGTCTTGCCGCCGTCCTTGGCGAGCACGCGCACGTCGTCCATCCTCGCCTCGGGATCGACGGCCTTGACCATGTCATGCAAGGTGAGGCCGGCCACCGCCACCGCGGTGAGCGCCTCCATCTCCACCCCGGTGCGGTCCGTGGTGCGGACTGTCGCCATCACACCGACGGACTCGTCCCCCACCTCGAACTCCACCGTGACTCCGGATATGGCGATGGGGTGGCACAGGGGCACCAGTTCGGGCGTCTTCTTCGCCGCCATGATCCCGGCGATGCGCGCCGCCGCCAGCGCGTCGCCCTTGGGCAGTGTGCCGTCCGCCAGCAGGCCGACCACCTGCGCGGTGGTGCGGAAAGTTCCGGCGGCGACGGCGCGGCGGGCGCTCGCCGGCTTGCCGCCGACGTCGACCATCCTGGCATGTCCCGCGTCGTCGACATGCGTCAACGCAGCCCCGTCGTCGGCGCTCATCGTGACACCTCCTGCGACATCGCGTGCGTGCCCGCCTCCGGCGCCGCACCGACGCCCGGCATGCGGGCGGTCAGCGGTTCGGCACCGTGATGGGGTGCACGTACGGCAGGTTCTCCGCGGGCAGCGGCAACTCGATGAGCTCACCGAAAGGCGACAGCCCGCCCGAACGCGCGGACGACAGCTCCGTCACGGCATGCTCGCCTGCGGGAAGCTCTGGCCATCCCGAATCATGACGATGATGGGACTCAGCGATCTCGACGATGTGGGCGTTCTCCGCCACCGAATTCTCAGCCACGGCCCCATTTTGACAGTCGCCGCCGACATGGGCCAGCCCAGGTCACTAACCTGAGTCCCGATGGCCACGGAAAGTACAGCAGACCCCGACGTCGACCACGAGCCGGACGGCGGTGGTATCGGGCTCGCCGAGTGGCTGCGCAGCCGCACGGACGACGAGCTTGCGCAGCTCGTACGGCTGCGCCCGGACCTCGCCGTCGCGCCTCCCGCCTCGACGACGGTGCTGGCGGACCGCGCCGCGCAGCGCATGTCGGTGCACCGGGCCGCCGAGGACCACGACACGCTGGCGATGGCGGTTGTGGCCGTGCTGGCCGACGCCGACGCCGACGCGGCCCCGGTCCCGGTCGACGCGGTGCACGACGCTCTCGACGAGGCCGCAGGGCCCGCCGCCGTGGATCACGCGCTCGGTGCACTGCGCGCGGCCGCGCTGGTGTGGGGGGACGACCGCCTGCAGATGGTGTCCGCGGCGCGGGAGGTCCTGCCGGCGCCGCCCGCCGGATTCGCCCCGGCCGCCCGCCGTGCAGACGGCCCCGCCGGCGGCTCCGGCGGCGAGGCGGCGGACGGGGTGGCCGCGCGGCTCGCCGCCCTGCCCGACGACGAGCGCGCCATGGTGACAGCACTGCTCTCCGGCGGCGGGCTCGGCAGGACACGGACCGCCGCGGACGACGCGCCGCCGACGAGCCCGGTGCAGCGCCTGCTCCGTGCCGGGCTGCTCGAGAAGGTGGACGACCACACCGTCCGGCTGCCCGAGGCCGTGCGGGCCGCGGCCGGTTCCCTGGCCGCCGCGCAGGTGCGGCTCACGCCGCCGCCGATCGCGCCGACGGCGCACGAACCGAAGACCGTCGATGCCGCCGCCGCCGGCGAGCCGGGGAGCTGCTGCGGCACGCGGGCGCCGTCCTCGACTCGCTCGGCGCGCATCCGGTGCCGGTGCTGCGCAGCGGCGGCGTCGGCGTGCGGGAGATCCGGCGGCTCGCCAAAGAGCTGTCCCTGGACGAGCGGCGCGTCGGGTTCCTGCTCGAGCTGCTCGCTCGCGCGGACCTCATCCGTTCCGGCCTGCCCGACCCCGTGCCGGAGCACGACACCGCAGACTCCTACTGGGCGCCGTCGGCGGAGATCGACGCCTGGCTGGGACTGGAGCCGGCAGTCCGGTGGGCGGTGCTGGCCCGGGCGTGGCTGCGGATGCCGCGGCGCATCTGGGAGATCGGCACGCGCGACGCCGCGGACAAGGTGGTGCCGGCGCTGTCCGCCGAACTCCACGCGCCGGGGGTCGCCGCCGACCGGGAGGCCGTGCTGGGGCGCCTGGCCGCCGAGCCGCCCGGCACCGGCTTGGGCGCGTCCGACCTGCTCGCCTCGCTGCAGTGGCTCCGCCCGCGGCGCCACGCACGCATGCCGCGGGGATACGTCGAATACCTGCTGGCCGAAGCACAGGACCTGGGGGCGGTCGCCCAGGGGGCGCTGTCCGCCCCCGGCCGTGCGCTGACGGAGGCGCCGGGGGCCGATCCCGGGTCCGACCCGGGGCCCGGCCCGGACGCGGACCCGGCGGCGGCCGCGATGTCGGACGCCATGCCGGACCCGGTGGACCACGTGCTGCTGCAGGCCGACCTCACCATGATCGCCCCCGGACCGCTCGTACCGGAGCTCGCGGCCAAGGTCGCGCGGGTGGCCGAGGTCGAGTCGGCCGGGGCCGCCACGGTGTACCGGATCACCGAGGATTCGCTGCGCGCCGGACTGGACTCCGGGATGAGCGGCGCCGATCTGCACGCGCTGTTCGCCGGGGCCTCGCGCACGCCGGTCCCGCAGGCGCTGACCTACCTGATCGACGATGCGGCCCGCCGGTACGGCCGGCTGCGCATCGGCTTCGCCAACTCGTTCCTGCGGTGCGAGGACGAGGTCCTGCTGTCCGAGGTGTTCACCCGCCTGCCCGACCTGGGGCTGCGCAGGCTCGCCCCGACCGTCGCCGTGTCCTCCCTGGAACTGGCGGACCTGATGGCAGCGTTGCGCGGCGCCGGCGTCGCGGCGGTCGGCGAGGACGTGCACGGCGGCGTGCTGGACCTGCGACCGCGCGGCGCGCGGGTCGCGACGCCGCGCCGCACGCGGCAGAACGTGCACCGCCCCCGCCCGGCGGCCCTCGGCGACGCGGCGCTGGCGGAGATCGTGGCCGGCATGCGCGCGGGCGACAAGGCGGAGGACGTCTCCGGTGCACGTACCGTCCGGGCCGACGGCACGCGCGCGGGCGGCGCCGCCACCGTCGCGCTGCTGCAGACCGCGACGCGCACGGGGCGGACGGTGTCGGTCGGCTACGTGGACGCGCAGGGCACGGCGATCCACCGCCTGGTCGAGCCGGTCGGATTCCACGGCGGCGTCCTCGAGGCGCTCGATGCCGTCACCGGCGCCCGCCACGTGTTTTCCCTGCACCGGATCACGTCGGTATCGTGGGCGGACTGAGGAACATTGCACACCGGGGAGGCCACGTGAGCGACGGACCGCTGATCGTCCAGTCCGACAAGACGCTGCTGCTGGAGGTGGACCACCCGCAGGCCGCGGACGCCCGCGCGGCCATCGCGCCGTTCGCGGAACTCGAGCGCGCCCCCGAGCACGTGCACACCTACCGTGTGACGCCGCTGGCGCTGTGGAACGCGCGCGCCGCGGGCCACGACGCCGAACAGGTGGTCGACGCCTTCGTCACATACTCACGCTTCCCCGTGCCGCAGCCGCTCCTGGTGGACGTGGCCGACACCATGGCCCGATACGGGCGGCTGCAACTGGTCAAGCACCCCGCGCACGGGCTCACCCTGATCAGCCTCGATCGCGCGGTGCTCGAAGAGGTGATGCGGCACAAGAAGATCAAGCCGATGCTCGGCGACCGCATCGACGACGACACGGTGCGCGTGCACCCCAGCGAACGCGGGCGGCTCAAGCAGATGCTGCTCAAGGTGGGCTGGCCGGCCGAGGACCTGGCCGGATACGTCGACGGCGAGGCCCACGAGATCGCCCTGGACACCGACACCCATCCCTGGCGGCTGCGCGATTACCAGCAGCTGGCCGCCGACTCGTTCTGGGACGGCGGATCCGGCGTGGTGGTGTTGCCGTGCGGCGCGGGCAAGACGATGGTCGGCGCCGCCGCGATGGCCAAGGCGCGGGCGACCACGCTGATCCTGGTCACCAACACCGTCGCCGGCCGCCAGTGGAAGCGGGAGCTGATCGACCGCACCACCCTCACCGAGGACGAGATCGGCGAGTACTCGGGCGAGAAGAAGGAGATCCGTCCCGTCACCATCGCCACCTACCAGGTCATCACGCGCAGGTCGAAGGGCGAGTACAAGCACCTCGAGCTGTTCGACTCGCGCGACTGGGGGCTGGTCGTCTACGACGAGGTGCACCTGCTGCCCGCCCCGGTGTTCCGGATGACGGCCGACCTGCAGTCGCGGCGCAGGCTGGGGCTCACCGCCACGCTGGTGCGCGAGGACGGCCGGGAGGGCGACGTGTTCTCGCTGATCGGCCCCAAGCGGTACGACGCCCCGTGGCGCGACATCGAGGCGCAGGGCTGGATCGCCCCTGCCGACTGCGTCGAGGTCCGGGTGACGCTGACCGAGAACCAACGGATGATCTACGCCACCGCCGAAACCGAGGACCGCTACCGGCTGTGCTCCACCGCGGAGACGAAGGTGCCGGTGGTCCAGGCGATCCTCGACCGGCACGCGGGCGCGCAGACGCTCGTCATCGGCGCGTATCTCGACCAGCTCGAGGAGCTCGGCGCCGCGCTGGACGCGCCGGTCATCCAGGGCTCCACCCGCACCGCCGAGCGCGAGCGGCTCTTCGACAGGTTCCGCAGCGGCGAGATCCGGACCCTCGTGGTGAGCAAGGTCGCCAACTTCTCGATCGACCTGCCCGAGGCCGCCGTGGCCGTGCAGGTCTCCGGCACCTTCGGCTCCCGACAGGAGGAGGCGCAGCGCCTCGGCCGGTTGCTGCGGCCCAAGCGCGACGGCGGGCAGGCGCACTTCTACTCGGTGGTGTCGCGCGACACCCTCGACGCCGACTACGCGGCGCACCGGCAGCGGTTCCTGGCAGAACAGGGCTATGCCTACCGGATCGTCGACGCCGACGAGTTGCTGGGCCCGCCGATCCCCGATGTGGAGGGCGACCTGCCCGACGCCGAAGCCTGACGCGGGGCCGGGCACCGACCCGGCGGCGGGCGCCGCCGCAGAGGCGGCCGCTAGGATCGGTGGCGTGCGCCAACTGCCGTTCCCCGTCGATGTCAAGTACGCCAGAAGTGTCAACGAGAACTACCAAGAGCTGCGCCGGCTGCGCATCTCCTCGATTCTCGTCGCACTGCTGTGGATCGCGGGCGGCGTCGCGGCCGCGGTCTTCGGCTCGGGCGGCTGGTACATCCTGGCCGCAGCGCTCGTGGTCATGGGCGTCGGATCCATCGTCATGGCGTACCTGCTGCCCCGCAAGGTCGGCTCCATCAAGCAGCAGTACGAGCGCAGCCAGCTGGTCGGCGCCGTCCTCGCGGAGAAGCGTCGCCACGGCGTCACCCTGCTGGGGCTGGTCAACGTCTCGCGCACCGGCGACGTGGACCCCGTCTACGCACTGGTGACGCGCACCGCGACGGCCGTGACCGGGCATCCGATGGTGGTCGGCGCCAAGATCCCCTGCGTCGCCGTGCTGCAGGACCGGTCCAGCCGGTACCGGGGCGCGTCGTGGCAGACCGCGAGCCTGATGCCGTTGTCGTGGGGAACCAAGGACAAGTCCGTGATCGGCCAGGGGCAGTCGCTGATCGCGGGCTACGAGTGGGACCTTCTGCAGCGCAGCATTGCGCGCGCTGCCGAGGTGGACAAGTCCCCCAATCAGATGATCCTGCTGTCCAATCGGGACCTGCCGGACGCGTTGCGCGACTGATCCGCCCTGAGCAGCACGTAGTCGTCCAGCGACACCCGTGACGTGATGCGCCGGTAGGCGGAGACGGTGTCCGGCCAGTTGCTGGAGATGCGGCCCGACGCGGCGACGTACCAGCTGTCGCAGCCGGTCCACGCGCTGTGCGCCAGCTGCCGTTGCACGTCCGCGTCGAACCGGTCGTCCACGTCCGCGCGCACGTCGACGGCGTCCGCACCGGCCGCGTCCGCCAGTTCGGCCAGGCGCCGGATGTACACGGCCTGGCGCTCGAGCATGAACAGGATCGAACCCGAACCGAGGTTCGTGTTGGGCCCGTACATCATCAGCAGGTTGGGGAACCCGGGCACCGCGATCCCCAGGTACGCTCGCGCGCCGTCGGCCCACCGCTCGGCCAGCGACGCCCCGCCGGCGCCGCGGATATCGACGGCCGTGCAGAACTCCTGCGCACGGAATCCGGTGCCGAAGATGAGCACGTCCGCCCGGTGCCGCACGCCGGACGCCGTGAGGATGCCATCGGGCATCACCTCGGCGACGGTGTCGGTCTCGACCGTGACATCAGACTGCGCCACCGCCGGGTAGTAGTCGCTGGAGAACAGCACACGCTTGCATCCCATCGGGTAGTCCGGGGTGAGCACCGCCCGCAGCGTCGCGTCCCGCACGCCCCGGCGCCGGTGCAGGGCCGACCAGGCACGGAACAGGGCGGACACGGCGCGGTTGCCCTTCATCTGCAGCGTCCACAGTTCGGCGAAGCACCACCAGAAGAGCCGTTCCGCCGCCAGGGTCGCCGGGACGGCGCGGAAGAGCCTGCGGTGGCGGGCGCCGTAGGCCCGGTCCAGGCGCGGAAGCAGGTAGGGGGCGGAGCGCTGGAACACCGTCAGGTGCGCCGCGGCGGCCTGCACGTGCGGGATGAATTGGACGGCGCTGGCGCCGGTGCCGATCACCGCCACCCGCTTGCCCGAGAGGTCGACGTCATGCCGCCACCGGGCGGAGTGGAAGGCCGGCCCGGAGAACGTGCCGATGCCCGGAATCGGCGGCAGCGCCGGGGTGGACAACTGGCCCACCGCGGGCACCAGGAAGCGCGCACGGACCACGTCGCCGTCGCCCAGCGTGATCTCCCACCGGGCCGAGGCCTCGTCGAAACGCGCCGCGGTCGCCTCGGCGCCGAAGCGGATGTGCGAGAGCAACCCGTACTCGCCGACGAGACGCCGGATGTAGGCGAGGATGTCCGGCTGCTGCGCATACCTGCGCGGCCAGTCCGGCTCCGGCGCATACGAGTACGAGTAGTACGGCGACGGCACGTCGCATGCCGCCCCCGGGTAGGTGTTGTCCCGCCAGACCCCGCCCGCCCCGGCCGCGCGCTCGAGGATGACGAAGTCCGTGCGCCCGGACCGCGCCAGTTCCATGGCCGCCGCCAGCCCGCCCAGGCCGGCACCGATGATGGCGAATCCGTACCCGTCCGCTCCCGACATCCCGCTCCCGCCTCGCATCCAGCATGATCCGGCTCTCCGCGCCGCCGCACCCACCGTACCGTCGCCGTGACGACGGTCACCCGCTCACAGGGACTCCGGTGGCACCGGTCCGCCGCCGCGGCCGACAATGACGCCGTCCATGGCGGCACGTTCCGGGCGGGCGGCCCCGGCCACAGCGAAGGAGCACGGATGGAAGAGCTGTTCGACACGCGCGACATGACGGGCCTGGCGCAGGCGATCAGCGGCGGCGAGGTGTCCGCGCGCGAGGTCGTCGAGTTCGCGCTCGACCGCATCGCACAGCGCAACCCCACGGTGAACGCGGTCGTCGCCACCCGCGCCGACGAGGTGCGCGCCGAGGTGGACGCCGGACTGCCGGCGGGGCCGCTGCACGGGGTCCCGTTCGCCATCAAGGACCTCGGCGCGGACGTCGCCGGTCTGCCCACCACCAACGGGAGCCGCCTGTTCGCGGACGCGACGGCCACCGCCGACTCCCCGATCGTGTCGGCGTACCGGCGCGCGGGCCTGGCCGTCGTCGGCAAGACGAACACCCCGGAGTGGGGCCAGAACGCGTCCACGGAGCCCGCCCTGTTCGGCCCCGCACGCAACCCCCACGACCTGGACCGCTCCCCCGGCGGGTCGTCCGGCGGCGCGTCGGCGGCCGTGGCCGCGGGCATCCTGCCCGCCGCGCACGCCAGCGACGGCGGCGGTTCGATCCGCATCCCCGCGGCCATGACCGGGCTCGTGGGGCTCAAGCCGTCACGCGGACGCACGTGCGCGGGCAACCCGCTGGGCGCCCCGCTGTCGGTGCAGCACGCCGTCACCCGCAGCGTGCGCGACTCCGCGCTGCTGCTGGACGTCGTCTCCGCACCGCGCATCGGCGACCCGGTCACGATCGTGCAGCCGGCGCGCCCCTACTCCGAGGAGGTGGGGGCCGACCCCGGCATGCTGACGATCGCGACGATGACGTGTTTCCCCGACGGCCGACCTGTGCACGACGACTGCGCCGCCGCTGTCGAGGACATCGCGACGGTGCTGTCCGGCCTGGGGCACCGCGTCGCCCCCGGCGCGCCCACGTTCCCGCTCGACGACATGGCGGCACCCATGTCGACGGGGATGGCGGTGTCGATGACCGCGTCGGTCGACGCCCGGCTGGCCGCGCTCGGCCGCGGGCTCCGCGACGACGACCTCGAGGCGGTCGGCCGGATGATCTACGAGCGCACCAAGAAACTGAGCGCCGCCGACTTCGGCGTCGCTCTGGACAAGCTGGCGGCCGTGGCCGGGACGGTCGGCGCGTTCTTCGCCGATCACGACCTGCTCCTGCTGCCGACGCTGGGCGCACTGACGCCGCCGCTGGGCCTGCTGGACGCAGGCTCCGTGGAGGCCATCTGGACGCACGGTGCCGTCTACGGAGGGCTCACCAGCCCGTTCAACATCACCGGCCAGCCGGCGATCTCGTTGCCACTGGGCACCGACCGCGACGGCATGCCCGTCGGTGTGCAGCTGGTGGCGGCCTTCGGCCGCGAAGACCTGCTGATCCGGGTCGCCGCGCAACTCGAGCGGGAGCGCCCCTGGCCGATCACCCCGGTGTGGCCGGCACGCGGCTGACGCGGTGCCCCCGGCGGCACGCGTGCGCGCCGCCGGGGGGCCACCCGGCTACTTGACCTGCTTGGCCAGGTTCGCGAGGGTCTCCCCCTGGATCTTCCGCAATCCCAGCGGGGCGAAAAGACCCTCGAACACGCCGCCGATGCCGCCGGCTCCCGCCCACGCGGTCTCCACCGCCACGCGCGCCCCGTCGGCGATCGGGGTGACCGTCCACGTCGTGACCATCGTCGAATTGGCGTCGGTCTCCGTCACGGTGTCGCCCTTCACCGAGACGGCCGCCTCGACGTACCGCACGCGCTTCTTGGTCGCTTGCAGCGTCCAGCGCACGAGGGTGCCGTCCCCCTGCCCGCCCTGCACCACCGCATAGTCGCGGTACTGGGACGGGAGGATCTTCGGACGCACCGTCGCATAGTCGGCGATGGCCTCGAGCACCGCCGACGGCTCCGCGACGATGTCGATCTCGCTGACCGCCTTGACCTCTCCCACAGTGAACTCCCTCTGATCGTGTCGCGAAGCCTGGTGATGCCGGCCGCGCCGGCGCGCCCCGCACCCTCGTGTCCTCCGCCATCGTGCCACCCGCGCCGGAGCCCGCGCCTTCCGCCACGGCGGCGGCCCCGGCTCCGGACCGGAACTCATCCGCGACAAAACGTGACGCCGCGCATACCATCAGCGGCCATGGAACGGGGTGCGAGTGGATCAGGACGGCGTAACCACGGCGACGGCGGACGCGGACGCGGCCCGCTGCGTGCGATGACCCGCGTGACGGGCGGCGTCCCCTCCCGCTTGTGGGCAGGCGCCGCGGCGACGCTCAACTCCGTGGCACCGCCGTCGAACTACTGGC
Source organism: Tomitella gaofuii (assembly GCF_014126825.1). NCBI lineage: Bacteria > Bacillati > Actinomycetota > Actinomycetes > Mycobacteriales > Tomitella > Tomitella gaofuii. The sequence continues at coordinate 1,531,443 of NZ_CP059900.1, read as the reverse complement.
TGGGCGCGGGCTCGATGATGGTGGGCGGCCCGGTCAACGAGCTGTCGCCGTATCTGCTGGGCGCCTCCGCCGCGGACGCCGCCGTCGGCGTGGCGCGGCGGCGCGGTGCCGCGTCCGCCGCGGTGTCCGCCCTGACCATCGCCGGGCAGGCCGAGCTCGTCCGCCGGGCCCTGGCCACGGGCCGCGCGGTGGACTCCGCGCTGGACGAGGCGATCGGCCGCTCCCGGCCGCCCGCCGGCGGACGCGAGCGCCTCGCCGCGCGCCTGTCCCCCGTGCCCATGCGGCCAGGCGACGTCGAAGTGCTGCGCGACATCCCCTACTTCGGCCCGGCCGGCGTCCCCGCCGCGGACGGTCCCGCGGCACGGGCCCGGGCGGAGAAACTGTGCCGCCTCGACGTCTACCGCTCGCGCAGCGGGACGCGCCCCGGTGGAGGGTCCGGCCCGGCGCCCGTTCTGTTGCACGTCCACGGCGGGATGTGGATGGGCAGCGACAAGCGGTACGAGGCGCTGCCGCTGCTGCACCGGATGGCCGCGCGCGGCTGGGTGTGCGTGAGCATCAACTACCGCCTGTGCCCCAAGGACCCTTTCCCCGCCCAGATCCTCGATGTGAAGAGCGCCATCGCATGGGTGCGCGCGCACGCCGCCGAGTACGGCGCGGACCCGTCGTTCATCGCGATCACGGGCGGCTCCGCCGGCGCGCACCTGGCGTCGCTCGCCGCACTCACCCCCGACGACCCGCGGCTGCAGCCGCACCTGGCCGACGGCGCGGACACCTCGGTCCAGGCCGCGGTGCCCCAGTACGGCATCTACGACTTCACCGCGCAGTCCGGGACCGCGCACGCGACCAAGCGACGCGACCGCTTCCTGGCGCCGATGATCCTCAAGAAGGACCCCGTCGACGACGCGGCGGACTTCGCGCTGGCGTCGCCGCTGCTGCACGCCGACGCCGTCGCGCCGCCGTTCTTCGTCCTGCACGGGACCGACGACACCGGCGTGGAGATCGACGAGTCCCGGCACTTCGTCCGCCACCTGCGCGCGGTCTCGGACAGCGTCGTCGCCTTCGCGGAGCTGCCCGGGGCGCAGCACGCCTACGACCATCTGCACTCGATCCGCACGCGGGCGTCCGTACGGGGAATCGAACGATTCCTGGAATGGGCCGCGGCCACCCGCACCTGACCTCCCGATCACCAGTATTCGCCGCACATTCTCGGCGCCGTCCTGCAATGCTTGTCACATGCCGGGGCCCGCTGTGCGACGGACCACGGCAGCGAGGTGACGCGGGACGGAATGGGCGCCGGACGTCGCCTTCGCCGAACGACGACTCGCGCCACGCGGAGGCCGTGGCGACTCCTGGGAGGGTGCGCAGCCGATGGGCGATACGACAGTGCAATTCGACGACAGACTCAGCGCCTTCGACTACATGATGTTCCGGGCCGACATGGACGCCCATTCGCGGACGTCGCTGATGTTCATCGAGACGCTCGACGAGGTCCCCGACTTCGCGACCTTGCGCGAGCAGATCGACCGCGCGTCGCGTGTGGTGCCGCGGCTGCGTCAGCGGGTGGTGGCCCCGTTGCTGCCGCTGGCGCCCGCGCGCTGGGTGGTGGACCCGGACTTCTCGCTCGCATACCACCTGCGCCGCGTGGTGCTGCCCGGGCCCGGTGCGTTGCGTGACCTGCTCGACCTGGCCGAGGTCCTGCACGCCACGCCGCTCGACCCGGGCCGCCCCCTCTGGGAGGCCACGCTGGTGGAAGGCCTCGACGAGCCCGACGCGAAGGCCGCACTGCTCTGGAAGCTCAGCCACACCGTGACCGACGGGGTCGGCGGCATGCTGTTGGACCAGATGATCCACCAGGACAGCCGCGGCCCGTCCCCCGAGCCGATGCCCCCGGTACCCGTGCCGCAGGACGTCACCCCGCTCGAGTTGACGCAGTCGGCGGTCCGCGGGCTCCCCCAGCGGCTCGTACTCGGGTCGCTCTCGCGCGCCGCCGGCATCGCCCGCCGCGCGGGGAACGCCGTCACCGACCCGCGCGCCGCGGTGGGATCCGCCGCACGCACCATCGACGACCTGCGCAAGCTCGCCGATTCGGCGGCCGCCGAGCCTTCTCCGCTGCTACGACGCCGCGGACTCGACCACCGCTTCAGCACCCTCGACTTCCCGCTGGCCGACATCCGCGCGGCCGCCAAGACGCACGGCTGCTCGGTCAACGACGCCTACTTGGCGGGCATCGCGGGCGCCATGCGCATCTACCACGAACGCCTCGGCGTGCCCATCGACTCGCTCAACCTCGCCATGCCGGTCAATGCCCGCGCCGGCGGCGACGCCACCGCGGGCAACCAGTGGTCCGCCATCACGATGGGGCTGCCGGTGGCCGAACCGGACGTGGCCACGCGCATGCTCGCCATCCGCAAGTGCGTGCTGCACGCCCGCTCCGGATCGTCCATCGATCCCACGGCGATCCTCGCCCCCGTGCTGTCCTGGCTGCCGCAGCAGCTGCTCGCCGGCACGGGCACCGGCAGCCTCGGCATCGACGTGCAGGCCAGCAACGTCCCCGGCAAGGTGGCCGAACGCTATATCGCCGGGACCCGCATCACCCGCAGCGTGCCCATCGGACCGCTGCCGGGGGTCGCGATGATGGCGACGATGGTCTCGTTCGCCGGCAAGTGTTTCGTCGGCGTCAACTACGACACCGCCGCGTTCAGCGACACCGAAGCGCTCGAACAGGCGCTCACCGCCGGCTTCGACGAGGTCCTCGCCGAGGCCCCCTCGTCGACGGCGAAGGACGCCGCCGCTGTCCCGGCGCCGGCGCGCAAGCCCGCGCCGAAGCCGGCCACAAGCCGGACACCAGCTCGCAAGACCGCCGCGCGCAAGGCACCGGCGACGAAGGACGGGGACAAGTAGATGGCGGCCAAGAATCTCAGACTGCCCGGCACCGTGGAGGAGATCGCGGGCGGGCCCGAAGGACCCGCGGTGGGCGCGTTCTTCGACCTCGACGGCACGCTCGTCGCCGGCTACACCGCCCGCTACCTCACCGAGGAGCGGATGAAGGCCGGCGAGTACGGCCCCGTCGACGTGCTGCGCACCCTCGGCGTGATGGTCGGCGGCGGCGGGCTCAACCCGGACACGTTCGCCGAGCTGCTCGACCTCGGCGCGCACACCTGGGCCGGCCGCACCGTCGAAGATCTCGACGAGATGGCGCTGCGGCTGTACAAGAAGAAGGTCGCCGGCCGCATCTACCCCGAGATGCGCGAGATCGTGCGCGCCCATCAGGACGCCGGCCACACCGTGGTGCTCACCTCGTCCGCGACCACCTTCCAGGTGCAGCCGGTGGCCGACGCCCTCGGTATCGAGCACGTGGTGTGCAACCGGTTCGAAGACGACGACGGTGTGCTCACCGGCCACGTCGCGAAGCCCGTCATCTGGGGCGACACCAAGGCGTACGCCGCGCAGCAGTTCGCCGCCGACCACGGCGTCGACCTCGACCGGAGCTACTTCTACGCCGATGGCGACGAGGACGTCGCGCTGATGTACCTCGTCGGCAAGCCGCGCCCCACGAACCCCGGCGAGACGATGGCCAAGATCGCCGGCAAGCGGGGCTGGCCGGTGACCCGGCTGTCCAGCCGCGGCGCAGGGTCTTCGATCCGCACGCTCATCGGCTTCAGCACCTTCCTGCCGATCGCCGGGCTGGGCGCCGCCAAAGGGCTGCTGGCCCGCAACCGCCGCAGCGCGATCAACTTCATCACCGACCACTGGTCCACGCTCATGCTCCGCATCAACGGCGTGGAGATGAACGTGACCGGGCGTGAGAACCTCACCGCGTCACGGCCGGCGGTGTTCCTGTTCAACCACCGCAACGGCTTCGACCCGTTCATCGCCGTGTCGCTGATCGGCAGGGACTTCACCTCGGTGGCCAAGGCCGAGCTCAAGGACGACCCGATGATCAGCGCCTTCGGCCGCTTCGCCGACATCGCCTTCGTCGAACGCGACAACACCAAGTCCGCCGTCGAGGCGCTCAAGCCCATCGAGGCGATGGCGGACAAGGGCCTGTCGGTGCTCATCGCGCCGGAGGGCACGCGGCTCGACACCCGTGAGGTGGGACCGTTCAAAAAGGGCGCGTTCCGCATCGCCATGCACGCCGGCATCCCCGTGGTGCCGATCGTCATCCGCAACGCGGAGATGCTCGGGGCGCGCGACGCGGTCACCATCAACCCCGGCACGGTGGACGTGGCGGTGCTGCCCCCGGTGCCCACCGCGGACTGGAAGCTGGACGAGATCGACGAGCGCATCGCCGAGGTGCGACAGATGTACCTCGACACCCTCGCAGATTGGCCGAGCGACGATGAGTGAGACGGCCCGGCCGATGGACGACACCGCCACGCTGTTCCTGTGCGACGCCGAGGACCTGCGGGAGATGGCCTCGCTCGCCGAGTGGGTGCGCGGCCACCACCCTGGTGGCCGCACGCGCGCCCGCTACGCCCGGGTCGCCTTCTGCGGCACCGACGCGCCCGACACGGCCGAGCTCGCCGCCGCCGTCGCCTCCGTCGACGAGGACACCACGGTGGTGCCGGTACGCCGGGCGTGGGTCCCGGCGCGCGGCACCCAGGATTCCACCCCGCGCTTCCGCGACCTGGTGCTGGGCGATCCGGCGCGGCCCCGCAACCAGATCGCACGACGACTGCGCCGCGACGACCCCACCCGTCGCCTCGTGGTGCTGGGCGAAGGCGCGACGATCGCGGACCTGCGCGTCCGTTACGAGGCGGAGGGCGCCGTCGACGGTGCCGCCGACGACGACCAGCGCGAATCCTTCGACGCATTCATCGCCCGGCACGCCGATCTCACACTCGACGTGGAGGAGCGTGGCCTGCGCGGGCGCCGCTACAAGGTGCCGCGGTTCGTCATCCCCGGCATCGAGGCGCGCGCCGGCTACCGCGCGGCCATCGCCGACGCGGCCAGGACCCTCGGCCGCCCCGCCGGGGACATCCGCACCGAGGCGCGCGCATACCTGCACGAACTCGTGGCCACCCCCAGCACGTTCTTCATCGACTGGATGGGCACGCTCACCCGCTGGATCACCTCGCTCGGCTATCGCAGAGTGGTCACCGACCCGGCCAACGTCGAACGCGCACGCGCGATGATGCGCGACCATCCGTCCGCGCTGCTGTGGACGCACAAGTCGCACATCGACGCCATCGCACTGATGTCGGTGATGTACGACAACGACTTCCCCGCACCGCACTCCATCGGCGGCATCAACATGGCCTTCGCCGGAGTGGGGTACGCCGGCCGCCGGTCCGGCACCATCTTCATCCGGCGCAAGTTCAACGACAACCCTGTCTACAAGCTGGCCCTGCGGCAGTACCTCGGCTTCCTCATGGCCAAGCGATTCCCGTTGAGCTGGTCGTTCGAGGGGACGCGCTCACGCAGCGGCATCATCGGCCGCCCCCGTTTCGGGCTGCTCAAGTACGCGATCGACGCCGCGCACGCCACCGGCACGGAGGACCTGCACCTGATCCCCGTGTCCATCAACTACGACCTCATCGGCGAGACCGCCGAGTACGCGCGCGAAGAGGCGGGCAAGCCCAAGGAGGCGGAGAGCCTCGGCTGGTTCGTCGACTACCTCCGCCGCCTGCGAGCCCCGATGGGCGACATCTACCTGGACTTCGCCGAGCCGGTGGTGCTCGACGGCGTGGCGCCGGAGCCGACTCCCGAACTCCTGCGCCAGGTGTCCACGGACGTCGCGCGCCGGGCGAACGCCTGTGTGCCCGTGACGATGGCGTCGCTGCTGTGCCTGGTGCTGCTGGGCACACAGCCGCGTGCGCTCACCCGCGTCGAACTCGATCAGGCGACGCGCGAGATCGTGCGCTGGCTCAAGTCGCGCGGCGTCCGGCTGGAGGACATCCTCCGCGATGGCGACGTCGCCGCGGGTGAGACGCTGTTCCAGAATGCCCTGGGCACCGGCGTGCTGCGCCGGTCCACCGGGGCGTCGGTGGAGCTGATCGGACTGGGCCGGGGCCAGGACCTGGTGGCCGGTTACTACCGCAACACGATCGTGCATTACTTCATCGAGAAGGCGGTGGCGGAGGTGTGCGTGGCCACCGTCGCGTCCACGCCCGCCGAGACCCGCGTGGAGGCCTTCGGAAGGACCACCGACGAGCTGCACGCGATGCTCCGGGCCACCTTCTTCCTGCCCTCGGCGGAGGAGTTCCGCCGGGCCGTCGACAAGGTGCTCTCCGACCACGACGCCGACTGGCGCGCCACGCTGGCACGGCCGGGCGAGGAACCGGTGCACGAGCTGCTGGGCGGATTCCGTCCGCTCGTCGCCCACAGCACTCTGCTGCCTTTCATCGAGGCCCGGTGGATCGTCTCCACCGTCGTCGCCGGTCTCGCGCCCGGCGAGGCCACCGACAAGCAGGAGATCATCGCCAAGTCGCTGCGCTACGGACGCACCGCGCTCGAGCGTCAGCTCATCGTCGGCGAATCGTCCGTGGGCAAGGCGATGCTCGAGGGCGGCTACGCCTATCTCAGCGAGGCCGGACTGCTCGACGCCGGGGACGACGCGGACGCGAAGGTGGCCAAACGCCGCACCGCACGCGCCCACCTCGAAACGATCATCGACGCGATCACCGTGGTCCGTGCCCGGGCGCACGCGCAGTTGTTCGGCTCGGACCCGTCGCGCACGGTGTGACGCGGCCGGGGGGCTGCGGCCTACCTGGCCGCCGCCCCCGCACGCGCCGGGGCGGCACCTGCACCGTCGAGTTCCGGGTCCAGCGGTGCCGGGACGACAGGAGCGTGCACCGGCAGGGCCGCCGCGCGCGAATCTGGCACGGCATCGGCCGGGCCCGCCGTCGGCGCGACGATGTCGTCGTCGGCCGTGCTGTCATCGGCAGCAGTAGCCGCTGCGGGCGTGCGCCGCGGGCGGATCCTGTCGTGCGCGACGAGCACACGCGCCAGCGGTGTGTAGAGGATGAGTTCCACCAGGCACAGACTGGCCACCAGGGTGACCAGCACCAGCAGGACACTGCGTTGCAACGTCGTGTCCGGGTAGGTGGCGTAGAGCCAGTCGACGAAGCCCGACTGGTGGATGAGGTCGATCACGAGCGGATGCACCGCGAAGATCCCGAACGCGCGCACGGCGCCGTAGTCGACGAGCCGGGCGCCCCACCCGGCCCCTTCCCCGCGGCGGTCGTCCCACGCCTGCGCGACGATGAAGAACAGTGCCACGGCCGCCAGATACCACGGCAGATTCTGCACGCTCCACGCCGCGTAGGCGAGACCGGGCATGTTCCCGCCGCCCGTGGTCGCGAAGAACATGACGATCGTGAAGACCGCCCCGGCGATCGACAGGGGCACCAGCCACCGCCGGTTGCGGCGCACCCACGGGGCGAAGCGCTCGTAGTGCACGGCGGCCAGTGCACCGCCTACCAGGAACAGCGCATAGGTGGGCAGCGCCTTCCACATGTGCCCATACCAGTCCAGGTCCGGGTGGTAGAAGCTGAACAGCACGAACACGCCGGCCTGCAGCGCCACCGCCCCCGCCATCACCTTGCCGTGGTGCCCCTCGGTACGGCGCAGCAGCATCCGCACCAGGGGGAACAGCAGGTAGATCTGCATCGAGATGAGCAGGAAGTACATCTGGTACTGCGCATTGCCCTGGAGTATCGCGGTCCCGATGTCGCCGAAGACCGCGCCGGTGTCCGGCCACGGCGCGCGGACGAACACGTATCCGGTGATGACGTAGATGACCGACCATGCCAGGTACGGCGCGGCGACGAATCCGTAGCGCCGCCGCCAGAAGGCCGGAGCGGTGATAGAGCTGCGGTAATAGGCCAGGAACAGGACGAACCCGGTGACGAACACGAACCCGTAGCGTGCGCAGTGCACCATCATGGTGAAGAACTGCATGCCGCGCACGTGGTCCGCATCCCAGTTGATCGAACCGGTCGCGTGCACCATCAGGACCAGCGTGAACAGCGACACTCTGATCAGATCGACGCTGTGGACGCGCGTGCGGCGGCCCACGACGTGGTCGGTGCCGCCGCGGCCGGCGGAGCGCGTTGACGTGGGACGCACCTTCCTCCTCATCCGGTTGTCGATCGCCCAACGCTACCCAACGGTCAGTTTCGCGGCCATTCGGGCGGACCAGGTATGACCTCGGTCATCTCCTGACTCCCGTACGGCGTCGGCGCACTCCGGTCCGGTCGGCCGGGTCCGGCCGCTTTCTGGCGGGTCGGTGCGCGGCCGCCGGACGGCACTGCGAGGATGGTTTGCTGGAACCGCCTCGCGGTGCCGATCCGTGACCACGACCATTCCGACTGCACAGGCGGACCCCCCACGCATGAAGTCGCTCGTATCGATCATTCCGCTGGCCGCGGTGGACTCGGTCAACGTGCTTGCATTGCTCGCCGTGTCGTACGTGTGGATCTCCAGCGCCACCCGGTGGGCCTACGTCCGCACCGCCGTCGCCTTCATGGTGGGCGGAATCTGCGGCCTGGCGCTCACGCTGGCGTTCTCGTTCACCGTGATCCTCGACATCATCCACCGTGCCCTCGACGCGCTGTCCGGCATGGTCGTGGCAGTCCTCGGCCTGCTCATCGCCGTGGCCGTGATCGCGGTCGCCGCGCGCGGCTTCGTCAAGCCGCCGCTGTCCCTTCCCGTGCACAGGAAGGTGCACCCGGCGTTGGCCTTCGTCCTCGGAGTGATCACCTGGGGTGCGCAGTCGCTCACCTCCGCGCCCTTCTACGGGGCGATCGCCGTGATGGCCAAACACGACACGCCCACCCGGCTGGGGCTCTCCGTCGTCTTCGTCCTCATCGCGCTGCTGCCCGTGGCCGCGCTGCTCGCGGCCCTCGCACTGTGCTCGCAGGACGCCGGACACCGGCTCATCATGCGGGTGGAGGGCATCCTTCCCGCGGCGTCACGCGTGGTCTCGGCGCTGCTCATCGTCGCCGGCGTGGTCGGGGCGGTGTTCGCGGTGGTGAAGATCCTCGGTTGAGCGCGGTGCCGCCCGCCTGGGGGGGCGGCCGCCGACCACTCATCGCAGTTCGGGCAGCTCCAGCAGGTCCTGATGGAAGCGGCGGGCCACGTCGGGGTGCGCCCGCAGGCGGGATTTGAGTGCGTTGAGCCCGTACACCGCATGCAGCCGGCCCCCGTGGGAGTCCTGCCCCACGCCGCGCGCCTCCACGGCGAGCGCGGGATCCAGCGCCACGGGCGGCAACGCCTGGTCGAACCCGGGATTGAGGAAGAACGGCAGCGAGATCCGGTCGCTGCCCGCCGGCGGCGGCAGCACCTTGTGGTGGGTGGCCTTGAGGTAGCCGTCCGTGGCCAGCTCCAGCAGCTCGCCGATGTTGACGATGAAGCTCCCCCGCCGGGGCGGGGCGTCGACCCAGCGTCCGTCCACCTCCACCTGCAGGCCGGATGTGCCCGGCTCGGGATACAACAGCGTCAGCGCGCCCACGTCCTTGTGGCCGCCCACGCCCTGCCCGCTCGCGGTCCCGCCGCCCCCGGGGTACCGGACGATCTTGAGCAGCGGGTCGGGATCGGCGAACGCGGCGTCGAAGTGCCCGGCCGGCGCCCCCAGCGACGCGGCCCACGCCCGCAGCAGGCGCATGCCCACGCCCCCGGCCGCCGACATCCAGTCGAGCGCCGCGCGCCGCAACCGCGGCACCCCCGCCGGCCACTGATTGGGCCCGTCGAGCACCCTCCACGGCCGCTGCGGGTCCAGCGGGGCCGCCGCGCGCTCGGCGCCGATGTCCAGCTGCTCGCGCCAGTCCACGCGTCCCTGCGTGCGCTCACCGCCCAGCATCGTGTATCCGCGGAAGTGCGGCGAGCGGACGTTCTCGATCTCCCGCTTCTCGTGCTCCGGTAGCGCGAAGAACTCCCGCGCGGCGTCGATCAGATCGTCGGCGGCGCGCGGGGCGATCCCGTGGCCGTCGAGGTAGAAGAACCCGATGCCGTGCGTCACGGTGCGCAGTGCGCGCAACGCGTCGGGGTCGCCCGCGTCGAGCGCGGCCAGGTCGATGGCGGGGAGTGTGTCGGCAGCCATGGGGGTCCTTTCCTCGCGCATCGACCACTCTACGGCTGCGTGGCGGACAGGCTGCGGGGCCCGGCGCATCCGAAGACACGGCCGGGCCCCGCAGCGGAAGCAGAACCGAAGCGGATCAGCCCTCCAGGCTCGCCGGCGGGGTGAAGCGCTCACCGTACTTGGCGGCCAGCTCCTTGGCCCGCGTGACGAAGCCGGCCTTGCCGCCCTCGTAGCCCACGATGTACTGGGCGACGCCGCCCGTCCACGCCGGGTAGCCGATGCCCATGATCGAGCCGATGTTCGCGTCGGCGGTGGTGTCGATGACGCCCTCGTCGAAGCACTTCTGCGTCTCGATGGCCTCGATGAACAGCATCCGCTCGATGAGGTCCTGCAGCGGAGCGTCCGACGAGGCGTCGCCGACGATCCCCGCGAGGCCCGACCACAGCCCGGTGCGCTTGCCGTCCGCGTAGTCGTAGAACCCGGCGCCGCCGAGCTTGCCGGTGCGGCCAGCGTCCACCAGCGCGTTGATGACGTCGCCGGCCGGGTCCGCCGGCAGCGTCCGCCCCTCGGCGGCGGCCGCGTCGGCGGTCTCCTTGCGGATCTTCTGCATCAGCGTCAGGTTGAGCTCGTCGGACAGCTGCAGCGGCGCGGCCGGGAAGCCCGCCTGCTGGCCGGCCTGCTCGATCGTGGCCGGGGGCACGCCCTCGGCCACCATGGCGATGGCCTCGTTGATGAAGGTGCCGATGACGCGCGAGGTGAAGAACCCGCGCGAGTCATGCACCACGATGGGCGTCTTGCGGATGGCCTGCACGTAGTCGAACACCCGCGCCAGCGTGCGGTCCGACGTCTTCTCCCCGCGGATGATCTCCACCAGCGGCATCTTGTCCACCGGCGAGAAGAAGTGGATGCCGATGAAGTCCTCCTGGCGCTGGACCCCCTGGGCCAGGCCGGTGATCGGCAGCGTCGAGGTGTTCGACCCGAGCAGCGCGTCCTCGGTGACGACGTCCTCGATCTCCTGGAAGACCTTGTGCTTGAGCTCCTCGGACTCGAAGACGGCCTCGACGACGAAGTCCACGCCCGCGAAGTCGGCCGCGTCGGCCGTCGGGTGGATGCGGCCGAGCAGCGCCTTGGACTTCTCCTCCGTGGTCTTGCCGCGCTTGAGGGCCTTCTCCTCGAGCTTCTCGGCGTAGCCCTTGCCGCGCTCGGCGGCGGCCTGCTCGACGTCCTTGAGCACCACCTCGAAGCCCGCCTTGGCGGAGACGTAGGCGATGCCCGCGCCCATCATGCCCGCGCCGAGCACGCCGACCTTGGTGATCGGGGTCTTCTCGATGCCGTCGGGCCGGGAGGCGCCCGAGTTGATCGACTGCAGGTCGAAGAAGAACGCCTGGATCATGTTCTTCGCCACCTGGCCGGTGACCAGCTCGGTGAAGTAGCGCGCCTCGATGATGAGCGCGTTGTCGATGTCCACCTGCGAGCCCTCGACGGCCGCCGACATGATGGCGCGCGGCGCGGGCATGGGTGCGCCCTTGAGCTGCTTGCGCAGGTTCGCGGGGAACGCCGGCAGGTTGGCCGCGAAGGACGGCGTGGCGGGGGTGCCGCCCGGGATCTTGTAGCCCTTGACGTCCCACGGCTGCACGCCGCTGTCCGGGTTCGCCTTGATCCACGCCTTGGCGGCGGGGACGAGGGCGTCGACCGAGTCGACCACCTCGTCGATCAGGCCGACCTCCTTGGCCGCGGCGGGGCCGCGTTGCTGGCCCTGCAGCAGCACGCCCATCAGCGCGTTCTGCAGGCCCAGAAGCCGCACCGTGCGCACGATGCCGCCGCCGCCGGGCAGCAGCCCCAGCGTGACCTCCGGCAGGCCGATCTTGACGCCCTTGACGTCCGCGGCGATGCGGTGGTGGGTGGCCAGCGCGATCTCGAGGCCGCCGCCCAGCGCCGCGCCGTTGATCGCGGTGACGACGGGCTTGCCCAGCGTTTCGAGCCGGCGCAGATCCGCCTTGGCGGCCAGGCTGTGCCCGTAGATCTCCGTGGCCTGGTCCTTGCGCACGGCCAGCAGGTTGTTGAGGTCGCCCCCGGCGAAGAAGGTCTTCTTGCCCGAGGTGAGCACGACGCCGGTGATCGCGTCCTTCTCCTCGTAGAGGCGGTCGACGGTGGCCTTCATCGACGACAGGTACCGCTCGTTCATCGTGTTCGCGCCCTGGTGGGGGTCGTCGATGGTGAGCACGACGATGCCGTCGGCGTCGATGTCCCAGGCGATGATGTTGTCAGTCATGTGTTCGTGTTGCCCTTTCAGGAATTCCCGCCGGTGACGATCAGACGCGCTCGATGATGGTGGCCACGCCCATGCCGCCGCCGATGCACAGCGTGATCAGCGCGTAGCGGCCGCCGCGGCGCTCGAGCTCGTCGACCATCGTCCCGGTGATCATCGCGCCGGTGGCGCCCAGCGGGTGGCCCATCGCGATGGCGCCGCCGTTGACGTTGAGCTTCTCGTCCGGGACGTTCATGTCCTTCTGGAACCGCAGCACCACCGAGGCGAAGGCCTCGTTGATCTCGACCAGGTCCATGTCGTCGATGGTCAGACCCGCGGTGGCGAGGACCTTCTTCGACGCCGGGGTGGGGCCGGTGAGCATGATCGTCGAGTCCGCACCGGAGGTGGCGGTGGCGACGACGCGCGCCCGCGGCGTCAGGCCCATGTCCTTGCCCACCTGCTCGGAGCCGACCATGAGCAGCGCGGCGCCGTCGACGATGCCCGACGAGTTGCCGCCGTGGTGCACGTGGTTGATCTTCTCCACCCAGTGGTACTTCTGCAGCGCCACCGCGTCGAAGCCGCCGATCTCGCCGACCGTGGCGAACGACGGGTTGAGCCCGCCGAGCGCCTCCACCGTGGTGCCGGGGCGCATGTGCTCGTCGTGGTCGAGCACGGTGATGCCGTTCTGGTCCTTCACCGGCACGATGGACTTGGCGAAGTAGCCGCCGTCCCACGCCTTTTTCGCCAGCTCCTGCGAACGGGCCGCGTAGGCGTCGACGGTCTCCCGATCGAAGCCCTCGATGGTGGCGATGAGATCGGCGCCGACGCCCTGCGGCACGAACCCGGTGTCGTAGTTGGTGGCCGGGTCCAGGCCCCATGCTCCGCCGTCGCTGCCCATCGGCACCCGCGACATCGACTCGACGCCGCCGGCGAGCACCAGCTCGTCCCAGCCGGAGCGCACCTTCTGCGCGGCCAGGTTCAGCGCCTCGAGCCCCGACGCGCAGAAGCGGTTGAGTTGGAATCCGCCGACCGTGTCCGGGTAGCCGGCCGCGGTGATCGCGGTGCGGGCGATATCCATGCCCTGGTCGCCCACCGGGGTGACGCAGCCGAGGATCAAGTCGGACAACCGGTCGTAGTCGACGTCCGGGAAGCGCACCTTGATCTCGTCGAGCAGGCCGGTGACCAGCGAGATCGGCTTGACCGAATGCAGCGACCCGGTCTTCTTGCCGCGGCCGCGCGGCGTGCGGATCGCCTCGTAGATGTATGCCTCGGTAGTCATCGGCATTCCTTCCTCTCTCGTACGTTTCTATAACGTGTTCTACCACTGTGGGCGGCGGGACGCCCTGTTCCGCCCCGGAGTCCGGCGGCAGTGCCCCGCCGGGACGCGCGGCTAGGGTGGGCCCCATGCCGGAACCCGCCCCGCACCCGCCCCGCACCGTCCGGCGCCTGCAGCCGTACGGCGCGACGATCTTCGCCGAGATGACCGCACTGGCCGTCCGGCACGACGCCGTCAACCTCGGCCAGGGGTTCCCCGACACCGACGGACCGTCCGCCATGCTCGACGCCGCACGCACGGCGATCGCGGACGGTCTCAACCAGTACGCGCCGGGCCTCGGCATGCCCGGCCTGCGCGCCGCCGTCGCCGAGGACCGCCGCGCCCGCTACGGGCTCGACACCGACCCCGACACCGAGGTCCTCATCACCGTGGGCGCCACCGAGGGGATCGCCGGCGCGGTCCTGGGCCTGGTGGAACCCGGTGACGAGGTGGTCCTGATCGAACCGTACTACGACTCCTACTCGGCGGTAATATCGCTCGCCGGCGGGGTCCGCCGCACGGTGCCGCTGGTCCCGCGCGCAGGCGGCTTCGGGCTCGACCACGACGGTCTGCGCGCGGCCGTGTCCGATGCGACGCGGATGCTCATCGTCAACACGCCGCACAACCCCACGGGCACCGTCTTCGACGCCGCCGACCGGGCGGTCATCGCCGAGGTCGTCGTGGCACACGACGTGCTCGTGCTCTCCGACGAGGTCTACGAGCACCTCGTCTACGCGGACGCCCCGGCCGGCCCGCACGTGCCGCTGTGCGCCGTCGACGGGCTCGGCGACCGCACCCTCACGGTGTCGTCGGCCGCCAAGACGTTCAACGTCACCGGCTGGAAGACGGGCTGGGTGTGCGGCCCGGCGGAGCTGGTGGCCGCCGCGCGCGGCGCCAAGCAGTTCCTCAGCTACGTCGGCGGCACCCCGTTCCAGCCCGCGGTGGAGCTGGCGCTGCGCACCGAGCAGGAATGGATCGCCCGCAACCGCACGGATCTGCAACGCAAGCGCGACGTCCTCGCCGGCGCCCTGCGCGCGACGGGGTTCGGCGTGCACGACTGCGCCGGCACGTATTTCCTGCTGGCCGATCCGCGCCCGCTCGGTTACGACGACGGCGCGCAGCTGTGCCGCGCGATGCCCGAGCGGATCGGCGTCGCCGCTGTGCCGATGGCGCCGTTCACCGACGACCCCGGACCGTGGCGGCACCTCGTGCGCTTCGCGTTCTGCAAGCGCGACGAGGTGCTCGCCGAGGGGGCACGACGTCTGGCCGGGCTGCGGGAATGACCCCGCACCCCGGCCGGGCGCCCCGGTGTGCGCGTCCACGCTAGGCATCCCACCCGATCTGCCCCAGCGGCGTCGCCCCCTGCGGCCGCACGCCCGTGTCCGCAGGAGGCTTGCGTGAGAAGCGCGGCGCCGCGGCCGGCTGCGGCGCGCCGTCCGGCCCCGTACGCGGAAGAGTCCCCCGCGCCGCGAGATGCTCGGCGTCGGGCGCTTCCGCCATGGTCAGCACCGGGGTGACGCACGCGTCGACGTCGGCGAACACCTTCGTCCACTCGTCGCGGGTCCGCGTCGCGAACCGGGCCGCGAAAAGCTCGCGCAGCTCCGGCCAGCGCGACTGGTCGATCTGCATCGGCAGGTCGTCCGCCGGGAGCTCGAGCCCCTCGAGCAGCAGCGCGTAGAACTGCGGTTCGATCGCGCCCACCGCCATGTAGCGGCCATCGGCGCACTCGTAGACCCGGTAGAACGGTGCGCCGCCGTCGAGCAGGTTGGACTCGCGCTCGTCCTGCCACATGCCCGACGCGCGGAACGACCACGGCATCGCGCCCAGTGCGCTGACCCCGTCGACCATGGCGGCATCCACCACCTGTCCGCGCCCCGACGTCTGCCGCTCGAACAACGCGGCCAGCACCCCTGTGACCAGGAACATCGATCCGCCGCCGAAATCCGCCGCCAAGTTCAGCGGAGGCACGGGCGGCTCCCCGTTCCGTCCGATGGTCGACAGCAATCCCGTCATCGACAGGTAATTGATGTCGTGCCCGGCGCGTTGCGCCATCGGCCCGTCCTGACCCCATCCGGTCATCCGGGCGTAGATCAGGCGGGGGTTGCGCTGCGCGCAGTCGTCGGGGCCGATGCCCAGCCGCTCGCACACGCCCGGCCGGAACCCCTCGATGAGCACATCCGCACGTTCGACCAGGTCCAGCAGCTCGTCGCGCTGCGTCTTGATGTCGAGGTCGACCAGCCGACGCCCGCGCAACAGCACGTCGCGGTCCTCGGGGGGCAGCACCAGGCCGCCAGGACGGCGCACGCGCACCACATCCGCACCCAGGTCACCGAGCAGCATCGCCGCGTGCGGCCCCGGACCGATGCCGCCGAGCTCGAGCACCCGCAGTCCGGCGAGCGGACCGCCGCCCCCGTCCGAGCGCGCGGGGCCGGAGTGAACGGGAGACGTCATCACATCCCCAATCCGCGGCCGATGATCTCCTTCATGATCTCGGTGGTGCCGCCGTAGATCGTCTGCACACGGGAGTCCATGTAGGCCTTCGCCACGGGGTACTCGCGCATGTAGCCGTAGCCGCCGTGCATCTGCAGGCAACGGTCGATCAGGGCCACCTGCTTCTCAGTGGTCCACCATTTGGCCATCGCGGCCTCTTCGATGGTGAGTTCGCCGCGGTTCAACGCCTCGATGCACTGGTCGACGAACACCCGGGCGATCTTCGTCTCCGTGGCCAGCTCGGCCATGACG
Source organism: Tomitella gaofuii (assembly GCF_014126825.1). Taxonomy (NCBI): domain Bacteria; kingdom Bacillati; phylum Actinomycetota; class Actinomycetes; order Mycobacteriales; genus Tomitella; species Tomitella gaofuii. The sequence goes on along the minus strand of NZ_CP059900.1, from coordinate 1,515,117 downwards.
AACCGCGAGTTCTGGAACGAGCCGATGGACCGGCCGAAGGCCTTGCGGTCACGGCAGTACTCGATGGTCTCCTGGAGCACCTGCTCCATCGCCGCGGCCGCCACCACCGCGATCGACAGACGCTCCTGCGGCAGGTTCTGCATGAGGTAGGCGAAGCCCATGCCCTCCTCGCCGATGAGGTTGGCGGCGGGCACGCGCACGTCGTTGAAGCTCAGCTCCGCGGTGTCTTGGGCCTTGAGCCCGATCTTGTCGAGGTTGCGGCCCCGCTCGAACCCGGGCATGCCGCGCTCGACACCGAGCAGCGAGAACCCCTGGGCGCCCTTGGACGGGTCCGTCTGCGCCACGACGATCACCAGGTCGGAGTGGATGCCGTTGGTGATGAACGTCTTGGCGCCGTTGAGGATCCAGTCGTCCCCGTCGCGTTTGGCGTTGGTCTTGATGCCCTGCAGGTCCGAGCCCGTGCCCGGCTCGGTCATCGCGATCGCCGTGATCAGCTCGCCGGTGCAGAACCGCGGCAGCCACCGCTCCTTCTGCTCATCGTTGCACAGGTTCATCAGGTAGGGCTGGATCACGTCGTTGTGCAGCATGAAACCGAGCCCGCTGTATCCGCCGCGCACCGACTCCTCGGTGACCACGGCGTTGTACCGGAAATCCTGCACCCCCCCGCCGCCGTACTTCTCGTCCACCGCCATGCCGAGGAACCCGAGCTTGCCGGCCTCCACCCACACTTCACGGTCGACGATGTTGTCGTCCTCCCACTGGTCATGGAACGGCGCGACGTGCTCGGCGAGGAACCCCCGGTAGGACTCGCGGAAGAGCTTGTGGTCGTCGTCGAAAAGTGTGCGCTCCATACGGTGGCCCTCCTGTGCGGACATGTGTGCCGACCGGACCCGCGCACGGGCCGGTCCGGGTGCGTTCCACCTCACCGTATGCTCGGACGGGGACGGCGGTAAGGACAGAAACGATCAGCGTTCGTGACCGATCCGACCGGGACCCTGCAGACGCGGGAGGAGGTCGGCATGGCGGTGCGAATGGTGCCGGTGGGATTCGTCCAGCGGGCGCTGCACGCGTCCGCCCGCCGGGGCATCGACCTGGGCCCCGCTCTCGTGGCCGCGGGGATCACCGCCCACGAGCTCGACAATCCCGACACCCGGCTCACCGTCGACCACGTCGCCCGGTTCATGCTCGGCGCCGCCGAGATCACCGACGACGAGCTCATGGGCCTCGGGCTCGCGCCCGTGCCCCGCGGAACATTCGCGCTGCTCTCGCACGCGATCATCCACTGCCCCGACCTCGACACGACGCTGCACCGGCTCGCGGGTTTCCTCCCCGCGCTCCCCTCGTCGGCGCCCGTGCGCATCGACTTCGACGAAGCCGGGGTGCGGTTCTGGTTCGACACCTCGGTGCTGCCCGCGGCGGGCGCCGACGCGTGGGAGGACGCTTCCGTCGTCGCCGACTTCGGCCTGCTGCTGGCGCACCGGTTCGCCGCCTGGCTCACCGGACGGCGGCTGGAGCCGTCCTCCGTCGAACTCCCCTACACCGACCCCGCACCCGTCGACGTCGTCGCGTACCACCACATGTTCGGCATCCCCATCACCTTCGGCAGCCGCGACCCCGCGATCACGTTCGCCGCGGCCGACCTGGCGAGCCCGGTGGTGCAGGACGAGCGCTCGCTGCGTGATTTCCTGCGCGACTCCCCCGGCCGGCTGTTGTCCCGGCGCGACTACGACTCCGGCCTGACCGCACGCGCGCGGCGGATCGTCGAGCTCGGCATCCGCGGCACCCAGCCCACCGCATCCGACGTCGCGGCGGCGCTGGCGGTGAGCGAACCGCAGCTGCGCCGGATGCTCCGCCAGGAGGGCACGTCGCTGGGCCGGCTGCGCGAATCGGTGCTGCAGGAGTACGCGGTGGCCGGGCTCGATGCGGGCGAGTCCGTCGACGTCATCTCCGCACGCCTCGGGTTCTCCGAGCCGAGCGCCTTCCGCCGTGCGTTCAAGCGGTGGACCGGCAAGACTCCCGGAGAATTCCGGTAGCGATGATTCCCGCGGAGCCGCCCGGTCTGCATACCCGCACGCACTCCCACCGGAAGGAGCCGGCCATGACCGCACCGCATCCGTACTTCCCCGCCGACGCGTACGACGGCGTCACCGTCCTCGACGGCCCCGAGGTTCCGCTGGCCGTGGTGGAGGTCCGCGACTTTCCCCTGGCCCGCATGCCCGAGCTGATGGACGCGGTGTTCCCGCGGCTGTTCCCCGCGCTCGCCTCCGCGGGCACCACGCCCGCCGGACCGGCGCTGGCGCTGCACACGCGGATGCCCACCGACACCGTCGACATGGCAGTCGGCGTCCCCGTCACCGCGCCGCTCGCCGGGCCCCTGGACCTGGGTGACGGCTATACCGTGGTCGCCTCGGCGATCCCCGCCGGGCGCGTGGCCGCGACCAGCCACCTGGGCTCGTACGACGGACTGGGCGAAGCGTGGGGCCGGTTCATGGGTGATGTCGCCTCCGCCGGCCACACGCCCACCACGCGGTTCTTCGAGGTGTACGTGACCGAGCCGACGCCCGATGCGGACCCGGCCGCCATGCGCACGGACCTGGCGGTGTTCCTGGCCTGAAGTGCCGCACGCGTGCGACCTCGCACGGTCTGGCCGGATCATTCCTCCGGCCCCTCGTTTCCGCCGGGGTACGCGTCGGTCTCGTCGGACGCGCGCCCCGGCCACACCTCCGTCGCACCCAGCAGGTGCTCGATCATGCCGACCACCTGCCCCGCAGACCAGGGCGGTTCCTCATCGGAATCCTGCTCACGGCTCTCCCCCGGTCCGTCAGCCAGCGTCGACTCGTCCTCGGCGTCGACGTCGACGCAGTGTTCGTCGCGCAGCAGGCGCACGAACTCCCCGTTGCGCCGCTCGTCGTCGACCCGTTCGATCAGGTCGGCCTCCTCCGCAGCCTCGACCATCGCATAGAGCCACCCGAGCGTCGCATCGCCGCCGGGCTGCGCATCGTCGCGATCCACCGCGCATCGCCTCCGTCCTGCACGGTCCATCATGCCGCGAACGGCACCGTCACGCGCGGCATCGAGCGGAGTCAGGCCATCCCCGACGGCCTTCCCCTCGTGCCCGGCTCCTGCACCGGCATGCTGTTCGGCGGCACCGGATACGAGGCGCCCATGTTGACGAACCCCAGGCCCATGCTTCCGCCGCACTGCAGCACGGCGGGCCCCACGCGGCTGTAGCCGTCGAACATGGGCGGCACCGTGGGGTCGGGACGCCCGGCGAAGTTGAAGGTGGAGGTCATGTCGCCGCAGGTGGCGCGGCGCCACGGCGTCAGATTGGGCACGTCCACCCCGAACCGTCGCTCGATGAGCCGCAATTGCGAGGTGTGGTCGAACACCTCGGATGCGACGAGCCCGCCGCGGCTGTACGGCGAGATCACCAGGCCCGGCACGCGGAAACCGAGCCCCACCGGACCCGCGATGCCGTCGGAATCGTCCACGCCGCCGAGCGGCACAGTGAGGTACTCGCCGGGGGTGCCGGGCGGCGGCACGGGCGGGGCCACGTGGTCGAAGAACCCGCCGTTCTCGTCGTAGCTGACGATGAGCGCCGTCTTCTCCCACACCGCCGGGTTGGCGGTGAGGATGTCGAGGGCCATGAGCAGTCCGGTGGCGCCCAGGGCCGGCGGCAACGCCGGGTGCTCGCAGTCGAGCAGGCGCGGTATCAACCACGACACCGCGGGCAGCCGGTCGTTCTCCACATCGTCGCGGAACCCGTCCGGGTACGTCGGATCCTTGCCCTTGCGCGCCAGCACCGACGCGGGATCCGCGGCCTGGCGGAAACACCCCATCATGCCGTCGAGCACCACTGCGGACACCGGCCCCAGGTCCCGGTTGTTGTAGATCTTCCAGGAGACGCCGGCCTCCTCGAGGTTCTCCGGCATGGTGCGCCAGCTGTAGGTGTTCTGCGGGATCAGGTACGGCGTCGTGATCAGCGGCCCGCCGTGCGTCCCGTCGGGGTCGATGGTGCCGCTCATCCAGTACAGCCGGTTGGGGTCGGTGGGGCCCATCACCGAGCAGTAGTAGTTGTCGCAGATGGTGAAGGCGTCGGCCAGGTCGTAGTGCACCGGGAGGTCCGCGCGCGTGTAGTGGCCCATGGTGGCCGGACCGTTGGCGGGCCCGTCCGCGGCGATGTGCTCGGGGATCCACCGGTCCATCGCACCGCCGTTCCAGGAACGGTGCTGCGGGCCCCACGCGTGGGTGGGGTCATTGATGCACTCGCCGTCGAGGGCCGGGCCCCGGTTGGTGTCCAGACGGAACGGGTTGACGTAGCCGTCGGGCGTGGGCCCCACACCCGGCTGGTAGCCGTACTGGTTCCACGCCGGGGACGGGTCGCCGAAGCCGCGCACCCCGGACAGCGTGCCGAAGTAGTGGTCGAACGAGCGGTTCTCGTTCATGAGCAGGACGATGTGCTCGATGTCGTCCAGCGACCCCGTCCCCGCGGGGTCGGCGGCGTAGGCGCGCTCGATGACGGGGCCGGCCCACGAGGCCAGCACCGCCATCCCGCCCGCGGCGGTGACTTTGGCCAGGAACTCACGGCGCGACATCCCTGCGAACGGGCCATGCGGCATGGGCGGCTCCTTGATCGGGCGGTACGCCTGATCGACAGCGGATCGCGTGATGCACGCAGTATCCCCGTCGCGCGCTCCCTCCGCGACCGGTTCCGTCAATTCATGGAATACCGCGCGGGCCGAATACTTCTTCTCGCCGGGGCAGCGGGGTCGAGCGTCCGGACCACGCGGGGAACGCTCGGCGCAGGCCGCGGCGTGTGTATCGCGCCTCAGCGGAACCCGCAGGCCGCCTCCGCCTCAGCGGCGTCCGCCACCACCACGGGGAATCCGGGCGTCGGAGGGACGACTCCCGCCTCCACCTGCACGCCGGTCAGCGGCGGCGCGTCGGTCAACGCCCGCAGCTCCGCGCGCATGAACGGGCGCGAACGGGTGAGGAACCGGAGGCCCTCGGGCGCCTCCAGACTGAAGCCTCCACCACGACCTGCGACCACGTCGAGGATCAGCTGCGTGTGCTGCCACGCCGCGTACTGCGGCCCGGAGATCCACACGGCCACGGCGTCGTCGCCGATGGGGCGTTCGGCCGCAACCGCGCCGGGCACCGCCGCCAGATCGAGCTCGCCCAGGAGGACGTCGCGGTCGCCCACGAGGAACTCCCCGGCGCCGTAGCACATCGGCGAAGACCCGTCGCAGCAGCCGCCGGACTGGTGGAGCATGAGCGGACCGTGCCGGCGGCGAAGGCTGCACAGCAGGTCACGGGCCGCCACGGTGGCGACAACGCGCGCGGGTGCGGTCATGAACGGTCCTCGGTTCGCGAGTGTTCCGGGTCGGATGGCCGCCGGTGCGGGGGACGGCATCGACGCTCGTCCCCCGCACCGGCGTGAGTCCCCGGCCGCCACGGGGGGAGGGGGGATACGGCGGCCGGGGAAGCCGCTCAGAAGAAGCCCTGGGCCCCTTCGGCGTAGGAGACGAGCAGGTTCTTCGTCTGCTGGTAGTGGTCGAGCATCATGCGGTGGTTCTCCCGACCGAAGCCCGACTGCTTGTAGCCGCCGAACGCCGCGTGCGCCGGGTACTGGTGGTACGTGTTGGTCCACACGCGCCCCGCCTGGATGTCGCGTCCGGCGCGGTAGGCGGTCGATCCGTTGCGCGACCAGACTCCGGCGCCCAGCCCGTAGAGGGTGTCGTTGGCGATGCGGATGGCATCGTCGTAATCGGTGAACGAGGTGACCGAGACGACGGGGCCGAAGATCTCCTCCTGGAAGATCCGCATGTCGTTGGTGCCCGCGAACACGGTGGGCTGGATGTAATAGCCGCCGGACAGGTCGCCGCCCAGGTCGGACCGCTCGCCGCCCGTGACCACCGTGGCGCCCTCGGCCTTGCCGATGTCGATGTAGGACAGGATCTTCTCGAACTGGTCGTTCGAGGCCTGCGCGCCGATCATCGTCTCGGTGTCGAGCGGATCGCCCTGGCGCACCGCCTTGGTCCGGATGGCCGCGAGCTCCAGGAACTCGTCGTAGATGGTGTTCTGGATAAGCGACCGCGACGGGCAGGTGCACACCTCGCCCTGGTTGAGGGCGAACATCGTGAACCCTTCGAGCGCCTTGTCCTGGTACGCGTCGGCCTTGGCCAGGACGTCGTCGAAGAAGATGTTGGGACTCTTGCCGCCCAGCTCCAGCGTGACCGGGATGAGGTTCTGGCTGGCGTACTGCATGATCAGCCGTCCGGTGGTGGTCTCACCGGTGAACGCCACCTTGGCGATGCGGTTGCTGGACGCCAGGGGTTTGCCGGTCTCGGCGCCGAAGCCGTTGACGATGTTGAGGACGCCGTCCGGCAGCAGGTCCCCGACGAGGGAGATCAGGTGCATGATCGACGCGGGGGTCTGCTCGGCCGGCTTCATGACGATCGCGTTGCCGGCGGCGAGCGCGGGCGCCAGCTTCCAGGTGGCCATGAGGATCGGGAAGTTCCACGGGATGATCTGGCCGACCACGCCGAGCGGCTCATGGAAGTGGTAAGCGACCGTATCCTCGTCGATCTGCGAGAGCGAGCCCTCCTGCGCGCGGATCGCGCCGGCGAAGTACCGGAAGTGGTCGATCGCGAGCGGGATGTCCGCGTTGAGCGTCTCGCGGACCGGCTTGCCGTTGTCCCACGACTCGGCCACGGCGATCGACTCGAGGTTCGCCTCCATGCGGTCGGCGATGCTGTTGAGGACGAGTGCCCGTTCGGCGGCGGTGGTCTTGCCCCAGGCGGGGGCTGCGGCGTGTGCGGCGTCCAGCGCCAGCTCGACGTCGGCCGCGCCGGACCGCGCGACCTCGCAGAAGGCCTGGCCGGTGACCGGCGTGGTGTTCTCGAAGTACTCGCCGCCCACCGGGGCGGTCCAGGCGCCGCTGATCCAGTTGTCGTAGCGGGACTGGAACGACATCACAGCATCCGGTGCACCGGGGCGGGCATACACGGTCATCGCGCACTCCTTGGGTTCGTGTTCTCCACCCGGCCGACCGGGCGTGATGCACGACACTAAGTGCGCGGACGTTGCAACCGGGTTGCAGCGCGGCCGAACCGGCGCTCCAGCAGGTCCGCATGCGCCTTGGCCTGTACGAACGCGGGCGAACCCGCGCGGAGCAGGGCGACGAGCGCCTGCCAGACGACGGGGTCGTCCCGGCCGGTCGACGTCGCGGCCCAGCGTTGCAACAGGGACGGATCGCCACTGTGGAGCACCGCCGCACGCATGCGCGCGTCGAGGGACTCCCGCACCTCCGACACCCCGGGCGCCAGCGAATCGGGCAGCGCCGGGCCGCGGTACAAGCGCAGCGCTTCCTCGACATCGCCCCTGCTCAACGCGCTGCGGACCGCCATCACATCGGTCAGTACGGAACCCGTCAACCGGTAGGGGCGCGAGGCGATCATGTCCGCGCCGAGCACCCGGCGCAATCGCGACATCTCCGCGCGCACGGTCACCGCGTCCAGGGAACGCTCGTCGAGCTCCACAGCGAGACGCTCGGCGCTCAGCCCGTCGGGATGTTCGGTCAGCAGCACCAGGATCTCCGCATGCCGCGGCGACAGCCGCGACTCGCCGCGGCCGGCACGCAGCGTCGGCCGATCTCCCCCGAGGACCCGCAGCCGCCGCGCGTGCGGCGAACCGGCGCCGGCCGGCGGTGCGAGCGCGTCGGCGACCGTCGCCGGCCCCGATGCGGACACATCGCGCCACTCGTCCGCACGGTGCCCGCCCGCGATGCCGCGCAACCGCAGCTCCGCCTCGGCCGCCGCCACGGTCGCCCGTACGAGGGTGAGGACCTCCGGTGCGGCCACCCGAGTGCCACCGGTGATGTCGATGGAGCCCAGGATCGCGCCGGATGCCGGGTCGTGCACGGGGGCCGCCGCGCAGCTCCACCGCCGGACGGTGCGCGCGAAGTGCTCGGCGCCGAACAACTGCACACAGTGGTCCAGCGCAAGCGAGGTGCCGGGGGCGTTCGTGCCCATGGCCGACTCGCTCCAGTCGGCCCCCTCCGCGAACGCCATCGCCGCGGCGCGGTCCCGCATCGACGTGTCGCCCTCCACCCAGAGCAGGCGCCCGTCTGCGTCGCTGATCGCGACCAGCAGCTCCGCATCCACGGCATCGTCGACGAGCAGTGTGCGCACCACCGGCAACACCGAGGCCAAAGGATGGACGGCTCGGTATTCACGCAGGTCCGCGTCGCCGAAGGCCACACCGGCGGACTCCGCCTCCGGGTCCACCCCGCTGCACCTGCTGCGCTCCCAGGATTCCAGGACCACCGCGCGTACGTCCGCCGCCAGCGCCACGTCGCCCGCCGCGCTCCCCCACGACGATCCGCCGGCCGGCCCGCTCCTTGTCGACCGGCCCGCTTGCCGCGCGCCTCCGGTGACGAACCGGTCGTGGGCCGCACCGAGCCGCCGGGCCACCGCCGCCGCATCCTCGCCCGGGCGCAGCGCAGTCCACTGCCCCGCCCGCCCGGGAACCGTGTTCGCCGCCACCGTGGCCCTCCTTCCGACGATCACCACTGTAATCAGGGTCACAGGCGGAAGGAATCCTGCGTACTCGCGGACGGGCCGGATCGACGGCGCCCCGTCACCCCCGCCGCGGCAACAGCGCCGCGGCACTGCGTGCACGGATCGCACCCCGCCACAGACCGAAGCCGTAGCCGGCGTCGTCGAGCCGCTTGCACACCAGGTATCGGACAGGATCCAGCCGGGGGCGCCGCCAACGGCCCTCGCCTCCGCGCAGGTCCCGCACGTACCAATCGACGAGCCCTTCGGCGACCGCCGTGACCAGGACGACCCGCCGCGCCCGCCGGGACACCGCGGCGGAGGCGACCGCCAACGGCCAGTAATGCCGGCACACCCCCAGCGCAAGCTGCCACAGTGCGGATCCGCACCCCAGCGCGAGCAGCCGGCCTGCCGTCTGCCGCGGGCGCTGCAGACCTGTGAGCGTCCGCGCGATGCGCGCCCCCGCCGCCGCGGAGACGACGATCGCGACGCCCAGGCCGGCGCGCGTGCCCGTGAACACCGCGGCCCCCGCGGCCGCGGACCACGGGGCGAGGATGAGCGGTGCGACCTGCCCCGGGTGGCGCTCGGCGAGCGGCGCCGCCCCGAGCCCGTAATACGCCTTGCGCGCCCACCAGCCGTGCAGCCGCGTCCGGTGCTCATGCGCTACCACCGCGGCCGGGTCGTAGCGCAGCCGCCAACCGGCCTCGTGCAAGCGCCAGCACAGGTCCACGTCTTCGGCCACGTGCATGCGCTCGTCGAAGCCCCCCTCCACCGACGACTCCGTCGGGATCCCGGTGATCGCCGTCCGCCGCACCACCATCGCCGCGCTCGGCACGTACGACACCGGGGTGCCGGACACCACCGGGCCCGGCGCCGCGCCCAGGTCCAGGGACGACCGGATCTCCTCGTATCGGACGAGGCCGATACCGGGCCGCATCGTCCCCGGCTCGTCCGCGGCGGCGAGTGCAGTGATGCGCGGCGCGGCGAGCGCGACGGAAGGGTCGGCGAAGTGCGCCGACAGCGCGTCCAGCCACCCCGGTTGCGGGACCGTGTCGGAATCGAGGAACGCGACGAGCGCCGTATCGCAGGCGGCCAGCCCCGCGTTCCTGGCGGCGGCCGGGGCCGCGCGGTGCGGCGTGGCGGATCACCCGCGCGCCGGGTGCGCGGACCGGGGTGGGCGAGCCGTCGTCGACGACGATCACCGGCACGCCGACGAGCGCGCGCAGGAGCCGGTCGACGCCCGCCTGGTTGTCGCGCACGGGGACCACGACGGTCGCCTCGTGCAGCGGCTCGGCGCTCAGACCGATATCAGCCGGCGAGAGGTCGGGGTGCGCGATGCCCGTGTCGAGCAACCGGCGGGCGAGTGTTCCCGTCACCGCGTCGACCACCGTCAACTCCCCCGACGCGAGCAGCCCGGCAGCGCGGGGTGTGAGCCGCAGAAGCCGGGTGGGTGCGCCGCCGATCAGCGCCGTGCCGCCGTCGAGGACACGCACCGAGGCCCCGATGCGGACGCGGAATCCGATGGGAAGCGCACCGCTCACGCCGCGATCCTCCCGTGCCCGTCCGGACTCCACGCATCGACCGCCGCCCGCAGCTCCGCGCACAGCGCCTCCACGATCCGTCTCCCCTCGTCCGCGGTCGCGCCCGTGGGGTCGCCGAGGACGCCCGAAACGCTCACCGCGGCCACCCCCCCTCGCGCATCGCCTGCCACAGCGCGCCCGCGGGCGCCGTGTTCCCGGGGGCCGCCGCGCGCATGCGCACCGAGCCCGGCGCCAGGTACAGCATCACCGCCGTCTCGGTGCGGCCGGCGTGGGCGTCGCCGTCGGGGATCACCGGTGTCCACCAGGCGGCGTCGCGGCCCTCGTAGCGCAGCAGTTTCACCGCGGACGCCAGCGCCGAGGCATTGCCGCCGTGCCCGTTGACGAAGACGACCCGCCGTGCCCACCGGCAGGCCGAGCGTCCGTACTCGACGAGCAGCAGGCGCAGGGCCTCGGAGCCGATCGACACGGTGCCGGGGAACTGCTCGTGCTCGCCGCTGGCGCCGTAGGCGAGGGCGGGTGCGACCACCTCGTCCAGCGAAACGGCGACGGCGGTGGCGATGCGGGTGTCCGTGTCCAGCGGCAGGTGCGGGCCGTGCTGTTCTACGGATCCGACCGGCACCACCAGCAGGTCCACGGCCGTTTCAGCCCATGTCGAATCCGCGAGATTCACAGCGCAGCACCCGACCCCAACAGAGCCCCCACGCGCTCGCCCTCGCGGATCGCGGCGTCTGCACGGCGCGGAGCCAGCGCGTCACCGATCCGGTACATCGGGAACCCTGCGGAGGATCTCGCAGCCCCCGCGGTCTCCGGCCGTCCCCTGCCGGGTGCGGCGCACGCCAGGTCACGCCACAGCGCGTCGTCGCTCCTCTGCTGCCCCGCATACACCACCCGGTCCCACCGCCCCTCCGATGATGTCCCGGTGGGGTGGTGGACGAGGGTGACGCGCACGCCGGAGCCGTCCGGCCGCGCTGCGCCGACGACGGTGTCGGTGCGCTGCCGGATCCCGGCCCGGTGCGCCCGGGCCAGCCAGCCCTCACGATCCAGAGTCACACCCAGATCCTGCCCCACCACCATGCCGTCCGTGCACACGGTCACCGCGTGGCCGCGCGCCGCGAGCAGCTCGGCCACCGAGGTGGCCGGGTGGAAGCCCAGTCCGTCGACGATGAGGACCCGGCCCGCGGCCGTCGAACCGTGCGGCGGCCCGTCGGGGGCCGCGAGCACCTCGCGCACGTCCGCGTATGCGTCGGCCGGCAGACCACGCGCCCACCCCGGCGGGGCGGGCAGCGCCCCGGTGGCGACGACGACCACGTCGGGCACTCCACCCGCGCCGTCAAGCATGTCCGCATCGAACATCCCCGCCCGGACGGCGACGCCGCACTCGATGCGGACCCCGGCCGCCGCGCACCGCAGCGCCAGGTGCCGCGTGATCTCCGCCAGGCCCTCCCGGTACGGCGCCGCGGCGGCGAGGGTGATCTGGCCGCCGAGCCGCGGGCCCCTCTCGAACAGGGTGACCTCGTGGCCGTTCTCGGCGGCGGACACCGCCGCCTGCATCCCCGCCGGGCCGCCGCCCACCACGGTGACGCGCAGTCTCCGCTCGGGCCGGGACAGTCCGACGGGGGTGCGCGCCGCGTCTCCCGTCCCGCCTGCGGGTTCTGGAGGCAGCGGATGGGACGGTTGAACCCGACCCGCCCGATGCATTCCTGGTTGCACGCAGAGCACACACGCGGCGTGCCGTCGCCGGACAGGGCCGTGACCGCCTGGGCCGTGAAATCCGGGTCGGCGATCTGCCCGCGGACGACGCCGACGAGATCGCAGGCGCCGTCGCGTAGGGCCGACTCGGCATCGCTCGGCCGGGAGAACCTGCCGACACCCACCACGGGCAGGGCGACGGCGGCCCGCAGCGCCGACGGGATGTGCAGCGCGTAGCCGGGCGGCGTGGCCATCGACGCCTCGATGAGGTGCAGGGTGCTCGTCGCCAGACCGATCGAGGTGTTGATGTAGTCGACGGCGCCGGTCGCCTCCACCGTCCGCGCCAGCGCCACGGCCTCGTCGAGCGTGATACCGCCGTCGACCTGCTCCTCCCCCGCCAGTCGCACGCCCAGGATCATCCCGGGGCCGAGCTCGTCTCGCACGGCGGCGATCACCTCGAGCAGGAACCGCGCGCGGCGGGCGGGCGTGCCGCCGTAGTCGTCGACCCGGCGATTGGTGCCGCGGGCGAGGAACTGCCGGATCAGGGAGGCCTGCGAGCACTGCAGCTCCACCCCGTCGAACCCGCCGAGGCGGCAATGCCGGGCGGTGTCGGCGAAGCCGCGCACGATGTCCGCGATCCCCGCGCGGTCCAGCGGGCGGGGAACCTCACGGAACATCGGGTCCCACACGGGGCTCGGCGCGGACAGCGGGCGACGGGTGTACAGCGAGCTGCCCTGCGCACCGTTGTGGTTGAGCTGGGCGAGGACGACAGCGCCGTGCGCGTGGACGCGGTCCGTGATCCGCCGGTAGCCCTCCACCACCGCCGGGTCGAATCCGCGGATGAGCTTCTCGTAGGGGCGGTCCGAGGCGTGCACGGTGTGCTCCTCGGTGACGATCAACCCCGCACCGCCACGCGCCCGCGCCTCGTAGTACGCAGCATGATCGGCGTTCGGCATGCCGTCCGCCGCCAGGTTGGTCAGGTGTGCGCAGAACACGACACGGTCGCGCAGCACCGTCGCACGCCCGTCCGCGCCCAGCCGCAACGGGGACGACAGCAACGGGACGGCCGGGGCCGGAGCGGCCGGGGATCGGTCGATGCGCACCCATCCGACGGTAGTCGTGACAGTGGCGATGCGGACCCGCCCCTCCGCCCTGCGCGTACGCCTACAGAGCCGGCCAGCCCAGCAGCTCCCGCGACGCCGACTCGTCGTACAGCTTCTCCAGGCGGGTGATCTTGTTCTCCGAGTTGATCCGGATCGAGTAGACGAAGGGGATCTCCGCCTTCTTGTGCGTCGGCGGCACCGGCCCGCCGTCCCCCGTGTGCTGGGCGTAGGACATCCCGTGCAGCAATGCGATACCGGCGTCCGCGTCATACCCGGACGCGACCAGCGCATAGGTGGAACCGCGGAACGTGGTGGCGAACGCCCCGGCGACCTGGTCGCAGTACGCTGCCAGCGTCGTCAATCCCGTGTAGCTGCCGGCGGGGCTGTGGAACTGCGCGTCGGGTTCGGCGTACTGGCGGCATTCGTTCCACCCCTGCGCAGACTCGCAGGCGTGGAAGAACTTCTGTGCGGTATCGAGGGCTTCCATGGGTATTCCTTCCTCAGGCGCATCGCCAGTGGCGAGGGGTCGATATGTGACGCACAGCATTTCGCACTCCCCGGGCTTTGGGGCTTTGCTCCCGGCTGGCGGGAACATCGTGATTCCGCCCCTGACATCGAGAATCCCTGGTAAAGGCCAGGACCGGGGATGGGATACCGCCGAAACGAACCATCCAGCGCCCCAAGGCTCTACAGTTGCTTCGGAGAACGACCGCGAAGGAGAACCCCGTGGCCGCACCCGCAATGACCCGCACCCTTGGCGCGACGATCGCGACGAGCGCAGCGCTCGGCATCGCATTGACCCTCGGCGCCGGTACCGCCGCAGCCTACGACTGGACCGGCGTCGCGCAGTGCGAGTCCGGCGGAAACTGGCATATCGACACCGGCAACGGCTACTACGGCGGCTTGCAGTTCAGCATGCCCACCTGGCAGGCGTACGGCGGCGTCGGCAATCCGGCGCACGCCACCCGTGCCGAGCAGGTCAGGGTGGCGGAGCGCGTGCTCGCCGGCCAGGGCATCGGCGCATGGCCGGCGTGCGGCACGCACCTGCGCCCCGGCATCAGCCCTGCGCTGGCCACCGAAGGGCTCCTGCCACCGGGGTCGCTGGACCTGCTCCCGGGGTCCGTTGCGCTGCCACCGGGGTCGATGGCACTGCCGCCGGGGTCCATGGATCCGGGCTCGTTCGACCCGCTCGGTTCGGCGGCGGCGATGATCCCGCCGGGGTCGATCGCGCTGCCGTTCCCCTGACCTGCGGCGCACCCCCCAAACCGAGCACCTGTTGCACCGCAGTCCGGGCGGAACCGGCGCGCGGTACGCGCACGAAGTGCTCGGGCGGTGAGGAGCCCTCGTTCCGTCCGCGCATCTCCGGGTGCCCCTGCCCGGGCGCACCGGTGCGACGCGCCCATCGAGGGGGATGGTCGCCGGACACGGGATGATGTCGGCATGACGAGCACCGCACCGCGCTTCTCCGCCGCTTCGCCAGCGGCGTTCCTCGGCCGCGATTCCTACGTCGACACGACGGACCCCGAGATTCTGACGCTGGCGCGCGGCCTGCGGGCACGGGCGGGCTCCGCCGCGACCGCCACTGCCACCGCAACGGCCTATGCCCGAACGGCTTTCGAGTGGGTCCGAGACGAAGTGGCGCATTCCTACGACGCCCGCGACCCACGCGTCACGCTCACCGCCGGCGAGGTGCTCGCCGAACGCGTGGGCCTCTGCTACGCCAAGGCGCACCTGCTGGCAGCGTTGCTGCGGTGCCAGGGCATCCCCGCAGGCCTGTGTTACCAGCGGCTCGAGCACGGCGACGGACACGTCCTGCACGGCCTCGTCGCCGTGCACCTCTGCGAAGCCTGGCACCGGCAGGACCCGCGCGGGAACACCGGCGGCATCGACGCGCGGTTCTCGCTGGGCGCCGAGCGACTGGCGTGGACCATTGATCCGACTCGCGGCGAGGTCGATTACCCGGAGCTGTACGCGACGCCGGCGCGGTGCGTCGTCGACACGCTCCGCGGCGCCCGCAACGTGCTGGACCTCTACGACGACGGGCTGCCGACGGAGCTCTGACCGCCCCCGTCGCGCCCCTGACCGCACGCCCCTTCGTCCTATCGGCGTCGCGCGAGCGTGGTTCTCGCGGCCTCCTCCCCCTCGCGCATCGCCTCGAGCGCGGTGCGCGGCGCTACGCAGTCGCCCGCGCGGACGGCCCCTGCGAGCGATACTCCAGGCAGCCGAGGCGCGCAATCCACCACCAGTACGCACGGCACCTCCCTACGCTCACCGGTGTGGCCGTGCTCGAGCACCGCTGCCCCGTCGCGTTGCCCGCGCAGCACCGAGAGCACGTGCCTCGTCACCCCGGCGCGAGCCAGGCGCACATTGGCGCCGACGAGGTCGCCCGCGCGTGCCAGCTCGGCGCCCGCGACCGGGTCGGGCGTCACCAGGTGCACCGTGCGGCCGGCCGCGGCCAGCCATTCGGCGACGGCGACGCCCACCGGGCCGCCTATCGGATCGTTGACCAGCACAGGACCGTCGGGAAGCGGTAGAACCCCGCCCGCGGTATCGAGCACCGCAGCGGCCTCGGCCCAGGCCTCGCACGGCACGCCCGCCGGCCGCGGCAGGCCGCCGGTCGCCTGAATCACCGGCGTGCCGCGTCGCAGCGTCTCCGCCGCTCGCCGCGCGCCGTCGTGCACACCGCACTCGAGCCGCACACCGAGTCGCGCGCACTCGCCCTCCAGCCAGCCGCGGAGGCCGGCGAGCGCCGGGCGTGCGACCGCGGCCGCCTGCAGTACCCCGCCGGGGGCCGCTGCACGCTCGAGCACCGTCACCCGCGCACCACCGACCGCCATGACGCGCGCGGCAGCAAGGCCGGCGACCCCTGCGCCGAGCACCAGCACTCCGAGCGGATCCGCCGCGGTTGCCTCTGCGCAATCGGTCACGGCCTCCCCGCACTCCTCCGCCACCGGAATCGACTCCCCCGGCGGAATCGAGTCCCCCGGCGGACCCGGCCGCACGGCGCAGTCGACGAGCGGATTGCGCGGGTCGTCCACCATGCACCCCTGGTTGCACAGAAGGCACGGGCGCGGCGCAACACCCGCCCGCACACGGGAAACCAGGTGCGGGTCGGCGATGAGCGCACGGGTCATCTCGACGAAGTCCGCCGTGCCGTCCGCCAGGAACCCCTCGGCGGCAACCGGATCGACCACGGATCCCTGCAGCACCACGGCCGCACGGCCGTCTGCGGCCGCACGCATCGCCCGGCACAGTTCCGCGTTGAAGCCGGGCGCCGTA
This sequence comes from Tomitella gaofuii, assembly GCF_014126825.1. Classification (NCBI taxonomy): domain Bacteria; kingdom Bacillati; phylum Actinomycetota; class Actinomycetes; order Mycobacteriales; genus Tomitella; species Tomitella gaofuii. The sequence goes on along the minus strand of NZ_CP059900.1, from coordinate 1,498,947 downwards.
TCCCACTGCGCATGTGCCTGCGACCACGGCGGCAGCACCACCGGGCGGTACGCGTCGACGGTGTACAGGCCGCCGCGCACGACGGTGATCAGATCCGCGGCGTCCGCAGCACGGCGCACCGCCTCCGTCGCCTCGTCGGGACCGATTCCGCCCCAGGACACGGCCTCGTCACAGGTGAGCCGCAGCGCGACCACTGCGTCCCCTACGGCTGCCCGCACCGCGCCGAGCACCTCGAGCAGCAGCGCGGCACGGTCCTCCCCGTAGCCGTCGGCCCGCTTGTTGGTGAGGTCGGAGAGGAACTGCCGCACCAGGGATGCCGGGCCGACGTCGATCTCCACGCCGTCGCACCCGGCCCCGGTCGCGCGCCGTGCGGCGTCCGCGAATCCGGCGACGACGGCGGCGATCTCGCCACGCTCCATCACCGCGGGCATCTCGCGGGTGGCCGGGTCCGCCACGGCCGACGGGCCCCACAGCGCCCCCCTGTCGCCGAACGCGCTGCTGCCCTGCAATCCACGGTGCCCGAGCCCGGCGAGCACGATAGTGCCGTGCGGGCGGGAGGACTCGGCGATCCGCGCCCAGCCGTCGGCGCATTCCGCGGCGAGTGGTGCCCGCTCATACGGCCAGTCCGACGGGTGCACCGACGCCGTCTCGGTCACCACGATGCCCGCGCCGCCCGCCGCACGCTCCGCGTAGTAGGCGGCGTGCTCGGACGACAGCGCGCGGCCGACTCCGAGGTTGGTGACATGCGGACCGAACAGCACCGCGGACGGCGGGCGCCGGCCCGCCAGACGCACCCGCCCCGCAAGCGGAACCCGCGCGGCCGGTGCGGGCCGCGCGGGTTCGCCATCGTGCATCGTCGCGCTGCTCAGGCGCCCGACTCCGTTCAGGCGCCCAGCTTGCGCACGAAGTCCTCGGCCATGATGAGGTCCTCGGGACTGAGGTCGTGCACCGACTTGTGGCCGAGCCCCAGCACGGCCGAGTCGATGCCGCTGCGCATGATGTCCAGCACGTTCTCCACACCGGCCTGCCCGTTGGCGGCGAGGCCCCACAGGTAGGCGCGGCCGATCATCACGGCCTTGGCGCCCAGTGCGAGGGCCTTGACGACGTCGCCGCCGCGGCGCACGCCGCCGTCCATGACGACCTCGACCTGGTCGCCCACGGCCTCCGCGATGGGTCCCAGCGCGCGGATCGGCGCCGGCGTGCCGTCGAGATTGTTGCCGCCGTGGTTGGACACGGAGATCGCGGTGACGCCCGCATCGACGGCACGCTTGGCGTCGTCGACGCGCATGACGCCCTTGAGCATGAAGTTCTCACCCCACTGCTCGCGCAGCCAGGCCACGTCCTCCCACGTGGGCAGCGGGGTGCCCATCCACTCGCCGTAGGCGCCGAAGAACGTCGGCGCCGGCTGCCCCGGCTTCTTGAGGTTCGGCGTCGTGAGGTCCGGGATGGCGCCCGACTTGGCGTACTGCAGAAGCCACTTGGGGTGCAGTGCGCCCTGCAGGGCGTTCTTGCGCATCGCCGTGAAGTCCATCTTCTCGGGGATCTCCGGGCTGCCCCAGTCGCGGCCCATGGAGAACGACCAGTCGAGCGTCATGATCAGGCCTTTGGCCCCGGCCGCGCGGGCGCGTTCCATGCGCTCGACGAGGGTGTCCCTGTCGCCCACCCAGTACATCTGGAAGAACGTCTGCGGGTTGGCCTCCGCGACCTCCTCGATGGACTTGCTGGCGAAGGAGCTCAGTCCCATCGCCACTCCCCTGTTGGCGGCGCCGCGGGCGACGGCCACCTCGCCGTCCGGGTGCACGGCCTGCACGCCGGTGGGCGAGATCATCACCGGCATCGACAGCGGCTGGCCCATCACCTCGGTGGCGAGCTCGCGCTCGTCCTTGAGCCCGGCCACGTGCGGCGCGAAACCGAGTTCACTGAAGGCGTTCATGTTGTCGCTGGTGGTCAGGCCCTTCTCGGAGCCGGCGACCAGTGCCATGTAGACGGGCCGCGGAAGGCGCTTCTTCGCGCGGCGCTGCGCCTCGGCTACGGTCTCGAACCAGGGGTTTACCATGTGCTGCTACTTCTTTCCGGTGATCAGGGGAGGTGGCGGGTGCCGATTCAGCGCATCTGCTCGGGCAGGTCCGCCAGCGGGTTCTCGTCGCATGCGCGCGACGGAGGCCGCGTGACGAGGTTGAGCGGGATGGGCGTGCCGGGACCGCTTCCGCGCTTGCGGCCACGGTGCGACTGGTCGACGCTGGGCTTCGGCAGCGCCATGTCGATGCCGCGGTCGGCCAGCAGCGCCTCGCCGTAGCCCTTGACGCATTCCGGATCGGGACCGTCGAGCGGCAGCCCGGTGAAGAACTTCGCGGCCATGCATCCGCCGCGGCACGAGTCGTAGAAGTTGCAGCTGGCGCACGCGCCCGCGGATTGCGGCTCGCGCAGCTCACGGAACAACTCGGCGGACTTCCACACCGACTCGAAGCCGCCGTCGCGCAGCACGTTGCCCGCCAGGAACTCGTCGTGGATGGCGAACGGGCAGGCGTAGACGTCGCCGACCGGGTCGATCAGGCACACCACGCGGCCGGCCCCGCACAGGTTGAGCCCCGGCAGCCCGCCGCCGTTGCCCCCCGCACCGGTGCCGTCGCCGTAGGCGGACAGGTGGAAGAACGAGTCGCCCGTGAGGACCCCTTCGCCGTGGGCGACGAGCCAGTCGTAGAGCTCGCGCTGCTGCTCGGGCAGCGGGTGCAGCTCGTCCCACACGTCCACGGCACGGCCCGACGGGCGCAGGCGGGTGATGCGCAGGGTGGCGCCGAAGCGGTCCGCGAGCGCCTTGAACTCGTCGAGCTGGGAGATGTTGTGGCGGGTGACGACCACCGAGATCTTGGCGTCCTTGAAGCCGGCGTCGGCCAGGTTCTGCAGGGCCGTGGTGGCCATGGCGAACGAGCCCTTGCCGCGCACCGCGTCGTTGACCTCCGCGGTGGCACCGTCGAGGGAGATCTGCACGTCGACGTAGTCGGACGCCGCGAGTCGCTCGGCGACGGCGCGGTCGATCTTCAGGCCGTTCGTGGAGAACTTCACGCCCACCTGGTGGTCGGTGGCGTAGTCGACGAGTTCCCAGAAGTCGGGCCGCACGGTGGGCTCACCGCCGCCGATGTTGACGTAGAACACCTGCATGCGCTGCAGCTCGTCGATGATGGCCTTGCACTGCTCCGTGCTGAGCTCGTCCGGGTTGCGCCGCCCCGACGAGGACAGGCAGTGCACGCACGACAGGTTGCACGCGTAGGTGAGCTCCCAGGTCAGACAGATGGGGGCGTCGAGGCCGGACTCGAACTGGTCGACGAGGCGACCGACCGGCGCCGGCTGCGAAAGTGTGGCGGTCATGGGTACTCCATTACTGCTCGGGGATGCTGCTCAGGCGGCCGACTGGCCGGAACGCACGAGCATGTCCGACGACGCGAGCGTCGTCAGCGCGTGCACGTACAGGTGCCGCGACTGCTCATCGACACCGGCCGCGTCGATGGCGGCGGCGATGGACGGGTGCTCGGGCAACGACTGCACGATCCCCACGACGGTCCGGTTCTTCAGGAACGACAGCTTCCGGGTGCCGAAGTGGTAGAGCAACGCGCCGAACGGCTCGGGGCGCAGCGCCACCTGGGGGTGCAGCCGCCACCCGGGCTCGGTCTCGAACCCGGGGGCGGCGGCAGTCATCAGTAGACCCCGCACATGCCGTCGATCGAGACCTCCTCGATCAGCGACTCCTCGGCCACCACGGTGTCCACGGCATCGGCCTGGACTGCATTGCGGTCGGACATGCGAACCTCCTTCGACGATGGCCACGGCCAGGTGGCGACTGTGACCTGATTCATCACTGTAATGGCATCGGGTGCATAATTGCATCACCGGGAGGAGATCCGATGCCGCACGTCACACAACCCGCCGGTCGGGCAGGTAGGCGCCCCTCCACGAGCGCCGACCGGATCGGCGCCGTCGGGATCAAGCTGTTCACCGAGCAGGGCTTCGAGGCGACGAGCGTCGACGAGATCGCCGAGACGGCGGGTATAGCGCGCCGCACCTTCTTCCGCTACTTCCCCTCCAAGAACGCGGTGCCCTGGGGAGACTTCGAGGGCCACCTGGCGCGCATGCGGGAGGGGCTGGCCGCGCTCCCCGACGGCATCCCGCTCGCCGAGGGGCTGCGCCGCGTGCTCATCCGCTTCAACACCTTCCCCGACGAGGAGGCCGTCACTCACCGGCGTCGGATGGCGCTGATCCTGGGCGAGCAGCCGCTGCAGGCGTATTCGATGCTCATGTACACCGACTGGCGCCAGGCGATCGCCGAATACGTGGCGCGGCGGACCGGTATGCGCCCCGACGAGCACATCCCCCAGTCGGTGGCGTGGACGATGCTCGGCGTGGCGCTGTCCGCCTACGAGAAGTGGCTCGACGGGGCCGACGGCGCCCCCGACGGCTGTCCCGCCGGCGGCGCCGGATCGGTTGCCCGGCTGCACGCCCTGCTCGACGAGGGGATGCGCGTGCTCGACGCCGGCGTGGGATCGCTGCCGGTGGCACCGGGCCCCGCCGCCGGGCCCGCGCCGGCCGGCGCGGCAGAGCCGGCCGCAGACGCCGGGCCGCGGCCCATCGGAAGCGCCTACACGACCCGCTGACGCGCCCGGCGCAGCCCGTCCGTCAACGCTGCGCGGACGGGTAGAGGTCCCGCAACAGCGCCACCTCGGCGAGGTGGTGGATAAGCTCGCGGTGGATGTGCAGGACGAGAGTCGACATCGGGTACTCCGCCCACGGGCCTTCCGTAGGGCCGCACGGCGCCGCCAGCCCGTCCTCGCCGAGACGTTCGACGCCTGCGAGCCAGGCGGCGTACTCGGCGTCCAGTTGCGCCAGCGCCTCCTGCGCGGTGCCGGCGTAGTCGAACGACGTGTAGTCGACATGCTCGCGTCCGAAGTGGCCGGCGTTGCGCATTGCGAGGACGCCGACGATGACGTGCCCCAGGCGCCAGGCGATCGTCGTCACCGGAGCGGGCGACGGTGCGGGGATTGCGAAGTCGATGGTGAAGTCCCCCGAGCCCCCCTCGATGGGAGCGGTGCCCTCTCCTCTCGGATGCACCGTCCACGCTCCCGGGGCCGGCCGCCAGAAGTACTCGTCATCGGTCAATCCGGCGAGCCGTGGCCGTATCTGCTCGTCCCAGTGCAGGGTCATCTGAAAGCGGAGTTGCTCATTCCAGTCGGATGCGTTCATGTCCCCACCGTGGCATGTGAACAGGACAGTTCCCGTCCGCTTTGCGTCTGATCGACGGAGTGTGGTCCATGATCGACGGATGACGAGAACCGGCCGCCCCCGTGCGCCGCGCACCCGGAGGCCCCGCGATCACGCATCGTCCGCCGCCGTGCTGGCCTCGCTGCGCCAGGGCCTTGCCGACGACGATCCGGCGGGGCCACTGTGGCGAGCGGCCCAGGCGTTCCGCGGCGTCGGGTTCCTCTATGCGCTCGGCTTCCTCGTGGCGGTGGATGCGGACCTGCTGCATCCGAAGGCCACCTGGGCGCTGTTCGGCGTGCTCACCGCCGCAAATCTCGCGTGGACCGTCGGCTACCTGCGCGGGTTCGCGCGGCGCGGCGTGTGGGTCGCGAGCGAACTGGTGACGTCGGCCGCGATGATGCTCTCGACCTCGCTGGTCGCCGACGCGGAGTGGATCGCGCACAACCAGACCTGGCCGACCACCCTGTGGATGGCGAGCGCGGTGCTGTCGGCGGCGCTGCTCGGCGGGGCGCGCTGGGGACTGGCGGGCGCGGTGGTCATCGGCGCCGCGAACTACTTCGTCAAGGACGAGGTCATCCTCAACTTCGGGCGGAACGCGACGATGATCCTCCTCGCCGCGGCCGCGGTGGCCGTGGGGCTGGCCGCCACGCGCGCCCGCGTCACGCACGACAGGCTGGCGTCGGCGATCGGGCTGGCGGCCCGGTCGGCCGAACGCGAACACCTCGCCCGCGAAGTGCACGACGGTGTCTTGCAGGTTCTGGCGCTCATCGCCCGGCGCGGGTGTGAGATCGGCGGCGCCACGGAGGAGTTGGCACAGCTCGCCGCCGAACAGGAGCGCAGCCTCCGGCGGCTCATCGCCTCCGCACCGACGGACTCCGCCGCGGACGCCGGGAGCGCGGAGCGTGATCTCGGCGCCGCGCTGCGGGCCCTGGCCGACGACCGCGTCCACGTGAGCACCCCCGCCGAGGCCGTCGAACTGTGCCGCGCGACGGCCGACGAGGTACTCGCCGCCGTCCACAACATCCTCGACAACATGGCGCGGCATGCGGGTCCCGGCGCCCGCGCTCACATCCTGCTCGAAGATGTGGGCGACGAGGTGGTCGTCAGTGTGCGCGACGACGGCACCGGTATCGCACCGGGCCGTCTGCGGGAGGCGACGGACGAGGGCCGGATGGGCGTGTCCCACTCCATCATCGGGCGGATCGAGGACCTCGGCGGTAGCGCCCGCCTGGAATCGGAACCGGGCGCCGGGACAGAATGGGAGCTGACCGTCCCCGCACGTGCGGAAGGGGCGCAGACCGGACGAAAGGCGGGCTCCCGGTGACCGAGTCGCATCCCGCACTCCGCGTGATGGTGGTGGACGACCATCCGTTGTGGCGCGACGGCGTCGCCCGCGACCTCGCAGAGGAGGGTTTCGACGTGGTCGCCACCGCCGACGGCGTCGCCTCCGCCGCCACCCGCGCCGCGGCCGTCCGACCCGACGTGGTCCTGATGGACATGCAGATGCCCGACGGGACGGGCACCGAAGCGACGGCGCAGGTGTTGCGGGCGCACCCCGCTGCGCGGGTACTCGTGCTCTCCGCCTCCGACGAGCGCGACGACGTCCTCGACGCGATCAAAGCAGGGGCCACCGGATACCTGGTCAAGAGCGCGCAGCGGTCCGAACTGGTGGCGGCGGTCGTCGCCACCGGCGACGGGCAGGCCGTGTTCACCCCCGGGCTCGCCGGCCTCGTGCTCGGCGAGTATCGGAGGATCTCCCGCGCCCCCGACACAGACGCCGACGACCCGGTGCTCACGCCCCGCGAGACCGAGGTACTCAGGCACGTGGCGAAGGGGATGTCGTCGAAGCAGATCGCCACGCGCCTGGACATCAGCACCCGCACTGTCGAGAACCACGTAGGCGCCACGCTGCGCAAACTCCAGTTGGGAAACCGCGTGGAGTTGACCCGTTACGCGATCGAGCACGACCTGGACGACGACGCCGCACAGGCGTAAATGACCACGTCGCCTGAGTAGTTCTGCGCATGTTCTCGGTGTCGCACGCGACGATGCTGGATCCATGAACGACTACGCGCCATCCGCCACCGCTGAACGCATCGACGGCCAACTGCGCGAACTGGCGCACCGCCTCGCCGCGGTGAGCGCCGACTTCGCCGCATTCGCCGCCGCACAGCGATCCCCGGCGGCCGGCCCGGCCGCCGGCAATCCGCGGCAGGGGTTGCCGCCGCAGTGCTTGCCGCCGCCCGCGACGCAACGACCCTTTCCCCCTTCCCCGCAACGGCTCCCACCCCCACGACAGCCCCTGTCCCCGCCACGGCCGCAACCACGGCGGCCGTACCCGCAACCGCCGCAGTGTCCGCAACAGTCGCCGCCGTCCCGCGACCGCCTCCCGCGAGCGGCTCGTGGACGCGGCCGAGCGCGGCCTGGTCGGACGCGGCTGGCCGCCGGCGGCGCGGTCATCACGCTCGTGGGGGTGGTCATGCTGCTCGTCCTCGCGGCCCGGGGGGGCTGCTGCGTCCCGAGGTGCGGGTGGCCGGAGGCGCGGTTGCTCGCGGTCGCGCTCATCGCCGCGGGTGCCCGCATCGGCCGCGACGCCGAGCGTCGTGCCGGGGCGATCGCCCTGGTGGCCACCGGAGTCGCGGCAGGGCTGTTCGACACGCTCGCCGCGTCGTCCATCTACCACTGGATTCCCTCGGCCGCCGCCATCGCCGCCGGCGCCGCGATCACCGCCGGCGGCGCCTGGCATGCCCACCGCTGGGACAGCCAGGCGCTCTGTGTTCTGGTGTCCGTCCCGCTGTTCATGTTCGCGCCCATCGTCACCGCGGGCATCGACGAGGTGCTCATCGGCTTCATGCTCGCCTGCACCGCCGCCATGCTGTGGCCGCAGGTGGGCCGCGACTGGACGGTCTTGTTCGTGGTCAATACCGCGGCCGTCACCCTGCCGTTGCTGTTCGCCGGCGTCGGCGACGACCTGAACCCGTGGTTCGTCGGCGCCGCGGTGGCCGCCGGCCTCGCCCTCGCACTCGCGTCGGCGATGGCCCTGCTGCCGACCAGCACCCGGGGAGCGCTGCTGGGCCTGGGCTCCGCGGCCGCCGCGCTGCCGGTGTTCACGCTCCCCACGATGCTCGATCGTCCGGTGGCCGCGGTCGTCGCCGGGGTCTGCACGGTACTGCTCGCCGCCGGCGCGTTGGGCACTTCCCGCCGCGCCGCGGTGCCGGTCTCGTGCCGAACGACCTGGCTCGCCGCCGCGGCGGTCACCGCACTCGCGGCCATCGCCTACGCAGCTTCCGGCGAGGTCGCCACGCCGTGCCTGCTCAGCACGTGCATGGTGATCGCCCTTGGGGCCCGCCGGGCCGGAGATCTGCGACGGGCGCTGCAGATCATCGCGACAGCTTTCGGGGCGGCGGGCGCAGCGGCGATGGTCTACGCCGGCGCGATCGCACAGCTGACGGCGCCCGGCGGCCTCGCCCCGTCGATGCAGGCGTCGATGCTGACCAGCTCGCTCGTGGCGATCGCCGCCGCAGCCGCGCTGACCGTCATGTGGGCCACCGATCCGAGAACGGAGGACGGCCCGATCTGGATCGCCGGCGGCGTGGTCATGCTGACGCTGGCGACCCAGCTGTGCATCAGCACAGCGGATCTGGTCACCGGCGGCACCGAGGGTGGATTCCGCGCCGGCCACACCGCTGCGACCCTCGTCTGGTTCGCCGCCGCCGCGGCAGCCCTCCTGTGGGCGCGCTCGGCGGAGGGGCGTGCGCGGACCGTCGTCCTCGCCACCGGGCTCGTCGTGGCCGCCGCAGGGGTCGCGAAGCTGCTGCTGTTCGATCTTGCGGCGTTGAACGGAATGTTCCGGGTGATCGCGTTCGTCGCCGCCGGGCTGGTGCTGCTCGCCCTCGGCGTCGCCTACACCCAGCGGCACACCGGCGAGGGGCCGGACCGACAGCCCGCCGCCGCCTCCGGCTCCCGGAAACACTGATCAGAATGCCCGATCCGAGCACCCGTTCCCCCGGGGATCAGGGGAACAGGCGCTCGGATGGCGCCGAGGTGCGCGGATCGGAGATGCCCGCAGGCGATCGGCCGGCACGCCGGCGACAACAGGTCCCGCCTAGAGCCCGGCCCGCACGCTCCGCGCCGCCTCGACGAGGTTGCGCAGCGACTCCTTGGTCTCCGCCACGCCGCGGGTCTTGAGCCCGCAATCGGGGTTGGCCCACAGGCGCTCCGCCGGCACCGCCGCCAGCGCCTCTGTGAGCAGCGACGCGATCTCGTCGACGCCCGGCACGCGCGGCGAGTGGATGTCGTACACCCCCGGGCCCCACGCCCAGGTCGAACCACCGCGTTGAGGTCGCCGAGCACCTCCATGTGCGAGCGGGCCGCTTCGAGGGACGTCACGTCCGCGTCGAGCCCGGCGATGGCGCCGATGACCTCGCCGAACTCCGAATAGCACAGGTGCGTGTGGATCTGGGTGGAGTCGGCCACGCCGGAGGTGGCCAGGCGGAACGCCCCCACCGCCCAGTCGAGGTAGTCCTGCTGGTCGGCGGCCCGCAGCGGCAGCAGTTCCCGCAGGGCCGGCTCGTCCACTTGGATGATCCTGATGCCCGCGGCCTGCAGGTCCACCGTCTCGTCCCGGATCGCCAGCGCCACCTGGTCCGCGGTCTCCGCCAGCGGCTGGTCGTCACGCACGAACGACCACGCCAAGATCGTCACCGGACCGGTGAGCATCCCCTTCACGGGCTTGGCGGTGAGCGACTGGGCGTAGGTGATCCACTCGGTCGTCATCGGCGCCGGCCGCCGCACGTCGCCGTAGAGGATCGGCGGGCGCACGCACCGGCTGCCGTAGGACTGGACCCAGCCGTTCTCTGTCGCGAAGAATCCGCCCAGCTGCTCGGCGAAGTACTGCACCATGTCGTTGCGCTCCGGCTCCCCGTGCACGAGCACGTCCAGCCCCAGCTCCTCCTGCAGCGCAACGACCTCGGCGATCTGGGACTGCATGCGGCGGCGGTACTCCGCGCCGTCGATGACACCCTTGCGCAGCTCGGCCCGCGCGACGCGGATTTCCCGCGTCTGCGGATAGGAACCGATCGTCGTGGTCGGCAGCAACGGCAGACCGAGTCCGCGCTGGGCCTTCCTGCGGGCGTCGGCCCCACCCCTTCCCCTCGTCCCCGCGGTCAGCGCGTCGATCCGCGCGCGCAGCGACTGGTCGTGCAGGCGCGGATCCTCGCGCCGCGACCGCACCGCGGCCCGGCCCTCGTCGACGGCGTCCGCCACGGCGTCGCGCCCCTGACGCAAGGCCGCCGCCAGCGTCGCGACCTCCACGGTCTTCTCCGCACCGAACGCGAGCCACGAACGCAGCGGCTCGTCGAGGCCGGTCTCCGCGTCGAGCGTGTAGGGCACGTGCAGCAGCGAGCACGACGTGGACACGGCCAGCGAGCCGACGCTGCCCAGCAGCGTGACGAGCGTGCCGAGCGCACGCTCGAGGTCGGTGCGCCACACGTTGCGCCCGTCGACCACGCCGGCCACCACATGCTTGCGGGCCAGGCCCGGCACCGCCGCGAGCGCGTCCGCGCCGGCGACCAGATCGACGGCGATGCCGTCGATCCCCGTGGCCGTGAGCGCCGGCAGCGCATCGCCCAGACTCCCGAAGTAGGACGCGACCAGGATCGCAGGACGCCGCACCACTGCGGCGAGCTCGTCGTACACACGGCGTACGACGGCGATCTCGTCGGCGGTACGGTCGGCCGCCAGAGCGGGTTCGTCGATCTGCACCCACTCCGCACCCGCCTGGGCGAGCAGACCCAGCAATTCGGCATACAACGGCAGCAGTTCGTCCACGCGATCCAGCAGTGATCCTGCACCGCCGACCTTCTTGGACAGCAGCAGGAAGGTGACCGGCCCGATCACCACGGGCCGCGCCGGCACATCCTGCGCATGCGCTTCAGCGAGCTCACCGAGAAGCTGGGACGGATCCAGGGCGAATCGCGTCTGCGGGGTGATCTCCGGGACCAGGTAGTGATAGTTGGTGTCGAACCACTTGGTCATCTCCAGCGGCGCCACCGTGCCGGTGCCACGGGCCGCCGCGAAATAGCGATCGAGCGGGTCGTCGATGTCCGAGACCCGCTCCGGCAGCGCTCCGAGCATGACGGCGGTGTCCAGCACCTGGTCGTAGTGGGAGAAGGTGCCGACAGGAATCGCGTCGAGACCGGCGGCCCGCTGCTGCTCCCACATGTCCGCGCGCAGCCCCGCGCCCGTCGTCAGCAGTTCGGAGGCTTCGATGCGTCCCGCCCAGTAGGCCTCGACAGCCCTCTTGAGCTCTCGCCGTGGCCCAATGCGGGGGGAACCCAGGACAGTTGCGGTGAAAGTGGTGTCCACGTGTATCTCCAGTACGAACGTCGATGTCGCCACCGCCGGCGGTACGCGCACACGCCTCGAGCCCCTGGCAGCACCGGACTGCGGCGCGGATCCGGCTGTGGATCCCACCCAGCCCCGCTACCGTGCACGTTGTCCTGCACTGTGACACGAACCGGTCGACACGCCCATTCCCCGAGGCGGTGGCCCGACGGGCACGGCGTGCCCGTCGCAACCGGCAGGTCTTCGGACTCGCGGGCCCGCGGCACACCGCCGCCACCTACTGCCCACCGCTTCCCGGGCGTGCGCCCAGTGCTCCATGGCGGGTTTCGTTCCCACTCACCGCTGCGGGACAGTCCCGGATTTCCACCGGGTTCCCTCTCACCGCCTGCGCCGATGCGGCGCGGGGCTTCGACGTCCGGCTCGGCCTTCGGGGCTCCTCGTGACCGGCCGGACGAACCAGCTGCACGGATCAGCATACAACCGGGACCCGGTCGGCCGACACCCGACGGCGGAATATCGTCCTCGGAATTCGTCCGCTGGTTCCCCGGCGTGTCCATCGCAAACACGTCCCGCCTGGAATAACGTCGAGCGTGACAGCATCCGCCGCAGCATGCAGGAGGAACAGTGGCCGTCGACGATTCCGCGAAGCGCAATGCCATCCGCGCGACAGTCCAGTCCTACGTCGACGCCGTCGGCGCCACCGACCCCGACGCCGTGCTCGCCCTGTATGCACCCGACGCGACGGTGGAGGACCCCGTGGGCACGGAGCCGCACCGGGGGAGGGACGACATCGCCGACTTCTACGCGAAGTCCGCCGGCTACCGCAATGAATCCGAGCTGCTCGACTGCCGCATCTCCGGCGACAGCGCCGCGTTCCGGTTCCGCATCACCACGACTCTGCCGGAGCGCACCGTCGAGGTGACCCCCATCGACGTCATGACCTTCGACGACGATGCACGGATCACGAGCATGCGGGCCTTCTGGCACACCTCGGACTACCGGGTCGTCCGGCCGCGCTGAGGAGCGCACCGGCCGGACGGCGCAGCGGGCGTTTCACCGGCGGGCCGTCACGGAACGCGGAGCCCGGACGCGACGAACTCCGCCGCGCGTTCGGCGAGCATCACCGCCGTGGCATGCGGTCCCCGGCTGGGCACGCGCGGGAACACCGAGGTGTCTGCGATGGAGAGCCCGCCGATCCCGTGCACGCGACAACGCGGATCCACCACTGCGGTGCCGGGATCGGTACCCATCGGGCACGTGCCGCTGAGATGCTGCGAGGTGCCCAGGTTCGCCGGCATTCCGTCGATCGGCGTGCCCATCCCCGACGCGTCGAGCAGCCCGCGAGCCAGGTCCACCGCCGCCGCGGCGGCCGCCTCGTCCCGCGGGTCCGATAGATAGTGGTGTTCGATCCGGGGCGCCCCGCACGGGTCGGCAGGGTGCGGAACCATCCGGCCCCTCCCCCACGGCGCCATGAGCGCGGCGCCCAGCACCGGCGGCATCGGCGGATTCCCGGGCACCGCGTCGCCGAACGACGCCGTGTACGGGCGGATCTCCACCGCACCGTCGCCGGTATCGAGGTTGAGGCAGGCCTCGAGGATCGGTGGCGCGGCCCGCTCGCCCGAGACCGGATCGCCGACCGGCGGGGCCGGTTTGTAGGGGATCGTGATCTCCGGGTGGTCGGAGAACTCGCGCCCCACCCCGGGCAGCGCGTGCACGGCGGCCGCGCCGAGCATCCGCGGATCGCCGATCCCCGAGCGCCACAGCAGGGCCGGCGTCTCGATGGCCCCCGCGGCCAGCACCACGTTGTACGCCTGCACCTCCAGCAACCCGCCGTCCCGGAGCACCTGCACGGCCCGCACCGCGCCCGCCGACATCCGCAGCGCCCGCACCGTCGTCCCCGTCCAGACGGTGAGGTTGGGGCGGCCCGCCGCGGCCCTCAAGTACGCGGAGCCGGGGTCCACGCGCATGCCGCGGTCGATATTGCACGGCACGGGGCCGATTCCCGCGGGCCCGCCGGCATTCTTATCGGGTTCTGCCGGAAAGCCCATCGCCTCGGCCGCCGCGACGAAACGGTCCGTCGCCGCACTCCACGACTCCGCGGTGCGGCGGCGCACCGGCACGGGACCGGCGTCGCCGTGCACGGCCGACGATCCGAAGTCGTGGTCGTGCTCCGAGCGCCGGAAGTACGGGAGCGCGTCGCCGTACGACCAGACGGTCCGGCCCGGCCGGCCGCCGGTCGCACGCCCCCACGCGTCGAGGTCGGCCGGCGTGGCGCGGACGAAGTATGCACCGTTGACCGCGCCGGAGCCGCCCGGACCCCGTCCGCGGACGAGCGTGCCCGCCACGCCGTGTCGCAGCGTCGTCGCATAGTGGTGTGCATGCGGCGAGCCGGGCCCGATCGGCAGGATGTGCGCGGGCCACGGACCGCGCGTCGCCACGCCCGTGCCCGACTCGATCAGCAGCACCGAGCACGCGGGATCCTCGCTCAGCCGCGCCGCGAGCACCGAGCCGCATGAGCCGCCGCCGACGATGACCACGTCGGCGGCGCGCACGCCCACGCCGCCGCTCAGAGCGCGCCGAGACGCCGTGCCGCGACGACGGCCTCGATCCGGTTGTTGGCACCCAACTTGCGCATGGCGGTGCGCAGGTAGCTTTTGACGGTCTCGGCGCCCACGCCGAGACGCTCGCCGATGAGCGCATTGGTATGCCCCATCGCCACCTGGACAAGGACCTCCCGCTCGCGCGGGCTCAACTGCACGCGGGGCGGCGCCCGGCGGGGCTCCGCGGTGGCCATCCCCCCGTTGTCGACGCCCGGAACCACACCGGCACCCGACGCGCCCTCCAGCTGGGCGACCACGTCCATGAGCTCGTCCCGCACGGCGGGATCGTCCACCCGGCCGGCCAGGTCGAGCAGCCGCCGGCGGATCTCCGGCGGCGCGTCCTCGAGCGCGTTCTCGTCCGGCAGCGGGAAGATCGCGCTGGACGGGTTCCGGCGCTCCATCGCGTCACGCACCGCCAGGTCCTGTTCGAGCACGCGGCCCACGGTGACCATGGAGTCGATCACGCGGTCGCCGATCGCAACGGTGCCCCGCAGCGCGCCATAGAGGACCCCGCGCACGGAACGGCCGACCATCACGGGCACGCCGACCATCGTGCGGATGCCCTCGCCGGTGACGGCCTCGTCGTAGTCATGGGTGATGGCATCGGCCCGGGCGTAGTCGTTGACCAGCACGGGCCGCCGCATCGCCATGGCCTTGCCGCCCAGGCCGGAGCCTGCCTGCACGCGCAGGCCGCGCATGGTTCCGCTCTTGGCGCCCACGAACTCCGTGATCTGGAGCCTGTCCCTGCCGGTGATCGCACCGCCGAAGACCATCGGAAGGCCCGATTCCCTGTGCAGCCGGCCGACGGCGTCACGAATGGCCACGCGATCGTCGTGTGCCACCTGTACTCCTTCACCTGAAACCGATCGGCGCCGTGAACGCACGTGCCGACTGAAGGCTGCTGTCGGTGCTCCGCCGGCGGGTCACCCGCTGGCGGGAACCCGGCCGGCCGGGGCACGCGACGAGACGCCCGTCACATATCACGATAAGCCAGTCCGCGTCCCCGTCGCATCCCGATAGACGTATACCCGCGTGCGCCGCGCACAGCCACCCCCATTCAGGGGTGGTTCGCCGCACCCCGTGACCGGCACGGCCGCCGGACCTCGGACACGACCGACGCTCCAGCGCGGAGAAGTCCGTGACCTTCCGATAATCGGCCTGTCCGCTATCGGTAGAATCGGCCTCTATGAGCCCGCAGAACCCGCTGCCAGAGGACCCCATCGCGGAGGCCCGCCGCCAGTGGGTCGCGCACGGCTGGGGGTCGGTTGCGGACGGAATGGCCGCGGTGACGTCGGTGATGCGCGCGCACCAGATCATGCTCAGCCGCGTCGAGAAGGTGCTGCGTCCCCACGGGCTCACGTTCGCGCGGTACGAGATGCTCATGCTGCTGGTGTTCGCACGCAACGGCGCCCTGCCCATGAACAAGGCCAGCGCGCGCCTGCAGGTGCACCCCACCAGCGTCACCAACGTGGTGGACCGCCTCGAGGCCGCCGGACTGGTGCGCCGGCAGCCGCACCCCAGCGACCGCCGCACCACGCTGGTCGAGGTCACCGACGAGGGCCGTCGTCTCGCCGGCGTGGCCACCGGCAGGCTCAACGACGTGGTCTTCGCCGAACCCGGGCTCACCGGCCCCGGGGTCGAGCAGCTCGTCACGGTGCTCACCGAACTGCGCCGCGACGCCGGGGACTTCGTGGAGCCCTGAACGATGGCCGCGCCGCCATGAGCACCCGCGAGTTCGTAAACCGGGCATCGCCGGTACCCGGCGTGCTCGCGCTCTACGGGTACTCGTCGGACGGGCTGGACGCCGGGCTGCACCGCGGGATCCCGTCGCGGGGGCTCACCTTCATAGTCAGCATGGACGACCCGGTGGAGGGTGCCGAAACGCTCCCCCACTGGAACGCGGGGCACCTGACCGCGTTCGACTCCCTCGTCGCCGGACTGCACGTCGCCCCCGCCTACATCCGGCAGCCCACACGGCAGCGGGGCATCCAGATTGCGGTGCATCCGCTGGCGGCGCCCGGGCTGTTCGGAGTTCCCGCCGGCGAGCTGGACCGGCGCACGTGGCAGGCCGAGGACGTGCTCGGCCCCGGCATCACCGCGCTGCGTGAACAGCTGCACGAGATCCCCACGTGGAACGGCCGGTTCGACGTCGTCGAGGACTACCTGCGCGCCCGCCTGTCCGCGGAGCGGTTCCGGTTCCGCCCGCGCGACGAGGTGCGGGAGGTCTGGGCGAGGCTGGCCGCGGCGGACGGCGCGGTCCCCGTGTCCGTTCTCGCACGGGAGACGTGCCTGAGCGAACGTCAACTGGCGGTGCTGGTGCGCCGGGAGCTCGGCCTGACGCCGCGCGACCTCGGGCGGCTCATGCGGTTCGACGCCGCCTTCGGCGCGCTCACACGCGCCGTGCGCGGCGGTCTCCGTCCCCCGCTGGCCGACCTCGCCGCCGCCCACGGCTTCTATGACCAGGCCCACCTGGCGCGCGAGTTCCGGCGCTTCACCGACACTTCGCCCAGTGCGTTCGTGCACGAGGAGATCGGAAACATCCAAGCCGGGGGTCACCGTCGCGCGGGAGACTGAGCGGCATGAACACGACAGACGACACCACCACCCCGGCGCCCACCGTGTGGCCGTCGCTGCAGGCGCGCGACGCACGGACCCTCATCGACTGGCTCGTCGGCACGCTCGGCTTCGTCGAGGCAGCCTGCTACACCGACGGCGGGCGCATCGTCCACGCCCAGCTCGCCTGGCCGGAGGGCGGCGGCATCATGCTCGGCGACCACAAGCCCGGGGCCGAATGGGCGCTGGAGCCCGGGACGTTCGGCGCCTACGTCGTCACCGACGACGTCGACGGTCTCTATGCGAAGGTGCGGGCCGCGGGCGCGGACATCATGCGCCCGCTCGCAGACCAGGACTACGGGAACCGGGAGTTCGCCGTGCGCGACCCGGAAGGCAACAAGTGGAGCTTCGGCCCCTACCGCGGCGAACCGGTGCCGCGGTAGGAACGGTTCACGGCAGGGCCGCGAAACGCCGGGGCAGCGCCGTCTCCACCGCCTTCGAAAACGCGGTGAACGGTTCGGCGTCGACGCGCACCGCCTTGCCGCTGCCCCTGCGCTTCCACGTGCCCACGACGCGGCCGCCCGACACGACAGTGCCGCGGAACATCCCGTTGTTCCCCGGCACCACCTTGCCCGCGTGTTCGTCCGGCAGCGCCGCCCCGCGCGTGCCATAGCCCAGCAGGAACTCGTCGAATCCCGGCAGCAGAAGAACCCCGCCGGCGGCGCGTCCGGTCCCGGCGAGCAGCTCCGGGGTCTCCGGCGCCATCAGGTACTCGGTGCCGCCCACCGTCCACGACTCGAGGCTGCCGGCGACCTCGGCCACCGCCGCGCGGATCGCGTTCAGCGGCAGCTTGGTCCACCAGGCGAAGTCCCGGACCGTCGCCGGCCCGTGGCTGCGGAAATATCGCAGCACCCACTGCGCCAGCGCCTCGTCGGGCGCCGGCACCGCGGCCGGCCGGATCCAGTCGGACACCGCGACGATGCGCTGGCCGCCGTCCGCGAACGGTCCGAAGCACAGGTCGCCGCCGACGGCGAGGGTGAACAGCAGGCGGTAGCCGCGGCCGCTGTCCGCCATCAGGCCCGCCTCCGACCACAGGGCCAGCAGCTCGTCACGCGAAAGCGACCCGCGCTCCGCGAGAGCCGCGAATGCCGCCGCCCGCGCGCGGTCCAGCAGCGCCTCGTCGACGCCGCGGAGTTCGCGGTTGCGGGCGGTGGCGCGCAGAGTCCGCTCGCCGGTGAGCGACAGGATCCAGCCGAGGTCCTCCGCGGGGATCAGGTGCAGCGTGCCGCGCATCGGCCAGGTGCGCACGATCGCGCCCGCGTTCATCGCGTCCACGACCGCCTGGCGCGAGCGGCCCGTCACCCGCAGCGCGGCCGACGTCATCGCGCCGGTCAGGTCCTGGCCCTGCATCGCGGACATGTGGCGGACTGCCGCGGCCGCATCCGGCAATCCGTCGCCCACCAGCCGCTGGGCGGCCAGCCGCAGGCGGGCGATCTCCCTCGACTGCGTCACCGTCGCGCCGCTCACAGGACCTCCCCCAGGTGCCGCAGATAGCGTTCGGCCGAGCGGCGGACCGCGGCCTTCGCACCGCCTTCGGCCTGCTCCCCGTCGAGGACCTTGCCCCACCACGCGCCGTAGACCATGTCGAAATCGTAGGGTTCGAGCATCCGCACCGCGCGGCGGACGGTGTCCGGATGCTCCGGGATGAGGTTCGGATAGCTGTACATGAAGCTCACCCAGCGTCGGTCTGCCACCACCTGGAGGATGTCCCCGGAACACACCGCGCCACGGCCGTCGGCGCCGGGCCAGTGCACCACGGTGCCGCCGGCGAAGTGCACGCGCAGGTTCAGCAGAGTGCGGCCGGGCAGCACCTCGAGCGAGTCCCCCTCCCACAGCCGCACCGGGTCCGACCTGCCCCGCACGCAGTGCTCCACCCAGTGCGCGTCGTCCGCGTGCACGTACACGGGGATGCCGCCGAACGCGTCGGACCACTCGAGCATCGCGCTGTAGTAATGCGGGTGCGAGATCGCGATCGCCGCCAGGCCACCCAGCTCGCCGATGCGTCGGACGGTGTCCTCGTCGACCAGGCTGATGCAGTCCCACAGCAGGTTCGCGGGAGCGCCGTCGGCGTCCTCGCCCGGCACGATGAGCGCCCGCTGGCCGATGCCGAACCACGGCTCGGTGCCCACGCCCCACACCCCGCGCGGCTCCTGGCGCAGCACGTTCGCATGGTCGCCGCGGAGCGACCCGAGCGTGGTCCACTGCTGCCCGCCGTAGCCGATGTACTGGCGTTCCTCGTCGCACACCGGGCAGCGGGCGGTGTCGTGACCACGGGGGAACTGCACGCCGCAGGTCACGCAGATCGGATGGTCGCTCACGGAACCGATGGTGCCATTCCGGGCCGCCTCCCGGTATGACAATCTGTCGAGATGCCGGAACATGTGGTGCGCAATCCCGGGTTCGAGACGACCATCCGCGATTCGTTCGCGCGGCAGGGTCTCATGTCCACCTACGCGGCTCGGCTCGAGCGTGTCGCGCCGGGGCTGGTCGACATCGCCGTGCCGTTCGCCGACGGACTCACCCAGCAGGCCGGGTACTTCCACGCCGGGGTGACGACTGCGGCCGCCGACACCGCCTGCGGCTACGCGGCGCTGACGCTGATGGCCCCCGGCTCGGAGGTGCTCTCCGTCGAGTTCAAGACCAACCTGCTCGCCCCCGCACGCGGGGATCGGATCGTCGCCCGCGGCCGCGTCATCCGCTCCGGGCGCACCATCACCGTGTGCCAGGCCGACGTGTTCGGCGTGGACGGCGAGGAGGAGACGCACTGCGCCACGATGGTCGCGACGATGATCCGCGTCGACGCCGGCTGAGCACCCCGCCCCCTCGACCGGCTAGTCCACCACCACCGGATCGAGGCAGCTCGACGGCGCGTCCACCAGCGAACACACGGCCGGGGGCCGGCTGGGCGTGTAGTCATCGAGTACTCCTCCCGCGCGGATGATGTCGCGGTAGGCGTCCACACCGTCGGTGGGCCGCCGGGTGAGAGTCGGATCGGTGAGCACGTCGACGGTGTACAGCCCGAACCGGGGCGCGTACGTGCCCCACTCGTAGTTGTCGGTGAGCGACCAGTAGTTGTAGCCGATCACGTTCATGCCGTCCGCCTTGGCCCGCTGGATCCAGTAGACGTCGTCGCGCAGGGCCGCGGCCCGGGTCTGCCCGTCGCTGCGTGGTGCGCCGTTGTCGGTGGGCATCCCGTTCTCGACGATGTAGAGCGGCTTGCCCGGGAACGTGCGCGCGTAGTACCGCAGCGCGTAGTAGATCCCCTCCGGTTCCAGGGTGGCCTTCCAGTGCTCGTCGAGCAGCGCGTAGACCGCCGTCGGATTCGTGGGAGACACACCGTAGTAGTAGTCGATGCCGATGTAGTCGAGCCGGCCCGCCACCTTGTCGATGAGCTGGGCGTCCATCACCGGCTCCACCGTGGGGATGTAGGAGGCGTTGGTGGTGACCATGGCGCCGGGCTGTACGGCGTGAATGTGGTCGTAGATGGCGCGGTGCGCCTGCGCCATCCGGTCGAACATCACCGGGACGTCCGCCGGCGCGAGCCCGCCGTGCTTGACCTCTTGCATCACGTAGGCGGTGCCCTCGTTGAACGTCACCCACAGCGGGTCGAGGTGCGCATAGCGGTCCACCACTCTGCGGGCGTTCTCCAGCCACAGCTCGACGATGTCCGGGTTCGCCCAGCCGCCCCGGTCCGCCACCCAGCCCGGGTACACCCAGTGGTCCAGCGTGAGCATCGGACGCATACCGGCGTCGACGATCTCGCGCAGCACGTCGTCGTAGTACTCGAATGCCTGCTCGTCCCACTGCCCCGGCGCAGGCTCGAGGCGCGCCCACTCGATCGACAGGCGGAAGGTGTTCACCCCCAGGTCCGCAGCGCGTCGGATGTCCCCGGGGTAGCGGTGGCGGAAGTCGACCGAATCCAGGTACGGGTCGGCGGAATTCTGCGCGTATCGCGTCCAATTGCTGTCCGGAAAATAGCCGCCGGACTGGAACTCCGACATCGCCACGCCCCAGTGGAAATCGTCCCCCAGCGCCGGCGGCGCGTCGGCCACTGCGAGGTTCCGCGGAACAGCAACGAGCCCGATGAGCAGTACCGCCGCGCCGAGCACGCGCAGGACCAGTGCGCGCGCGCCGAAACTCTTCAGCATGGCCGGAAGTTAGCATCCTGGACGTGCGTTCGGTGCGGTTCCGCGGAACCGCCGGGGCTACGGCTCCGGACAGTCCGCAGCGGGCGCGTCGATCGCCGGCGGATCACCCGCCTGGTCGATGTACAGGCTCCACAGGAACGCGGTGGTCTCGCCGGTATTGGTGCCCACGTGCGCGGCGCCCCCGCCCGACATCGGATCCCCCGGGCCCGCCGTGTACACGGAGCAGTCGTCCAGTGTGCGGATGATGTAACCGCCGGTGACGATCCCGGGCACGTCGCCGTCGTGCGTATGCCACCCCGTGGTGCCGCCCGGAGAGAACACGATGACGCGCGCGGTCACGTCGGTCCCCGCGATGCTCACCGTGCCGAGGGGGATCGGAATGACGCCGGACGGCGGGGTCGCAGAGGCGGCGGGCGCCGCGACCACCGCGAGGGCTGCCGCCGCCACTGAGGCAGCCGCGCAGACGGCGGCGCACGCCGGGGTGGGATGCTGTGCTCGCGACATGGTCACCTCGCCGGATGCGGAACAGTACCCGTCACAGTAGCGCCGCCAGGCCGCGCCACGGCCTGGATCGCTGGTTTCGCCGGGCCCGGCCCCCGCACCGCCCCCGACGCGCTACATTCCGCACATGCCGCTGTTCAGCTTCGAGGGGTCCGCACCCGAGGTCCATCCCGGCGCGTGGATCGCACCGACCGCCACGCTCGTCGGCGACGTGCACGTCGAGGAGGGCGCTTCCGTCTGGTACAACGCCGTGCTGCGCGCCGACTTCGGCCCGATCATCGTGCGGACCGGCGCGAACGTGCAGGACTGTTCGGTGGTGCACGGCGGCGAGGAGGCCACGGTGATCGGCCCCGACGCCACCGTGGGCCACTCGTGCGTAGTGCACGGCGCCGAGGTGGGCGCGCAGGCACTCATCGGCAACGGCGCGGTGGTCCAGGACGGGGCCGTGATCGGCGACAGGGCGCTGGTCGCCGCCGGGGCCGTCGTCACTCCTGGCACGCGGATCCCCGAGGAGTCCGTCGCCACCGGCACCCCCGCAACGGTGCGCGGGCCGCTCAGCGGCAGCGCGGTCTGGTGGGTGGACAACAATCCCCGGACCTACCGCGACCTGGCTCGGCGCCACTCCGAGGGCTCCCGCCCCGCCGGTGACGTATGACCTGCGGCCGGGTGCGAACGCCGGCTCCTCAGCCCTTGTTGAACTCCGGCTTGCGCTTCGCGATGAACGCCGCCATTCCCTCGGTCTGGTCGTCGGTGGCGAAGGTGGAGTAGAAGACGCGCTTCTCCGTCCTCAGTCCCTCGGCCAGCGGGGTCTCGAAGGCCGCGTTGACGGCGTCCTTGGCCATAGCGGCAGTGGTTTTCGACATTCCGGCGATAGTCGCCGCCACCTCGAGGGCGGCGTCGCGGAGATCCTCGGCAGGCACCACTCGCGCCACGAGCCCGGCGCGCTCGGCCTCGTCGGCCTTCATGTTCCGCCCTGTCAGGCACATGTCCATGGCCTTCGCTTTGCCGACGGCACGGGTGAGCCGCTGCGATCCGCCCATGCCGGGGATGACGCCGAGCGTGATCTCCGGCTGGCCGAACTTGGCGGTGTCCGAAGCGATGATCATGTCGCACATCATCGCCAGCTCGCAGCCGCCGCCGAGCGCGTACCCCGACACCGCCGCGATGATGGGGGTGCGTGCCCGTGTGAGCACATCCCACCGGCCGAAGAACTGCTCGGCCTGGATGTCCTCGAATGTCTTGGTCGACATCTCCTTGATGTCCGCCCCCGCCGCGAACGCCTTCTCGGAGCCGGTGATGACGATGGCGCCGACGCCCGGGTCGGTGTCCAGTGCGGCCACCGCATCGGTCACGTCGGTCATGAGTTGCGTATTCAGAGCGTTCAGCGCCTTCGGCCGGTTCAACGTGATCACCCCGACGCGGCCCGATCGTTCGAGGAGGATGGTCTCGTAATCACCCACTGGTTCAGTTCCCCTTCCCGGACTTGTCCCGGATGTCGTTGATGATGTCGGAGAAGTCGTTGGCCGCACGGCCTGCGTCGCGCATCTCCGCGTAGCGCTCGGCCATGCGCAGCCCCAATTCCCCGGCGACGCCGTGCTCGCGCAGGGCATTCGCCGCCAGCCCCAGGTCCTTGGCCATGAGCCCCACCGCGAAGCCCGCCTCGTAGCCGCGGTTGGCGGGGCTCGCCGGCACCGGGCCCGGCACCGGGCAGTTGGTGGTGAGCGCCCAGCATTGTCCGGACGCGTGGGAGGCGACGTCGTAGAGCGCCTGGTGCGACAACCCCAGCGCCTCCCCCAGCACGAACGCTTCACTGACCGCGTCCATGGAGATCGCGAGGATCATGTTGTTGCACAGCTTCGCCGCCTGCCCGTTGCCCGGGTCGCCGCAGTGCACGATCGTGCGGCCCATGTCCTGCAGCAGCGGTTCGGCGCGCCGGAAGGTCTCCTCGTCGCCGCCGACCATGAATGCGAGGGTGCCGGCCTCGGCACCCACCACGCCGCCGGACACGGGGGCGTCGATCATGGCATGCCCGGCCGCGGTGGCCATCTCATGTGCGGCCCGCGCGTCCGCCACGTCGACGGTGGAGCTGTCGACGAACAGCGTGCCCGGCGACGCGGACGGCAGGATATCGGCGTACAGTTCCAGCACCAGCGCCCCGTTGGGCAGCATGGTGACCACGGTGTCCGCACCGGCGACCGCGTCGGCAGCAGCGGGGGCGACCGCCACGCCCGCGGTCGCGGCGGCCTCCTGCGCCGCGGGCACCGGGTCGAAGCCGCGCACGGTATGCCCCGCCTTGACCAGGTTGGCGGCCATGGGGCCGCCCATATGCCCCAGCCCCAGAAATGCGATGGTGCTCATCAGTCAGTCCTTTCGGCGGCCGCTGCGGCCGCGGGTGCCGGGTCGCCGTCGATCTCCCGGGCGTGGGCGCCCGTTGTCACGACGCGACCGTCCTGCCGACGATCATCCTCATGATCTCGTTGGTCCCCTCCAGGATCTGGTGCACGCGCAGATCCCGCACGATCTTCTCCAACCCGTACTCGCTGAGGTAGCCGTAACCGCCGTGCAACTGCAACGCTTCGTTCGCTATCGCGAAGCCGGCGTCGGTCACGTAGCGCTTGGCCATCGCGCACAGCGTCACCTTGTCGGGGGCATCGTGGTCGAGCGCGTCCGCGGCGCGCCACAGCATCAGCCGCGCCGCCTCCAGGTCGGTCGCCATGTCCGCCAGCCTTCCTTGCAGTACCGGCGAGGTGCTCAACGGCGCACCGAACGCCTCGCGCTCGCGCAGATATCCGGCTGTCTGCTCGAAAGCCGCGCGGGCACCGCCGAGCGAGCAGGCGGCGATGTTGATGCGCCCGCCGTTGAGCCCGTTCATCGCGATGGCGAAGCCCGACCCCTCCCCGCCCAGCAGGTTCGCCGCGGGAACACGCACCCCGTCGAGGATGACCTGGCGGGTGGGCTGGCAGTTCCAGCCCATCTTCGACTCGTTCGCGCCGAACGACAGCCCCTCGGCGCCCTTCTCCACGACGAACGCGGAGATCCCCCGCGGGCCGGCCGCGCCCGTGCGGGCCATGACGACGTACACGTCGGACACGCCTGCGCCGGAGATGAACTGCTTGACCCCGTCGAGTACGTAGTGGTCGCCGTCGCGCACGGCCCGCGTGCGCAGCGCCGCCGCGTCCGACCCGGCTCCCGGTTCGGTCAGGCAGTAGCTGCCCAGCAGCTCCATCGCGCACAGCCCGGGAAGCCAACGTCTGCGCTGCTCGTCGCTCCCGTAGGAGTCGATCATCCACGCGACCATGTTGTGGATGGAGATGTAGCCGGCGGTGGCGGGGCACGCCGCGGCGATCTCGGTGAAAATACGCGCCGCGTCGATCCGCCGCAGCCCGGACCCGCCCACGTCCTCGCCGACGTAAATGCCGCCCAGCCCCATCGCGGCGCCCTTGCGCAGGACGTCCACCGGAAAGTGCTTGTCCCGGTCCCACTCCAGGGCATGCGCGGCGACATGTTCGACGGCGAAATCCCGCGCGGTGCCGACGATGGCGCGTTCGTCCTCGCTCAACGCGAACGCGCTCGCGGCCGGCGCCGTGTCCACCGTCACTCCATCACCGGCAGCACGAAGTGGTCGGCGTTCTCCTTGAAGCCGGACTGCCAGCGCTGCGTGACGGTCTTGGTCTTGGTGTAGAAGCGGATGGAATCCGGCCCGTGCTGGTTGAGGTCGCCGAATCCGGAGCGCTTCCAGCCGCCGAAGGTGTGGTACGCCACCGGCACCGGGATCGGCACGTTGACGCCGACCATGCCGGTGTCGACGCGGCTGGCGAAGTTGCGTGCGGTGTCGCCGTCACGCGTGAAGATCGATACGCCGTTGCCGTACTCGTGGGTCGACGGGAGATCCAGCGCCTCCTCGTAGTCGTGTGCACGGACGATGCACAGCACGGGGCCGAAGATCTCCTCGCGGTAGATCGACATGTCTTTGGTGACGTTGTCGAACAGCGTGCTGCCCAGGAAGAACCCGTTCTCGTGCCCGGCGACGGTGATCTCGCGGCCGTCGACCACCAGCTCCGCGCCGGAGTCGATGCCGGCCTGGATGTAGTCGCGCACACGGGCCACGGCGGCGGCGCTGACCAACGGGCCGTAGTCCACGTCCGGGTCGTCGTAGGAGCCGATCGCGAGCTTGTCGATGCGGGCGACGAGCTTTTCGCGCAGCCGGTCCGCGGTCTCCTGCCCCACGGGCACCGCCACGGACAGCGCCATGCACCGCTCCCCCGCAGACCCGTAGGCGGCGCCCACCAGCGCATCCGCCACGTCGTCGAGGTCTGCGTCGGGCATGATGATCATGTGGTTCTTGGCGCCGCCGAAGCACTGGGCCCGCTTGCCCCGCGAGGTCGCGCTGGAATAGATGTACTCGGCGATGTCGGACGAGCCGACGAATCCGAGCGCCTTCACGTCCGGGTGCTCCAGGAGCGCGTCCACCGCCACCTTGTCACCGTTGACCACGTTGAAGATCCCTGCGGGCAGTCCGGCCTCGATGAACAGTTCGGCCAGGCGCAGCGGCACCGATGGGTCGCGTTCCGACGGCTTGAGGATGAACGCGTTGCCGCACGCGATCGCGGGCGCCGCCTTCCACAGCGGGATCATCGCCGGAAAGTTGAACGGCGTGATCCCCGCGACCACGCCGAGTGGCTGACGCACCGAGTAGACGTCGATGCCGGTGCCCGCGCCCTCGGTGTACTCGCCCTTGAGCAGGTGCGGGATACCCATCGCGAACTCGACGACGTCCAGCCCGCGGGCGACGTCCCCATGCGCGTCGGCGATGGTCTTGCCGTGCTCCGAGGCCAGCAGCCGCGCGAGCTCGTCGGCGTTCTCACGTACCAGCTGCGCGAACTTCATCATCACCCGCGCACGCCGCTGCGGGTTCCACGTCGCCCATTCCTTCTGCGCCGTAGCGGCATCCGCAACGGCGGCGGACACCTCGTCGACGCCCGCCAGCGGAACCCGCGACTGCACGGCACCATCGCTGGGGTTGTAGACGTCCGCAAAATGCCCGCTGGTGCCGGGCACCCGTCGGCCGCCGATGAAGTGCGCAAGTTCCTGCACCATGACGCTCCCGCCTCTCGTGTGATCGTGATGACACGAGAATATACTTGGACTACCAACTATGTCTAGACCTAGTTTCCGTACCTCGTGCACACGAAGTCGCGATCCATGGACGACGAATGCCGGCGCGCATGAGCAGTACGGCGATCACGTGCAACGCGCCACGCTTGCGCGCCGATAACGTGGGTACATACGAGGAGGCGCGCCATGCATCGCGTTGCACGGATCGTCCTGGCTGCCGCACCGGTGCTGCTGGTACTCCCCGCGGCCTGCGGACAAAGCGCCGATCCGCCGTCCGTCGCCGCCACACAGGACGGTCCGACGACGTCGGCTCCTGCCGTGCCGGACCCCTCGGACACGAGTCAGAACGAACCGGGTCCCACGGCATCAAGCGCGCTCCCGCCCGGGCAGGATTCTTCCGGCACCGTCGCCCCCGGCCCGGCGGCGTCCGGCGAACCCGGCGCCTCGCACCCCGAACACACCGCACGGCACTCGCTCACCTTCATCGCGATAGGCGACGGAGGTGCGACCGGACACCCGGTGGGCTGCGGCGACAGCGCCGTGCCCGTCACCGTCACGACGGAGACGATCGCCCCGCTCGGCGAGCTCTACCGCGCACTGCTCGCGGTGGACGAGCAGCACTACGGCGCATCCGGCCTGTACAACGCGCTGGCGATGTCCGACCTGTCGTACCAGGGTGCGACGATCGCCGACGGCCATGCGACGGTTCGCCTGGCCGGTGATCTGACGATGGGCGGCGAGTGCGACATCCCGCGAGTGCGCGCGCAGCTGACCGAGCCCGCCCTGCAGTTCGGCAACGTCGACTCGGTGGAGGTTTACATCGATGGCACGCCGCTGGACGACGCGCTGTCCTTGCGATGACAACGGCACCGGCCGCCTCCTGACGGAGACGGCCGGTGCCGCGTGCAGAATTGCGAGCCGGTCTACGCCCAGCGCGCCTGCCCGCCGTCCAGCGGGATCGTCGCTCCGGTGAGGTAGCGCGCGTCGGGGCCGACGAGGAACGCGACGGCGCGGCCGATGTCCTCCTCGCACTCGCCGATCCGGCCCATCGGAATGGTGGCGACGAACGCCTCGGCCTCTTCGGGATTGTGCTCGGTCCACGCCTTGAGCCCGGGCGACAGCGCATGCGGCGCGACGGCGTTGACCCGGATGTTGTCGCGCCCCCACTCCGAGGCGGCCGCGCGGGTGAGTGAGCGGAGGGCCTCCTTGGCGGCCGCATACCCGCCGTAGTTCGACGTGTCCCATCGGACGGCCGCAGACGTGACCATGTTGATCACGGACCCGCCGCCACGCTCCTTCATGACCGGATAGCACAGCTGCATGAGCGAAAGCGCCGCCAGCGGCCCGACGGCCAGGGCCTTCTCGATGTGGTGCCGCTTGACCTGCGCGATCGGGCCCAGGACGCTGTAGTTGGCGTTGTTGACGAGGATGTCGATCCCGCCGAGCGCGGTCACTACTTCGTCGACCGCCGGCGCCAGCTGCTCCTCCTTCGCCACGTCGCACTCCACCGCGATCGCGGTGCCACCCAGTGCGCGGACGGCCTCCGCCGTCTCGTCCACCTTGGCCTTGGTGCGCCCCAACGCAGCGATGCTCGCGCCCTCCTTGGCGAGGGCGAAGGCGATCCCCTCGCCCACGCCCTGACCGGCGCCGGTGATCAGCGCGACCTTGCCGTCCAATGTGCCCATCGATGCGCTCCCAAGTGTCGGTGGGTATGACCTACCCGTTCAGTGACCACCAGGGTAATCAACCGAGCAAGTGCTTGGTAGCCTCGTCCCGGTATACGGAGCACGCCGACACACGGAGCACGCCGACGCCCCGGAAGCGAGGACCGCATGAGTTCCCCCGATCCCACCAGCACGATCGACCTGAGCGGCCGGGTGGCCATCGTCACCGGCGGCACCAAGGGCATCGGATTCGTCATCGCGACGACGCTGCTCGCCGCGGGCGCGGAGGTGACGGTGTGCGGCAGGACCGAGCCGGAATCGCTGCCTGCCGCGGGCGGCCGCACCGCGCAGTTCCGTGCGCTCGACGTACGCGACGCGGAGGCGGCGAAGGCGCTGGTGCAAGACGTCGCGGGACGGCACGGCCGCCTCGACATCCTCGTCAACAACGCCGGCGGCTCCCCCGATGCCGATTCCGCCACCGTCTCCACGCGGTTCGTCGACAAGATCGTGGCACTGAACATGCTTGCGCCGTTCTACCTGGCGCAGGCGGCCAACGCCGTCATGCAGCAGCAGGACTCCGGCGGGTCGATCGTCAACATCGGCAGCGTCTCCGCCCACGATCCGCAGCCCGGCACGGCCGCGTACTCGGCCGCAAAGGCAGGGCTGCTCATGTTCAGCCAGGCACTGGCTCTCGAGTGGGCGCCGAAGGTGCGCGTCAACCACATCACCACCGGCCTCATCCGTACCGACGCGGCCGCCGAGGTCTACGGCGACGACGGCGGCGCGGCGGTCGCCTCGATCATCCCCATGCAGCGCATGGCAGTCCCCGGAGGACGTCGCCAAAGCGTGCCTGTTCTTCAGCAGCGACCTCGCCACGTACCTCACCGGGACCGACCTGGCCGTGCACGGCGGCGGCGAGTTCCCCGGCCGTTACCTGGTCACCCGCGGCGGCGAGAAGCGCTGATGCGCACCGACACCATCTGGACGAAGGCCGACCCGTTCGCCTCGCTCGTGGCCGCACGAGCGGACGACGAACCCCGGCCTGCGGTTCGAGGACCGCGAATGGTCCTGGCGACAGGTCGTCGCGGAGGCGACGGCGCGGGCCGAGCTGGCCCGCAGCATGCAGGTGGACGGCCCCTGGCACATCGGCCTGCTCATGGAGAACTCGCCGGAGAACCTGTTCTGGGTGCTCGCCGCGGGCCTGTCCGGGGCCACCATCGTGGGGATCAACCCCACGCGCCGCGGCGCCGAGCTGGAACGCGATATCGATTTCACCGACATCCAGCTCATCGTCACCGACCAAGCGCACCGGCCGCTTCTCGACGGACTGACGCTGGGGTGCCCGCCCGAGCGCATCCTCACCAGCGACGCACCCGACTTCGCCGCACTGCTCGAGGCGGAGGGCGACGGAACCGGCGGCGGGTTCGCCCTGCCCGATCCGGCGACGATCTTCTCGCTCGTGTTCACCTCCGGCACCACCTCGGCCCCCAAGGCGGTCATCTGCTCCCAGGGGCGGCTGGGCACCATCGCCCGACAGCAGCAGGAGCGCCGGAACCTCGGCCCCGACGACGTCTTCTATGTGGCCATGCCGATGTTCCACTCGAACGCCATCATGGCCGGCATCGCCCCCGCCGTCAGCGCCGGCGGCTGCATCGCACTGCGCAGGAAGTTCTCCGCATCCGCATGGTTGGAGGACGTCCGCCGCTACAAGGCCACGTTCTTCAACTACGTCGGCAAGCCGCTCAACTACATCCTGGCCACCCCTGAACGGCCCGACGACGCCGACAATCCGCTGCGGATCGCCTTCGGCAACGAAGCCAACGAGAAGGACATCGACACCTTCTCGCGACGGTTCGGGTGCCAGGTGATCGACTCGTACGGCACGTCCGAGGGCGGCATGCGGATCAACCGGACCGCCGGTATGCCCGCGGGGTCGCTGGGCCTGGCCGACGAGGGCACCGCCGTCATCGACCCCGACACGCTCGAGGAATGCCCGCGGGCCGAGTTCGACGAGCAGGGAAGGCTGCTCAACGCGGAGAAGGCCATCGGGGAGATCGCCAACACGCGCAACGTGAACCAGTTCGAGGGCTACTACGGCAACGCTGAAGCCGACGATGAGCGCGTCCGGCACGGCATCCTGTGGTCCGGCGACATGGCCTACCGTGACGCCGACGGCTTCTGGTACTTCGCCGGCCGCACCTCCGACCGCCTGCGCGTGGACGGCGAGAACTTCGCGGCGGCCCCGGTCGAACGCATCGTGGCCCGTTTCCCCGCCTTCAATCACGTCGCCGTCTACGCCGTGCCCGACGAGGTGGTGGGCGATCAGGTGATGATCGCCGTGGAGCTCTACCCGGGCACCGAGTTCGATCCGAAGGCGTTCGGCGGGTTCCTGGCCGAACAGCCGGACCTCGGCACCAAGTGGGCGCCCAAGTACGTGCGCCTCTCCGCGGCCCTCCCCCGCACCTCGACCAGCAAGGTGATCAAGCGGCAGCTGCAGGCGGAGGGGTATGACGTGCCGGACAGGGTGTTCGTCCGCGACGGCAAGGAGCTCGTCTTCCGCGAGATGTAGTCCGACTCGGCACACTCGGCCTTCTTCGAACGTGGATTCGGAGAACTTTCGCTTGGTCACGTGACATCGAACAATCGTTCCCGTATGGTGGATGCTGCAGCGGGGGGCTGTGGGATGCGATCGGGGGGCGGAACGATGGGGCGCAGGCGGGGTCGCAATACCGGCGCGGGCAGGGCTGCGGCGTCACCGATGACCGCGAGCCTGTGGTGCCGCACCGACCCGGAGCTGGTCGAGGGGCTCGACGACGCCGTCCACTCCCTGTTCGCCCGGGAAGTGGACTTGCTGCGCCTGATCGCAGAGCTCTCGGGGCGCGGCAGCGACGTCGGCAATCCGGCCCAGGTGGCGAGCATGGTCGCTGATCGCACCACGATGTCCCTGTACCTGGCGCGCAATCTCGTCACCTTCGCCCAGCGGCTGCGTGACAGGCCACGCGTGTTCGAGTCCTATGCGGGCGAGCGGATCTCCAAGCCGTCCGCAACGCTGATCATGGATTTCCTCGACGACCCACCCCCGAACATGCCCGCCGATGAGGTCGCCACCGCAGAGTCGGTGCTCATCGAGTTCGCGTCCAGCCACAAGCAGGCCGAGCTGTCCGCCACGATCGACGGCATCCGCGAGCACTACACCGAACTGCCCTGCGACTCCGAGCCGGGATCCGCAGGCGACGGCGCATCGGAGGGAGACGACCACGGGGCGGGCTCCTCCGGCAAGGACGGTACCGAGGGCGATAGCGGTGCCGAGGGCGAAGGCCGAGCTGCGGGCGGGCAGGATACCCCTTGGCCGCTGCGCCGCCGCAGCGACACCTTCGGCGGCGACGACACCACCCGCAACACGCTCTTCCTCTCCCGCACGCTCGGCGGGCGCTACGTCGTGCGCGGCGACCTCGACGCGGAGACCGGCGAGCGGCTGAGTGCGGTCCTGTCGCCGTACTCCGCACCGCGCCCCGAGGCGGACGGCACGCGCGATCGCCGCAGCGCCCCCAAGCGCCGGGCCGACGGGCTCGCCGAGTTCCTGCGCCGGCACACCACGTGCTCCGCCGCCGACGGGCAGGGATCACCCGGCGGGGAATCCGCGCGCGGCAGCGCCGGAACAGCGGCAGGCGGTGCGGATCACGCGGGCGGCACCCACGACCTCGGCGGCGGAGCCGGCACCGGCGCGACGCTGTCGGTGCACATCGGACTGCGCGACCTCGCGGACACCGACGCCGACCATGCCGTGCGCGCGGGACTGATCGCCGCCGGCCGGTACGCGGAAGTTTTCGACAACCTGCCGCACGGCCTGACCGACTGGTTCGCCGCCATGCCGGTCTCCGCCGCGCGCCGCCTCGCATGCGATGCCGCGGTCACGCCGGTCGGTGTCGACGGCCACGGCGCGCCGTTGAACGTCGGCCGCACGCGCAGGCTGGCGACGGCGGCGCAGCGCCGTGCACTCGCCGCACGCGACCATGGCTGCGCCTTCCCCCGGTGCGATCGCCCGCCCGCGTGGTGCATCGCGCACCACGTGCACCACTGGGTGGACGGCGGCCCCACCGACCTGGACAACCTCGTCAGCTTGTGCACGGAACATCACCGGTCGGTACACCACCACGGATGGAAAGTGACGGTCGACGCCGCCGCGAGACGGCCGCGGTTCCGGGCTCCGGCCGGACACACGCTCGCACTGCAGTGGCTCGACTCCGACGGTGGCGCTCAGCCTCCCCCGGAGTAGCGCCGACGGACGGCCTCCCCGGGGTGCACGACGCACACGAGATCATGCGCATTACCCGCGCGCACCTGCCGCCCGGTCCACGGCCGCAGTCCACGCATGCCGTACGGAGGATCACTCCAGGTGATGCGGCGCATCCGCTGCCGGATCACCGCCGCGCTGCAGCGCCGCGGCGCGCACCACCTTGCCGGAGGCGTTGCGTGGCAGCGGCGCGTCCCGCACCAGCCATCGGACGGGGACCTTGTACGCGGCGAGCCTGTCGGAGACATACCGGGCGAGGTCAGCGGTCAGCGCCGGGCCCGCACCGTCCGCGCCGGAGTCGTCGCCCGCAGGCACGACGACCGCGCACACCTCCTGGCCCCAATCCGGGTGCGCGGCACCGTGCACCATGCACTCGTCCACCGCCGGATGCGACTCGACGACGGCCGCCACCTCGGCCGGATAAACATTCTCGCCGCCACGGATGATCAGATCCGTGCGGCGGCTGTGCACCCGGAGCCGGCCGTCGACGAACTCCCCCACGTCGCCGGTCCGCAGCCAGCCGTCCGCATCGAATGCCGCGCCCGTCGCCTCGTCGTCGCGCCAGTACCCGCTCATCAGGTGCGGCCCGCGGGCCCAGATCTCGCCCACTCCGGCGTGCCTCTCCTCGTCGACGGTGTCGGCTGCCCTCGGCTCCGCGACCAGAACCACTCCCGCGCCGTCCCGGATCTGCACCTCCATCTGCGGCACCGGGCTACCGACGCACAGCGGGTCCGCCGCCAGGTCCGCTTCAGTGGCCGCAGTGACGGGGCATGCGGTCTCCGTGAGCCCGTAGGTGGCGGCGAGCCCGGTCCGCGCGGCCGGCACCAGCGCCCGCAGCCGATCCTGCATCGCGGTCGAGGCGGGCGCGGTGATCAGCGACAGGCCGCGCAGCGACTGCAGCCGCCGCGCCGTCACCGGGCGGGATTCGAGCAGGTCGAGCAGCCGGGACGCCATCGTCGGCACCGCGCTCCAGTGCGTCACCGACTCCCCCTCGATCAGCCGAGTCACGCCGTCGACGTCGAAGCGGCCCTCCCACATCACGGCCGCGTCCCCCAGCGCCAACCGCGGCACGGTCAGGTTGTGCAGAGCAGCCACGTGGAAAAGCGGCGTCGCCAGCAGGTAGCGCCGCGGGGCAGGGTCGTCGACGCGCGGACCTCGCTGATGGTCGACAGTGGCGATCAGGCTGCGGTGCGGGTGCACGACGCCCTTGGCCCGGCCGGTGGTTCCGGAGGTGAACAGGATCGTCGCCGGATCGTCCGAGTGCGCGCGCATGCCGCCGGAAGCCGCTTCGCCCGCACCGTCCGCCACCATCGCGTCGACCGATTCGATCGCGCACACGGGCACCGCCCCGTCGCCCGTGCGCGGCACGAGGCCGCGCCGGCGCTCGTCCGCCAGCACCAGCGCGGGCTCGGTGAGGTCCAGCGCATGCTCGACCTCGGGCGCCGCCCACCGCGAGTTCATGGCCACCACGACCCCGCCGAGCGCCGCCACCGCCCAGAATGCGGTGATCCAGGGGATCCCGTTCGCGGCGAGGATCGCCACCCGGTCTCCGCGGCCGATCCCGTACTCGCGCCGCAGCACGGTCGCCAGCGCGTGGGCGCGTGCATGATTCTCCCGGAATGCCACCCGCCGTCCGCCCGCGACGAGGTACTCGGCATCGCCGCGACCTGCGGATTCCTCCAGCAGCCGGGCCAGGTTCACGCCCCCACCGCCGCCGCGCCGGGCGGCAGCAACCGCGTCCGGCCGTACGTGGCGAACTCGGCCTCGAGAGCGTCCATCTGCTCGGCCGACATCGGCTCGTAGTGCACGCCCCCGCGTCCGGCCCACCGGTAGACGGGTTCGTCGCACCGCCACGCCTGCCGGGCGACAACCTTTTTCTGGACCTTGTTGGACCCGGTGGTCGGCAGGCCCCGCGACACGCGCAGCAGCCGGGGCGTCGCTTTGGTCCCCAGGTCGTTCTGGGCGGCGAGGAAGCCCACGAACTCGTCGGTGTCGAACTCCGCGCCGGGCTGGACCTCGACGGCGGCCATCACCTGGTCGCCGGACCGTGGATCGGGCACGGCGAAGGCGACGGCGGTGGCGACCTGCGGATGCCGGCGCAGGATCCGTTCGATCAACAGCGCCGAGGTGTTCTCGCCGTCGACCCGGATCCAGTCCCCCTTGCGTCCGGCGAAGTAGATGAACCCGTCTACGTCGACATATCCGAGGTCCCCGGTCCAATACCAGCCGTGCCGCAGCCGCTCCGCGTCGGCGGCGTCGTTCTTGTAGTACCCCTCGAACGCCCGGGCACCCCGCTTGTCGACGATCTCGCCGATCGCCTCATCCGGGTTCTGCACGCGCCCGTACCGGTCCAGGAGGGCGGGCTTCTTCGCGGCGAGGGTGTCCGGGTCGACGATGACGATGTCCTCGTGCGCCGGGCGGCCGAGTGCCCCCTCCGGCGCGTCGGGCGCCCGGCGCACGCTGCCGGAGCCCTCCGACGAGCCGTAGCCCTCGTAGAGCACAGCGCCGAACCGGCGGCGGAACTCGGCCTGGTCGTCGGGCGAGGCCTCGGTGCCGAAACCGTGGGTCAGGGTGTTGTCCGCATCGTCGGGACGTTCAGGCGTGAGCATCAGATAGCCGAGCGCCTTGCCCACGTAGGTGAAGAACGTCGCCCCGAAGTGCCGGACGTCGTCGAGGAAGCCCGACGCGGTGAACTTGGGCGTGAGGCACACCGTCGCGCCGGCCGCGAGCGCCGGCGCCCACAGCGACATCAGCGCGTTGCCGTGGAACAGCGGCATGCAGCAGTAGCAGACGTCGTCGCGCGTCACCGCGTACTTGCGGCCCAACCGGTAGCCGAGGCGCGCCAGCCTGCCCTGGCTGCACTTGACCGCCTTCGACATGCCGGTGGTGCCGGAGGTGAACAGCAGCAGCATGAGCGCGTCCTCGCCCGCCGATGCGTCGGCCTGCACGGCGCTGCCTGCCGGGAGCCGATGCGCGTCGACCGCCTCCGCGTAGCCGGGGCCGTCGGTGACGAGGATCCGCTCGGGCGGCACCCCCACGTCCAGACCCGCCAGCAGCTCGAGCCCGGCGGAGTCGGTGACGATGATCCGGCAGTCGGCGAAGCGGATCTCCGCCTCGAGCATCGCACCCCTGCGCGTGGAGTTGATGCCGACGATGGTGGCGCCGGTCAGCGCCGCTCCGCCCAGCCAGAACAGGTACTCCGGATCGTTGTCCAGCAGGACGCCGATGTGCCGCGGGCCGTCGACGAAGACGGCGTCCGCCAACGCGCCCCGGGCCGCGCTCTCACGGACGGTCTCCGCCCACGACCAGGTCCTGTCGCGGGTGCGGACCCCGGGATGCGGGTCGTCCGCACGGTCCAGGAGTAGTCGTGCAATGGTCGTGCGGTCGGCGGCCGCATGCGCGCCGCCCTCCCGTCCGGATTCCGCCACTCGCATTCCCCTTCCCGATGACACCTTTCGGATGGGCGCCCGGCGGCCGCACCATGGGCACTCCTACCCTGAAGCTAACCGTCCTACCGGGCCGGGGGCGCGATGTCCCGATGATCGGAAGAAGTGTCCCGATGATCGGAAGAATCCGCGCCGCGTCACCGGCACGGCACGGCACACTGTCGGCACCGTGCCACGTGGATCACATCCGGCAGTCCGGACCCAGAAGGAGAACGAGATGCCCGCCGACCCCCAGGAAGCCTACGCACAGCTCATCGGACGGTTGACCGGCCCCGGGGGGCCGCACGAGCTCGCGCGGGAGAATGTTCTGGGCGCCCCCATGACGGTGTTCAAGAACCGGATCGGTTCGCTCGCTCAGATGCTCGTCGACTCCGAACGGCACGGAGACGCCGAGTACATGGTCACCGAGGACCAGCGGATCACCTTCGCCCGGCACGCCCGTGACGTCCGCTCGATCGCGAAGGTGTTCGCGGACGAGTACGGGATCGGCAAGGGCGACCGCGTCGCGATCCTCGGCGCGAACAGTCCCGAGTGGGTGGAGGCGTTCTGGGCCACTCAGCTGCTCGGCGCGATCGCGGTGGGATTCAACGCGTGGTGGGCACCGATGGAGGTCACCAACGGCCTGGAGCTGAGCGAGCCGAAGCTGCTGCTCGTCGACACCAAGAGGGCGTCACTGCTCGGCGAGGTCGACGTGCCGCTGTTATCGCTCGAGGATGACGTCCCGCGGCTGGCGGCGGCCCACCCCGAGGCGGTCGCGCCGTCCGTGGAGATCGACGAGGACGACCCGGCGATCATCCTGTTCACCTCCGGCACGTCCGGCAAGCCCAAGGGCGCCGTGCACTCCAACCGCAATGCCATCGCCGTCACGGGTTTCCACGTGTTCAACGACTCGATCCTCGAAGCCTTCGCCGGCGACGACGCGGACGCCGACCACGTCTACCTGGTGACCTCGCCGATGTTCCATATCGCGAGCCTGCACAACATCGTCGTGCCGCGCCTCGCCACGGGCACCAAGATGGTCATCTACCAGGGCAAGTTCGACGCCAACCGGGTGCTGTCCCTCATCGAGAAGGAGAAGATCACCAACTGGGGCGCGGTGCCCACCATGGCCAAGCGCCTCATCTCCGACGGTGACTTCGACGCGTACGACACCTCGTCGCTCAAGGCCTTCGCCCTGGCGTCCGCGCCGTCCTCGCCGTCGTTCCAGCAGCAGCTGCGCGAGCGGGTGCCGTTCGCGCAGAACAGCCTCGTCAACAGCTACGGGCTCACCGAGAGCTGCGGCGGCATCGCCGTGGCC
Organism: Tomitella gaofuii; assembly: GCF_014126825.1. Taxonomy (NCBI): domain Bacteria; kingdom Bacillati; phylum Actinomycetota; class Actinomycetes; order Mycobacteriales; genus Tomitella; species Tomitella gaofuii. The sequence continues at coordinate 1,461,674 of NZ_CP059900.1, read as the reverse complement.
ACCCCGCCCGACCTCTCCGCACACCCCACCACGGTGGGGCGGCCCACCCTGACGGTGGAGATGGAGATCCGCGACGCGTTCAACGAGAAGGTCGAGGACGGTGTCGAGGGCGAGGTGTGCGCCCGGGCGCCGTACATCATGATCGGATACTGGAACAACGACGAGGCCAACGCGTCCGCCTTCGACCAGGACCGCTGGCTGCACACCGGCGACATCGGCATGATGAAGGACGGCATGCTGTTCCTCACCTCGCGCCGGTCCGACCTCATCGTCCGCGGCGGCGAGAACATCTATCCCACCGAGGTCGAGCAGTGCCTGGACGACTACCCCGGCGTGCGCGAGTGCGTGGTGCTCGGCGCGCCCGATGACGACTTTGGTCAGGTGCCCGTCGCCATCGTGGTCACCGAGCCCGGTGCGGACGTCACCCGCGAGGGTCTGGAAGGGTGGGTCTCGGAGCGGCTCGCCTACTTCAAGCGACCGGTGCGCTGGCGCATCACGGAAAATCCGCTGCCGCGCAACGCCACAGGCAAGATCGTGCGCCGGGAGATCGCCATCCCGACCGCCTAGAGGAGTGTGATCGGACTGTGCAGCACCACCGGCCGGAACCCCAAGAGGACGCGGCGCCCGCGACCGAGACGGCGCGGGAATCCGCCGAAGTCGTGGACTTCTGGCAACGGCTGGGGCTGCCCGGGCTGATCGACGTGCACACCCATTTCATGCCCGCCCGCGTGCTGGACAAGGTGTGGCAGTACTTCGACTCGGCCGGCCCCCTGGTGGGCCGGCCGTGGCCGATCGCCTACCGTCACGACGAGGCCACCCGCATTGAAACTCTCCGCGGTTTCGGCGTGCGGGCATTCTCGTCGATGCTCTACCCGCACAAGCCGGACATGGCGGCCTGGCTCAACTCGTGGGCCGCCGACTTCGCCGCCCGCACCCCCGATTGCCTGCACACCGCCACCTTCTACCCGGAGCCCGGCGCCGGCGCATACGTGTCGGAGGCCCTGCGAGCCGGAGCCCGGATCTTCAAGTCGCACGTGCAGGTGGGTGACTACTCCCCCGACGACCCCCTCCTGGACCCGGTGTGGGGCCTGCTCAGCGACGCCGGCGCACCCACCGTCATCCACTGCGGCTCGGGCCCCGCCCCCGGCAGGTTCACCGGCCCGACGCCGGTCGCACGGCTGCTGGCCCGATTCCCGCGGTTGCCGCTTATCGTCGCCCACATGGGGATGCCCGAGTACGCGGAGTTCCTGGACCTCGCCGAGCGGTACGCGAACGTGCACCTGGACACGACGATGGCGTTCACCCGGTTCACCGAGGAGCAGCTCCCCTTCGATCCGGCGGAGCGTCCCCGGCTGGCCGGGCTGCAGGGCAAGATCCTGCACGGGTCGGACTTCCCCAACATCCCCTACCCGTATGCGGAGTCGCTCCACGCCCTGACCCGTCTGGAACTGGGCGACGACTGGCTCCGCGCCGTCACCTACGACAACGCCGCCCGACTGTTCGGCATCACTCCTCCCGGCGCGGGCGAGGCACCTTCTTGTCGATGAACAACCCCTCCGCGGACACGCACAACTCGCCGGCCTCGTCCCGGATCTCCCCGACGGTCCAGATCTTGCGGCCCTCGGCCCGTTCCTGACGCGCCGACACGGTGAGCGTCCGGAACAGCGGCGTGGGCTGGTGGTAACGCAGGGTGAGCTGCGCTGTCATCCCGTCCCGGCCGGCCCACGAATTGGCCACACCCAGGGTGTGGTCGAGCAGCAGCGCCGACACCCCGCCGTGCACGCAGGTCGGCGGCCCCTGGTACGGGATCGTCATGGTCACTTCGCCGTCCACGCTGCCGTCCGCGCGGCCGGACAGGGTCAGGGGCGGTGCGATGGCGTTCTCCGGCCCCGTCACCGGGTCGTGGCGGGTAATGCCTTCACCGGACCACATGTCCACCAGCCGGTCCTGCACCGTCGGCGCCTGCGCGTCCAGGTCGTCCACGACGGCCTCGAGCCGCTCGGCCACGCCGGACAAGTCGGTGCCGTCGCGGTCCGCGCGCAGCAGCGCGTCGATGAGCCGCCGCGCCGCGTGCGTCGCCCGGTCGATGGCCACCTCGCCGCGCGTCGCGGTGAGCACCGTGCCGTCCGGACTCTCGCCGACCCGCGGGGGCCGTCCGTCCGTCGCCCCCGGCCCCTCACGCACCGTGGGTCTCCCGCCATGCGACCGCACTGGACAGCGACCCGAGCAGGATCCGGCAGAACGCCTGCAGGTCCGCCTCCGCGGTCGACTGGGTGACGTGCCCGTTGAGGCACGACTGCAGCACGCCGAGCCACTGCTGGTTGAGCAAGCGCAGCAGCTGTTCGTCGTGCTCGGTCGGCGCGTCGATCCGCGCCGCCTCCAGCACCGCGTCGTCGAACGCCGCGTCGACCCGCGCCGAGTCCAGCACCGTGTCCACGTGGGCCGTGTTGATCGACCGCACCATCGCCGAGGCCAGCAGCGGCCGGCGCATGAGCGCCCGGAGCGCGCGCGTGGAGAGCAGCGCCACCGCCTCCTGCGGCGACTGACCGGGGTCCGCGGCCACCCGGTAGCTCGAACGCATGTCCTCGACCTCACGCGCCATGACGCCGACGAACAGGTGCGTCTTCGACGGGAAGTAGCGGTAGAGGGTGCCGATGGCGATCCCCGCCTGCTTCGCCACGTCGTGCATCTGCACGCGTTCGAACTCGTTCTCCTCGGCCAGTTCGGTGGCCGTGTCGAGCATGCGGCGGTACTTCTCCCACTGCAGCTTCGAGCTCGGCTCGGCGGGCACCCGTGCCTCGGCTATACGTGGCATTCCCCTCCGCACCCCATCTCCGTCGTCGTCCGTGTGCCGCGAGCACCTGCGGGTCGCCCCGCGGTGACTCCGGCCACGACATCGTGTGACAAACGCGGGTTCCGCGCCGACCGCCCGTCCGCTCACCGGAAAACAGAGGTCCGGGCCGTCCGGAGGTCTCGCTGTCCGGGAAGCGCTACCAGCGCGTATAGGTGCCGCCATACCGTGGCCCTAACTCAGCAAACCCGCATCGAGGACGGACGTCATGACTATCACCGCAGACGGCACCAACTCGGCCCGCATGATCGACTCGGGCCCGGCCCCGGACCGTTACGCCCGCGGCTGGCACTGCCTGGGCCTGGCACAGGAGTACCGCGACGGCAAGCCCCACTCCGTGGAGGCCTTCGGCGGCAAGCTCGTCATCTGGCAGGACACCCACGGCGACATCAAGGTTCTCGACTCGTACTGCCGTCACATGGGCGGCGACCTGTCGCAGGGCACGATCAAGGGCGACGAGATCGCGTGTCCGTTCCACGACTGGCGCTGGGGCGGCGACGGCAAGTGCAAGGACATCCCCTACGCCAAGCGCGTGCCCATGCGCGCCCGCACCCAGGCGTGGAAGACGATGGAGCGGGACGGCCTGCTGTTCGTGTGGAACGACCCGGAGAACGGCGAACCGGAGGATTACATCCCCGTCATCCGCACCGGCGAGGACGAGTGGACCGAGTGGCAGTGGAAGACGATCATCATCGACACCAACTGCCGTGAGATCGTCGACAACGTGGTGGACATGGCGCACTTCTTCTACGTGCACTACGCGCTGCCCACGTACTTCAAGAACGTCTTCGAGGGCGTCACCGCCACGCAGTACATGAACGGCGAGGGCCGCGAGGACATGATCCCCCCGGGCACCAACCCCGCCCACGTGGCGCAGGGCAACTCCTCGGTGGCGTCCTACTACGGGCCCTCGTTCATGGTCGACGAGCTGTGCTACCACTACACGGACTTCGACGTGGAGACCAAGCTGATCAACTGCCACTACCCGATCAGCCCCGACCGCTTCGTACTCATGTACGGCGCGACGGTGCGCAAGACCGAGGACATCCCGGCCGGCAAGGCCGAGAAGATCGCCGCCACCAACGTCGAGTTCATCACCAAGGGCTTCGAACAGGACGTGGCCATCTGGCGTTCCAAGACACGCATCGACAACCCGCTGCTGAGCGAGGAGGACGGCCCGGTCTACCAGCTGCGCCGCTGGTACGAGCAGTTCTACGTGGACCGCGCGGACGTGACCGCCGAGATGACCGACCGCTTCGAGTTCGAGATCGACACCTCGAAGCCGATGAAGTCGTGGCGCGCACAGATCGCCGAGAACATGGCCGCCCGCGAGACCGCCGGGGCGCAGGGGTAGCGCGATGGACTTCCATCCCGTCAGCTGCGACCGTTGCGGCACCGAGGTGCTGGTGCACAAATCCAGCTTCCACCAGACCTCGGTGCAGTGGAACGGCACGGCCGCCCAGAACTGCGAGCTCCTGCAGTCGGCGGCGTCCGAAGCCAAGCGCCTGGAGCCGGAGGCGCACTCGTGCTCCGCGCTGCGCGCGAGCATCGAACGCGCCGTGGTCGAGGGCAGGCTCGTCGTGCCCGAAGACGACGACCGCACCATCCCCGGTCTCGGATCGCCCGGCGAGGCTGCCACCGAGCGCCTGGACGACTGACCGCCCGTCACCGCAAGAACGACAGCCCGTCACCGCACGCAAAGGACGCATTCACCGATGATCGACACGACCAAGTACGGCCCTTGGGCCGTCATCGCCGGCGGCTCCGAGGGTGTGGGCGCCGCATTCGCCGACGAACTGGCGCAGGCCGGCATCAACCTCGTCCTGGTCGCCCGCAAGGCCGGCCCGCTCGAGGAGACCGCCGAAGCCGTCCGTCAGCACGGCGTCGAGGTGCGCACGCTGGCGCAGGATCTGCTCACCGACGACGCCGTGGCCAACATCGCCGCGGTCACCGAGGGCCTGGAGGTGGGCCTGCTGATCTTCAACGCAGGCGCCAACACCTACGGGCACGAGTTCGTCACCGGCGACATGGACGGCTTCCGCGGGGTCATCACGCTCAACGTCGACCGCCAGCTCGAACTGGCGCAGCTCTACGGCAAGCCGATGGCCGACCGCGGCCGCGGCGGCATCATCCTGCTGGGTTCGCTCTCCGGCTACCTGGGCTCCGAGCAGCAGAGCATCTACTCGGCGTCGAAGGCGTTCAGCCGCATCTTCACCGAGGGCCTGTGGCTGGAGATGAAGGACCGCGGAGTGGACGTGCTGCAGCTGGTGCTGGGCGTCACCCGCACGCCGGCGATGGAACGGGCCGGGCTGAACTTCGACGTGCCCGGCATGCGGGTGTCCGATCCGCTCACCGTCGCGCGCGAGGGCCTCGAGCACATCACCGACGGACCCGTGTGGGTGGCGGATGGCAACCAGAAGGGCGCCGAACTGCAGTCCGGCTTCCCTCGTGACAAGATCGTCGCCGGCCACGCCGCCGCTCTGCGCAAGCTCATGGGCCGCTGACCGCCGGCGCGCCGACGACAGCACCCGAGAGGCGGGGAGGATCCTTCCGGATCGTCCCCGCCTCTGCGCTTGTCCGTCCTGCGCGCTCAGCGCTGCGCGTACTTCTCCTCCAGGCTCGCGATCAACTCGAGCAGCGACGCCCGGAACTGTTCCGGATCTTTGATGGCCCCCGCGATCAGCGGGTCCGATTCCACCCGTTCCGTGATCCGGGTGTGCAGCTCGCGGCCGCGCTCGGTGATGGTGACGAGTTGGCGCCGCTCGTCGTGCGGATCGGTGGCCCGCGTGACCAGGCCGTGCCGCTCGAGCCTCTCGATGCTGCGGCTGATGGTCTGGTCGGTGACGCGGCAGTAGCGCGCGACGCCGCGCTGCGGCAACGGACCGTCCCGCAGGCTCTCCAGGATGATGAACCCGGCATGGCTGACCCCGTGCTCGCGCAGCAACTGCTCCCACGCATGCTGCATCAGCCGGGACGCCGTCATCAGCAGGCGTCCGATGCTCCACTCCGAGAGTTGCCGGGTCACAGGTCAATCGTAGGCAGCGCCCATCGGCACCGTGGCCTATTCATGACTTAGCAGGCCATCCCGGCCGGCCGACGCGGCATCACGACCGACGACGACGCCGCGCCCCTGCCTGCGGTCAGGCGGGGGCGCGGCGTCGGGTCCGCCGTTCCGGATGCCGGCGGGGCGCGGCGCGCTGCGCTCAGATCTGGCTGGCCATCCGACCCTGCGGCTCGCCGCCGAGCTGGGTGAACGCGCTCGCATGGTAGATCTGGCCGGGCACGTGCACCGCGTGCACCACGCCGGCGTGCGCGTCACGCCAGAACCGCTGCAGCGGGTGACGCAGGTGCAGTGCTCCGCCGCCCGAACGGTCCATGATCTCGTCGACGGCACGCACCGCGCGGTGCGCCGCCCGGATCTGGGTGCGCCGGCCGATGGCCCGCTCCTCGAACGTGACCTCCTTGCCGGCGTCCACCTTGTCGTAGAAACGGCAGGTGGTTTCGATGAGCGCGGTGCGCGACGCCTGGATCTCCGCGGCAGCCTCGCTGATGGCGTAGAGGACGTACGGGTCCTCCTTGATGGGCTGGCCGGTGATCGCCACGCGGTTCTTCTGCGCCTCGACGTGCGCGTGCATGGCACCCTCGGCGATGCCGATCACAGCCGCCGTGATGCCCAACGGGAAGACGTTCCAGTACGGCATGTTGTAGAGCGTCTGCGTCAGGCCCATCTCCTTGGCCGCCTCGCCGCTCATGACCTTCGGGGCGTCCAGCGTGCGGTGGGTGGGGATAAAGGCGTTCTTGACCACCACGTCCTTGCTGCCGGTGCCGCGCAGGCCCACGACGTCCCAGCTCTCGTGGTCGATCTCGTAGTCGCCCCACGGCACCAGCACGTGCATCATCTGCGGCGGCATCAGCGGCTTGCCGTCCTTGTCGCCCACCATGGCGCCGATGAAGAGCCAGCGGCAGTGGTCGGTTCCGGACGAGAAGGACCACCGGCCGTTGAGGATGTAGCCGCCGTCGGTGGGCACCGCGACGCCCATCGGCGCGTACGGCGAGGCCATCCAGACGTCCGGGTCCTCGCCCCAGATCTCCTCCTGCACCTTGGGGTCCGCCACGGCGAGCTCCCACGGGTGCACGCCGACGATGCCGCCGAGCCAGCCGGTGGCGCCGTCGAGCGCTGCGGTGGCCATGACCGTCTCGGCGAACTCGCGCGGGTGCGCCTCGTCGCCGCCGTGCGTCTTGGGCTGAAGCAGACGCATGATCCCGGACTTGCGCAGGACGTCCGCCGACGGATCGGCGACGCGCATCAGCTTCTCGTTCTCGGCGGCGTTGGCGCGGATCTCGTCCGCGCGCTCCATTATGTAGTCGAGCGCCTTGGTCATACTTCCTCGATTCCGGATCGGTTGGTCGCTTGTTCTATTCGGCGCGGTGCGGCCCCCCGCAACGCGCCCGGGTTCATCAGGGCAGCCGGTCGGCCGATTCCGGACGGGTGAGGAACGCAAGTGCCGCAGACAACCATGCCTCACGCGCTTCGATCATCGTCCAGTGCCCGCAGTCGGGAAGCACGTGCAGCTCGGCGCGCGGGATGTCCCGCATCGGCAGCATCGCCATGTCGAGCGGGCTGACGCGGTCGTCCCGCCCCCAGGTGAGCAGCGTCGGCGCCTGCACCTTGTCGAGCTGCGACCAGTACGGCGCCGCTGTGGACTTCTTCGCCGCCGCCATCGTGGCGGCGAACGCCTCGGTGCTGTACATCCGCTTGGCGATCGCCAGGGTGGTCGGGTCGGTGGCCAGCCGCCAGCGCTCCTCGATCAGTTCCTCGGTCACCACCGCCGGGTCGTAGACCATCGAGTGCAGCCACCGGACGAGGCCCTCCCGGCTGGGATTGTCCGTGAACTCGCACAGCAGCTTGATCCCCTCGCTGGGGCCGTGGCTGAACAGGGCCTTGCCGGGACCGCCGACGGTGACCAGGCGGCGCACCCGTTGCGGCGCGGCGATCGCCACGTTCACCGCCACGATCCCGCCCATCGAGTTGCCGACGACGTCCACCTCGTCCAACCCGAGCCCGTCGAGGAAGCGGCCGACGGACGCGCCCGCCATCATCATCGGATGCCCGTCCCCCGGGTCGGACACGCCGAATCCGGGGAACTCCAGGATCAGGCAGCGGAACCGCTCGCCGAGCTCGCCGACCACACCGCGATAGTTCTGCCAGCCGGTGACGCCGGGCCCCGAACCGTGCAGAAGCAGCAACGGCGGTCCGTCGCCCACTTCGTGGTAGCGCAGCACCCCCGCATCGGTCTGCAGTTCCCTGCGGGAACCCTCGTAATCGACGTCCACCATCTAGTGTGCTCCCGTCCTCGAGGCGCCTGGCCCGATCATGAGTGCTTGCCGGAACTTCCGCTGCGCATACCGGAAATTATCGCCGGGTCATGCGGCGGGATGCGGGCGTCCCGATCACCGGAACGCCTGACCGATCACATCAGGCCGTGCGCAGCACGTGCCGGTGGCCGCCGGCGACGCGGGGCGCCCCGGAGCGCCCGCCACGCTGCCCGCCGAGGCGCTGCATCTCCGGGTAGAGCTCGTTGGTGATCTCGCGCGTGGTGGCCAGCACCAGCGGCGCGTAGCGCTCGAGCGGCACCGAGTTCGAGGGCGGGCACAGGCACACCGCGGCCTCCGGCCCCTCAGGGCCCACGATGGCCGCCCCCACGCTGATCAGACCCATCGACCGGCGCCCGGAACGATCGATCGACAGGCCGTAGTGCTGGCGGATCCGATTGAGCTCCTGGTGGAGTTCCGGCAGCGACCAGCCGCCCTCGCCGCGGTGCGAGCGGACGCGGTCGCCCACCAGGTCGTCGACCTCCTCGGGGGTGAGCGCGGCGAGCATGGCGCGGCCTCCGCTGTTCCAGTGGGCGCCGCTGCGGCCGCCCACCTTCGAGGCCAGCTTGCCGGCGAAGCGGCCGCCGATCTTGTCGAGGAAGATCTCGTCGGAGCCGTCGAGCGCCGACAGGTGCACCACCATGCCGGTGCGCATGTGCAGCTCGTGCAGGTACGGGTTGGCGACGCTGCGCAGCTCCGCGTGGTTGTTGCCGCTGTCGCCGAATCCCAGCGCACGCCGGCCCAATCCGTAGCCGAGCGAGCCGTGGTCCAGCCAGTCGAGCTTGACGAGCTGGTCGAGGATCCGGTGCGCCGTCGAGCGCGGCAACCGGGTGCGCTGGGCGACCTCTTCGAGGTTGAGACGACTCGAGCGCCGGTCGAAGGCGTCGAGGATCAGGGTCATGCGCTCCACCATCGACGGCGGCAGGGGCTTCTGGTCGTCGGCGGGGCGCGGCGTGGCCTCGGGCGAACGGGTGTCCACAGATGACATCGGTGCCTCCATCGGGTGACGGCGTTGCAATCCGTGGTGGACGACCGGGCTCCGCCTCCGGGCCGCGTACCCCGCCAGACGCTTGCGCGCATCGGCGTCGCGGGTCGCGGGCGATATCACCGCAGGCCGTGCCGGCGTTGATAAAGCCGAGGACGATGACGGGACCAGTGGGTGCCACACCGCAGAATTGGAATTGATTCTCAAACTGTAGCAGTGACCCATCTCTCGATTCAATGGGCATGCAGTGTTCGGCCGGAAACGCCAGAACGCTCCCACTCACCGATACCGCCACAGCGACGGCAAACCCGCCGGTCACGCGACGCGCGGTCCAGCACCGGCCACGGCCGACCCCGGCCTGCACCGACTCCGTCACACCCGACACCGGACGGAGGTGACGTGACGTGTGACACTTCTGCCGGTCCATTCTGCACGGCGGGGACGGGACGCACAGGAGTACCAGGAAGTAGGGCGCGCAGCCCCTGGGCCGGACCGCACGGGCGGAAGCAGCGCGGCCGCACGCCGGGCGGCGCAGCCCGGGCCGCTATCGGCCGCAGGCCGCGTCGACCAGGCCGGGAAGCACCGCCCCGGCCGCCGCGCGCACGTCGTCGTCCACGATCGGTTCCAGCCCGGTGGGCGACGGGTTGATCTGAACGATCCGCGCGCCGGCCCGCGCCGCGATGTGCGGGAGCTCGGCCGCCGGGTACACCGTCGACGACGTCCCCACCGACAGGAGCAGGTCGGCACCGTCGGCGGCGGCCTGCGCCCGCAGCCATTCCCGCCGCGGCAGCTCCTCGCCGAACCACACGACCGCCGGTCGCACCGGCCCGCCGCATCCGGCGCAGGCCGGCGGCGGGATGCGCTCCCCCTCGCCCGCGGCGGCGGGGTCTCCGCGGACGCCCGTCGCGCCGTGCTCCGCCGCCGGCTCTCCGCACACCGAACAGCGCGACTGCGCGATGGCCCCGTGCAGATGCAGCACATCGAGCGCCCCGGCCCTTTCGTGGAGGTCGTCGACGTTCTGCGTCACGACCGTCACCGTTCCGCCGCGTGCGCGGACCGCACGCTGCAGCCGGGCCACCGCCGTGTGCGCGGGGTTGGGCCGGCACAGCGCGATCTGTTCGCGCCGCCAGACGTACCAGCCCCACACCAGGTCGGGGTCGGCCGCGAACGCCTCCGGGGTGGCCAACCGCGCCGGGTCGAACCGCGCCCACAGCCCCGTCAGGGCGTCGCGGAACGTGGGGATGCCGCTCTCCGCGGAGGCGCCCGCCCCGGTGAGCACCACCACGCTGCGCGCCGCGCGCAGCGCCGCCGTGAGCCCGCCGTGCGCCTCCCCCGGCGCGCCGCCCGCCGTTCCACCCACGCCGCTCATTGCTCCTGCAGCGCCGCCAGCTTGCGGAAGTCCCAGCTCACGATCTTCTCGGGTGCGATCCGCAGCCATGCATGCCTCCCGTCGGCATAGAACGTGCCGCCCATGTACTTGTCGGCGAAAACCTGCTCGATCGCCGCGAGCGCCGGGTCCGGTGCGGCGCTGCGCGGCACCTCGCCCACCTGCTCGGCGCGGCCGGAGATCTCCACGCCGCGCAGCTCGTCGTACTGGTCCCCCGCGTCCACGACGACGGACACCCGCGGATCACGCTCGAGGTCGCGCCAGCGCCTGCTCTTCGTGATCGAGAACAGCCACAACGCCCCGTCCGACCAGCCGAACCAGAGCGGGCTCACGTGCGGAGAACCGTCCTTGCCCACCGTCGCGACCCGGCAGGTCCGTTCCCCGGCCAGGAACCCGTCCCGCTCCGCGTCGCTCATCGCGATCGCCCGGCCGCGACGCTGCCTGCCCGCTGCCACGTTTCCGCCGTCCCCGTCCACCATCTGCGCCCGCCTGTCGAATCGTCCCGGTCGGCCCACGTGGCATGCCGCCCGCGGCCCGACAGCGAGTGTATGGGCCGTGTGCATGGGCGGCATCACAGTCACCGCATCCGCGTGGATACCGACCGGGTCGCACCCCGCAGAACGGGACGTCGAAGCGACCCGCCCGACGAGCGGGACGTAGCATCGGCCGACGCAGTAGAACGTGATCCAGTTTGAGAACAGGACAGGAGCCGACATGGCCGACGAACTGAGCTTGGCGGGCAAGGCCGCCGTCGTCACCGGCGCGGGAGCCGGGCTGGGCAGGTCCGAGGCGCTGGCGCTCGCCGACGCCGGCGCCGCGGTCGTCATCAACGACATGACGGACCGGGCCGACGAGGTCGTCTCCGAGATCGTCGCCGCCGGCGGCAAGGCCGTCGCGGTGAAGGGCGACGTGTCCGACTGGGCTCTGGCGCAGTCCATGATCGACACCGCCGTCTCGCAGTTCGGCTCCATGGACATCCTCGTGAACAACGCGGGGATCACGCGCGACACGATGATCTTCAACCTCACCGAGGACAAGTGGGACGACGTGCTGCGCGTGCACCTCAAGGGGCACGCCGCCACCTCGCATGCGGCCTCGGTGCATTGGCGCAACCTGTCCAAGGAGACCGGGCAGCCGGTGTACGGACGGGTGGTGAACACCGCGTCCGAGGCGTTCCTGTTCGGCCCCGCCGGCCAGCCCAACTACGGTGCGGCCAAGGCGGGCATCGTCGCGCTCACCTTGTCCACGGCCAACGGCATGCACAAGTACGGGGTCAAGGCCAACGCGATCTGCCCCCGCGCACGCACGGAGATGACGGCGGACACCTTCGACGCGAACACCGCCTCCGGCGTCGACCCGCTCGCACCCGAGCGCGTCGGCACGCTCGTGCGGTACCTGTCCTCGCCCGCCTCCCATGAGATCACCGGGCAGGTGTTCGTCGTCTACGGCAACATGGTGACGCTGATGGACTCGCCCAAGATCGAGCACAAGTTCGTCGCCGCGGACGGAACGTTCACCCCGGAGGAGATGAACGAGCAGCTGTCCACTTACTTCGAGGGACGCGACCGCTACAACACCTACGCCGCCTACAGCCTCGCGGCGATCGAGAAGGACGCGCTCAAGACGGAGTGACGCGAGAACTCCCGGCGATGCCCCGCGGCCGAACCGGCCGCGGGGCATCGCCGATTCCGTCCCCGGCCTGCACCCGCCCGCGCCGCACGCCGCCGCTGGCCGGTACCCCCGCTTGTCCCACGCGTCACATGTGACGAAGACTACCCGGAGGATTCGGACGCACGCACCACAGACGACGGCGAGGAGACACCATGGGCACCGGGCACCGACTGCAGGGGAAGACCGCGATCATCACGGGCGGCGCCGGCGGCATCGGCCGCGGCATCACCACCGCCTTCGTCAAGGCCGGCGCGAACGTGCTGTTCGTCGACATCAACGCCGAGGCGGGCGCAGCCGTGCAGGACGAGCTCAACGCTGCCGGCCATCCCGGACGCGCGGCCTTCCGGCACATCGACATCTCGACCGAGGACGGAGCCGAACGCATCGTCGCGGCGGCCGTCGACGAGTTCGGCGGGGTGGGCGTGCTGGTGAACAACGCGCACGCGTCACGCCAGGCACCGCTCCTGGAGACCACCGCGGAGATGTTCGAGCTGTCCTTCAGCACCGGTTTCGTGCCGGCCGTGCGCCTGATGAAGGCCGCCTACCCGCACCTCAAGGAGGCGGCGGGCTCGGTGATCAATTTCGGCTCCGGCTCGGCGATGGACGGCATGCGCACGCAGGCGTCCTACGTCGCCGCGAAGGAGGCGATCCGCGCGGTGAGCCGGGTGGCGGCCAACGAATGGGCCGCCGACGGCATCAACGTCAACATCATCTGCCCGCTCGCCGCCACCGAGGGCGTCGCGCACTGGATGGAGCAGCATCCGGAGATGGCCTCGAAACTGATCTCCGCGGTGCCTATGCAGCGCTACGGTGACCCTGAGGGCGACATCGGCCCGGTCGCCGTCTTCCTCGCCTCCGACGACGCGGGTTACATGACCGGCCAGACGCTCATGGTCGACGGCGGAAGCCAGAAGCTCCGTTGACCGCACCGGCACTCGCGCCCGCACAACTGCTCGCGGATGCAGCGCGAATCCTCCCAGAACTGGTGACGCTGCGCCGCGACCTGCACCGTCACCCCGAGGTCGGCCTGCACCTGCCCCGCACGCAGCAGGCGGTGCTGCGCGCCCTGGACGGGCTTTCCGGCCTGGAGATCGTGTGCGGCACGGCGACGACGTCGGTGGTCGCCGTGCTCCGCGGCGGCCGGCCCGGTCCGACGGTGCTGCTGCGCGGCGATATGGACGCGCTGCCCGTGACCGAACTGGCCGACGTGGAGTACCGGTCGACCAATGACGCGATGCACGCGTGCGGCCACGATCTGCACACCGCCGGGCTCGTCGGCGCCGCCCGGCTGTTGCATGCCGCGCGGGACACGCTCGCCGGGACCGTCGTGTTCATGTTCCAGCCCGGCGAGGAGGGCCACGACGGCGCGCAGGTGATGCTGGACGAGGGCGTCCTCGCCGCCGCCGGGACGCCCTCAGCCGCCTTCGCCGTGCACGTGGGTCCCGGCGACCGCGGCACTTTCGTCACCCGGCCGGGTCCCATCCTGGCGGGTGCAGCGGAGCTGCGGATCCTCGTCCGCGGCTCCGGCGGTCACGGATCGCAGCCGCACTCCACGCACGATCCGATCCCCGCCGCCGCCGCGCTGGTCGGAGCCCTGCAGTCAATGGTGACGCGGAGGTTCCCCGCCTTCGATCCTGTCGTTCTCAGCATCACCCGCGTCCGCGCCGGCGACGCGCTGAACGTCATCCCCGACACTGCCGAGCTGGCGGGCACGGTGCGGATGGTCTCGCCCGCGGCAACCCGACTGCCCGAACGCATCCGCGAGACGGCGGACGGCGTCGCGTCCGCACACGGGTGCACCGCTGAGGTGGACTTCGACCTGGGCTACCCCGTCACCGTCAACGACCCCGCGGAGACGGCGGCCGCCGTCGGCGACCTGACCCGGCTGGTCGGCGCGGAGTCGATCGTGTCGATGCCCCACCCGGCCATGGGCTCCGAGGACTTCTCCAGGATCCTCGAGCGCGTCCCCGGCACGTACTTGTTTCTGGGCGCGCGCCCGGACGACGTGCCGGAGGAGGCACGCGGAGAGGTCAATCACTCGCCGCGCATCGTCTTCGACGACGCCGTCCTGGGCACCCATTCCGCGGCGCTCGCCTGGCTCGCCGTCCGGGCACTGGAACGTCACGGCTGATCGCGACCGGCCACCCACAGCTGAACGGACGTCCGAGTCATTTCCCGCGTTTCGCCGGGAGTACCGCTGGGCGGGAACAATCGGTGTCGCGGGTCACAATTTCGCTGAGGATGAGGCCGACTCCCGGCCACGGGAACACCTGTCCACACCCGAAGCGGAGGACTTCATGGAATCGAACGACCACAGGGCGGGCGAACGGCCGCGCGCCCGCCGCGTGCGGCTCGCTGGACGCGCCGGCCTCGCGGCGCTCGCCGCGGCCGTCCTCGTCACCGGCTGCGCGAGCGGGGGCGGTGGCGACGCCGGCTCGGAAGGCGGCACGTCGAAGGCGGCGTCCGATGGTGCCGGCGCATTCACACCGGGGCTGGTGAACGTGCAGGAGAACGAGGGCGACGTGGTGCGCGGCGGCACGCTGACCTACGGCGTGCAGGCCCTCGCGCCCGTGCTCGACCCCGGCAAGCAGGGCGCGAGCCGCGGCGGAACCGGCGGCGACGCCGCCGCCGCCGTGTACGGCGTGCTCATGAAGTACGACCCGGACAGCGGCGAGTTCGCCCCGCAGCTTGCCGAGTCGCTCACCTCCGACGACGACGTCACGTGGACGCTGAAGCTGCGCGACGGGGTGAAGTTCAGCGACGGCACGCCGTTGGACGCCCAGGCGGTGGTGGCGAGCTTCGACCGGTACACCGAGCAGAACGGCGCCGACGCAGGCCTGTGGAAGCAGACCGTGGAATCCGCCACCGTCACCGACCCGCTCACGGTGACCATCACTCTGCAGGCGCCCTGGCACCGGTTCCCGTCCATGCTGGCACTGGGCTACGGCATGATCGTGGCGCCATCGGCGGGCAGCGGAGACGCCTTCAAGCCCATCGGTGCCGGGCCGTTCGTCGAGCAGGAGTTCCGCCCGGGTGAGGCACGCATCCTCAAGGCCAACCCCGATTACTGGGGCGGGCCGCCGCCGCTCGACACGATCCGGATGGTCGCACTCAACGGCCCGCAGGAGAACGTCGACTCGCTCAAGTCCGGCGGACTCGACATCGCCTACATCCGCGGCCTCGCTCCGGCCATCAAGGACGTCGTCGACGCCGGCTACCCCGGTTACATCAGCGTCCTCAACTCGGGCAGCGCGGAGATCATCAACAACCGCGAGGGACGCCCCGGCGCGGACGTGCGGGTGCGCAAGGCGATCGCGATGGCGCTGAATCCGGAGCAGATCGACCAGCGGGCCCAGAACGGCGAAGGCATGCCGACGTCCGACATCTTCGCGGAGACCTCACGCTGGCACCCCGACGTTCCGGGCGTCGCTTTCGACCCCGAACAGGCCCGGAAGCTCCTGGACGAGGCGAAGGCCGACGGCTACGACGGCACCTTGGACTACATGTTCCTCAACGAGCCGAAGGACCACGCCATCGCGCTGGCCGTTCAGGCGCTGTTGCAGAACGTGGGATTCACGGTGAACATGCACGGCGCCACGAGCGCTGCCGACATCATCACCGGCGTCTACGTGCAGCACGACTTCGACCTGGCGCACGCGGGCCTCGGCTTCTACGAGTCGATTCCCGACCTGGGACTGCAGGGGGTGCTCCAGAGCGATTCTCCGTCGAACACCGCCGGTTACGCCGACAAGGAGATGGACGCGCTCATCGCGAAGTTCCGTTCCACCGCATCCGAGGACGACGCCCGCACGGTGATGGGCGAGATCCAGAAGCACTGGAACGCCACGGTCCCGTCCGCCCCGATCGGCGCCCTGCCGTCCATCCGCGCCTGGCAGAAGAACGTGCACGGCGTGGAGCCGTCCGCCACCGGGATCATGCTCCTGGGCGACGCGTGGAAGAGCGGCGAGTGATCATCGCCGCCTGACGCTTCGGCAGTACACACGAGTGCGCCCCGGCCGGGATCCCCGGTCGGGGCGCACTCGTTTCCACGTCAGGAGCGGGTCAGGAACCCGTCACCCACGCGGAGTCGAGCAGGAAGATGTTGTCCGCGCTGCGCTTGACGCCGTGCACATCGTCGTTCCACACGGTGAGCACCTTGGCCGGCCCCCAGACGGCGTAGGGGATGGTCTCATTGGCCTGGGCCTGGACCTCGCCGATCGCCGCCTTCTTGGCGTCGTCGTCGGTGGCGGTCTGCACGGCCGTGAGCAGCTCGTCCATCGTGGGGTCCGCGTAGCCGGTCGCATTGTTCTTCGAGTCGCTGCCCATGCCCGCGTACAGGCGCAGGTACGGCGCGTCGTCCATCATCTGCAATGCAGCGCGCGCCATGTCGAAGTCGTGGTCCACGTACATCTTGCGGACCAGGTCGTTGACGCTGTTCGCGTAGTCGATCTGCACGTTGAAGCCGATGGCGTTGAGCTGCGCCTGGACCGCCAGTGCGGCCGCCCGGGCGGACGGGTCGTTGCCGGACAGGTAGTGCAGCGTGCCGTCGTAGCCGTCGGCCTTCGCCTCGTCGAGGAACTTCTTCGCCTGCGCCGGGTCGAATGGCACACCCTTCGCACCGTCGTACCACCGGGAGCTCTCCGGGACGATCGCGGAATCGGCGATGCCGAGGCCGTTCTCGACGCGCTGGTTGATCACCTCGGGGTCGACCGCGTAGGCGATGGCCTTGCGCACGCGCACATCGGCGCCGGGCCGGCCGGGCAATTGGTTGATGTACCCGATGCTGCCGAGCCCCTGGATGTCGAGGTACCCGGGCAGTCCGGCATCGACGGCGCTCTTGATCACCTGGGCGTCGCGGTTGATGTAGGTCATCGACAGCTGGCCGCTCTGCAGCGACTCCAGCTGCTGCTGGGCGCCGTGCGTGGGCACGAACGTGACCGTGTCCAGGTGCGGCTTGCCGGCGAAGTAGTCGTCACGCGCGTTGAGCACGATCTTCTCGTTGGGAGCGAACTGGCCCACGGTGTACGGGCCCGCGCCGACGGGGGTGAAGTCGCCGCCCGCGTCGGAGCCCTGGCCGACGATCATGCCCGGGCCCATCGCCAACAGGACGGGGAACTGCGCCCACGGCTTGTTGAGCGTGAACTCGACGGTGAGCGGGTCCGGCGTATCGATGCCGGTGACGATGTCCGCCCACACCTGCGCGACGTCGCGGCCGGCCTCGACGAACCTGTCGATGCTCCACTTGACGGCGGCGGAGTCCAGCGGCGAGCCGTCGCTGAACGTCACACCGTCACGCAGCGTGAGGGTGAACTTCGTGTAGTCCTCGTTGTGGTCGAGCTTCTCCGCGAGCTGCGGAATGAAGTCTCCCGAGCCGGGGTCGGTGCGCACGAGGGTGTCGTAGATGGCGGCCATCTCGGTTCCCCCGTTGGACCCGGCGGCGAGCGTCTTCGTGGGGTCGAGCGAGCTGGGGAACGAGTACGAGCCGAACGTCAGCGTGCCGCCGTCGACAGGCTCACCGGAATCGGCTGCGCCCGCGCCGACGAAGCCGATCGTGGTGTCTCCGTCGGAGGCGGCGCCGCCGGAGCCCGACGTGCCGCCGTCGGTCGACGCGCACCCCGCCACCAGCAGGGCCGCGGCTGCGCCGGCCGCCGCGAGCCGGACGCCTGATCTGATCCATGGTCTCTTCACTGCAGTCCTCACCGTTGCGTTGCCGCGCGGGTCCGATCCCGGCGGCGGTCCGGATCGAACCGTAGTAGGCCAGGTCACCACACTGTGTCGCTACTCTCAATAGTCGATACACGCCGACCGGGTCATACCTCGGGAGTCAGGCTCTGCGCAGGACCGCCTCGGCGTGGCGGAGCACCGGCGCGTCGACCATCGCGCCTTCGAACGCGAACACACCGCGCTCGCCCACCGCTGCCGCGAGAACCCGACGAGACCAGTCGATCTCGGCCTCGGTGGGCCGGTACGCCGCGCGCACCTCGGCCACCTGCCTGGGATGGATGCACACCGAGGCATCGAACCCCGTGGCCACCGCGTCGAGGGCCTCCGCGCGCTGACCGTCGAGGTCCTTGATGTCGAGGTGGACCGCGTCCAGGGCCAGCTTTCCGTGAGCCTTCGCGGCCAGCAGCATCGACGAGCGCACGTGGTGCGCCACCTGCCGGTAGGCGCCGTCGGCGTTCCTGCTGGAGCTCCCGCCGAGGCCGGCGACGAGGTCCTCCGCGCCCCACATCAGCCCCGCCGTGGCGTCGTCGGCGGCGATCTCACGCACCATCACCGCCCCGCGCGGCGTCTCCACCAGGGCGATCACGCGCCGTGGCGCCAGCGCCGCCACCTGCTCCGGCGACTCGGTCTTGGCGAGCATGAGGTGCGTGTACTCCGTCGCGGCGAGCGCCTCGAGATCCAGCACGTGATCCGGCGAATCCGACGCGTTGACCCGGACGACGGTGCGGGCCGGATCCAGCGGATTGTCGATGAGCGCCTGCCGGGCCGCGGCCTTGGCTCCGGCCGCGACGGCGTCTTCGAGGTCGAGAATGACCACGTCCGCCGCGTCCGCGGCTTTGGCGTAGCGCTCGGGCCGGTCGGCGGGGCAGAACAACCATGCGGGTCCCGCTGTCAATGCGGCGGGTTCTGTCGGTGGTGTCATCGTCGGGGGCCTCCGGTTGCGCGGTCGGTGGCGGGCGGATTCTGCATCATCGTGGCCGTTCTTCCCTCATCGTGGCCGTTCTTCCCTCATCGTGGCCGTTTCTGCATCAGGGTGGCACGCACCGCGCGGGCGACGATCGCCCCGTCCTGATTGCGTCCCACGTGCTCGAGCGTGACGATGCCCTCGTCCGGGCGGCTGCGCGACTCGCGTTTGGCCAGCACCACGGTCTCGCCGTAGAGGGTATCGCCGTGGTACATCGGCTTGGGGAAGGCGATCTCGGAGAAACCCAGGTTGGCGACGATGGTGCCCTGCGACAGCTGCGCGACGGACAGCCCGACGAGCGTGGACAGAGTGAGCATCGAGTTCATCAGCCGCTGCCCGAACTGCTGCCCCTGCGCCCACGCCGCGTCCAGGTGCAGCGACTGCGTGTTCATCGTCAGGGTGGTGAACAGCACGTTGTCGGCCTCGGTGAGCGTGCGTCCCGGGCTGTGTTTGTACACCACCCCGGTCTCGAACTCCTCGAACCACAGCCCGCGCTGCACCACCTCCCGCGGCGCCTCGGACGGTGCCTGCCGCCCGGCGCCCTCCGGCTGGGGCCCGGCGCCCGGCGCGCTCACCGGAACCCCAGTTCACGCGCGATGAGCATCAGCTGGACCTCGGTGGTGCCCTCCCCGATCTCGAGGATCTTGCTGTCGCGGTAGTGGCGGGCCACCGGGTATTCGTTCATGAAGCCGTAGCCGCCGTGGATCTGCGTGGCGTCACGCGCATTGTCCATCGCCGCCTCCGACGACACCATCTTGGCGATCGCCGCCTCCTTCTTGAACGGCTTTCCGGCCAGCATCTTCGCCGCCGCGTCGTAGTAGGCGAGCCGCGCCGTGTGCGCACGCGCCTCCATGCGGGCGATCTTGAAGTTCACTGCCTGATACTCGCCGATGGGCCGGCCGAAGGACTGCCGTTCTCGCGCGTACTTGACCGACTCGTCCACGCACCCCTGCGCTGCGCCGGTGGACAGAGCCGCGATGGCCACGCGCCCCTCGTCGAGGATGGAAAGGAAGTTCGCGTATCCGCGGCCGCGCTCGCCGAGCAGGTTCCCGGCGGGAACGCGGGCGTCGGTGAACGACAGCGGATGCGTATCGGAGGCGTTCCACCCGACCTTGTCGTAGGCGGGTTCGGCTACGAATCCCGGTGTGCCGGCCGGGACGATGATCGTGGAGATCTCCTTGCGCCCGTCGGGTCGGGCACCCGTGACGGCGGTGACGGTGACGAGCGAGGTGATGTCCGTGCCCGAGTTCGTGATGAACTGCTTGGCGCCGTTGATCACCCACTCGTCGCCGTCGGCCCGGGCGGTGGTCTTCGTGGCACCCGCGTCGGAGCCCGCCCCCGGCTCGGTGAGCCCGAACCCGGCGAGGCGCCTTCCCGCGGCGAGGTCCGGCAGCCACGTCCGCTTCTGCTCCTCGGTGCCGAACTTGTAGATCGGCATCAATCCCAGGCCCACGCCGGCCTCCAGGGTGATGGCCACCGACTGGTCGACCCGCCCGAGCTGTTCGAGCGCCAGGGCCAGAGCGAAGTAGTCGCCGCCCATGCCGCCGTACTCCTCGGCCACCGGCAGGCCGAACAGCCCCATCTCCCCCATCTGCTCGATCACCTTGTAGGGGAAGGTGTGCTCGCGGTCGTGGTGCGCCGACACCGGCGCCACCACCGTGTCGGCGAAGTCCGCCACCGTCTCGCTGAGCGTCCGGTAATCCTCCGGCAGTTCCGCCGCCATGCTCGTCGTCACGATGCCTCCTGTGCGATCGTCTCCGCTGTATCGTCGTGTTCCGCAGGGCTCTCGCCGGCCCCGTCTCCACCGGCCCCGTTCCCACCGGTGTCGGGCACCAGCCGGGCCAGCACCTGCTCCAGGCCGACCTGCTCCCCCACCGTCACCAGGTTCTCGACGGTCCCCGCCACCGGCGCGGTGAGCGTGTGCTCCATCTTCATCGCCTCCACGACGACCACCGGGTCTCCCTCCGCCACCGTGGATCCGGTGCCGGCGACGACAGCGATCACGCTGCCGGGCATGGGACTGAGGACCTCGGCCTGCTGCGGGCCGCGGGAGCGTGCGATCCTGCGCACCTCCTCCTCGCCGAGCCGCCAGGTGCCGCGGTCGTCGCTCACCCAGACGTCGCTCCCGGATTCCGAGACCCGGTAGGACCTGTGCACGCCGTCGATGACGGCGTGCAGGCGGCCGCCCGGCTCCGGGGCGTAACCGCGCACCGACGCGTCGACGGGCGGCTGCTCGCCCACGTGCACCCGCGCCGCGGCGGGAGAGCCCCACACCGAGACGGTCTCCGCGCGCAGCGGGCTGCGCATGCGCGTACGCACCGGCGCCGTACCGCCCACCCGCCAGCCGAGCTCCGTCTCCCAGGGGGACTTTCCTCCTGCGATCAGGCGGTGCTGGCGTACCAGTGCGGCCGCGACCATCGTGTCGTCCGGCGCCGGGGCCGGCTCGAACTCCTCGGCACGCGCGTCGAGCAGCAGGGTGTCGAGGTCGCCCGCCGCCACGCGTTCGTCGGCCAGCAGGTGCCGCAGGAACTCGATGTTGGTCTGCACGCCGTGCACCGCGGTGTGCGCCAGCGCCCGGTCGAGCCGGGCCATCGCCTCGTCCCGGTCGGCGCCGTAGGCGATGACCTTCGCGAGCATCGGGTCGTAGTCGCTGCCCACCGTCGTGCCGTCGTGCAGCGCCGAGTCGACGCGCACCCCGTCGCCCCGCGGCTCCAGCGCCGCGAGCACCGTGCCGCCGGTGGGGAGGAATCCACGCGCCGGGTCCTCGGCGTAGACGCGCCCCTCCATCGCGTGGCCGGTCATGACGACGTCGTCCTGGTGGAAGTCGATCCTCTCCCCCGCCGCCACCCGCAACTGCCACTCGACCAGGTCGACGCCGGTGACCATCTCGGTGACCGGGTGCTCCACCTGCAGCCGCGTGTTCATCTCCATGAAGAAGAACTCGTCCGGGCGGTCCGCGGAGACGATGAACTCCACCGTCCCCACGCCGAGGTAGTCGACGCTGCGCGCCGTAGCGCACGCGGCGGCACCGATGCGCGCGCGGGTTTCCTCGTCCAGCAGCGGGGAGGGCGCCTCTTCGATGACCTTCTGATGCCGGCGCTGCAGGCTGCATTCGCGTTCGCCCAGGTGCACGACGCCGCCATGGCCGTCGGCGAGCACCTGGACCTCGATGTGGCGGGGCCGCAACACGTACCGTTCCAGGAAGAGCGTGTCGTCACCGAACGCCGATGCCGCCTCGCGCCGCGCGGTCGCCAGCGCCTCCGGCAGCGCCGACGGCTCGTGCACCAGGTGCATGCCCTTGCCGCCGCCCCCGGCCGACGGTTTGATGAGCACCGGATAGCCGATGCCTCCGGACGCCTCCACCAGCTGTTCGTCGGTCAACCCGGGCTCGGCGATGCCCGGAACCACCGGCACGTCGAACGCGGTGACCGCCTTCTTCGCGGTGATCTTGTCGCCCATCACTTCGATCGCCCGCGCGGAGGGCCCCAGGAAGGCGATTCCCGCCTCAGCGCACGCGGCGGAGAACTCCGCGTTCTCGGACAGGAAACCGTAGCCGGGGTGGATCGCCTGGGCGCCGGTGCGCAGCGCCGCGTCGATGACCCTGTCGATGCGCAGGTAGCTCTCCCGCGCCGCGGCGGGCCCCAGGCGGACCGCCACGTCCGCCTCCACGACGTGCCGTGCGTCGGCGTCCGCGTCGCTGTACACCGCGACCGACCGGATGCCCAGCCGGCGCAGCGTGCGCATCACGCGCACCGCGATCTCGCCGCGATTGGCCACCAGAACCGTGTCGAATCCCTGCTTGCGCTCGGATTTCTGCATCTGTTCACTCACATCCTGAAGACGCCGTAGGAGACCGGCTCGAGCGGGGCATTCGCCGAAGCGGCCAGTGCCAGGCCCACGACGGTGCGCGTGTCGGCGGGGTCGATGACGCCGTCGTCCCACAGCCGCGCCGTCGAATAGTAGGGACTGCCTTGCCGTTCGTATTGGTCGCGCAGCGGGGCCTTGAAGCGCTCGGCGTCCTCGTCCGACCAGCTTTCGCCCTGGGCCTCGAGTCTGTCGCCGTGCACCGTGGCCAGCACCGAGGCGGCCTGTTCACCGCCCATCACGGAGATCCGCGCGTTGGGCCACATCCACAGGAACCGCGGCGAATACGCGCGCCCGCACATCGAGTAGTTGCCGGCCCCGTAACTGCCGCCGATGACGACGGTGAGCTTGGGCACCCGGGCGCAGGCGACGGCGGTGACCATCTTCGCGCCGTGCTTGGCGATGCCGCCCGCCTCGTAGTCCCGGCCCACCATGAACCCGGAGATGTTCTGCAGGAACAGCAGCGGGATCCGGCGTTTGTCGCACAACTCGATGAAGTGCGCGCCCTTCATCGCGGACTCGGCGAAAAGCACGCCCGCGTTCGCGATGATGCCGACGGGATGCCCGTGCACGCGCGCGAACCCGGTGACGAGCGTCTTGCCGTACTCCGCCTTGAACTCCTGGAATCCGTTCTCCACGTCGCCGGACCCGGCCCCGCCGTCGACGATCCGGCTGATGACGTCGCGCACGTCGTACGGTATGCGCGAGTCCGGCGGGACGACGTCGTAGACGGTCTCCGGATCGTGGAGCGGCGGCACGGATTCGGCCACCTCCCAGGGGGGATCAGCGCGCGGGCCGAAGGTGCCGGCGATGCGCCGGACCGTTTCGAGCGCGTCCTCGTCGTCGTCGGCGAGGTGGTCGGTGACCCCGGAGACCTTCGAGTGCAGGTCTCCGCCGCCGAGTTCCTCCGCGGTCACCACCTCGCCGGTCGCCGCCTTCACCAACGGCGGGCCGCCCAGGAAGATCGTGCCCTGTTCGCGGACGATGACGGCTTCGTCGCTCATCGCCGGCACATAGGCCCCGCCCGCCGTGCACGAGCCCATGACGGCCGCGACCTGCGGGATTCCCCGCGCGCTCATCGTCGCCTGGTTGTAGAAGATGCGGCCGAAGTGGTCGCGGTCCGGGAACACCTCGTCCTGCCGGGGCAGGAACGCGCCGCCCGAGTCGACGAGGTAGATGCAGGGCAGGTTGTTCTGCAGCGCCACCTCCTGCGCCCGCAGGTGCTTCTTCACGGTCATCGGATAGTAGGTGCCGCCTTTGACGGTGGCGTCGTTCGCAACCACCACGCACTCGCGGCCGGCCACCCGGCCGACGCCGGCGATGACGCCCGCGCCCGGGCACTCGTCGTCGTACATGCCGCCGGCCGCCAGCGGGGCGATCTCGAGGAACGGCGAACCGGGGTCCAGGAGGCGCTCCACCCTGTCGCGTGGGAGCAGCTTCCCGCGGTCGACGTGCCGCTGCCGGGCGCGCTCCCCACCGCCCAGCGAGGCCGAAGCCAGCCGCTCGCGCAGCTCCGTGACCAGCGCGCGGTGCTGGTCGGCATACCCGCTCTGCACTGCATTGTCCGTCATCGTCGTCATTTCTTCCCGATCAGTTCGAGGGACTCCGTACGCATCTGCACCTTGCGGATCTTCCCGGTGACGGTCATCGGGAATTCGTCGACGATGTGCACGTACCGAGGAATCTTGAAGTGTGCGAGCCTGCCCCGGCAGTACTCCCGCAGCCCGTCGGCCGTCAGCGCATCGGCACCGTCGCGCAGCTTGATCCACACCATGAGCTCCTCGCCGAACTTCTCATCGGGCACGCCGATCACCTGCGCGTCGACGATGTCGGGGTGGGTGTAGAGGAACTCCTCGATCTCGCGCGGGTAGATGTTCTCCCCGCCGCGGATCACCATGTCCTTGATCCGGCCGGTGATGCTGAGATAGCCGTCGTCGTCCATCACAGCGAGGTCGCCGGTGTGCATCCAGCCCTCGGCGTCGATGGCCTCGTCGGTCTTGGCCTGGTCCTCCCAGTACCCGCGCATGACGATGTATCCGCGGCTGCAGAACTCGCCGGCCTCGCCGCGTGGCAACGTGGTGCCGTCGGCCGGGTCGACCACCTTCACCTCCACGTGCGGCCCCGCGCGCCCGACGGTGCCCACCCGCTGTTCGAGCGTGTCCGCGGTGCGGGTCTGCGTGGACACCGGCGAGGTCTCGGTCATCCCGTAGCAGATCGAGACGTCCTTCATGTTCATCCGGTCGATGACCTTGCGCATGACCTCCGCCGGGCACGTCGAACCGGCCATGATGCCGGTGCGCAGGCTGGACAGGTCGAACGTGTCGAAGTCCGCCAGCCCCAGCTCCGCGATGAACATCGTCGGCACGCCGTACAGACTGGTGCAGCGCTCGACCTGCACGGCGCGGAGCGTGGCCCGCGGGTCGAAGCCCGGCGCGGGAATCACCATCGCGGCACCGCGGCTGGTGGCCGCCAGGTTGCCCATCACCATGCCGAAGCAGTGGTAGAACGGCACCGGGATGCAAATGCGGTCGTGCTCGGTGTAGTCGATCAGCTCGCCGACCATGAACCCGTTGTTGAGGATGTTGCGGTGGGTCAGCGTGGCGCCTTTGGGCCGTCCCGTGGTGCCCGAGGTGTACTGGATGTTGATCGGGTCGTTCCGGTCCAGCAGCGCGGCCGCCGCGTCCACCGCCGCCTCGTCGGCGGCGTCGAGAGGACGGTCCGCGAGCTCCGCCCACCGGGCCGACCCGAGGTAGACGACGTCGGTGAGCGCGGGGCACCGGGGTGCGACCTCGTCGAGCATCGCGCGGTAGTCGGAGTCCTTGAAGCTTTCCGCCGCGAACACCGCAGTGATCCCGGACTTCTCGAGCGCGTACTCGAGCTCGAACGCCCGGTAGGCGGGGTTGATGTTCACCAGCACGGCGCCGATCTCCGCCGTGGCGAACTGGACGATCACCCACTCCCACCGGTTGGGCGCCCAGATCCCCACCCTGTCTCCGGTGCGGACGCCGGTGCGCAGGAGCCCCGCGGCCAGCCTGCGCACCGCCGCACGCAGTTCGGTGTAGTTCCAGCGCAGGCCGGCCGCGCAGTCCACCAGTGCCTCACGCTCCGGGTGGCGCTCGGCGGTGGCGGCGAGGTTCGCCCCGATCGTCTGCTCCAGCAGCGGCGGCGCCCCCTCACCCTGCGCGTACGACGACTGCCCCCGGTCCGCGGAAACCCCGCGGCGATCCGCATCGACCATTCTGCTCTCCCGATTCCGGTGGTGCTCCGTGCAGGTCATCCGGTTGACGGCGGGCACCTGGCCCGCGGTGCGCGCCCCGGCCCGGAGATGCCCGGCCCTGCTCGCACACTCGGTTAACAACCGATAACTGAGGCTAGCACCGGGCGCACCGCTGTGTCCACCATCACTGGGACGCCCGAGTATTCCGGGGGCGGGGCACTGCCGGACATGAGCGGGGAACGCGCGGTCCGGTTCAGTCGGCGAGCGGCACGCGCAAGGCTGCCAGCGCCATCGCCGACAACAAACGCACCGCGTGGCCGCCCCCGACCTCGTCGACCGACGGCGCGTGGGGCGTCGAGTTCATCAGCCCGAAGGCCGCATGCGCGCGGAACCGGGCGTCTCGCACCGACAGCCCCGCGTCCAGCTCGCACAACGTGCCCGCCCACAGCTCCACGTACTCGCGCTGCAAACGGCGGACGCGCCTCTCTGCCTCCGGCTCCAGCACGGACAGGCTGCGGTCCTGGATCCGGATGAGGTCCTCGTCGGCCACGGCGAAACGGGCGTGCGCCGCAACCAGGCGCAGGAGGGCGTCGTCGGGCCCGTCCGCCATCGCCACCTGCGCCTTGCCGTCCGCCAGGAGCCGTTCGCTGATGCCGACGAGGAGCTCGACGAGCACGTCCTGCTTGCTCGCGAAGTGCCGGTACACCGCCGGGCCGCTCACGTCCGCCGCAGCGCCGAGGTCGCGCATCGAGACGCCGCCGTAGCCGCGCTCGGCGAACAGGCGGGCCGCGGCATTGAGCAGGCGCAGGCGCCTGTCGGCCTTCTGCCGGTCGCGCAGCGTCCCGGCTTCCGCCGCCGCATCCGCCCCGTCCGGTTCGACTCCGGTCATGCCGCCGACAATACGATGCCCCGGGCGCCCGGATACTCTCAGGTGATGGCGACGGTCACCTCCTCATCCCGGCAGCACGACCCGGCGGTACCCGCCCCCGCGTGCGGTTCCGGCACCATCGCAGACCTCGTGCCGAGCGCGCTCGCGGTGCTCGGACTCCCGGGCGAGGCCGACCGCCTCGACCTCCACGCGCTGCTCGGCCCGGCGCCGGTGCGCCGCCTGTGCATCCTGCTCGTCGACGGGCTCGGCGCACGCCAGCTCGCGGCCTGCGCAGACGCAGCGCCGCTGCTGACCTCGCGGGGCGCACCCGCCACGGCCGAGTCGATGCGGGTGATCGGCACGGGGTTCCCCTCCACCACCGCGGTGAGCCTGAGCTCCCTGGGCACGGGCGTTCCCCCGGGCGAGCACGGCCTGGTCGGGTATCTCATGGCCGTCCCCGGATTCGACCGCGCGATGAACCCGCTGCGCTGGCGCCTGCACGGCGAGGGCGACCACGTGGACCTGCTCGCCGAGCTGCCCCCGGAACAGTTCCAGCCCCGCCCCACGGCCTTCGAGCGGGCCGCCGGCGCCGGCGTCGCCGTCACCCGCGTCGCGCCGGGATACCAGGCGAAATCCGGGCTCACCAGGGCCTCGCTGCGCGGCGGGCGGTTCGACGCCGCCTTCTCCCTCGGCGACCTCGCGGCACGCTCGGTGGCCGCACTTGCCGCCTCCGACCGCGCGCTGGTGTACACCTACCACGGCGACCTCGACCTCACCGGCCACGTCCGCGGGCCCGATTCCGACTCCTGGCGTGATGAACTCGCGCAGGTCGACCTGCTCACCGCCACGATCGTGCGCGACCTGCCGGAGGACGCCGCGCTGATCGTCACCGCCGATCACGGCATGCTCGGCATCGACGACCCGCTGGACTTGGACGACCGCGACGGCGTGGCCACCACCGCCGGCCTGCTCGACGGGGTGCGGCTCATCGGCGGCGAGCCCCGCGACCGGCACGTCTACACGCGCGAGGGTGCGGCCGCGGACGTGCGCGACCGATGGGAGGAGACGCTGGCCGCACGCGCGGACGGCAGGCCCGCCCAGCAGTTCGCCGTCGTCGAACGCGACGACGCCATCGCGCGTGGCTGGTTCGGCCCCATCGTCACCGACGACGCGCGCCGGCGTATCGGCGACGTGCTCGCCGTCGCCACCGGGACCTCGGCGCTCATCCGCCGCTCGCACGAGCCGCTGCAGTCGCGGCTGATCGGTCACCACGGTGCACTGACCCCCGTCGAACGCGAGATCCCGCTGCTGGGGTTCCGGTGATCCGGGGCGGGCCCGAACCGGCCGACCCGACCGCGCCGGGACCAGCGGCGGCAGTCCGGTCGCCGTCGCTCATCACGCTCGTGCTGTGCCTCACCGGCACGTCGGTGGCCCTGCTGCAGACGATGGTCGTGCCGATCCTGCCCGACTTCCCGACGATCTTCGGCGTGCGCGCCGACGACGCGTCCTGGTTGATCACCATCACCCTGCTCACCGCGGCGGTGGGGACGCCGTTGATCTCGCGGCTCGCGGACATGGTCGGCAAGAAGCGGATGCTGCAGGTGTCGCTGGCGTTCATGGTGACCGGGTCCGCGCTGCCGGCGGTGTCGTCATCGTTCGCCGCCGCAGTCGTCGGCCGTGGTCTGCAGGGCTTCGCCATAGCGCTGATCCCCGTGGGCATCTCACTGCTGCGCGACCATCTGCCCGCGCGCAAAGTGGCCGGGGCGACCGCCCTCATGAGCGCCACCCTCGGCATCGGCAGCGCGCTGGCCCTGCCGCTCGCCGGGATCATCGACTCCGCCGTCGGGTGGCAGGGGATCTTCTGGGTGCCCGCGGCATTCGGCGCGATCATGCTCGTAGCGGTGCGGATCATCGTCCCGGAATCGCCGGTGCGCACAGGAGGGCGCTTCGACTGGCTCGGCGCCCTCCTGCTCTCCGGCGCGCTCACCGCGCTGCTCATGGCGATCACGAAGGGCGGGGCGTGGGGCTGGTCGAGCGCCGAAACACTCGCCACGTTCGCGGCCGCGGCCGCGCTGCTCGGCCTCTGGATACCGTTCGAGCGGCGGGTCGCCGATCCGCTCGTGGACCTGCGCACCTCCACCCGTAGGCCGGTCCTTCTCACCAACGCCGCGTCCGCGCTCGTCGGGTTCTCCATGTATGCGAACATGCTGCTCACCACGCAGCAGCTCCAGCTTCCGGACTCGCTCGCGCACGGGTTCGGCCTGTCGGTCATGGCGGCCGGCTTCGCGATGATACCCGGCGGCATGGCGATGGCCCTGTTCTCGCCGGTCTCCGCCTACATCACCAACCGCCGCGGCCCGCGCACCACCCTGTTCGTCGGCGCGGCGGTGATGGCCGCCGCCTACCTCGCGCGGACGCAACTGGACCATTCGGTGGCCTTCATCGTGCTCGGGGCGATGTTCGTCAGCATCGGCACCGCCATCACGTACTCGTCGATGCCGATGCTCATCATGGAGTCGGTGCCGCGCACCGAGACGGCCTCCGCGAACGGGCTCAACTCGCTGCTCCGGTCCATCGGCACCTCCACGGCGAGCGCCGTGGTGGCGGCGCTGCTCACCGCGATGACCGTGGGCGTGGCGGACCTGGCCTCGGGCACCGCCGCGGCGGGCGGGGGCGTGCCGTCCGCGCTGGCGCATCTGCCCGCGCCCGCCGCCTTCGACGCCGCGTACTACGCCGCCGCGGGCGCCGCCGCACTGGCCTGCGCGGTGGCGCTGACGATCCCGAAGCCCGCACGCGCCCGTGCGGGTCGAACACGACGTCACGATCGCGTCTCCCCCGAGACGTGATTCCGGGGTGCCGATCACATGGGTCACGAATTACCTATAAGGTCACATCCGACCGAACGCACGAAGGCAACCGACGAGTGGCGCCGACATCGCCGGCGCTCACGGCGAGGAGCGCGATCATGGGCAGACAGTCATTGACAACTCCGCTTACGCAGGGCTTTTCGCGGCGCGGATTCCTCGCGGGGGCGGGCGGAGTGGGCCTCGTGGCCGCCACCGGGTTCACCCTCGCAGGGTGCGGAAGTTCCTCGGATTCCGGAAACACGCTGCAGAAGGCGCAGGACGCCGGCAAGATCACCGTCGGCTACGCGGGCGAGCGTCCGCACAGCTTCAAGGAGGACGGCACGCTCACCGGTGCCGCGATCGCCATCGACAGCGCCGCCTACAAGGAGCTCGGCATCGACAAGGTCGAAGGCGTGCTGGTCGATTGGGGCGGATTGATCCCCGGGCTCAAGGCGGGACGCTTCGACGCGGTGAGTGCCGACATGTCGATCCTCCCCGAGCGCTGCAAGGAGGTGGCGTTCTCCACCCCCACGTTCCGCTACACCACGGCGCTGATGACCCCGCCCGGGAACCCGATGGGTCTGATGAACCTCGACGACGCGGCCGCGAAGGGCGCCAGCGTCGCGGTCATGGCGGGTGCTCTCGAGAGCGGGTACTGCGACAAGCTCGGCATCGACAAGACGTCCGTCGACACAGCGCAGGACGGCATGGATGCCGTGACCGCCGGACGTGTCGACGCCTTCGCGCTCACCGGCGTATCACTGCACTACATGAAGAAGCAGCAGCCGGACGCCCCCGTGGACGTCACCCCGTCGTTCGTGCAGGTGATCGACGGCGTCCCGCAAATCAGTGGTGGTGCAGCGACGTTCCGGCAGGGTGACACCGAGCTGGTCGACGCCTTCAACGAGAAGGTCCGCCCCATCGTCACCGACAAGGAACGCTACCTCTCGCTCGTCAGCGAGTTCGGTTTCAGCGAGGCCGAGATGCCTGATCCCGACTGGACCACGCAAGCGTTCTGCGACGGGAAGCTCCCGTAAGCGGTATGGGAGACCAGCTTCAGGCTGTACTCGACCACCTTCCGGACTTCCAGCACGGCCTGATCGTCACCCTGGAGTTGACCGCGGGCGGAACGGTGCTGATGTTCATCCTGGCCTTCGCGCTGGGCCTGGCATCCACCGCGCCCGCGGCCATCGTCCGCGGTGTCGCCCGCGTGGTGATCGAGTTCTTCCGCGGGACATCGCTTGTGGTCCAGATGTTCTGGCTCTTCTTCGTCCTGCCGCAACTCGGAGTGGAGATCTCTCCGATGCTGTGCGGGATCCTCGCGCTGGGGCTCAACTACGGCGCCTACGGCGCCGAGGTGGTCCGTGGCGCCTTGGGTGCGGTGCCGGTGCCCCAGCGTGAGGCCGCCGTGGCCCTGGGCTTCTCGCCGGTGGACCGATTCCGGCGCGTCGTCTTCCCTCAGGCGTGGGTGCAGATGATCCCGCCGATGAAGGTGCTCATCATCCAGCTGCTCAAGGGCTCCGCCATCGCCTCGGCGATCACGCTGGTGGACTTGAACTTCCAGGGGCAGATCCTGCGCAACGCCACGGGCAACACGTTTCTCGCGTACGGCATCGTGCTCGTTCTGTATTTCATCATCGCGTACGTGATCGAGTGGCTGATGAAGGGAGTCGAGTACCTCGCCAAGCACCGGCTGGGCCTCGTCGACGCCGCATGGTGGGACCCGCGCCGGTACCGGACGCCGGCGCTCGCCGGCGCCGCGGCGCCGGCCGGGGCATCCGACGAGGATCCGCGCGGCACGCGAGGGGGTGACCGATGAGCATCGACTGGAGCTGGGAAACCACCTGGGACGTCCTGCCCGTCCTCCTCGAGGGGTTCAAGACCACGCTGCTGGTCACCGTGATCGGCTCGGCCATCGCCATCCTGGCCGGGCTGATCGTCGCCGTGATCCAGCAGACCGGGTTCAAACCCGTGACATGGCCGCTGAGTTTCGCGTTCACCTTCATCCGCTCCACCCCGCTGGTGGTGCAGCTCACCGCCGTCTACGTGGCCATGCCCACCGTCAAACCGCTCTACATCGGCATCGCCGTCATCGGCGTGCACTACGCCACATACCAGTCCGAAGCCTTCCGCGCCGGCATCGACGCGGTGCCGAGACACCAGTGGGAGGCATGCACTGCGCTGTCGCTGCCGCGGCGTCGCACGTGGATCGCGGTGATCCTCCCGCAGGCCCTGCGCGGCGTGGTGCCCGCCCTGGGCAACAACATCGTCGCCATGTTCAAGGACACCCCGTTCCTGTCGGTCATCACGGTGACGGAGATGGTGCGGGTGGCCCAGGTCTACGGCGGCGACCACTTCCGCTACATGGAGGCCCTCACCCTGGCCGGTCTGATCTTCCTGGTGGCCAGCTATCCCACCTCCCTGCTCATCCGCCGTCTGGAGGCACGTCTTGCCCGCAGCTGACACAGCGACCGCCACGCAGGATCAGCCGATGATCCGATTCGAGAAGGTGGTGAAGAAGTTCGGCGACAACACCGTGCTCGACCACCTGGACTTCTCGGTGCGCCGCGGCGACCGCGTCACGCTCATCGGCCCGTCGGGGTCGGGCAAGACCACCATCCTGCGCCTGCTGATGACGCTGGAGAAGGTCACCGACGGCATCATCTGGGTGGGCGACGAACCGCTGAGCCACGTCCGCCGCCGCGGAAAATGGGTCCCCGCTCCGGAGAAGTACCTGCGTCGCCGACGCCGCACCATCGGCATGGTCTTTCAACACTTCAACTTGTTCCCCAACATGAAGGTGATCGACAACATCACCGAGGCGCCGATCCGGGTGCTCGGGCATTCCAAGCAGGACGCCCGCACCCGGGCGATGGAATTGCTGGACATGGTGGGGCTGGCGGACAAGGCGGAGCAGCACCCGTCCAAGCTGTCGGGCGGACAGCAGCAGCGCGTGGCCATCGCCCGGGCCCTGGCGATGGAACCGGAGATCCTGCTGCTGGACGAGGTGACCTCGGCGCTGGACCCGGAGACCGTCTCCGACGTGCTCGACGTGCTCCGCGAGATCGCCCGCACCACCGACATCACCATGCTCATCGTCACGCACGAGATGCGCTTCGCGCGCGACGTGTCCAACCGCGTGCTCATGTTCGATGGCGGCCGGATCGTCGAGGAGGGCGCACCGGAGAAGATCTTCGGCGACCCCGACGAGGAGCGCACGCGGAAGTTCCTGCACGCGGTGCTGGGCGACTGACGAGCGCCTCCGCCGCGGCACGGCCGGCGCAGCGGTGTTCGATCCGGCGTCAGGCCTTGAAGTACACGAGCTGGTGCGAGGTGGCCAGCAGGGTGCCGTCGGTGCCCCAGATCTCCGCCACCTGGTCGAAGTACCCCTTGCCGAACGCCTTGGCCCGAGCCGTAGCCAGCACCGGCTCGCTGCCCTGGCGGGCCAGCGCCTCGGCGTCCGCGTGGAAGTACACGGTGAAGGTCACCGTGCCCGCCGGCAGGGCGGTGCCGCGCCGCAGGAACGCCCGCGGATAGAAGCTGTCGCAGATGCCGGTGAGCGCCGCGAAGTCGAGGGGCCGCGGCGGCATGTCGCGCACCCACATCGTGGTAGTCGAATCGTCGCTCTCCACCGGTTCCGCGCCGTCCACAGGAGGCTGCGGGATGCCGCCGACGATCCAGCGGAACTCGTAGTTGTCCGCCCACTTGATGAACGGCGGCATCGGCCGCGCCGGGACCTCGTCCGGCCCGGGGACCTGCGGCATCACGGCCTCGTCCGCAGCCCAGGTGTCCCGCCGCACCGCGAACACGGCCGTGGCGGTGGTGGCGACGACTCCGTCCTGGCTGAGCTCGATGGACCAGTGCTGCGTGGAGCGGTTGGTGCGCGTGGGGCGGGCGGTGACGGTGAACGCGCCGTCCGCGACGGGCCCCGCGAAGTTCACCGTCAGCGCCACGGGCTCGCCGATGCGCTCGGGGTGACGCTCGGCGGCCCGCAGCAGCACTGCGGCCGTATTGCCGCCGAACGGGCCCACCATGTTCGCGTACGCCGCAGAAGTGGCGCCGGTGCAGGTCCCGTCGTCTCCCGCGGCCAGTTCCAGCGAAGCATCGAGCGGGTGGGTGTTCTGCGGCACGGCTGCACTCCTCGTTGCGGGCGGACTTGTCTGCGGCCCTTCATGCGACGGCCGTCGGCGGCCACGGCCCGTCCCCCGCCGCAATGCGCCGCGGGACGGGCCGTGGCCGCGTTCCGCCAGGCTATCCGGCGGCGGAAATCGCGCGCTCGTCGCCTCTCCCCCCGGCAGTGAGCGCCTGATGCAGAAAGCGGACACCCCGGCGCCACGAGGGCGACCGGGGTGTCCGCTTACATGATGTTGTGGCCAGGGCCGGGGTCGAACCGGCGACCTTCCGCTTTTCAGGCGGACGCTCGTACCAACTGAGCTACCTGGCCGGAAGGTCTCGGCGTACCACCGAAACCTTGTGCGACCCTGACGGGACTCGAACCCGCGACCTCCGCCGTGACAGGGCGGCGCGCTAACCAACTGCGCCACAGGGCCTAGCTGTGTACTGCCTGGAAGCCAGTGCTTCCGGTAGTAATTTCTACCATGTCCCGCCGCCGGAACCGAATCGCCTGGTCCGCGTCGTGATCATCGTCGATCACGATACTGCACGCGATACTGCACTGCCGGTGAGACCGTACCCCCTACGGGATTCGAACCCGCGCCGCCGCCTTGAAAGGGCGGTGTCCTAGGCCGCTAGACGAAGGGGGCTCGCCGAGCAGGCTCGGCAAGTACCCTCAACGGCTTTCCGTTGGGAGCGAGAGAAGCATATGACATGCCCTCCCGCTCCGCCAAATCGGCCCGAGGTCACCGGGCGGCCGGACGCGGAACGCGCCCGGCCGGCAGCGTGCCCCCTGTCGGGCTCGAACCGACGACCTGCGGATTAAAAGATCCGACGTTCGACGCTCAGGTCATCAGATTCGTCAGCCGCCGAGCCTCCCCGCAGGAACACGAGCCGGCGGCCGCGGCATGACCCTCGATGAATGCCGCGCCCGGATCGGCCTCGCCGTCACCTACGTCGGCATCCTCCAGAACCACGACCGCCCCTGCTGGATCCGCCGCGTCCACAAGTCCGGCGTCGTCGTCTGGTTCGAGGACACCCGGGCCCGAGACACGGTGCACCCCAACGATCTAACGATTCGATGAACTTCCCCCGGCAAAGCGCAGCGGCACGCAAGAATCCCCCCATGGAAACACCGCGCCCCCTGCATCTGGACGACTGGGAAGTTCACCAGTCCGCTGCCCGCCTCGCCCGCGTCACGATCACCGAACGCATCCGAGTCATCACCGCGTTCGCCACCGAGACCGAGCTGCAGCCGGCACATGCCCAGCCGATCGACATCGTCCGATGGATCGCCAGCCACGACGAGTGGTCACAGTCCACGGCCGCGACCTACCACTCCTACCTCGCCGCCTGGTTCAAGTGGCTCCACACCCAGGACCTGCGCGCCGACAACCCCATGCTGAAGGTGGGCACGCCGAAGTACCCCGACCGGCTCCCCCGCCCCGTCTCCGACCGCGACTTGCTGATCCTGCTCACCTCGCGCATGCGCACCAAGACCAGGGTCATGGTCCTGCTCGCCGCGCTCGCAGGCCTCCGAGTCCACGAGATCGCCAAGGTGTCCGGCGAGGACTTCGACCTCGACGACCACACCCTCCGCGTCCGAGGCAAGGGCGGGCGGATCGCGCTGATCCCCCTGCACCCGCTCCTCCTCGAGGCCGCGGCGACGATGCCGCGCCGAGGCCACTGGTTCCCCGCGAACTCACGGCTCCCCGCCGGTGAGCACGTCCGGTCCAGGTCCGTGTCCGATGTCGTCGGCCGGGCCATGCGACGGGCCAAGGTCGCCGGCACACCCCACTCACTGCGGCACTGGTTCGGCACCACCCTGCTCGACGACGGCGCCGACCTGCGCACGGTGCAGGAGCTGCTCCGGCACCGGTCACTCGCCACGACGCAGATCTACACCAAGGTCTCCGACATTCGACGGAACCAAGCGGTCGAGCGTCTCCGCCCGTTCGACCGTGCGGCATGATCCAATCGGTTGAACCGACCGACGATCATCGAAGGAGACCAATGAAGACGCGCGCTACCGCCGCCTTACCGGCCCTCGCCGCCGCGCTCGCCCTCGCGGGCTGCGGCAGCAGCATCGCCGACAGCTCAAGTAGCACGCCGGCCTCTGATGCGCCCGCCGTACAGTCACCCGACACTGACGCGGACGCCATCCGCACCGCGTTCGACAATGCGCGCAGCGGACCCGAGGGGGCGTGGGATGAACTCACCATCGGCTGCCGGGCGATCATGTCGATGATGCTCGGCGGGAAGGACGGGCTCGCCGACGCGTTCGCGCAGGACCCGCCCGGCCCGGTCACGGTCACCGACGTGTACGTCGCCGGCGATACCGCGGCTCTCGCCTACGTCGACGAGGAAGGTCCGCACACGGACCTGTGGGTGCGCACAGGTGACGGGTGGAAGAGCGATTGCGGACCGGACGCGCCCGACCTGCCTATCCGGCCCGGCACCAAGGCCAGCACGGAGCCCGCGCCGAGCGCCACCGCAAAGTCCTCCATGCCGGAGAACGTCCCCGCGGCGCAGCCTGCGCCCGTAGCCACCAAGCATATGCCTCCCCCGGCGAACGCCGAGCCCGCACAGGACCTGGCGCCACCGGCGCCGGCAGCCGTCGAGCAGTCGGTCACGACTGCGGACAGCGCGCCGCCGGTCGGGTTCACCGGAGCACCCCGCGGCGAACCTCAGCCGCTCACCGGTAAGACCATCGACTACTGCATGGACGACCCGACGATGTACCAGCCGGGCACGACCATGTTCACGGACGGCACCACCGGATGGACTCAGGACTGCGCAAGCTGAGACGGCTCACGGATCCGGCGCATGCTGCATGAGCTGGACCACGAAGACCCTAGCGGGCGCGACTACTTACCCTGCGACCGCAGAACGGCCCCGGACCGAATGGTCCGGGGCCGTTGCCGACGCGCAGGGGGGTGCGCGCCGTTCGTCCGCAGGGGGATGCGGACACTTACTTGGACGCACCCGGCGCGCCGCCGGTTCCGCCCCCGATGCCCCAGCATGGTCGGTCACACCCGCATGGCGGCCTGCGCGTCGCAGTAGGCGAGCGCCTCGCCCACATTGCGGCGCAGCTCCACGTCGGCGCCGATCATCCGCAACGGCCGTGCCACCGGACGCGACGCCACCACCACGCACGCCACCTGCTCGTAGCGGGCAGCACCGCAGAAATCCATCAGGGTGGCCAAGCTCGGCGAGTTCATGAAATCGACGCTAGTCGCGTCGACCACGACGCCGCCGGCGGTCGGGTCATCGAGCAGCCCGGCCAACGCGTCAGCGAGACGGGCCGGCTGTGGATCATCCGCCGTCCCGGACAAGGACAGCAGGACCGTCGGGCCCAGGATCACCCGGTCGATTGTGAAGACACCGGCATCGACGGCGCCGTCGCACAACATGGACTCCACGAAACCGCAGGCATCTGCCCACGGGGCAGCAGGTTGAAGTACTGGCATAAAGCTGCACTCCTCCTCGACTCGAGCTGCATGGCCGCCGCCGCGAGGTGCGCGTGTGCGGCGGCCGACTCATCGGCTACCGCCCCCCGTTCACGGGCCGGTAGTGATGCCCAGGAACGGCTGTGTTTTCAACCGCACGTGGCCAACCTTACTCGGCGGCGCGCACCTGTGTGACCGTCCAAGATGTCTCAGCTCAGCCACCGCGGGAAGCACAGCCGTGTCATTCGGACGGTCTACACGCGCGCGGCGCATTCGCCCGGCCAAGCATCGCTGACTCCACTGGCGCTGGGGCCCTGTCCGACGGTCCGAGTCGCATTCAAATGTAAATGGCTATGACTCGTCGTCGTGATGGAACAAGTACTTCGCGATGATCACAACTATGCCGATTACCTCAACGATCGTCGCGGAGATCCACGCCACCATCACCGTGTCGGAGATTCGCCCCCACTGCGAACACATGTAAGCCACGAATATCCCGAAGTTCCCGGAAATACAGCCGACTGCGACCCACGTCGCCCAACTATAGAAGTGGCCGCGTTGCTTGTTGTCTTGCCGTTTACGCTTGAGCGCTTCGCGCGCACTCTCGTTTGCCTCGTCGAATGTCGCGGTAGGCTGTTCACTCTGTGGCTCGGCGAGCGCGTCAACGCTGAGGCCGGAGTACTGCTCGTATGCGTCTAACGCACGCGCATCATCATCAGTCACGCAGCGACAGCTTTGCCGAGGATCTTCAGCCGCACGCGCATAGCTGGCAGCGACACGTCGAAGTGTTCCGCCATCGCAATCGGGTGGACTCCTTCGTCCGCCATCCGTATGACTTCGTTCGCCGGCATCAGTAAATTGCCTGCGAACTCGTCAGCGTAGAACTCGTGTGCGTCACGGTGCCGAGGCACTCTGCGGTCCACGAACGCGAACTTCCGAGGCGCGTTAATACGGTTCGTGCGCTCAACGTAGTGCCCAATCTCGTGCGCACACGTGAAGCGCTGGCGGGTCGGGGCGTCAGTGATCTCGAGCAGGATCCGCGGCCGCTTACCCTCCTCGGAGATGATCATCCCAGACGTATCGTCGTCGAGAGGAGCGAACTGTACGTCGATGTCCATCTCCCGGGCGATGCTGAACGGGTCCACAGGAAACTTCCGGGGCAAGTACGTGTCGAGCGCGGCCTCCGCCGCTTGCCGGGCAGCATCCTTGATCAACATCGAGCACCTCCTCAGCCTTTCCGGTAGCCCCTCATCAGGTACAACGCCAGTTATCCACAAAGTAATCCACAAGCATGCTTGACATCCGCTTGGCTCTGTGTATTTCGGGTCACTGCCCACAGAGTAGCGCACCCTCAGCGGCGCGCGGAGGAGGCTGCCCACTTCTGTCGTGTGGTGCACAACATGATGCGGGCTTGGTCCTGCACCCCGTCTGTCTACCGTCGCGTGCGATCGGCAAACCGCCGGTCAGACGAGTGGAAGGCGGAGAGCTGATGGCTCCGAATGATGTGAAGACCAGCGGACGGTATAGGCGCACCGGCGATCCGCTCCCCCGGGGCGGGCTCTGGATGAGCCGCCACGGCAAGTACGTCTTCGTGCAGGCTCCCGCGCACGGCGTCTTCCCGCACTGTCCATGCTGCGGCCGACCCGAGCGCTGGGCGCTGAGTCCGTACCTGCCCGGCGAGGTGTGGCCGCCCGAAGGGTGGGTCGAGCTGCAGAAGCGGCAGAGCGTACCGATCTACTGAGGCACGGCGGCCGGCCCCCGTGCGTCGTCCACGCGCGGGGGCCGGGGTGGCCGCCGCCCCTCTGAGCTGCGACCAGCGCGGACTCTACCCCGACCGTGTTCCATCAGCGGCAGGAATACGGCAACCCGCGCCTTCCTCTTGCGCCCGATGCAACACCCGCCGCCGCTGCGCGCGCACGACGCGGCCCCGAGCGCGGGGCTCTGGGATCCCGGGCGCGGGGCCGGTCGGCCGGCACTGCCGATCACGCAATGTCCAGCTACCCCTGATCGTAGGCCGACCACTACGGCCGAGCCCAGTGGTAAATCGGGGCGCCGCGCCCGGCCGGTCCGCCAACCAGCAGGAGCGCGGCGCCCCGGCATGCTCCGGCCCCGCCCGGTGGTTGGAACGCCTCAGGCGGGGCCGGTCCCGGCATCGGGGGCCAGGGATACGCCGCTCTCCTGGGAGGGGTGGAGCGGCGCACCCACACCCTAAAACGGGGCACGCGCCCTTGTTTGGCACGCCTTCCGTTGGGCGGGAACAGGAACCGGGCCTGTCACACGTCGAGCGTGGCCGTGTGCACCACCAGATCGACCGTCACGTCCGCGCTCCCGGATTTCTCCAGGGTGGTAGTCGTCCCCCCTGCGAGGACGACAGCGTACCGGTAGGTGTGCACGCCCGACGAGGTAGACAAGTCCTTTCCGCCGAACGTGATCCGGTACGAGCGATACGACGGGTCGCCCGACGCGGCGCCCGTGATCGCACACACCCAGGTCTCACCGGCGGGCACAGTCACCGTGTGGAGCGTGACGGTCCCCGCATAGGGGCCGCCCACCAGGGGCGTCTGCTCCATGCCTCCGCCCAGCCTTCCCACCAGCCGCGCGGTGATCATGCGACCACCGCCGCACCAGTCAGCTCACCTTCGCCGCATACACCGTGCCGTCGAACGATGCCGTCGTCACCGACGAGCCACCCGAGATCTGCACACGCACAGCCTCCGGGCCCGTCACCACGGACGCTGCAGTCACCGATGCCGACCCGGACGCCTCCTGGCTGAGCGACCCCCCGACCCGGAAGTACGCTGTGCGCGTCGAACGCCCCGAATCCAGCACGCCGTCGCCGACGACCACCCACGTCTCCCCATCGGGGACTGTGACCTCGCAGATCGTCTTCCACGAGGAGCCGTAAGAGCTGTCCGTCACGGGCGTCTGCTCCATGCCTCCGCCAAGCTTGCCGACGAGCCGCGCTGTGATGGCCATTCAGCCCACCACCCGCGGCGACCGGCCGAGAGAGAGAGAGAGAGAGAGTCGTTGCGCGCGGCAATCATGCCGTACCTCCCAGCGGATACGCGATGCACAGGGCCCATTCCAACGGTCGGTCTCCTTGGCCGTTGTTCGTGGCCATCATCTGCGGCACCGTCGCCGCGGTCAGCGTCACATCAGTGGACAGGATGCCGACCTGCGAATACTTCGACGGGCACTGCTGGCCCAGAAAGTACGTCACGATGATCGGCGACGTAGCGAGGGTGAACATGTGCACCCGGTACTGGCCTGGCGGCAGCTCGCCGCCCGCTGTCGTTGCCGGCACCGGGATCGGCGACGCCGTCCACTGCGGGACCGTGAAGCCGGTGACCTCGCCAGCCCACATGGTCGCCCCTCCCAACGCGCCCACCTTCTCCGCTGTGATCGCCATGTCAGATCCCCGTGATCTTGTAGTAGTCCATCGTCGCCTCGTCGAGCCACCAGTCGCCGACCTTCGCGCCCGGGATCGTGGTCGGCGGCGGGCCCGTCCCCGAATGGGTGATCCCCGCTGGCCGGTACTGCTCCACCAGCGCCTGCATATCCGCTAGCGCGGGCACACCGATCGACGACCGCGCCTGCGCCGCCGTGCCCGTCAACACACCCCGCCCGGTCGCCGAGGCGTCACTGATCTGCGACGCCGTGTGCGTGTGCACGGTGTCCGCTTTCCCCGCCAGGCCGGCGTCGACGTACGTCTTGTCGGCCTTCGTACCGATCTCCGCGTTCACCGTGGCCGCGAAGTTCGGGTCGTTGTCGAGCGCGGCGGCGAGCTCGTTCAGCGTGTCCAGCGCGCCCGGTGCCCCGTTCACCAGGGCGGCCACGGCGTCGTCAATAGCCGCCTGCAGCCCGGTCACGTCCGCCGTGGTGTGGGTATGGCCGACCGGGCTCTTGCCGTCCAGCTCGCCCTGCAGCCCGGTCACATCTGAAATGAGGTGCGTGTGCCCCGGCTGGGAGGCGGTGTCCGCCGCGGCGAGGGATGACTGCACCGGCGACGCCAGGTCCGTGAGGGTCCACCCGCCGGCGGGCGCGCCCGTCTCGGCGTTCGCCGCCGCCTGCTCGGCCCGGTCCGCATCATCCGACGCCGACAATGCCGAGGCTGCTGCCGCGTCCCGGTCGAGGCCCGTCTGCACCCGGTCCGCTGCCGTCGCGGTGGCGTCGCCGCCCGTGGCGACCCGGTCCGCCGCCGTCGCCGTGGCATCGGCGCCGGTGGCCTGCCGGTCCAGTGCGGTCTGGGCCGCATCGTCCGCCGCCGCCTGTGCCGACGCCGCCGCGTCCGCTGCCGCCTGGCCCGCGGCGACTCGATCTGCGGCCGTGGCCTGCGCGTCCTGGCCGGTCTGGACACGGTCTGCCGCGGTGGCCGTGGCGTCCGCATCCGCATCCGCCGCCGACTGGGCGGCCGACGTCGCCGACCCGTCCGCTGCCGCCGCGTCCTGGCCTGTCGCGGCCCGATCCGCAGCCGTTGCCGTGGCGTCCAGCCCAGTCTGTGTCCGGTCGGCCGCGGTGGCCTGCGCGTCCAGGCCGGTCTGGACACGGTCGGCCGCGGTCGCCGCAGCATCGGCGCCGGTGGCCTGCGCGTCGAGGCCAGTCTGCGTCCGGTCGGCCGCGGTCGCCGTGGCGTCGGCGCCGGTGGCCTGCCGGTCGAGTCCGGTCTGCGCCGCATCCGCATCCGCCGCGGCCGCCGACCCCGCGGCCGCCACTTCCGCATCATGCGCCGCGGCCGCGCTCGCCGCCGCCGCGGCCGCATCATCCTCGGCCGCCTGCACCGCGGGCACCGGCACCGTCTGCGACGTCGCATCCGAATAGGCGACCAGGAACCCGCCGGGCGCGGTCTGCACCGTCGTGATGCCCCGGCCCGTGTCGCCCTTCGGCCCGCGGATCTGGATGCCCTCCCCGTCCGGTGGCCACGCGTCTCCACCCCACACGTAGCCCAGGCCGTCCGCGCGGACGATGTACAACGCGCCCTCGTCCGCGGCGCCGAGGCCCGCAGGCAGGTCCGCCCACGTGTCCACCGTGCCGCGCACCTCGATGGACGTGCCATCGCGACCCGCGACCGGCACCAGCGTTCCGCCGGGCCGATGCCAGGATCCGACCACCGGCACGGTCGTGCCGCCGCTGATCGTGATGGACGACCCCAGCCCGGACAGGCCCGCCGCCGAATCCGTGTAACCGACCAGGCGCGCCATCAGAACCTCCGGGTTTGCGGGTCGTGCCGCTTGACCTTGAGGATGCCCAGATTCTCAGGCAGCTCGCCGGACTCGGTGAACCGCAGAATCCCGCCGGTGTTGTTCTCGATCGCGTCGGTCACGGTGGGCTCGATGCTGATCGTCGCGGTGTCGCCGTCGATGAGGAACGGGAACGTGGCCGCGCCGATGATCAGCTCGAGCGTGGCCCCGGCCGGGAACTCAGTGGGGTCGGTGGGCTGCTCCTGCTCCCAGCGGAAGACCCAGGAAAGCCCGGCCCCCTTGGACAGGTGGACGATGCCGCTGTCCGGCCCGATGCCGATGTTGATCATCAGCCCGCCTCGCCGTCGGCCGTGCCCGGCGCGCCGCCGGCCTCCGCAGGTGCGGCGAGGTCCGGTGCGCCCAGCGCGTAGCCCGCCACGAAGAGGCTGTACTCGTGGTTCGTGAACCCCTGGATCGAGCCGGGCAGCCGGCGGATCGACGCACCCCTCCGGGCCGTGGTCACCACGGTCTCCGGGTTGTTGAACTTGGTCGAGATGAACACGATCACCTCGTGCTCGGCCTGCTCGCGGCCGCCCTCGACGTGGCGGATCGGCTCGGAGAGCCGGTACTTCTTCGCTTCCCCGGCGAATCCGGGCACGTCATCGTCGATCAGATGCGCGGTCGGTACCACCATGGCCTCCTATGTGATGTCAGTGATGTTTGAAACGACCTGGATGATCGCGACCGACCCGGCCGCCCCGTCCTGACGGGCGCCCCCTCCCCCGGCCGGCCACTGCGGAAACTGCTGGCCGGCCCCCCCGCTGCGCGGCGCGCCGCCATGCCCGGCCTGGTGCACCCCCGGCCACAGCAGCGGCGCGTTCGTCGTGGTCGTCCCGTCGGACCGCAGGTTCATGCCCGACTGGCCGCCCCACGCATCGCCCACGCCAGCACCTCCTCCGCCGCCGCACAGCAGCTGCGCAGGCAGGGCCGTGACGGCCTCGCCCCACGCGCCGCTGCCCGCGCCGCCCTGCCCGCCGCGCAGCGGAGACACGCCGCCCATGCCGCCCAGCGGGTGGTCCTCCCCGCACTGCCCGCCCGGCGCCCGGTAGTCGGCGCCGAACCAGGAATCGCCGCCGTCAGACTGCCGGTAGACCCCGCCTGCGCCGACCACGATCTGCACGGCGTCGGGGAGCAGTGAGGCGGGGATCGGCTTCGATCTGAGGGCGCCGCCCCCGCCGCCTCCGACCTCGATGCCCGCGATGCCGCTGGTCGCCCAGCCGCCGCCGCCACCACCGCCGGTGAGCACGACGATCGCGTACGCCAAACCCACCGGCTTGTACCAAGTGCCGTCCGCGGTGAACACGTCCACCACCGAGTGATAGGCGAGAGTCGGCGCCGTCATATCTGCTCGACCACGAACACGCATGGACCTGCGCCAGTACCTCCGTAGCGAGCGCGTGAGCCATCCGCGTATCCACCACCACCGCCGCCCCCCGGGTAGCCGCCATCCGGGCGGTCGTACACGTCGGTGCTGCCTGACCCGCCGCCACCGCCGGTCGC
The DNA here is from genome assembly GCF_014126825.1 of Tomitella gaofuii. Lineage (NCBI taxonomy): Bacteria > Bacillati > Actinomycetota > Actinomycetes > Mycobacteriales > Tomitella > Tomitella gaofuii. The sequence continues at coordinate 1,417,625 of NZ_CP059900.1, read as the reverse complement.
TGTGATGCCCGCCGGATCCGCACCCGACTGCCCGCGCTGGCCGCCGCGGGCGATGCCGCCCTGGCCGCCGGAGCCGGCGACAGTGCTGCCGGAGCCTCCGCCGCCTCCGCCACCGCCCCCGCCGTGCAGCTCCTGCTGCATCACCGAGTCGCCGCCGTCCTGGCCGTCGAGCTGGTCGCCCGGATAGGCTCCGTGGCCGCCGTGCCCGCCGCGAATCATTCCGGACCCACCCGAGTTCGGCCGCGCGTACCGCGCCTGATCGCCGCCGAACCCGCCGTCGCCGCCGCCCGCGACGAGGACGTCGCCCGACGTCGTCGACACGCGAGCGTCACCGCCGCCGGCCCCCGGATTACCGTCGTAGGATCCGCCGTATCCGCCGGTGTAGAGCTCAATGTTCAGGATCCGGTCCGGCACCAGAGCGACTGGGATGCTCACGTGGATCTCGCCGCCCCCGCCACCACCGGCGCCGGGGTAGATGAGGTTGTAGTTCAGGTTCCACTTGCCGCCCGCGCCGCCGCCCCCACCACCGATGGCGATCAGGTACACCGATGACACACCATCGGAGATGTGGTGAGTGCCGGACCCGGTGTACACGGTGGCGTCGCCCTGCAGGATCAGCCGCTCGATCGTTGCCCGCACCTCGATCAGCTCCGAGGTGTGATTCGACACGACCGGCAGCTGGGCGATGTACGTGTTGTCGACGGTGCCCACGATCAGATCGAGGACGCCCTCGAACAGGTCACCGACTCCGGCGATGAAGTCGCCGACCATGTTCCCAATCGCGGCGGCGACCGAGAGGAACCCGCCGAGGATGTTCCCAAAGAAGTTCTGCCGCGCCTGCTCGGCCGGGTCGAGCAGCGACGCGCCTGGCGCCTGCTCGTCCTGCAGCCCCGAGATCTGGTCGTAGCCGCGGAAGTCTTCCGGCTGCTCCCCACTGGGCGTAGTCACAGCGTGTCCTCCGGATGGTGCTTCGCGATCGACGCGTCCGCCCGGCGGATCGCGGCATGCGTCTCCGCGCGCAGCCGCAGGAACTCGGACCGGTCCGCGTCACGGACCCGCTGAAACTCCGAGCGGTCCTCGGAGCGCAGCCGGGCGAATGTCTCCCGGTCCTCGCGCACCTCGCCGCCGATCCGCGCCGTGCGCCGCTCGAGCTCGCCGAGGACCCGATCCTGCGACGACATACGGTCGAGGATCTCCCCGTGCCTCGCGTCCTGCTCCTCACGCAGATTTGTCGAATGCGCGTTGGACACCTGGTCCTTGACCTCCCGCGTATCGCGGTACAGGCGGATCAGGGCAATCGTGATCGGCGTGACCACCACGCCTGCGACGGCGATGATCGCCCACAGCACAGGGTCGACGGACGCGGGAACCGACCCCACCGTCACTCCCCGCGCTGGCGGCCGCGCGCGGGCAGCAGCGACGGCGAATCGTGGTCACCGATGCCCGACGAGACGAGCGAGGTCAGCACGGAGACGAGTGCCGCCGTGCCGACGACGGCGGCCGCGTTACCCCAGTCGAGGTCGAGGACCGTCGTTCCCACGGCGAGCAGGGCGAGCAGCGCCTGCACGGCGGTCTTCACCGCGCGCTCGCCGGTGTCTTTCCAGAAGTTGATGGTCCACATTGCGTCCTCCTGCGGGTATGCGAAGACCCCCGCGGGCACTACAGCGGGGGTCGGGTTCGGGTGCGTATGAAGTTGTGGCCGGCTCGGCTACTCGTCGGCGGAGTCGTCGGGGTTCTCGCCGGGCGGCAGCTCGAAGCCGTCGATGCCGAGCTCCACGCCGATCACCGCGATGGCATCGACGAGGGTGCGGCCGCCGAGCTGCCGCCAGCCCGGCCACGACGCGGCGACGTCGACGACCCGGTTCCCGTGCTCATCTGTCGTGTAGACGAGATCGCGCGATCCGGTGAGCTGGGCGCGCACGTCCTTGGTGTCCGAGCCCATCGGGCCGACGAAGCCGGTGATGAAGTCGCCGATGAATGTCTTCAACTCGGCGACGTCTTGTGCTGTCATGTGGTCCTCCTCCGGTAGTAGCGCTTCGCCGAGGGCGAGGCAGTGGTTGTAGCGGCGTCGGCGGTCGGCGAGGCCGTTGGTCCCGCCGTTGATGCAGCGGGTCGCGCCCTCGAGATCCCGGCGGTCCGCGTATCCGTTGAGCCCGCGGGTGACCCAGTACCAGACCGCGCCGATGAACCCGGTCGTGTCGTCTGCCAGCGCGTGCGGGTTGTCCACGAAGAACGACGACGTCGGCACCAGGCCCTGCTCGTAGGCCCAGCGGGAGCACTCGGTGTAGTTCGCCCGGCCGGTCACCTGGATCGGCCCGCGCCCGTGGAACCGGTAGCCGTCACCCGGCTGCGAGTTCCCGAGGTCGGCGCGGCCTTCGTAGCCGCGCTGGGCGACCGTGGGCCCCCAGATCTCCTGCATCCACCGCAGCCCGCCGGACTCGTGGCCGAGCTGGGCGCACCACATGGCCGCCCGCTCCACCGTGGTGACGTCGGCGGCGCGCATCGCCGCGGTGAACGCGGGCAGCAGCTCCGCGTACCGGGAGACACCGATCGCCCCGCCCATCGCCTCCGAGAGCACCTCGGCGGTCAGGCCCTGCGGGCCGCCGCGCTCGGGTGCCCAGATGCCGAGGTAGCCGTCGCGGAGCTTGGCCGCGAACGCCTCGTTGCGCGCGTCGCCTTCGCTATGGGCCATCTGGTAGTGCATTTCGTCTGCACGCTGCCAGTCGGCGCCCCAGAACACTGTGCCCTCGAACAGAGCAAGACCTTGGCGGACCTTGGCGATCTTGTCGGCCGGCATCCTGCGCGCACCCCACGGGTAGCGGGGCGCGTTCACGTCCACGGCCGTGCCGGACAGGTGGTTCGACGTGGCGACCGCGTTCTCGCGGGACCACCCCCATATCGGCGTGACGATCTCCTCGACGTTGCGGTCATACCAGTACAGCCAGGCGCCGAGGATCGTCAATGGCGCACCCGTGCGGATCGGCGCTGTGTCGGTGAGATACAACTCGGGGATGCGGACGATGTCGCACTCGTCCCTGTTGCACATCCTCCACCCGTTCTCCGAATGGGTGTGCCCGTAGGCGGTCCGGAAACTCACTGTCACACCTCCTTGCCGTGGCCGCGGTGCGCGGCCGGATCGTCGGCGACGCGCATCTTCTGCTCCCACACGCTGCGGCGCCGCAGCGCCTCGTCGATCGCTTCGCGCTCCACCTTCAGCGCCTTCACCTGGTCGTCCGACAGTGCCTCGACGTCGACCGGCTCGGGCTCGACGCGCTTGGGCGGCGGCGCATTCATCGGCACCCACTTGCCGGGGTTCACCCAGCACTCCGGGCCAGCCTCGGGCGGGTCGTGCCGGATCACCTGGCGGGGCAGGCCCGCCACCGCCACCGTCCCGTCCTTGTCTGCCAGCGCGGCGACGTCGTCGACGTGGATCAGGCCGGCACGCTCGGCGTGCCGCGCGTACAGGTCGGCGAGCTCGACCGGCATCTGGAAGCCCATCTCCTCCCCCGCCCCGGGCGGGGTGCCCTGCGGCGCGTGGAAGACCCACCGGTACCGCGCGGGCCCCGGATCCGGGCCTGCCGGTTCGGGGTCCGGGGGCCGGAACTTCGGCGGCGGCGTGGCCGCCGATTTGCGGGCGGCCGCCCGCGCGCGGGCGCGGGCCCGCGTCTTCGCCTCCTCGATCCGCTGCTGCTCATCCATGGTCAGGCCTCCTCACGATTGGACTGCGATCTGCTGGGCGATCGTCGACACCGCCTGCAGTACACGGGCCAGGCGGGCCGTCGGCGAGGTGTCGTCGTCGTCCTTGCCGACCGCCAGCGTCCAGCCGACCGGATCGTTCGGGCCGAAGGTGAGCCGTGCCGTGCGGATCTGGTCGGTGTAGAGGACCCCCGACATTCCGAGCTCCATCGACACCCGGTCACCCATGACGGCGTGCATGCCGTACCAGTAGGGCTGGCCGTTGACGACCTCCACCTGGAACGACGTGTACGGCTGCACGGCCATCTGCCCGGTGCGGAACGCGGCCAGCGTCGACGGGGAGAACCCGTTCTGCCCCGACGACTCCCAGTACTCGCCGTAGGCGTCGCGGCCCATTTCGTCGCGCAGGTTCGTCAGGTCCGCGCGCGCGAATGCGAGGATCACGTCCTCGATCTGCTCGTCAAAGATGCCCAGCGCCAAGCCGGGGTTGAGGAAGATCATGCCGATGTAGCCGAGGATCGCGTTCGCGATCAGCTTCACCCCGGTGTTCACCCAGCCCGGCGACTTGCCGCCGGTGAGGATCGCCGACGCGATCGCCTTGTGCTGGGTCTTGCGCCACTTCACGATCCCGGACTGGCCGGTCCCCGTGGCCGTGGTGTACCGCTGGGCGGCGTACCAGACGACGGCCGGCACCTCCTTGACCGTCCCCCACTTGTCCTCGGAGTACTCCTTCGGCTCTTCGTACGGGACCGGGGTCTTCGTCTCCTGAATGTTGTCGCCGAGGATCGACCGAACAAACGGCATGAACCCGTCGAGCAGCGTGCCCGTCTTACCGCGCACCCCTCCCTTGTCGACGACGTCCCAGATGAGAGTCGGCATCGTGATCGTCGCGTACTCGGGGAACGGCTGCTCGTCCCCGGGCAACCAGCGGGTCGCGGTCAGCTGCAGGCCCGCGTCCTCGAGGATGGCCTTGACGACGTCGTAGAAGTTGCCCATCCGGGTGGCGATGATGCAGTGCATCGACGTGTCGTTGAACAGTCCGGTGCCACGAGGGTTGACGATGTGCGGCCAGTTCGCCGCCTCGAAGTCCTGCGCCCACGCCGTTTTGGAGAAGATGTCCGCGGGCAACCGCCAGAACGGCTGGTACCGGCGCAGCAAGTTCAGGTGCAGCAGCGTCTTCACACCGGTGACGGACGGCCCGAAGTAGGGGTAGATCTTCGGCCACTGCACCTGCAGCAGGAAGAACGGGTTCGGGTAGCAGTAGATCTTCTTCGCGTGCTGCAAGTCGTGAAGGAAGCTGATGTTCATCGACTCGAAGCCGTCCGAGTCCATCGACTCCTCGATGGTCTGCGCCTTGCCCGCCCACTCGGTGTGCGACTGCGTCACCCGGACGTGCAGGTCCTCGGCTTCGGTGACGTTCTCCGAGATCCACTGTGCCACCGGGTTCGCCGCAAGCTGGGCGAGCTTGCCCTCGCCGGCGTCGTTGTACAGGTCGGTGAAGTCGCCGGAGATCGCATCATCAACGGTCGAGAGGAACCGCCAGTCCTTGTCGTAGATGTCGACCTCGGCCGGGGCCTGCGCCTGCGCGACGATCTCGTCCCACCATGCGTCGTGGTAGGCCTCGACCTCGTCGAACCCGGCCAGCGCCGCGGGCGCGGTCACAGCGTCCTCCCGTACGGCCGCTCATAGCGGGGTGTCAGCTTGACCCGGATGCCCGCGGTCGCCGACCCGGTCACCGTCACCGGGAACTCGAAGGGTCCCTCTCCGCCGCGACTCGGCGGGATCGCGTGCGTCCACCTGGTTTGCCGCAGCTTGCCGAACGCCATCGGCTCGTCGAGCACCGACAGCGGGATCCGCTGCGGCGACGTGTCCACCATGCCGTGCTTGCCAGCCGCAAGCTCGGGCAGCGTGTGCATGATCCGCTGGCCTGCCTTCGCGTGCCCTTCCGGGTAGACGCCGAGACCGTCCGGGATCGTCCATGTCTGCGCCGCTTCCGACTCGCGGATGATCCAGCGCAGCCACGCATCATGGTCCCCCGTGTTCGGCAGGACCAGCGTCTCCGAATGCGTGCCCGACGACGGGTTCACGAACTCGTCAACGACCGGCGGCCCGTACCACCACGGGTCGAACGCCGTCACCTCGATCTCCCACACCGCATACCCCGCGCGCGCGGGATCCGTCCCGTCCGGCGCTGTCAGCTTCGGCGTGCCCGTGCGACGCACCGTGATCTCCCGCGCCTCGCCCCCATCGTCGGACTCGACACGGATGATCCAGTACACGCCCGGCCGGGCCACCGACCACAGCAGCGAATCGACGTCCTCCCACGAATCCCCGCCGTGCGCCTCGGTGCGGACGATCAGTGTGAACACGCGGGTCTCGACGCGGTCGCGTGACGGGATCGCCCCGGGCAGCGACGCGAGCACCTGCTGCGGCGTCGTGCGCGGCGCGTGATACATCGCCTTGAGCGATCCCTTGCCGAGCAGCACGCCCTGGGCGCCCATCTCCGGGCCGGCCACATCGAGCACCAGCTCGTCGATCCCGTCCGCGTTGCGGCGGATCATTTGCACCACACGGCTCACCGGCCGGCCCTCCCCATCACTACGGACAGTCGCTCACCGAGCGCCTCGACCGTCTTGTTCGCCGCATCCTCCGCGTCACGCACACCGTTGACGACGATCTCCGCGTTCACCGTCACCGGCGCATTCCCGGCCTGCGTCTGCTGGCCGGGCGACACCCGGGCCTGCTCGTTCACCAGCTGCGGCGACGAGAACATGTTCGACAGGCCGATGCGCCCGGTGACGTCGTTTCCCATCTCGGCGAGCGCATCCGCCCCGATCTGGGCGCCGATCTCCAACGGCGTCGCCAACCGGTCCCCGGCCGCCGTCGCCGACGCCCCACCGACAGCGCCCCCAGCAGGCGCTGCCGTACCGTCGGGCGGCGGCACGCCCGGTCCGGTCGGCGTCGTGTCCTCGAACCCGCCGGAAGGCCAGTTCGTCACGAACACGCGCACCGCATCACCGGCCGCCGACGCGGCGCCCACGCCGGATCCGCCGCCGGCCGATGCGCCGCTCCCGCCGCCGGCTGAAGAGACGCCCGACGAGGTACCCCCGCCGCCGGAAGCCATCGTGCCCAGGCCACCCGACGGGGCAAGCAGCCCGCCCATCTGCGAGGCATCTGTCATCGGCACCGACTTCGGGTCACCGCCGAGGAAGAACTCCGGCGGCAGATGCGCGTGGTCGGTGAACTGTCCCCACGCCGCGCCCACCGCGTTCCCGCCGTACTGGCCGTCCCCGCGGGCGCCGCCCATCTCGAAGTTCACGCCGTTCGGCAGGGTCGCCGCCGTGTGCCCGCCGTAGGGGCCGCCGTTGTACCAGCCGATGTTCAGCGACCCGGCTGGGCCGAGGCCCGGCTGGAAGCCCATCGACGCCAGCGCGGACTCCTCGTTGCCGGTGGCGAACCGGCCACCCCACGGGTCCATGCCCACCGCGTACCGGGCGAGTGCCGACACCGCGCCGGAGCAGTCGCCCCAGTGGACGCCTCCCCACACGTACGGCTGGCCCTCGACTCCCTGGGCGAACAGGGCCAGCTCCTGCTTGGAGACGAGACCGCCGTCAGCGAAGCCCGGCACCATCTCGTGCAACAGCGACGCGGGCGGAACCCACCCGGCGTTCACGGCCTGCAGCAGCGGCAGGTTCGCTGCGGTCGCCCGCGCGTTGACAACGAACTCGCGGTCCGACAGGGCCACCAGGTTCGCGTCATCTCGGGGCCCGCCGCGGCCGCGGAACAGTCCTCCGTCGGCCATGTGCGCGTCGGCCCACGAGACGAGGCTGTCGCCGAGCCCGCCGAGTCCCTTGCCGCCGAGGCCGGGCACCCAGTCGGGGATGTTGATCTTCTGCAGGATCGACCCGATGGCCTTCACCGCCACGGCGACGGCGTGCACGATGCCCTGCCAGATTCCGGAGATCGTGTCGCCGACCGCGGAGAATGTGTCGCCGACTCCGGAGAATCCGTCCTTGATGAAGTCGAAGGCGGGCTTGATCACGTTGTTCCAGGCGAAGTCGATCGCGCCGGAGATCCCATCCCACGCGGGCTTGATCGCGTTATTCCACAGCCACATCGCGATGTCGCCGACCGCCTGTACCCCGGACTTGAGGAAGTTGAACACCGGCATGATCACGCTGTTCCACGCGAACGAGATGATGTTGCCGATCCCCGCGAACGCAGGCTTGATCACGTTGTTCCACAGGAACATCACCGCGGGCACGATGATCTCGGTGATGTAGAACTTGTAGGCGTTGAACACCGGCATGATGATGTTGTTCCACGCCCACGAGATGACGTTGCCGATCCCCGCGAACGCCGGCTGGATCACGTTCCGCCACAGCGCGGTCACCACCGGCATCAGCGTCCCGGTGATCCACCCCCACAGGGCAGTGAACACGGGCTTGATCACCGAGTTCCACGCCCACGACACGGCCGTCTTGATCCCGTTCCACGCGGCCTGCACGATGTTCCGGAACGTCTCCGAATGCTGGTAGGCCAGCACTAGGGCAGTCACCAGCCCTGCGAGGGCAGCGACGATCAGCCCCACCGGGTTCATAGTCATCGTCCGGTTGAGCAGCATCTGGATCGTGTTCCACGCCGTCGTCGCGATCGTGATCCCCGTAACCGCGAGCCGGTATGCCGCGAACGCCGCTACCAGCGGGGCCGCCACCAGCGCGACGGTCTTGAGCAGGTCGGCGTTGCGCTGCATCCACGAGGCCATATCGGTCAGCGCCTGCACGAGCCCCTGCTGCACCGTCCGCTTCAGCGACTCGAGCGCGTTCCCCGCATTGCCATTAAGCGTGTCGCCCATCTGCTGGGCCGATCCGGCGAACCCCGCCATCCCGCCCGACCCGTCAGAGATGGCCTGCAGGAACTGAGGAATCTGGTCCACAGACAGATCTTCGAGCGGAGTGCCGAACAAGGCGATCGCCGCGTTCGCCCGGTCCGCCGGATTCTCCATCTGCAGCAGCGCCTGCGCAGTCTGCTGCAGCGCCTCGCGCGCACCCTCACCGCCGCCGGCGATCTTCGCCGCCATCTGCTCAGCATTCAAGCCGACTGCCTCGAACGCACTCGTCGAAGCCTTCGACATATCGGAGCCGCGGATCGTGAACTCCTTGAGCGCGTCACCGGTCTTATCGAGCGCCCACTTGCCCTGATCGGCCGCGGAGACGAGAAGCCCGAACGCCTGCTCGCCAGAGAAGCCCAGCGCCCGGAAGTTCGTGCCGTACTCGTTGAGGATCTCCGGCAGCTCCTCCCGCATCGCCGCCGGCACCCGCTGGAACGCGGTCGTCATCAGATCGAACGCCTGCGTCGTGTCCGCGGCAAGCCCGTTCGTCACCAGCTGCGACGCGGTCTGCACCGCCTGCGGCACGTCCACCTGGAAGACCTTCGAGAAGTTCAGCGCGTTCTGCGTGGCCGCGTCGAGCTCCGCGCCGCCGAGCCCCTCGAAGCTCGACGCGACGACGCCGACCGCCTGCGTCACAGACTCCATCGACTCACCCAACCCGCGCGAGTACAGGTCACCGGCCAGGCGCCCGTACTCGGCGGCCTTGTCCGGCGTCGCACCCAGCGACGCTGCCAGGGTGTCCGTGAGCTGCGCCTGGTTGATCGCCTCCATCCCCACGGCCACCGCCGCGCCGATACCGGCCGCGGCCCCTACGAAGTCCTTGATCTGCGATACCGCGCCGGAAGCCTTGTCCCCGTATGTCTCGAGCCCTTCGGCTCCCTGCCGTGACTCACGGCCCGAATCGGCGGCCGCGTCCGCAGCGTCCCGCACCGCCGCCTCGTGCAGCTTCTCCTTCGCCGTCACCTGCTCAGTAGTGGACTCGACCTCGGCGCGGGCCTTACGCACCGCAGCCTCGGCCCGGGCGAGCTTCTCGCCGGACGTCGACGCATCATCACGCAGCCTGTCGAGGCGCATCTCCTCGACCGTCAGCTTCCCGGCTGCATCAGCGGCACGGTCCTTCGCCGCCGACAGGTTGTCCTCAGCCCGGGCGACCGTGCGCACCGTGCCTTCCCCGCCGTCGCGCGCCGCCTTGAGATCCTTCGCCGCACGGGCCGTCTGCGTGGACGCCGTCTCGGCGCGACGCTGCGCCGACGCCAGCCCCTCCTCCGCGCGGGTCAGCTGCAGGTTCGTCGCCGAACCGGACTCGCGCAGGTCCTTCAGCTTGGCCTCGGCGATGCCCACCTTCCCCGCGAGGTCCGCCTCTCGCGCGCGGGCATCGCCGAGGGTCTTCGAGGCCTTGTCGATCTGCGCGGCCGACGCCGCCAGCCCGTCGGCCGCCGCGTCGCCCGCAGCCGCGCCCGCCTTGCCGAACCCTGCAGTGAACTCACGGCCGGACGAGCGCGCCGCGCCGGACGCCTCCTTGATGACCTTCGACGCGAACCCTTTGAGCGACGGGGCCACCGGCACCCACACGGTGTCGGCCACGAGATCACCACCTCACGACGAGAACGGTCACAGGGAATCGAGCCAGGCTTGCGCCTGCTCCGCCAGCTCCGGCGGAACGTGTCCGAGCTTCGACTGGTTCGCGCGGACGAGCTCCGACCACGGGAAGCGGGGCATGTCGTCGGAAGGCATCTCCGCCGACTTGTCGCCGTACGCCTTCCTCGTGGTCACGAGCAGGCCGAGCAGAACCCACAGCGTCTGCCAGGCCAGGTCGGTCTTTAGGTCGTACGGGCGGTCATCAGTGCGCCGCCAGTAGACGGGCGATTCCTGCGGCAGATACTTGACCAGGACCCGCAGCTTGCGCAGCGTGATGTCGCCGCGGTGAAACGCGGCGACCACGTCCCAGCCGTACGTCTGCTCGCAGGCGGCCTCTACCGCCTCCGGCGACGGCGCGAGGACGTCGAGGCTCGTGTAGGGCGCGTCTCCACCGCGTCACGCACTCGCGACATGTGCTCCTGGAAGGCGAGCAGGAAGATGCCCGAGCCGCCCTGGATCTCGAGCTGCTTGCCGTCGGCGCCCTCGATCGTCGCCGTCGCGGCCACGAACTCGGCGTACTGGTCGTCGCCCATGTACCAGGCGGCCATGTCGGGGTCGAAGTCGATCTCGGAGATCTCCTCCTTCTCCTCGTCAGTCAGCGTCTGCGGATCGCGGAACGTCCACGTACGGCCGGCGAAGTCGAACGGGATCCGATCACCGTCGACACCGGTCGCCTCGGCGCGCTGGGCGTAAAGTTCCTCCACGTTGATTCCGGGCATGTCAGGCCTTCCCTTCCGAACGTCAGGCCGAATAGATAGGTCGGGCGGCGGCGGGGGCCTGACGACCCGCCGCCGCCCGGTCGAGGGCGTCTCGGTCAGGAGACGGTGAGGGTGAGCTCCTTGGTTGCCGTCGCCGGGGTGGTCGCCGAATCGGTGACCGTCACGGTGAACGTCTCGGCGCCCGCCGTGGTCGGGGTGCCGGCGATCTCGCCCGCCGACGACAAGGTCAGCCCGTCCGGCAGCGTCCCGGTCGTCACCGCCCACGAGTACGGCGCCGTGCCACCCGACGCGGTGAGAGACCGCGAGTAGGCGGTGCCGGTGGTGGCGTCAGCCAGGTTCGTGGTCAGCACCTCGAGTGCTCCCGGCTGGGTCGACGCGTCCGTGTCGAAGCCGCCAAAGATCCACCGGCACGTCTTGCCCGCCAGATCCGGGTAGTCGGTGGCCGACGCCGGGAAGAAGCTGATCGTCACCTCGAGGCTGAACAGATCCGAGTTGACGAACTTGATCGCGCCGCGCGCGGACACCTGCGTGTCGAAGCCGATCAGCCGCACCTTGCGGATTCCGTCGATGATGTCGAGGTTCAGCTGGTAGTGGGCGAACTCAGGCAGCCCGGCCTCGTCGAAGTAGAACTCACCGTCCTGGCCCGCGACGATGGCGGCGGGGTCGACGCCGAGGAAGTAGGCGATGTTCTCGCGGGAGATCTCCCACAGCACCAGCTTGATCGACTTGACCGACTTGGTCAGATCCTTGCGGATCGCGACGACCTCCTGCCACGGGATGAACTCGTTCGACTCCTCGTCGAACGACAGCTCGATGCCGTCCGGGCTGATGTAGCCGACGTTGCGGTGCACCGACTTGTCGTACGGCCCGATCGTCGTCGACGGCGCGACGCCGACACCGGCCAGCCGTACCGCGCCGGTCTTCGCGACGGTCGTGTTCTTCTTGTTGAAGCCTTCCAGGACAGCCTGCTCGGCCATGTCTGATCACTCCTCACGTGGGGATGACACAGCCCCGGCCAGATGGGCCGGGGCTTGCTTGTCGGATTGGCTCGACGAGCGCCGAGCAGGGACAGTCAGGCGTGCGCGTCGAGAGAAAACTCGGCTCCCACGCGGCGCACACGCGGATTGAAGTCCGGCCTTGTCGCCCAGCCGGACGGCATCGACACCCGCGTCACCGGGGATGCGGCCACCTGCGGCAGCGAGAACATCACGTCCCGGATGATGCGGGTGAGAGGCTTCGTCGCCGCCAGCGACGGGGCGAACACTTCGACGTCGAACGCCGAGTTGTCGATGATCGGAGCAACACCGCCCCACGGAACGATCGGGTCCTCCCCCGGCGGCTCATCGACGAGCACCACTGGAAGCGCGTCCTCGAGCTGCTGCAGCGGCGGCAGCCGATCCGCTACCACCGCATCGGGCAGGCAGTCCGTCAGCAGGTCGATGACGAACGCCAGCAGGTCCCTGTCGCCCATCACCGGCCTCCCATCGCCCGGCGCAGGATCCGCATCCGCTTGGCCCGCGACGTCCCGTACTCGCCCTCCACATCCGACGAATGGACGTTGACGACGTACCGTCCATCCCTTCGGAACTCCTCGGCGAGGTGGAACTCGTTGCGCGAATCCGTCTCCTTCGCGTCGATGCGGCGCGCCCGCTGCACCATGTTCGTGGCACGCTGGCGCACCGCGGCACGCAACTCGTCGGACTGGTTGGCCTGCTCGAACACGTCGTGCACGTCGACGCCCATCAGCCCACCTTCCTCTCACAGCGGATCGTGGTGTGCCCGACGCGGGGATGGAGACGTTGGTCCGGATCGCCGACCACGTCGAGATCCCCGATGCCCGGCACCCGCACCCGGCACTGGGGTGCGACGTCGATGTGCGTGCCCGGCGGGGAGACGATCCGGTACCCAGTCCGCACCGCCTGCCGGTATGCGTCCTGCGCCTGCTGACCGCCGCCGCCGGTGACTTCCTCGGATGCGCCGAGCATCTGCACCTCGACGCCGAAGTCGACGGGGCTGACCTGCACACCCGGCACGACCTCGTCGTACACCCACACCGCGGCGCCGTACCGCTCCTCACGCTGCACCGGCCACACGACCGCGACGCCGAAGTAGTCGTACATCAGCAATCCCCGAAGAACCACTGCGGGGCGGACGCGGTCCCCACACCGAACAGATCCTTCTGATCGCGAGTGAACCGCAAAGTCGCCGCCGGATTCAGCAGCGTCGCCGACTCGACCACGTCACCCGCAGTATCCGAGTACGACGACTTACCCTCGTGCACGCCGGGCAGCAGCGCCGCGCGCACCATTTCGAGCGACACCTGCCGCGCCGTCGACTCGTCTTCCGAGCCCGGCACGACCGTCACGTGCCGGCGGATCAGCACCGCCGCCATGTCCAGCAGCTTCTCGGCCCGCACCTTCTCCGTCGCCTTGAGTGGACGCCACTGCGCCACAAGCTGCTCGACGGTCGCGAACGCTGCCACTGTCAGTCTCCGATCACGACAGGGCCGCGATCAACGCGTCCCGGTCCATCTCCGCCACCTGCTCGATGGGCAGGCCGCGGGCGAGCGCGTACTCGGCCCACGTGTCCCGGGTCGCCGTCATCCGCGGACGCTCGGGCCCCGCCTCTGCGCCCTCGGGTTCGGCCACTTCCTCGGCGGCACCGTCCTGCGTCCCGGCGGGCTCGGCCACCGGGACCGGATCTGCGGCGGCTTCCGACGTCGCGGAAGCCCGGCGCACAGCCTTGACGACTCCCCGGCGCGCATGCCGCTCGCCCTCGGCCTTGGAGATCTCGACGACGTCGCCGGCCCGGTGACGCTGGAACACCGGCGCCTCCGCGGCCGACGACAACCGACGATCCCACTGCTCTGCCAGCACCTTGTACTTCGGCATTGTCAGGCCACCACCCTCACGCTGCGATGCCGCTGATCCAGCAGGCCGAGAGCGGCTCGTCCACGCCGACCGCGCGGATCTGGGAGACGTCGGAACGCCACGACTCGGTCGGCCCGCCGTTCGGCCCGCCGCCCTCGCCATACATTCCGGTGGCCTCCATCGGCCGCGGGTCCGCGTAGAACCCGGTGATCCCGCGCTGCAGAACGAGCGCCTTGGTCTTCGGCCAGAACCGCGAGGTGAACACCGTCATGCCCATCAGGCTGGACGGCAGCACGCCGGTGTAGGCGATGTTCTGGTCAGCGATGTTGCCGGTGAACAGCCCCTTGAACTCGGAGGAGTCCATCAGCGCCGGCAGCACCGCAGGGTTGACGACGATGCTGTCGGCCAGGTAGCCGAGCGGCTGCTCGGAGTCTCCGTCGAACACGGCGCCGTTGACCTTCTCTATCGCGGCCGCGATGTCGTGGCGGGGCGTGCCCGCCGACGCCGACCACTCGTCGGTGGCCGCGACCGACTGCAGCGACGCGCCAGTGAGCGCGGCCTGCAGCGACTTCTCGTTCGAGCGGATGACGGTGTTCGACGCCGCCCGCACCTGCTTGTTGACGCGGTCGAGCTGATTGAAGTCCCGCATCTCACGCGACACGCGCACGCCGAGCGCGATCTTGTGGCCGACAGCGAAGTCCGGCTCGGCCTCATCGGACCCGAACACGGGGATCTCGCCGAACTCGCCGACGACCTCCGGGCCTCCGTCGAGGAACACAGGCGCCGACTTCGTGAACTGGACGACCGGGCTCGCGGGCTTGCCTCCGTTGCGGAAGATCGCCTCGACCAGCAGGTTGTTCCGGACCAGCTCGACCACGCGGGTGGGGATGACCGTCGGGCTGCCGAGCAGCTGGGAGACGGTGACCTGGGGCCCATCGAAGATGGACACGATGCTCTTCGTCATGGCAGTTGCTCTCCTCAGATGCCCAGCCGGACCAGCACCGTGTTGGCGGTGTCCGACTTCTTCTCGATGACTCGGCCGACGATCTCGCCGACCGTCTCGGTTCCCGCGGACTTCTTCACCGCGCCGTCCGCGTCGGCGACCACCAGGTCACCGGCGGCCGCGGTACCGTCCGATGCGATCGGCACGACCGCGGGGCACGTGGCCACCGCGGCGTGCGTCGGTACCGCCACGAAGTTCGTCGACGCGCCTTCGGGTGCGGCGTCGGTGAGGGCCACGCCCAGCACGTTCGCCGCCCCCGCCGCCGCCGGCTTGATCGTGCGGGCCGCCGTGCCCGGCACGACAACCTGCCCGCCGGTCACCTTCGCCTCTGCCTCAAAGGTGATCGGCCCCGTCTTGAACTTGACGTTGATTCCTGACATGTCAGCACTCCCAGCTCTTGTACTCGGCGGACTCGCGGATGTCGGCCGCCGGCTCCTCCGGCTCGCCTGCGTGCCCGATCTCCGCGAGCGGGATCAGGCCGTCAGGCATCGCCGCGAGCGCCTCGCGTACGCCCTCCGGATCCCCGGCGAACGCCGCGATCCAGTGGTCGCGACGGGCAGGCGGCACCGCGCCGGACTGGATCTTCGCGTCGACCAGCGCTTCGCGCTCGGCCTGCTCCTGCCGTGCGCGCGCCGCAGCGCCCGCCTCCGCCCCGGCGCGCAGCTGCTCGAGCGTCTCCGAGTCGACCGCGACCATGCCGCGCTTCTCCATCTCTGCGGCCAGGTCCAGCTTTCCGACGACGGCGCCGCCACCGCCTCCGCCGCCGCCGGTCGCGACGACGCCCAGGCTGAGGCCGCCGGCACCGTCTCCGGCCTGCTCAGCGAGCGCCTCGTCCAACGCGGCCAGCACTGTCTTCTCGTCGGCATCCTCGGCAGTACCGAGGCGCTGACGCAGGTCCTCCATCAGGGTGGGCATGACGCCCCCTTTCCTCTCGGGAACCTCGACCGCCTCGGCCGAGGGGATCCGCGGCGCCGGCGCGTGCTCACGCCCAGCGAAGCGGAAGTTCTTCATCGACCACGCGCCCGCCCGGGCGCGCGCATCGGGGGCAGCAGAGCTGTCGACCCGGTCAGCGAGTCCCGCGTCGACCGCCTCGTCTGCGGTGAACCACGTCTCGTCGGCGACGAGCTCGCGCCACTGATCGACGTCACCGCCCGCGCGCGCCGCATAGATCGAAGTGATCGAGGTGGCCAGCTTGTCGAGCCGGTCGGCGTCCTTGCGCAGATCGCCTGCGCTGCCTTCGGTGAACAGCCAGGGCTCGTGAATCATCAACTGCGATCCGGGGCCCATCACGATCACGTCACCGGCCATCGCGATCACCGACGCCGCCGAGGCAGCCAGTCCGTCGACCACCACGGTCACCCGCGCGTCATTCGCCCGCAGGGCGTTGAAGATCGCGATTCCGTCGAAGGCGTCGCCGCCGGGGCTGTTGATGCGGACCCGCAGCTCGTCGGCGTCGAGGTCCTTGATCTGCTGGGCGATCGTCGCCGCGTCGGTGTCTCTGAACCAGGACCCGATGACGTCGTAGATGAAGATCTCCGGCGGGGCGTCCTTGGTGGCCGCGTTGATACGGCACCACGTTTTCGTCACGATTCGTCTCCCTCCGAAGGGGTTGTCGATTCCCGCCCGGACGTCCCGGGTTCTGGCGGCAACGCCATCGGGGGCAGCCCGTACATCTGACGCAGGAACTCCTCGAGCGGACGGTCCGGGAAGATCAGGCCCCCGTCCCGCAGAGCCTTGAGCGCCTCGGCCGTGGCCGCGTGCCGGGCACCGATCTCGTCGAACACCAGGCGCGGCGCCCGCTCGTCGAGCCCGAAGTTCACGTCGACAAGGTCCTCGACGATGTGCGCGTTCGCGACCGACTGGATGTAGGCGGCGCGGGTCTGCAGCGACTGCACGAACGCGTCAGCCTGCGTGCCCGCCAGCGCGTAGGAACCGCCCTTACCGTCGAGGTTGAGGAAGTGCGCAAGCACCGACTTCCCGATCTGCGCGTCCGAGTAGACGATGAGCGGCATCGGATCCGGCAGGTTCCCACTGATCCCCAACAGGCTCAGCTTGGCCCCCGACGGCACGGCGCCGCCCGCGCGCCGGCCAGCCTGAAAGTCGGAGGCCATCTTGCGGCCCTTCGCAATGTCCGCATCCGAGGCGCCGGCCGGAGCCTCGTAGATCGGCACGCCCATGCCGTTCCGCTGCACGACCTGCGGCGCCAGGCGAAGCATCGCGTTCTTGATCATCCACGGCGCGTAGCACTGGCGCAGAACGCTGTTGCCAGTCCAGTCGGCGCCTTCCTTGTCGCAGACGTACGCGACGAGACGGGACACCGGGATCCGCACGCGACGCCCCGTGACGGCCCGCATATCGCGGGTCTGCTCGATCCACTCGAGTCCGCCGTCGCGCGCGACTTCGATCTCCTGTATCGACAGGGGCATGCGCGGCGCCAGCTTGCGCAGACGCACCCGGTTCGCCTCGTCGATCCGATACACCTGCTCGAAGAACATGTGCCCGTACGGCATCATCAGGAGCGCCTGATCGAGGTGCTCGTTCCACGAGAACCGGCCACGCGTCCGTCCGGTGTTCCGCTCCGGCTGGCCGACGATCGGCAGGTTCAAGTCGTCGGCGACGTGCTGCACGACTTCGTCGCGCGCGCCGTTCGGATCGACCCGCCACACGGTGCGCTTGAGCGGCAAGGTGATCGCCCGCAGCACGGAGATCACCTGCGCGTCCTCACGGCGCATCCGGTTGTAGACCGGCAGGTTCGCCGGCCAGCGCAGCTCCGGGGTCGTCTCGTCGTCAATCGACGATGCGCTTCCGTTGCCGCCGGCCGCGTAGCCGATCTCGGAGAGAGGCGCCGGTGCGGTCGCTTCTGCCACAGCCCATCTCCTCTCGTCAGAACCCCGCCGTGGCGAGGAAGCTCGTACCCGCCGCTTCGTCGTCGCTGTCCCAGGCGGTAGTGGTCGTGTGGTCGTCGATTCCTGCGGGCGCGGGCGGCTGCGGATCCGGCGCCTGCGCCGACCGGGTGACCAGCGCCCACAGGGCGAGCGCCGCTGCGACGAGCGGCGCGATGTTCGCCTCGCACCGCCAGTCCAGGCCCCACGCGCCCGTCGTCCCGATCGGTCGTTTCTTCACCAGCGCGAGCGGCTCGGTGAGCAGCGGGTCCCCCGAATGGGTGATCCGTCCCTCGGCGATCCAGGTGACGAGCATCAAGCACGCCTGCCCCATCTCGCCGGCCGACGACTTCACCGCTTCGATGCCCTTAAGCAACAGCCCCGGCTCGAGCACGGTGGTCGGCGACTTCGCGTCCATCGCCACGGCCACCGGATCCTGCAGGTCCACCGCTCCCGCCAGGAACTCGACATCGGCGTGCGTATTCGGCGCCCCCGCGGCGCCCACCTCCAGGTGCACGCTCTCGTCTTCGCAGAACGCCGCGGACACGACCGCGGTCATTTCGCCGCCCCAGTCCCGGGCCACGCCCAACGCCGACGCGCCGGTGACGGGGGGAGAGAAAGACTCCCCGATCTCACCCGCGTCCCAGCAGGTCATGTCCGCGATCGGTTCGTGCGCCGCGGCCTCTTCCGGGTCCGGCGGGAACACCGGGATCGACAGCCGTTCGACCTTGTACCCGGCGATCCCGGACTCGCCGAGCGCCCGCGCCGACTCGAACTCGCCGTGCAGATAGCCGAAGGACGTCAGGTATCCGGTCGACGGGTTCGCCCGCAGGATCGAATCCTGCGCGCCAGGGTCGGCGTCCTCCGGCGCCGAGTACTCGATGTACGCCAGCGTCGGGTCCGCGCCGCTACGGCCGGCCCGGATGATCGAGGACCAAATCTCACAGTTCGGATGCTCGAGGAAGTTCGGCGCGCTGCCAAGGTAGATCGTCTGCGGGTTCTTGCCGGTCGTCATCGTCGCCGCGATCGCGTTGCGCGACTCGGGAGAGTAGATCATCGCCTCGTCGATCACGACCCGGTCGAAGCTGAACGACCGGGCGACGCTGTCGGTGCGGGTGCGGAACATGATCGACGACCCGTTCCGCAGCTTGATGCCCTCCTCGCCGCCGCGTCGGCGCACGCCGCCACGGGGGATCATCGCCCGCAAGTCCGGGTGCGCCTCGAGCAGCTGCACGAGCTTGTTCATGGAGTTGATCGCCGCCGGCATCTCGTGGGCGGTGTGCAGGATCCGCACGCCCGGCTCGAGCACCAGCCAGCCGAGCTCCATGTTCTCGGCGATCCCGTTCTTGCCGTTCTGCCGGGCGCACAGGATCGCGCACTTCGACGCCGCCCACCGGCCGTCGCGGCCGACGCCCATGAAGTCGGTGGTCGCGTCGATCTGCCAGGGGATCTGCACGCGCCCCACCACTGCCGCCAGGTCGAGCACCTCGTCGGCCAGCGAGTCGACGTAGTCGGGGACGTTACGAAACCGGGGCTGTTGCCAGCCGCTCAGCTCGGGCTGCGGCGAGCGCATCGAGCAACCCACCTCCCTCGCTGGTCGTCTCCTCCGTCTCGAGCTGGCGGATCGTCAGCCGCAGCACGCCCATCACCGACCGGCGCTCCGACAGCGCACCGTCGATACGCAGCACGTACTCGCCGTCGCCGTCCGGCGCGTCGATCTGCGCCCATGCGCTGACTTCGCCGGAGATCAGCCGGTCCAGCTGGTCGAGCGAGGCGACCAGCCGGCACGCCTCGGCGAGCAGTACCAGCCGCCCGGCGTCCACCTTGAACCCGGGGGCCAGCGCATCCCACAAGTGCCGTCCGCGCTCGGACATCTGCTCCGGCTGGAAGCCCGCCCGCAGGTCCGTGCCCGCCCCGTCGTTCACCGCTCACCGCCTCCCGATTTTTTCGCCGTCGAGGGAAATCTGACTCGTGACGTCGGTGGGTGGGTCAGGGGACGGGGCCCCAGATATTTCCGGGGACCCCCTACGTACGACGATTACTCGCGGGTCTCTGACCTGCACCGATACGCAGCGCAGGTCTGTGACCAGCGGTAATGCCGTCGGTCAGGTCGGCCACGCCATCGCCAGCCGCCGCGGCGCCACCACGCGGCCCACCGCGCGCGCCGCCGGGCGCGCGTCATCACGGTCCCCCGCGCCCCGTGCCGCGTTGCACGACGAGTGCAGCAGCCGGGTCGCCAGCGCCCCGCCGTCGCGCCGCGACTGCTCATGGTCCGCGGCCAGCGGCTTGCCGTCCGGGTTCGCGCTGCCGTCACGGAACATCGGCGCCCCGCACCACCAGCACGGTGCACCGTCGACGTGCCCCTTGAGGAGCCGGTCGCGTTGCTGCTGGTGCCTCCACCCAAGGCCGCGCTCCGACGTCTTGCCGCGGCCCGCCGTGCGCTTGGCCGTGGCCGCGCCGAGAGCGGCATGCCGCAGAAGCGCGGTGTGCTCATCGGCGAGCTGCTCGGCCAGCGCCTCGGCGACCACGACCGACCGGTGCCGCCCGGCGCTGCACCCGACGGCCACCGCGACGTCACCGCGCGCAGCGCGCTGCGCGATGCACCGGGCCTGCTCGTCGATGTACCGAGTCACCGCGTCGTGGCCGAGGAGCCAGTCCTTCACCTGGGCGCTGCGCCCATCGCGCGGGCGCAGACCCGGCACGTCGTGCGGGTTCGGCAACCGCCGGCAGTCGCACACCACGTCGGCGTGTGGCCGCGGCCCGCGGTCGAACCCGAACGACACGATCTCGATCACGACGACCGCCTCCTCAGGCCACGGGCCGAACCTCGCCGCACCAGCGCGCACCCGGCCGCGAACGGGGAAGGCCGACGTGCGCGTGCCCCCGCCATGGGTTCAGAGCGGGGGCACGGTGGTCGCCGGGGCGAGGCGTAGGTTCCCTCGGCTGCGCCCCAGCTTATTTGCCATGCGGGGTGCAGCTCGAATGACTACCCAGAAAGGAGTGCAGCCGAGGGAGCTTGCTCCCGCGCAGCACGACCTCACCCGATTCATCAACGGGGTCATGGGCCGAGCTTGACCGTCATCCACTCCGACTGAGCACCGGCGTGACGCGGGAAGAACACGAAAGCGCGGGGTGAACATTCACCTCGCGCTACGCGCTGAGCGTAGCACGAGCCCGCACGTAAGGGGCACTACCCGGACGCGCGGGTGCGTTGCGGCACGGCAGCGTGCGCGTCGAGCACATCGCCGAGCCGGTAGATGTCCGTCTGATCCCGGCCCACCCGGATCACCCGCACCGGCACCACATGGCCACCGTCGATGAGCGTTTCGAGGCGCCGCTTCGTCACACCGCGCGCGTCCCCGCCGATCTGCCGGCACATGTCCCGGATGCCCTGCCTGCTGAACGTGAGCATCCGCGCCCGCTGCACCTGCCGGTCGTCGAGCTGCACGCCGTCTTCGGGCGGCAGGTCCACGGCGCGGCGGCACCGGCGCATCGCGGCGGCCACCTGCGCGACGACGTCGTCGGCGCCGTCGGTCAGCGCCACGGCGATCAGCCACCGGCGCAGCCACCGTGCCACACCCAGCAGATCCCCGGTCCCGTCGTAGGTGAGCTGCCGTGCCTCGCAGGTGCGGCGCACCCACCCGGCCAGCACGGCGTGCAGCTCGTCGCGCATTTCCACGGCGTGCAGGTTCACGGGCATCGGGCTGGCGTCGAGGCGGCCCGAGCGGCCGCGGCCACCGGAGCGCACCCGGTCTTGCCGGGTCACGGTCACGGCCAGGTCCTCGACGAGGCCCGGGATCTGCTCGAGCAGCCCGCGGAGCTCCTGCTGGCCCGGGCGGTCGAGGAAGAACCCATCGGTGTCGGTGACGGTCGGGTCAGGCATCGGCGTCTCCAGTCGTAGCGGCGCAGCGGCGGCATGGTTCGGGCAGATCGTGATCGGGGCAGGTGGTTTCGGTGACCGTCGACGGCGGTCCGTGCCAGCCGTGCCACGGCGAACCGAACCGGCCCGGCGTGGGGACGTCGGGGGCGTGGCCGGCATCCCATCGGGCATCGGCAGGTTCGGGTGCAGGTGGTGGTGAGGGCTGGTGTCCGGGGGTGGGCGGAGAGGCTGGTGAGGGAACGGCAGGTGGAGTGGACGGGCGGGGACCGCGGCCACGACCCCTGCGACGACGGCGAGACCGGGCAGGTGGACCAGCAGGCGGTGACCCCGCCGTGCCGTGGCCCTTCCCCGGACCCCAACCCAACCCCTGCCCTGACCCTGCCTGGCCCACGCGCGCGTACGTCGCGCGTGCGGGCACACCTTCGTTTGCGTGGTCCGGGTCGTGGTCGGCGCGTGGTCCGGTCGTGGTTGCAGGTGGTGATGGTGGTTGACCTGGGGTGCGACCGCGCGTGGTCGCGCGTGGTCGGCCCGTGGTCGGCGCCTGGTCCGCGCCGAGTGGTGGTGTGGTCGGGGCCGTGCCCACCCCGGGGGACTCTGCGGCGGCCGTGGCCGGCGAGTCCCTCCGGGCGGGCACGGGCCCGACGCGGTCGGGCATCTCAGCGTCGGACGCGTCCGGCGAGATGCGGTGGACAGTCTCCGCGGCGGCATGACCCGGCGAGACCTTCTCGTGGTGCGCGCCGCTGGCTGCGGCACGCGGTGTTGGCTCTGCGTCGGCGGCGGCCGGCGAGCCTGTGGTCTCCGCGTCGGCTTCACCCGGCGAGACCTCGTTGTGCGTCTCTGCGTCGGCATGACCCGGCGAGACGACTTCGGTGTTCCCGGCGCGCCTGGCCGGCGCGGGGGTGGGCTCTGCGTCGCCTCCCAGCGGCGAGCCGTGCGTCTCCGCGGCGCTTCCCAGCGGCGAGACGACTTCGTGCCTGGCGCCGCTGGCGGCGGCGGGGCGAATAGCGGCGCCTCCCGGCGCAGCTGTCGGTGCCGGGCCCGCGGGTGCGGGCCGTGGTGGCTCCACGGTCCGCGGCGAGCCGACGTCACCGCGCGGCGGATCGAGCAGCACCATGTCGGCCTGCTCCGGCGTGCGGTTGCCCTTCCTGCGATTGCAGTCCTCGCAGGCGATCACAATGTTCCTCGCGCCGTCGGCCCGGGTGGGGTCGACGTGATCGAGGTGCGGACGGCGCCCGCCTTTTGAGCGGGTGTCCTTCCTGTTGACCACCACGGAGCAGTAGCGGCACTTGGCAGTCGTCGGCGTGGCCGGGTCGACGCAGTCGCGCGCCCACACGGCGTTGATGAGCTTCTGGTCCTTCAGCTCCCGCCGTTTGCGGCGGGTGACCGTCACCTGGTCGGCCCGGTCGTAGCCGAGGTCGAACCAGTCGTGGAAGACCCACGCGTCGGCAGGAGGCTGCACGCACCGCGCGCAGTCATGTCCGGGTGCATGCCACAGGCCTACCTGCACGAGCAGAGCCGCGCAGTCGTCGACCACCTGGGGGGCGAGGAAGACCCGGACAGCGTCCTGCCGGGACACGACCCCGTCGGTGAGCGAGGCTTGGCACTGGGCGCCGCACATCGTCCACAGGCCGATCGCGGCCGGCCCGCGCAGATCCCCGGCCATCGCCTGCTCGGCGAGCTCCCGATGTTTGCGGGAGTTCGTCAGCTGGTCGTCGATCTGGAAGAACACGTACGGGTCTCCTCAACTGGCGGGACGAAACAGGACAATGCGCAGGACACGGCGGGTGCGTAGTGGTGGGGCGCGGGGCCCGGCCGGGGTGGGCATCACAGCCGCGCCTCCGCGGCCGCCGACGCCGAGTACCGCTCCGGCGCCGGCTGGTGGCCCTCGTAGTCGGGACTGACCGACCCGCGGTCATCGCAGTGCGCGCGCAGCATGCGCAGGCACTCGGCCGTCGCCTGGGCGTCGCCGAGCGCCGTGTGCGGCGCCTGGTTCGTCACGCCCCACCACGCGCAGCAGACGTCGAGCCCCGGCAGCTTCAGCGGGTCCTTCTGCAGCGCGGCCGCGGTGAGCGTGGACAGATCCGCGAGCCGGTGATGCCACGTCGGTACGCCTTCGTCGCACCGGTCCGCAAACAGCGCGGCCAGGAACGCCGCGTCGAACGCCGGATTGCAGCCGGCCAACGTCGCCCCGTCTAGCCAGCCGAACAGCTCGCACAGCGCGTCATTGAGCGCCGACTTGCCCATCGCCTGCTCATACACCCGCCGCTCGAAATACTTGTTCACCGTCCACGCGCGCGGCGACGCCGCGGCCAGGTCCTCCTTGCGCAGTCCGGGGACGATCACCCTGTGGTCACCGGTGCCCAGGTCGACGGCGGCGAGCTCCACCACGGTGTGCTTGGCGGGGTCGAGCCCCGTCGTCTCGACATCGACAACGATCACGGGTCGGTCAGACATTGCGGCTCCTTCGGCTGCGTGTGGGGTCGTGGGCCCACATCGGTGGGCGGGTGGACGGGCGCGGCACCGGCGGCCGGCCAGGCGGATCCGGGGTGCCATCGTGGGCGAGGGCGGAGGGGAGGGCGCGCTGCGGGGCGCGCTCGGGGATGAGTGGGGCGTCGGGCACGTCATCGTGTTCGATGACCTCACGGCTGCCCGCGAGCCACGGGGCGTGGATCCGTGACTCGGTGCCTTCGCCCACACCGAGGAGCACGCGCTGCGACCATCGGGTGTAGGCGCGCAGCGCCTCGGAGACTCGCTCGATGCCGCGTGACGGAAGACGGACTGCTGCGGCGCGTTCGGCCGGCACACTGTCGGCGTGAGCCAGGAGTCGGCCGAATAGCAACTCGAGAGGGTCGAGCGTTGGCGGCGGGGGTGGTCCGATGAACAGCGATCCCGGGCACACCACCGGCGAAGTGTCCTCGTCATACCGGTAGCCCGGGTCGACCTCGCCGAAGCTCCGCATCTGCCGCATCCGCTCCGTCACCGCGAGCCCGTGGAAGTCGTCGCCGCAATGCGGGCACTCCGGCTGGCCCAGATTGTGGTCGTAGCCGGACGGCTCTTGAGCGAGCTGGGCGTCGACGAGGGCGTCGATCTCCTCTTCCGTCACTCCGGGGCTCCTAGTTCGGTGATGGTGATCTCGATGCGCGGCCGGGCCCGGTCGATCTCGACGCCCAACCCGACGCGGGGCACGTGCCGGTAGTCGTCATCGCCGAGCACGCCGGCCTGCACGAGGCCGTCGAGCGTGGCCTTGAGGAACGGGCCGAGCGCGTCGGCGTCGCGGCGGGTGCGGGTGGGGGCGTGCCAGACGACGTCGACCCGCGCGCGGCGCAGCCGCGGCACCCTGGCCCGCTTGGCGAGCGCCCAGACAAGCTGGCCGGCCTCGTACTTCGCCGCGCGCATCGTCCGCCAGGTGGCGCGCCTCTGCTCGTTCGCGGTCATCGGCGGCTTGCGCAGCTCGGCGACGAGCACCCAGGTGCGTGGTTCAGAGCCCATCGAGCACCTCCCGCACCCACCCGGACGCGTCCACCTCGCCGAGCACGGTCCCCATCGGCAGGCCCAGCGCATCCTCGAGGAGACCGAGCGTGCGGACGATCGCGGCCCACAGCCGGTCAGCGACGACGCCGTACGGGTCGGCAGCGAGAAGGTCGCCGGCATCACCCGGCCAATGCTCCGGGCTCACGACGCACCCCCGAAGTCACGCCGCGTACCGGACGGCGGCGGCTCGAAACCGACCGCCCGCGCCGCGTACTCGACCGCCACGAGGGTGCTCGCCACTACGGGCCGCAGCGCATCCCAGAACGCGGATACTGTCTCCGCGAGGTCGTGCTGAAACTCGCGCCGGGCACGCAAGGCCTCCTCGCGCCGGATCTCCGCGCCGATGTCCGGCAGACGGAACAGCCGCCGCCACTCCTCGTAATCCGGGTCGTCAGGCAGCACCGACATCACCGTCCAGGGCGCGGAGGAGGTCACCCGCAGGGACGAGTCGCTTTTGGTCGACCATGTTCCCGCCGCCCGCGTGGACCTTCACCCAGGGCGCATCGTCCGCCAGCTCCCGCACCCGTGCGATGGCGGACCGCGCCTCGTCACGCACAGCCTCGGCGTTGTAGAGGTTTCGCGAGAGCAGCGCCCAATCGCCCTCCCTCAGCCTCTCCGCCTCTTCCAGCGCCTCGTCACGTTGAGCGCGGAGCAGGTCCGCCGCCGCCTCCCGAAGCGCGGCCTGGTCCAGGGCATCGTCCACCTCGGCCCGCGCCTCGTCGCGTTCCTCCCGGTACTTGGTCGCCGCCCAGTTCGCCAAACCCCGCCCGAATGACCGTCCGGCGTGCTCCGAGACCTTCTCCGCGAGGGCACGGTCGGCGAGCTGGCAGCGCTTATTGAGGCGAGTGTTCGTCGCGCGGGCAGCCTGTAGCGCAGCCATCAGGTCGCGCACGAGGGCGGGTGCTGCAGCGATGAAGGCGGCGTTCGCCTCGCCCTCGTCGCCGGGCATCGACGACGGGCATACCAATGCCGCATCGCGGTGTGGCTCGCCCTGCCAGACGCTCGGGAATCCCGTCGGGTGATCGACATGCCAGGGCCCCTCGGAGATGCTGTCCATCGCCAGCTCCGCGCGGGCAATCACATCGTCAGGCATCCTCGTCCTCCTCTGCCCAGAACTCGGAGCCGCACCGCTCGCACACCAGGAACCCGCTGCCAGGGGCGTCGTCCATCGGCTTCAGCTGGTGACCATCGGTGCACCTGCCGAACCCTCGTGCCCGGTCAAGCGCGTCGTAGCGTTCGTCATTCATCGGTCCACCTCTTGATCTCGCGTTCCAGCTCGTAGCCCGCCTCGACCCGGTCGTTGGCGGCCGCCCAGGCGTCGTAGTCCTCGGCGCGCAACTCGTAGTCGACGACCGACGCCTGCCAGGCCTTCGCCAGCTTCATCAGCTCCCCCGCGACCAATTCGAGACGCACCATCCGTGCCGTCACCGCGGCGAACTCGCGCGCCACCGTCAACCGCAATCCCGCACGCTCGAGCTCGCCGGCCACGTGCACCGCGAACAGCCGGCTCCCGTCCACGTGCACGTTCGCCCCCAGCGCGGCCCGCCACCCGCACGCGCACACCACCTCCGCCGTGCGGAACGGCAGGACCACGCGGGAATGCCGGTCGATGACGTCCGCAGGCGTCACCGGGCTCACGGGCCGACTCCCACGTCGACAAGCTCGGCGCAGACGAGGCAGTACTGCTCGCCGCCGCGCCGCGTGAAGAACGACGCCGGATCGCGGCCCGCGGGAAAGTCGGCGTCCGACAGGAAACAGGTCCCGCACTCGTAGGTGGTCACCACGCCGCCTCCTCGAGGCGGGTCGCGACGGCCTCGACGACCGACGCGGCGACGAGCACGGCGCCGGCGGCCAGGCCGACACCGGCGAGTGCGACCGTGGTTGCGGTGGCTGCGATGCGCCTCATGCCGTCACCTGCCGGATCCACGCCGCGGCCTCGTGGCCGCGATACCGGTACGCCTCGAAGTGGCCGCCGGTCAGGTAGAAGCCCATCTGGTCGATCGCCCGCGAGTAGCGGCGGAACGTGCCGAACAGGTCGAGCCAGTTCCACGCGGTGGGCTGCCACCGGCCCGACCGGAGCCTGTCGATGAGGTCCTGCGCCCACACGTCCGGCGCGCCCAGGCACATCGCCATGATCTGATCCGACAGGGTGTGCAACGGGGACGGGTCCCCGGCGCAGCAGATCGGATCCTGCGTATCCCACAGCCACTTCGTCGGCATCGTCAGACTCATCGGCCCGTCGCCGGCCACCCCGTAGCCCGCAGGGGTGACGCCGCGGGGCATGAGCGGATCCGCAATGAGTACGACGCCGCGCACATCGAGGTGCGGATGCAGGCCGCGGCCGACCTCGTCGGCCACCCGGTGCGCCACCATCGCGCCCCCGGAGTAGCCGACCAGGACGGCGGGGTTGGGGGTGCGGTCGATGACGTCGAGCGTCGACGCCTTCACCCGGTCGACCGCGGTCTGCAGCGCGGGCCCCGGGTTCACCCCGACCGGGCCGACCGTGACGTAGTCGGTGACCGGCACCTCTCGAAACTGGCTGTGGTTGAGGTGCTCGAGGACGTACTCGGCCATCCGCGACTGCGGCTGCCCCACCTTCTCGCCGACGCCTTGCACGGTGACGATGTCGATCATCGGCCTGCCTCCAACACCTCGGTGAAGGGGGCATACCCGGGCATCACGCGCGCCGTGCTTCCGGCCATGAGGGCCCCTCCTCTGTCGCGGACCACCACGTGCTCGGGAACTACGTCGTCGCGGCCCCACACGCGCGGGTTCACCGGGCCCAGCGCGGACACGTGGACGGAACCGAACGTGCGGCCCCCGTTGCCGGGCCGGCCCTCCCACCCGACGATCACCTCGCCGTCGCCGTCCACTTCACTCAACACGAGGACGACGGTCACCCAACGCGGGATGGCCAAGTCCTCCGCCCCGGTGACGGTCTGCGCCCACTGGCCCACGGCCGGAGACCACTCCGATTCAGGCTCCGACGCCCGTAGCAGCCGGTCCGACTCCGCGAGGAGCACCCTGCTCGCGTCCGGGGCGCCGACAGTCGGACTTCCTCGCAGGATTCGATCCGCCTCACGTAGCGTCTCCGCATCCCTGCGCGCGCGCACGGCAGACGCGAAGGCGGCGGCGGCTTCTACTGCTTTCGCAGTGGCGATCTCCCGTAGCTCGTGTGCCGCTTGCGGGTAGTCGTTGCGATCGAGCTCTTCCGCTGCGCTGTGGATCAAGTCGGTGTCCATGTCAGGCCTCCAGTTTCGACAGGGGGATGGTGATGCGGTCGCCGTGCTCGGTGGTGAGCTCGGCGTACGGGAACGGGCTGCGGCGGATCGCCGTGATGTGGGCGTAAACGCCGGGGCGCACGGTGACCCGGTCACCCACGGCCGCGGGGCGGCTCACTTCTTCCTCCACTGGTCCGCATGCGGGCAGGAAGCGAAGTGGGCGAGGAACACCGGCCTGCCGGCGGCGCGCATGCCGTCCGCCTGCCGCGGCGACACGACCCCGGCATGCAGCGCGGACCCGGCCCGGGAGACGGCGATGTTCCCCGCCTTCGACGGCTTCGCGTCCACCGGCATCAGCGCGCCCTTCTCGGTGCGGCACCAGACGACCTCGGTGCCGCAGGACCGGCAGGGTTCGGCCCGGTCGGACACCCACACAGGTGCCTGCGGTGCGATACGGGCGGTCACGACCAGGACCCCCATCCGGTGCGCGTCCACGTGATGAAAGCGAGCCATTGGGTGATGGCGTGCCAGGTGGTCCAGTCGCGGCCGTCGCCGTAGGCGGGGGCGGGGGTGACGTGCAGGGGGGTCATCGGAAACTCCTCGGGGGGTAGGGGCGCGGCGTGGGCCGTGCGGGTCGGGTGGGCAGGCGGCGCAGGCCGAACGCGGTCGCGGCGGCGCCGTACACGAAGTCAGCGGCCAGGAACGCCGCCACCGCGCCGGTGGTGGCCGCGGCGACAACGCCGGCCACGACCAGGCCAGCGGCAGCAGCGGCGGGGGCGGTCACGACAGGTCTCCCGTCGCCGGGCGGGGCAGACGCTCGGCCCACGCCTCGCGCCAGGCGGCGCGTTCTTTCTCTTCCTCCTCGGCCGTGTGGATCGACATCAGCGCGCCGATGAAGTGCGCGCCGCACCGGACGAGCAACGACTTCGACCGGGCGACCGCGCCGACTTGCACCGGCGCCCGGTACGCGCCGGTGGCCGCCTTGAACCGGGCCAGCACTTCGCCGTTGAAGACGGCCTCCTCCGACCATGCGGCCGAGCTGTGATGCAGCCGGGCGAGCAGCTGGTCGACGGCCGGCCCCGGCGAGTCCGTCCCGTACACCTGCGGCACCCGGTACGACCGTCCCGGCAGCAGCCCGGACTGGTCCGTCACGGTGACGAACTGCTCGTCACCTTTCTGGACTACCTGAATCTGCACGATGAACTGCGGATCGTCGTCGGCTTCCTTGCCCGCCTTGAAGATCGACAGCAGCTTCTTCGCATCCGCCGGCAGGATCGCGAACCGGCCCAGCCCCTCCGCCTGGTGCGAGTGCACCTCGTGCCAAGCCAAGCCCGCGGACATGCCGTCGGTGGCCCACCAGATCAGCTCTTCCGGCCCGACTTCGCAGACGACTCGGTGCCGCTCCGGCAGCTCCGGGTCCCCGCCCGCATGGGCGAGCACCGACGCCAGGGCGGCCCGCAGGTCCTTGGTGCCGACGATGACGTCGACGCCGCGCGCGACGGGCGGGGCATCAGCGGTGGGTGCGGTCATGGCGCCTCCTCGATGAGCGGATGGGGATGGACATTTGGCCGGGCGTCTCCGCGGGGGCGGCGGGGCGGTCGACCCACCGCCAGATCTGCACCCGCCGATCCGGCGGCAGCGAATGCCACCAGTCGTCGGCCGCGGCGGCGGTATCCACTACGCGGCCCCATCGCCCACGTCTCCGTCGGCGGGGGCGTCTTCGGCGTTCTCCGCCTCGAGGGCCGCGGCGGCGCGGGCCGTCTCGCCCTCGATCACCAGGGCCCGCTCGATGTCGGCGAGCTCGTAGCCCCACTCGAGGGAGAGCCGTTCTTTCCAGTCCTCGACCGCGGGGCCGAACGATGCGCCCGTCGCGCCGCGCCAGTTGTGCGGATTGAGCAGGCTCATCTCCATCTGCGGCCCCTCGTCGAGCAAGAAGGCGACCGCGGCCAGCTGGTGCCGGCTCAACCTGCTGATCGCCTTCTCGATGTCCTCGACCGGCGTCGCGTCGCGCGTGTTCACCCAGGTGACCTCCACCTCCGGCAGGCCCAGGATGATCCGCACGTACTCGTGCTTGAGCGGCGACTGGCGCAGCCGTTCGGCGGCGAGGTTCACCACCACCGGCCGCAACAGCTCCTCCGCGCGGGCCGCGGTCGACACGCCGCGCGCCTGCTCGGCCAGGTGCCGCCACCGGACACGCGCGGCGGCGGCGACTTCCTCCGTCTGCTGTCTGATGGCCTGGTCTTCTTCGCGGCGACGGGCCTGCGCCGCCGACTCCTCCCGCTGCGCGGCTTCCTGCTCGCTGCCGGGTTCGGGGGTGGGCCGGCGGCGCAGCCACACCACCGGCTCCGACTCGTGCACGTCGACGAGGGCGCGCACTTCCGCGGACTTGGGGTCGTCGGGTTCGGCGTCGAGTTCCTCCCACACGTCGTCGATGTCGGCGGCCCCATCGACCTCGTCCGGGTCCACGCCCGCGTCGATCTGCTCCTGGGCTATCTCTTCGCCGAGCTCGTCGAGGGTCACCGCGTTGATGCCGCGCCCGGCGAGCTCGTCGCGGGCTGCCTTGGCGGCGGCGGCGCGGTCGCGGCGCCGCCGGGCGTACTCGAGGTGCAGCTGGAACATCGACGGCGAGCCGATCAGACCGGCCAGCTTCTCGTACTCCTCGTGGTCATCCGAGAACTCGTCGAGCGCGGCGACGTCGGAGAGCTTCGCCTGACCATTGTCGACGTAGCCGCGGACTCTCTCCGACTGACGGGCCAACACCAAGTGGTCCCCGACATGCGCGGTCGACCGCCCCGTCTTCTTCGCCACCTTCGCCGGCGTCAACCCGAGGTCGAGCAATGCCTGATACGCCCCAGCCTCCTCCGACACGGTCAGGTCGGCGCGGTCCTTGTTCTCAGCGAGCATCGCCACGATCTGGTCCGGCGCGTCATCGCGGCCAGCAAGGGTCATGCACGGCACCTCGGCCAGGCCGGCCTTGATCGCGGCTTGCAGACGGCGGTGCCCGGCCACCACCATGTACCGCTCCCAGCCGTCGACAGGATCGGCCAGGCCGTCCGGGACGACGATCAGCGGCTGCAGCACGCCCACCGCCTTGATCGACAGGACCAGGTCCGCGTCGACCGCGACCTCGCGCCGTGGATTCCGCGGGTTCGGCACGATCTTCTCGATGGGGACCGCGGTGACGTCGCTCAGCCACTTCTCGTCCGCGGGGACGGATGGCCCTGTCTGGGATGTCTCGGGGGTGGTCATGGTGTCTCTCCTGGGGTGGCGCGGCCCAACGCCCCGGGCGATCTCGGCGCGCACGTCGTCGGGCATGGGGTTGTGGGACTTGTTCGCCGTGCAGGTGCGGCGATGCGGGATGAACAAGGGCGTGCCGTCCGCGATCGCGG
The DNA here is from genome assembly GCF_014126825.1 of Tomitella gaofuii. Classification (NCBI taxonomy): domain Bacteria; kingdom Bacillati; phylum Actinomycetota; class Actinomycetes; order Mycobacteriales; genus Tomitella; species Tomitella gaofuii. The sequence continues at coordinate 1,385,905 of NZ_CP059900.1, read as the reverse complement.
CGGCAAGGTCGCTGCCCGCCAGGGGCCGGCCGATCAGCCCGTCGGCGCCGCCGGTGACCACCTGGAACACGCCGTGGTCATCGGGGGATGCGTCGAGGGCGAGGCGGGTGCCACGACTGGCCGTGGTCACCCACACGATCGGTGCCTCACACCGGCTGCACGTGGTGGTGCGCCGGTGGGTGCGGCGGGGCAGCTGCCATCAGCCCTCCTGCGTCGTCTGGTCGGGCGGGGCGGGCAGGTGGTCGATCTGGATCACGCGGGCCGCGGGGATCTCCGTCGTCCGCACCCCCTTCGGGGTGGGCACATCACGGTCGACCACGACGAGTCCGGCGTCGACCAGGGCCACCCGGCCGATCACGGTTCGGTACGGCCGCTGATCCGACTTGGTCGGCGGCACTTCGTAGTGCACCTCCACCAGCGGCATCGGCCGGGGAGCGAGCATGTCGGCGATGCTGTCCTCATCGCGCGGGGCGTAGGAGCTCGTCATGCCGCACCCCCGTACCGGCGGCCGACGAGACGCACGCGGGGCGCGCTGATCGCCTCCACCCGCGCCGCCCGCTCCTCGTCTTCCTCGTCGGGGTCGACCAGGGCGGCCAGGGCCATCGCGATGTCGGCGAGGGCGGCCGGGCGTTCCCCACCGATCCGCGTCAGCAGCGCATGCAGGGCGTGCGGGTCCTGCTCCCGGATCCACGCCGCCGCCTCGAGGGCGGCGTCACCGACCCGGTCCAGGTCGCCGAGACGGCCATGCGGGGACGCGGGGCTGGGCGTCGACGCGAGGGACTCGAGGAGCGTGCGCATCACCGATCACCCCGCTGTGCCCGGGCGATGATCTCGGCGACCTGCGCTGAACCCACGAGTCGGCGGCGGATCTCCGCGTCGGCTGCCGACTCGCCCGGCTGCGGAGCCTGGGCGAGGCGCACCGCCTGATCACGCGACAGGACCGGCTCCGGTACGTGGTACTCGTTCGTCGTCACCATCTCCGGCCGTGCCCGCGCGAGCTCGGCGCGCACTTCGGCGCGGATGATCGCGCGCAGCTCGTCCCGGCCGATCGGCGGCTCCGGCGCCCGATCCTTCTTCCGCGGGGCCTTGAATCGGTGATCGGTCGGCACGGTCTCGTGGAGCACGCGGGCGTGCCCGCACCGCGCGCACACATCTGCACGGGTCATCGGGTCTCCTCGAGTGGGTCGAAGCCGTACTCGGCGGCGAGCTGGTCGTAGATCGGCGTCGCCGACACCGGCCGGCGGAGGGGATGTGCGTCGGTGCGCGGCGGGTACCAGGGGCGGATGCGGTGCGGGAGCAGCGGTCTCATGGGTGGTCTCCGGTGTCGTGGAAGAGGGGGAAGTCGAGGTCGGCGGCGTGGAGCTGGTGCATGCCGTCGTCGAACCGTCCGCCGCGGAAGTGGAAGCGTCGCGAGAGCTGGTCGACGACGACGGCGCCTTCGGGGATCTGACTGACGTGCCAGAAGAGGGTCACGGCGCCGCCTCCTGCGCCTCGTCGGCCCGGGCCTTGCGGTAGCAGCCCGAGCACATGCCGCGGCCAGTCGCGCCGACCGTCCCCGGCGCTTCCGCCGCGCGCATCTTGTACGGGCGGAGGAGTTGGCCGCAGCCGCCGGCGCACGGTTCGTTGAGCCGCACCGTCTTGGCTTTGGTCCGGCCGCGCAGCGCGGCGGCCTGGTTCTTCGACAGCGGTGACGTCGGGCGGGAGTGCACCTCCGCCTTGTCGGGGGTGATGCCGAGCATGGCCATGAACTCGGCCGCCTCGGCCGCGCTGCTGGAATTGCCCGCGACGACGCGGCGCGCGGCCTCCTCCTGCTCGTGGTGCACGGTCAACCCGTCCGCCGGGATCACCGGGCGGTTGGTTCCCACGGTCGCTACCACGGTCACCACCCCCACGAACCGACGAGCGCGACGGCGACCAGGAGGCAGGCGGCGAGCGTCGAGACTCCGATCAGTGCGGCCTTGTGCGCGCGGGGCAGTTCGGACCACCGGTCCCAGCCGGTGACCGGCTCGAACCCGAAGCTGCAGGCGGTCGGTTCCACGGCGCCGGGGATGCGGCGTGGCAGGATCCGCCCGGTCTGCGCGTCGACCTCGTCGTGGAACTCCTGCGCGGTGTCCATCGGCGTGCGCTGTGCGGCGGCCGCGGGGTGCCGGCGGCGGGCCTCGATCTCGGCGAGCACCTGCAAGGGGTCCGGCACGTGCAGCGGAATCCGCACCGACGCCGCAGGAACGTTGTCTCGGTCGCTCATGCCACTCCCCCGATCGCGAGCTGGCCGTCGGTGAGCTTCGCGTGCAGATCCGCGACGCCCTTGACCGTGATGCGGATCGTCGGCGCCGGCAGCTCGTACTCGCCGGTCTTGCGGTTCAGGAACGGCGTGGCCGGGCGCTCATGGAGCCGGCCGCATTCGACCTGCGTCTGGTAGGCGCACCACCCGCCGCGCGGCCCCTTGCGCCGGTAGATCCACTTCGCGTCCTCCATCACCGTGAACAGCCGGTTGCGGCCGACACTGATCCCGGCGTCCTGCGACAGGATCTTCGCGGCGTCGCCGACCCCGTAGTTGCCGTCCGCGTCGGCCAGCTGCCGCCAGGCGCGGGCGTCGGGCTTGAGGTCCTCGACGACGGACTCGAGCTCGCGCACCCGGTGGGTGGTGATCGCGAGTGCCTGGGCGACGATCTCGTCATCCGTCAGCGCGGGCCTGGTGGTCTCGGCCTCCCGGGTACGGACAGCGAAGTACGCCTGCGCCGCGGCGACCTCCGGCATGTTCGGATCGCCGTTCATCGCGACGAGGTAAGCGGCGAATCGGGAGAGGTGGTAATCCTCGCGGTCCCGCGTCGCGCCGGAGCCGATCGCGACCTTCTGCACCGATCGGGGAAAATGGTCCTCTACGTCGTGGCCCTGGTTCCTGGCCGTCGCCATCGCTCGTGACAGGCCGGTCTTGAACTTTTCCCACCGGGAGTACCTCTCCGCCTCCATCAGTCCGCGGGCGGACCAGTACTCGGTGCCGTCGGGGCGGGTGCGTTTGATCGCATCGAACGGCGAGGCGCCGGACGTGCTGGGTAGTATCTGAGGGGACACAGTGGTCCTTTCGCTGGTGTGTCGTGGCCCGTCCGGGAGGGAAGCCCGGGCGGGCCCTTTGGTTAGCTGGCCTTTCTGGATGGCTGGGCCGGGAACCAGTTCCGCAAGGTTGCATGCGAGACGCGGACGTTCGTGGTCTCGTAGATGTCCTCGGCGACGCGGCGCAGGCCGATGCCGCGGCGTCGGCGACTGTTGACGAACAGCGGGAGGGTCTGGCCCGGCGGCATCCTGAGCTCGATCAGCTCTTGGAGTGGAGTTGCCATGCGGTGAATCTGTCACTGACAGATTCGGATGTCAATCATGTTTCCGCGTGTCGGTGATGTTTCTCCACGCAAGAGCGTAAAAACATTGCACAGTGACAGGAGTGTGCGTTACAGTCACGCACATGAACGCACCGACAGAACAGCAGGCCCCCTGGAGGCCGAGCGACACCCTGGCCAATCGGTTGCTTCTCGTGCGCACCGAGTACGGCCTCTCCCAACGCGAAGCGGCGGAACGCTGCGGAATCCCCTTCGGCTCCTGGCAAGGCATGGAGAAGGGCCGGCAGTCCCGGGGGCTCGACGTGAAGGTTGCGCGCATCAGCCTCGCGCTCGGCGTTGACCGCGACTGGCTCATGTGGGGCGGGGCGCTGCACACGCAAAACGACCCCCACCCGGGCGGCCCAGGTGGAGGTCAGGTGCCCCCTGTCGGGCTCGAACCGACGACCTGCGGATTAAAAGTCCGTAATCCTGCGAGGACACCGACAGACGGCACATGACACGAACGGACGCATATCTACGCCCCTACCTGCGTATATGCCACTCCCGTGTCGCATCACGCGCCGGATCGTTGGACACCGTAGGTCACGAGTGTGCCCCACGATTTGCCCCACGACACGCGATCCTGCCCCACGACCACCGACTTGCACTTTGCAAACTCAGTTTGCTACACTCTAGGTGTCAGGCCAACAGGCCAGACCCGGCAGCCAGCCGGAACAACTCAAGAGTGGAGGTTCAAATTTGGACCCCTTCACCTGGCGCGATGCGGTACCCATCGCAAGCCTGATCCTGAACGTGATCATGGTCTTGCAGGGACGCCGCAACCGCCCACCAGGTAAGCACCGCCGCAAGCGGTGACGGGAAGGGTCCGGGGCAGAAATAGTGCCCCGGACCCGCCCCCAGGGTCCCACAACCTCCGCAACGGAAGGAACCGGAATGCACATCGTCAAACGCATACCGCCCGACCTCGTAGGGTTGGCCAGTACCGCGTCCATCCTCGTAGCGTTCCGCTCGCCGTGGCCATACTGGGCCGCGCTTGGCGCGCTCGTCGCATGGCGTGCATGGCTCCACCGTCCGGCGCGCGATGCCTGAACGCTGGCTACGCGCCGACTGCGCCGACCATGTAGGGGTCACCGCCTCTACGTGGTCGGCGTACGTCAACCGCCACCGGGCACCCCAACCAATCGAGTACGTCGGCAGGACACCCTTGTGGGATGCGGACGAAGTGCGCGCGTGGCACGCGGGCCGGCCAGGGCAAGGCGCACGTACCGACCGCCGCTAGTTCACCGCCTGCCAATCCTCGTTCCAGAACGCCACAGCCACGCGACCGCGACCGCCAGGCTTGCCAGGGTTGGCGTTGCCGAAAACGCCTCCGGTGCCCGCGCCACCGCCGCCGCCCGGTGCGGTACCGGCTTGGTTGTTGGACCCGCCCTTGCCGCCGGTAATCATCTCGCCATTACGCAGCCTGAGCGAGTCAGCGGTGCCGCCCGCCGTACCGTTGTATCCGGAACCTCCGGCCCCGCCTTTGGCGGTAAGGTATACCTCCCACGTGTTGCCGTCCAAGGTCGCCTGCACCCCGGAATCGCCCCCAGCCTTCCCAGACGACTCCTTAGCGCCCCCCGCGCCATACGCGCCCGCCATCATCGCTAGACGCCTCAGAGGGTAAGTAACAAGGCTCAGCGGACCCAAGCCGCGCGCCTGCCCCGCCGCACCGCCGGTACCGGTACGGAACCCGCCGCCATCGCCCCCGGAACCGCCACCGCCACCGCCCCACACGTAAAACGCCACATAATCGGCCCACGCGGGCACGTCTCGGTAGGCGACGCCTGTGATCGTGTGGTTAACGACCAAGAATCTTGGCTCTTGCGGCTTACGGAACACCCGGAACCACTGCCCATCCGGATGCCACACCCGAGCCTGCCCAACCTCCACACCATCCTGACGCATCGCCGTCAACGTCTTGCCATCAATCATCATCGGCATGGTTCACGCCTCCGCCATCATGTACACCACGTTCGGCACGGGGTCTGTCGGCCACTGAGTGACGAACTGGTAGGCACTCGAATCGCCTTGCTCGCCCTTAGGCCCACGCGCGCCCGTATCTCCCTTGTCACCCTTAGGCCCACGCGCGCCCGTGTTCCCAAGCGGACCCTGAGGCCCCTGGTCCCCCGTCTCGCCCTTCAACCCCTGAGGCCCCCGCTCACCCTGAGGCCCACGCTCACCCTGAGGCCCCCGCTCGCCACGCGGCCCCGGCACCGTCGATTCCGCGCCCGTATCCCCCTTAGGCAAAGTCAGGTTCAGGACTTGCGCCGGTGCGTCACCCGTGATCGTCGCCCCGGCTTCCTCGCCGCGCTCCACCGTGCCAATCTCCAACGCGTTCGCCGGCCCCGTGTCCCCCTTCTCGCCCGTGGCACCCGGAAGACCGCGCAACCCTGAAACCATCGCGCCCTCAAACACCGTCCCGTTCAAAGTGGAGTTACCGCTAATGCTCATATCCGGGCCATCTTGCCCCGCGCGCAGCACGTCCCCCTCTTCCAAGTACACTACAAACGTGCCCGATGCGTTGTTTTCATGCCCCTTGGTAGACGAACTAATCAGTTCGTAGTCTTGGCCATCCGGCTTACGTCGATACAGGGAGGCCCATCCCGTGATTTTCCCTGTCGTCCTCTCGAAACGAAGACGGACCACGTACCAACCGGTTTGATGAATGTTGATAACGCCCGGACCAGGATTAGAGCCCACACCCGCCAAACGCACAACCGTGTCAAACACGTTTTTGTAAAAGACGCCCTTCGTCACGGATACTGTCGACTCGGATGCGCGGGCAATACGCCAGCCGACACCTGTCGTCAAAGTAGGCGATAGATCAGCACCACGCCAATCTTTCAGAATCCCGTACTTGTAACCGAAAAAAGTGTCCCGGCCGGTCCGAAACCCGACGTGCCTGCCCGTCGTGGGATGCAAGTTGGTCACATCAAACCAAGACGCCAGTTGCGCCCCATTCACCCTAATCGAATACTGAGGACCATCCGCCTTGAACGTAACCAAGTCGCCAATATGCACGCCAGTATCAACGGTCTCTTTGTCGTGCAACGTCCACGAACCACCCGAAGAAACGGCACGGCCAATCACGACTTGACTGTTACCGATACCAGCGTACATAAACGACTCGGCATCAGGGTCGGAACGAAGAACCAGGCACGGCATAATACGATACCCGCCAGTGCCAGCCGCATTCACCGTGTCCACGTCATTACGAGTCAAACGCATTTCAGTAATTTGGGATTCAGTGTCCAGCGGGGTGTCATGCAAAGCGACCACGATCCCCTTATTTGGCGCGTAAACACCCGAACCACCAACCGTGACGTTGGTGGATGCCACGCCCGGACCGGAGAACGCCGACCACCCGGACGGCATCGCCCCCGCCCGAGTAAACGGCTCCCGCAAGTTCACGCCCCCGGAATCGTCGTCCCCGCCATCGCCTCCGCTACCCGACTGTGCAGCGTCCAACGCGCGGCCGGCCAAGTCATACGCAGCCGCCACCGACGTTTCATCCAACGCCACAAGGTCCGACAAAGACATGCGCTTGGTGGCGATCTGCTCATCAAAAGGCGCAACCTCCACGCCCTTAGGACGCGCATACTCAAAAACCGCCATCAAACACCCCCGCTACACAGACCCGCCAAGGTCCACCGGAACACACCACACATTCAAATGCGACTGATAATCAAACCACGCCGTCAACAGGCCACCCGACACGCGACGACGCATCAAATACAACGTGACAGGCGCGCCAGCCTCCACCACCGCAGAATCACTATTCGGATGAATGTCAGCACCAAACCGTGGCGAAATCGTGCACTGTTGATCGTTGTCATTCACACGCCCCGGACCCACGCCCACAATGATCCCCGAATCCGAACCCAACCGGACCTCACACTGCACCCGCGTGCCCAAACCCGAACCCATTTGCACGTTCCCAAACACCTTAGGACGCCACTTCCACGGCAACCCCGGAATATCCACAGTCGCAATCACCGACTGCGTTGCGCTCGTCCACTGCCCCTGTCCCGAACGCCAATCCTCAGACTTAGGCGAGTACGGGCCAATCTCACGGAAGAACGGAGACGGAGACCACTTAGCACTATCCCCGTACACCAGCACGTCGCCAGGCTCCGGCGGACGGTCATACTCAACATCCGCCGCCTCTTCCACCGACGCAGCCGGCCCACGCGGACCGACCGGCCCTTCCGGCCCCTCAACGCCACGCGGCAACGTCACATCCCACCGGTACACGCCATCCGAAATCTCGGTAAACCCCTGCGTCGGAGAACTACCCGGTGCCGTAGTCGTGATGCTCCCCGCTACGATCTGCACTGTGTCCCCACGCGGCCCCCGCTCGCCCCGGAACAACCCGACTTCCCGAAACTCAGGACTCGCCAACTCGGCATCCCACGCCCACATGATGCCCGTATCCTGCGCCACGTAGGCAGTGCTCTTCTGCCCCTCTGTCGGATCAGCCGGAAGATTCTCCGCAGTCGGAATGCTCTTGATCCCGTCGAACGGCTTAGCCGCCTCCCCCGGCTGGCCAGGCAAACCACGACGACCACGCGGCAACTGAATACGGCCCCGATCATTCCGAACTTCAACCATCAGGTTCCCCGACGTAGGGTAATCCTCATAGTCAATAAAGTTCGCCGTCAACATCAGACTAAGGTCGTCAAACACCGCCCCGTCATCATCGTAATTCGCCATTACTCCCCCTTGTTCCTGTACTCCGCCAACTCAGCGCGCAACGCCACAATCTCGTTCGTTTGCGCCGCCAACTCCGCCCGCAACGAAGCCATTTCCTCCGCGTGCCGCTGCTCAGCCTCCCGCGACGCCCGCAAAGACGCATCCAACTGCAACGACAACGCCGCAATCTGCTTCATGAGCGTTTCGTTACGCGCATCATTCAACGCCGCAGCCGCCACCTCGATACGCCGCACACGCTCCAAATGCCGCACCTCAGAATCCGTCAGCCACGCATACAACGGACGCAACAACTCACGCACCCGCCCGGACAGTGCCACGAGACCAGTAGCCACCGCGCCCGCGACACTCACCCACGCAACCCACGGATGCTCTTCAAGGCTCACGTCACCGCGTGACGGCCAGAGGCACCACTACCCCCGGACACGTCACCAGATACCGCGTGCAAGAACGACAACAGCGCAGCACCGCCAGCGGCCCCAAGAGCCACCTTCCAATCCACGCCAGCCAAACCCGACCCCACGCCCAGGAACGACGCCAACGCCTGCGCAAACGTACGCACAGTGCGCTTAGCCGCCTCCGTCAAACCGTCCAAACTGAAAATGTCCGCCATCACTCAACCCCCTTACCCGGTGCCGTATCATGGCACCCCGGTACACCGCTCTTCTCTGCCGTGGCCACCGCAACGTCATACAACGTGCGCTTACCGCCATGCGGGAACCCCGGATAACCCTCAAAGTCATTCCGCGCCCCGGTCAACTGCTGACGACAATCCTTCACGTCAGAACCAATCGGCCCCACGAACGTTTCCAAGCACTCGTAAATCAGTTCACGCAACCGATTCTCACTAATAGCCAATCCGGCCACCTCTTCCCCGCTACCACCACCCGGACCGTAAATGCCCAGATAGCCGTCCTCTAGTTTCTTCACGAACGCAGCATTACGCGCGTCGCCCTCCGGGTAGTTCAGTTGGTAGTGCATTTCGTCCGCACGGCCCCAATCCGCACCCCAAAAGATCGTGCCCTCAAACAGACGCAGACCCTCACGAATCTTCGCCCGACGCCCCTCAGGCATCGTCCGCAGCCCCCACGGATATTGAGTCGCACACAAGTCCACCGCAGTACCCGAAAGGTGGTTACTGTTCCACACGTCATTCGTCGCAGACCAGCCCCAATAGTCTCGTGGCTTGTACCGGTCCACCGATTCAACGTTTGCGTGGTACCACGCCACCCACGCGTTCAGGATCGTTGCCGCAATGCCGGCCCGAACCTCCACCCGAACATTCTTCGTCCCCGGGACCAGTGCGCGCACCGTCGCACCGGCCCCGCACTGACTCCAACCGTTCTCCGTAATCAACGCCATAGCGCCCCCCGTCACGACGCCAAACTAAGCGCCTTCAACCACTTGATAGTGTCCTGCCCGTGGCGAATCATCTTCGCAATCGGCGGTGCCCCAATATCATCGTCACCGATCACCGGCTCAACCAACACGCCCTTATCGCGCGTCTCGGACACCGTTACCGCGTCCACCACTTGTTCATGCCACTCGCCGTCAATGAACGCGCGCACAATATCGTTCAACAGGAAATCCTCGCCGAACCTCCACGGCAACCCGTCCGCCACAGTGAAACGCACCGTCTTACGCGCCTTGTGCTCGTACAACGCCGTAGCGCCCGACTGCACCGCGTCCGCAGTGAACCCGCCGGCCCCGCCATTCGCGTACGTCTCGCGCAGATAGAACGGCCCGTTAGTCGTAGCCGTATCCCAATTGTGAAACGCGTTGAACGCCATGAACACGTCGTCAAGTTCGTTCGTGATAATGTTGCCAACGCCAGCGAGACCAAAGAACGACAGCGCACCGTTGATAATCGCGTTCGCGCCCGCCGAAATCAGATTGTTAACGAAGTCGTACGTCTTGCCGCCCACCACGACGTGCGCAGCCGTAGACGTTTTGCCCGACACTTTCGATTCCAGGATGCCGCCACCCACACGCTCATCCCACGCCACCACCACGTTCTTTCGCGGCGGACTAATCCGCAACACCAGCGTAGGCTTCACCAACGTACTACCGCCCGGTTGCGGATCACCGGGTGTCCACATGAACAACTCGACGTGCGCGCCCGTGTCCCGCAGCGCATCCTTGAACAACTCGTCAAACGGTGCCATGCGGGCCATAAAGTTTACCCACTCATTAATGTTGAACCACTCGACGCCCTCCGGCCACACGATGTGCACCGGCAAGTTGTACCGCCCCTTGTTCTTCAACATGTAGTAGTGCACCGCAGTATCCATAGGCCCGATATACGGGTCATTCTTCGGCCACTGAGACACCAACGGCAACAACGGGTTAGGGTACGCCAACACGCCGCCCATGTGCCGCCAATCAGACACCAACTGCGCCGTCAACGTTTTATCCCCGTACACGCCCTTGTTCTCGTACGTGTGCACGCGGCCGGTCCATTTCTGCCCACGGAAATGCAAGTGCACCGGCACCGTGTCCCCGTACGGGCGCGACGCCGTGGGCGCACACTCACGCAACCGTGGTGCGGCCGGTGAATCCCCCGGCAACACCAACGTCCCCGCCGCAGCCTTGTTCCGCGCAAACGTGAACTTGGCCTCGATATGATCCGTGATGTTGCCCAACTCCCTGCCCTCGTTGGACAGATACCGAATGTCTAGACGCTCCATGCCATCACCACGCCCGCCTGTAACGAGGGTGAATGACAGCCTCAACCCGCGCCCGATCCTTACCTATCGGCGGACGACCCACCGGAGTAGCCTTCACCTCCACCGGCTCACCCGGTGGCACTGGCACCGAAAGCGCATTCACAGACAGCCCGCCGGAATCCGGGCCGGTCGCCCACTCAGAGTTAAACACGTCCCGCCGATTCACCCCCTGACTATCCGTAACCGTCAACACGTCGGGATCAGTGTCAATATCCCACCAATCACCATCACGAATCTCAGGCAACACAATCTCGCCGCGCCCCGCGTCCAACACCCATTGCGCAGGACCGTGCACACGCAAAATCGGGAACGCCTCGTAATCCCCGACGTTCCACACGCGCCCCTTCACCTTCTCGTCCGCGCGCGATGCCACCGTGTACCGGGCAGGGAACCCCGAATAGAACGCCTCATCCGATGCCAGTACGTACGAATACCGGCCCACGCCATGCCGCGCCGGATCAGTCGTACCCTTAGGATCAGTAGCCTTTTCCACCCGGCAATCAAGCCACCGGTACCCGCGCCCCGTCACCCAACACAGCCGGCCCGTAGTCTCTTCCGAAAGGTCATAGTTCCAATCGGATTCAAGGTGCCGATACTTCAACCCCGTACGCACCTCAGCCGACCAGAACGGGTCACCGACGATCACGTTCAGCCCAACCTTCCGCGCATTCCAACGGGTACCCCGATACAGGGCACCCGCCTTCCGCGCCGGTTGCGCCGTCACCTGCGAGAAATCCGGCCAATGCTGCCCAGAAACCCCACCATCAAGCCACACAGGCCCATTAGTCAGGTCCCAAACATGCCGCCGGTGGGCACTCGTCCACCAGACACGTACATCATCCATCAGCCGAACACCCCCCCAGCCCCCACAAGGGCATTCATATCCCGCTCTTGGTTATCCGCGAACTCGTCGTAATCCGTCACATGCACGTCACCATTCACAACCGTGCCGACCACCTGAGGACCGCCCGTAGCCTCATCCTCACTACCGGGCACCACCGGGGCAGGAATACCAAACTGATTCCGCGTATCCGTGGCCACTTGCTCGCCATCGAACACGTCCCCAATGTCCAACACCTCGAACAGTGCATCGAGCACAGCCGCCGCAGGATCAGTCACCCACAACCCGAACCCGTACGGGTCCGCGTCCTGAGTGCCCCCAACGCCGCCGCCAGACGGCATAGTGGGAGTGCTCGACACCGACACGCCAGACGAAGCCGCAGACGGCAACGACGCGCCACTAGACACGCCACCGGCCGGCCAGTTCGTCACGTACACGCGCACCGTGTCCCCGCCCGGATCAGAACCGCCACCAGACGCAGCCGTGACACCCGCACTCGCCCCATCCCCCGTGATACCGGACAGGTCAATCGTGCTGTCACCGTTCGGCATTCCGCCAGGATCACCTTCCAACGGCAGGTGCCACGTCAACGGGAAGTCCGCCGCGCCCTGAGCGCCCACGCCAGCGATCACACCGTTAGCGCCAGCCTCCACGTTCAAGTCGCCCAACGTGCCCGCCATGTGACTATTCGGGCCACCACCGCCCCGGTAGACGCCGATACTGAAATCGTTCGTACCGCCAAGACCCGGAACGAACCCCAACGCCTCGAAATCGGATTCCGTGGTGAAGTGCCGCGCATACGGGTCCTGCCCCGTCAACACCGCGTAGATACCGCTCATGTAACTAGAGCAATCCCACGACGGGTTACCGACCCCCGCGTACTGGTAAGGCTTCCCAGACTCGCCACGCGCCCAATCCTGAGCGTCCACAAGCCCGCCAGTCGCCAACGCTTGACCGTTGATAGCCTGCAACAGCGGCAGATTCGCCCGCGTCGCCTTCTCGTTGACCACGAACTCGCCAGCCGAAACCCGCGCAGTAGGCCACCCCGTATCATCCACCCCAAGGATGGAATCCGACGTGCCCGTACCCGGACCGTACAGCCGGCCATCCGCGCCAACACCCGCAACACCGCCACGCGCCAACGTGCCAATGTGCGGCAGAATCGAAATCGTCTCGCCACGCATCGGAACACCCGGAATGTTCGGAATCTTGAACGTCAACTTATCGGCCATACCGTTCCACCAGCCAATAACCGTGTTGACTACACTCTTGAATCCATCCTTGATTCCGTCCCACATGCCGGATGCCGCCGACGAAATCTTACTCGGAAGACCGGTAACGAACTCAACAATCGCATCCCACTTGCCCAGAATCCAATCCTTGACCTCGCCCACCTTATCCGCGATGGATTGAAACCCATCCTTCAAGTAGCCGAACCCGGTAGACAACTTATCCCAGACCCAATCCCACGCCGCAGAAACCGCGTCCCACACCGCAGACCAAATATCCTGAAACCAAGTCGTCTTAGTCGCAATCAACACGATTGCCGCGACCAAACCGACGATGAGCGCAACAATCCACGTAATCGGGTTGGCCAGGAACGCACTGTTAAGCGCCCACTGTGCCGCCGTCATAACCCCGGTAGCGACCGCGCCCGCAATCATCACAGCCTTAGACGCCACGAACCCGGCAGACTGAGCGACCAACGCCGCGACCGTACGGGCAGACGACGCCACCCACGCAGCCGCAGACTTCGCAGCCTCAACCGTGGCGGACGCGCCCATAGCGATGAACGAGCCCACCGCCTGCGCCTTAGCCCCAATCCACGCCGCTGCAATCACCGCGCCCTGAGCGACAGCCGACGCGCCAGCGGCAACCCATCCGGCAACCACGCGCCACGACGCCGCCACCTGAGCCGCAGCCGAACCGACAGCCTGCGCCCGCAACGTCACCCACGCGGCAACGTTCTTCGCAGCCTCCACCGTTGCAGCCGCACCCTGCGCCACCCACGCGGCCACAGCCTTAGCCGCCGTCACCGTCTGCTGAATGCCGTACGTGACCAACGCCGGCAGTAGCACCGTGCCGATAATGCTCGCCACCGTGATAACCGCCGTCTTGTTCCGGTCCATCCAACCAACCACGTTGGCCAACACATCAACCGTGCCCGCCAGCACATCCTTAGCCGTACCGATACCGTCTTTCAGGTACCCCCACGCCGCAGCCGCCGCATCAATCACAGGGTTGCCATTGTCCCCCAACGACGTGAATGCGCCGATCAACCACGTGACACCATCGGCCACGCCCGAAATGACCGGAGACAGACGCTCCAACACAGGCAGAATCGCCGTGCCCAACGCCTCCATGACCGTATCCTTAGCGCGCGCCCACCTGGCACCAAACGTGTTATCGACTTCCCCGCCAGCCTCGATCAGCCGTTCCATCCACTGCCCGGTACCGTCTTCCAACACGCCCAGAACGTCGTCCACGTCCACGAGACCGTTGGACACCATATCCAGCACGTCGGGAACTTCCTTGCCCAACTTCGTAGCCAACGAATCGAGAATCGGAACGCCGGCCCCCGAAAGTTGATTCAACGATTCACGGGTGACCTTGCCCTCATTCTGCATCTTGGTAAGCGACGCAGAAACCGTATCGAACGCCGACGAATCCCCGCCAGCACCCACAATCGCCTTACCAAGATTCCGCATGATGCCCTCAGACTGAGCACCCTTAACGCCCAGGTAACCGAGAGACTGCGCCATCTCCGTATAAGCGCCCGTATCAATCTTGGAACCACTCGAAATGTTCCCGATACGGTCCATCATGTCCGCCGCATCCTCGGCAGACCCATACAAGCCGCTCAACGACTGCTCAGCCGCCACCGTATCCGACGCCCGCGAAATCGCATCACCGAAAATCGAACCAATAGACTTGATCCCCGCGAACGCGATAGCCGCCGCGCCCGCCTTCTTCCCCAAATCCAACAACGTCGAACCAAACGACTTACCGCCATCATCCGCGCGCCGCATAGCATCCCCGGACTCTTCCGCCCGATCCGCCATCTTCGCCGCAGACGCAGCCGCCTTATCCGACTCAGACGCAAGATTCGCCTCAGCCGCCGCCGTACGATCCGACGCCGTAGCAAGCCCACTCTTAGCCCGCTCCAACGACTGCGTAGCCGCCTCCAACTGAGACGACGACGCCTTACCCGACGCCTGCAAGTCCGAAAGTTTCTCCTCCGCAACGGCCACCTTGCCCGCCGCGTCCTGTTCCTTCCGCTGAGCCTCAGCCAACTTCCGGGCCGCGCTCGCCGCCCCCTCAGACTCCGTAGCCAACTTGCCATGCGCCGTAGACAACTCACGCTGAGCGCTCACCGTCTGAGCCGACGCAGACGAAACCGCCTTGTGCGCCGACTCCAACCGCCCCTCAGCCGCCGACACCTCATCAGCCGACGCCGTACCCGACTTCCGCAGCCCCGCAAGTTCCTTCTCCGCAGCCTGCACTTGCTTAGCCGCGTCCCCCTCAGCCTTGCGCGCATCCGCCAGTTGCTTAGACGCCGCCTGCACATCCCCAACCGCAGACTTGATCCCCGCAGCCGCAGCCTTGCCGGCATCCTGCCCAGCCTTACTGAACTCCTTCTCAATCTCCCCCGACGCGCGCTTAGCGGCAGCGCCGGTACCGTCCACCATTTGCGCAGCGAACCCGCGCATAGACGGCAGAACCGGAATCCAAACGGTACCGTCACTTGCCACCGCAAACACCCCCCGAAACTGTTAGGCCATGAGCGAATCCAAGTACGCCTTGACCTCTTCAACACTGCGCCCGTTGACGTGCCCCATATGCCCCTCGCGCTTCCACGGGGTGGGATTGTATTTCTGAGCCTTAGGACGCCCACCGTTCACACGCGACAACAGCGCCGTATTCTCGCGTAGCCGGTATTCGATCAGGTTCAGTAGGCTATTCGTAGTGCCCCACTGCACCCCATCATTCATTGCCTTGTGTCGTGCCGACCCGTCAGGCAACCATTGGACCAATGCCCGCAACTTTCTGACGCTAATCTCCCCCCGCCAGAAAGCCGCGATAGCATCGAAACCATACTCAGCGATTAGCGCCGCTTCTGTCGCCTCTGGGCACGGTTGGAGGACCGACGCGACAGAGTAGGATTTCCCTTCTCGTCAACGTCGGTAGCGTCCTCCTGCACCTTCTGCAACAGAATGCCGATGAACCCGGACTTGCCGCCCACCTCAATGAACTTGTCGTACTGGTCACCAAGGTAATGCTCTGCCATTTCCATATCGGTCTGCACGTCCGCAAGTCCGTCCTTGAACTCGTCGTCCGCGAACAGCGGGTGCGGGAAACTGAACGTCTCGCCCCCGTAAGTGAACTCGACACGCTCACCGCCGACAGCCTCCGCGCGCTGAGAAACCATTGCGTCCAGATCGTAAGTGCTCATAGCCATATCCTCATTCCGGTAGATCACAGTTGGTAGGTTAGAAACGGGTGCGCACGCGGTGACCTACCAGCACGCGCACACACCCGAGCATCAGGGGATCAGGCCCCGCCGCCGTCAGGGGCAGTCGGAACCTTCCACCCCTCCTTAAACTCGCGCTTGACCGAAATGCCATCCGGCCCCACGAGTGCGGTAATCGTCACGTCGTAGGCAATGATCGTGTCCGACTTGTAAACAATATCGCCACGGTCCGTCACCTCCGCGTACGGAAGAGTGAACCGACGCGCATACACGCCGTCCACCACGTCAATGCCGAACGCCCGAATGTCCTGCGCCGGCGCGTCCCCCTCAGTGAACGAAACAATGTCGCCGTCCACCTCGAAATCCTCAATACCCTTACGGTAGTAGAGGGAAATCGTCTCAAAGTTCGATTCCCAGAGGACCGCCTGAAACTTTTTCACCGAACTCGTAACGCTCGTGCGAATCGGGCTCGACTTCTGCCACGGGGTGAACTCTTCCCGCGACTCGTCCAACGTCTCCGTGATGCCGTCACCGCTGATATAGCCCAACGACTTCCACGGGTCCGCCCACGCACCCATCTTCGTAGGCGCTTCGCTACCCACCTTGCCGACTCGCAGGGCACCGGTAATCCCGAGCCGCGCAGCCTCACTATCAAAATCCGCCATCATTCCCCCTCATTTGGGCACAAAAAATGCGCCCACCTCGTGATGAGGTAGGCGCAACAGTCCAGTTGCTAGTTATGGTCGATAGTGCCAATCCACGATCAGCCCAAAGCGACGCACGTTCGGGTTGTAGTCCGGCCGCTCGTGCGGAGTAGACGCCGTTTCGGCCCGCCCCTCGTCCAAGCGCGCACCGTCCATGTACGCGTCAATCTCGCCCGCCAAGTCGGATGCCGCGCCCAGAGTCTCCGCGAACACGTCTACATCCATCGGGACGGCCCGCAAAAGGCCCCCAGATTGCCACGTACGCGCCTCAACGCGCCCCGGTAGGCCAATCACCCGCACATGCGGCAAATAGTCCTCAAAACGCGCGGGAAGGTCCGTAGACACCGCAACCCCGAACCGGTCACGCAACACCCCGCAGAACACGGCAACCGGGTCTATCACTTACCCGGCTTCCCCTCCGCAGGCTTCCCAACCTGCGCCGGCCGCTCAACCACCGGCACCAGACGCCCATACTTCACCAACTCGCGCGCCTCCACCGGGTCCAACTCCACGATCTTCCCAACGTCACGCCCCTTAGCCGCGAACGCCACCCTGTACTTAGCCATCCATCAACCCCCAGACGCAGCACGCCGCAGCACCCGACGCCGCCGCGTCCCGCTCGTGCCGTACTCTTCCGCCGCATTGTCACTAACCACGTTCACCACCGGCCGGCCATCCGCACGCGTCGCACGCTCCAACGTGATCTGCGCCTTACCGCCCTCAGCGTCATTCAGCGAACGGGCACGCGCCGCGATAGTCGTAGCCCGCCGCAGAATCGCCGCCTGCACCGGGGCAGACCCAACCACAGCCTGCCACTGTTCATCCGTCATCATCACCCGGTCACCACCTGCAACTTAACCTCCGCATGGTGCACGCCGCCCGGACGAATCGGATGCGGCCAACGCCCGATCCCCTCCACCTTCATATCCCCGTGAAACGAACGCACCCGGTCCGTCTCCACAAGATCAATGTCAGTGCCGGGACGGGTCCGCAACACCCACGTGCCCGTGACCATCACCCGGTTCTCATCGTCCGAATCCTGGCCCACCGGTTGCAGCGACACAAGCGCCGGAACGTCCCGAACCTCGCCCGCCTCGTAGTTGTAGCGCACGTTCTCGTACCGGTCCCGCTCTTCCAGCGGACGCACCACCTGAACCCGCGTCGTATAGCCGATCACTAGTGCACCTCCGCCACGTATCGGTCCAACTTTGCCCGCTCATCCGCCATGAACGTGCCGCCCGCGACCATGCCGCCCACCGTGCCGTGAGTCAGCGAAATGCCACCCACCTGTTCACGCGTGTATCCCATCGGTGACGCACCCGCGCGGGCCGCAACCGACAGGACCACCGCCGCAACGTCCGGTGCATCCTCGTAACCATGCTCCAACGTCACCGTGACGGAACGAAACCGGTCCGGGAACACGCCACGCAACAGCCGCAACTCGCCATCCGCCGACCACTCGTAAACGTCCGCGTCCAGCACCGCCCCGCCAACCGTGACGCTCTCCACGTCCGCCACGCGCAACGACGGCAACTGAACCGACCGGCCCCCCGTACCATTCAACGTCAACGTATCCGTACGCAACGGCCACACATGCCAACCGCAATACGACCGCACATCCGCCAACGCAGCATCAAACAGCATCGCCGTACGCGGGTCGTCCTGAGCAAGCGCACCCTGAGCCCACGCCTCTAGCGTCCCCGCGTCAATCATCACCCCGACCGCTTCCCCCGCGCCTTCACCGCAGGCTTAACCGACACAGGCTTAGCCCCATACCGCTGAGCATCCAACTTGGTCAACTGCACAGTGTGAACCATGCCGTTGCGCACCAACTCGTACATTTCCATTAGCCGGCCGCCGCTTCCAGCGCCTCAATCCGCGCCAACATATCCGCCAGGTCAATAGCCTTACCGTCCGCGCCGACAATCTGCGCCTTAGACGCGTACTGCGCATCATGCGCGCCAGACGACACCGCCTGAATCTTCTTCACAATCACTACGAACCCCCAATCCGGGAACGGGGCAGGCACCCGAAAGCACCCGCCCCGCAACCACTTACACCGTCAGAGCGACCTTCACCAGAGCGAGAGGCTGACGGACCGCCAACGCCACACGCTCCTCAACACGGGTCTTGACCATGTTGTTAATGAAGTCGTCACCATCGGTGTTCGTGGTGTCGATCCGCAGACCGCCCTTGCGGTACAGGGTGGACGACTGACGGAAGTTGCCAACCAGAGGCTTACCGCGCTCCACCACCGGGGAAACAACGGTACTCAGGCCCCAGAGGGGAGGCTGAGCGTTGCCCTCGAAATAGCCGCCACCAAAGTAACGCCCGTTCGCGTCACGCGAAAGACGGAACTCCTGGTAATCCAGCGGGTGAATCACGATACCATCCGCCGTCAGGTCGGTCGCATTCTGAATCTTCGTGGTCGCACGGAAGATAGCGTCCGCGTTGTCCTCCGCAGCATCCGCAGTCTCAGACTGCACACCCGAACGGTTCAGCAGACCCAACAGATTAGTGCCGGTGCCGTTGCCGCTAAGCAACTGCTTCTCTTCCTCAACGCCCAACTTGTAGATCAGTCGGTTGTTGATCTCGGAAACGAGGAACGGCAGGTCTTCCAGAGTCTCGTCCGACAGGTGCACCCACGCCGCAATCTTGGTGAGCGCATCCACGACCGGAGTCGGGTCACCCACGTGCACCTGAGGCTTCTTCTTGCCCTCGCCCACGGTCTCGAAATCGCCCTCGAAATCGCCCTCAACAAAATACTTGATAGACGACCCCGAAATGGTACCGGTACCCAACAGGTCCGCGATAACGAGCCGTTCCCGCTTCTCCCGCTGAATGTTGGTATCAACATCCACCAGCCAATCGGCATAGGCACCGTCACCGCCGCCGGTCAACTGAGGATCAGTGGCAGCCTTAGCGCCCGTCCACTCCGGCCCCTGCACAGAGAACCGGCCACCGTCACGGCTGGCGATCCGGTCACCCACCGACTTGATAAAGTGCTCGCCAATGGTCTTGGCGTGAACCTCAGCGTGGCCACCACGGGGCGTGCCCTCGTGCTCCACCTTGCCCATGCTCTTGATCTGCTCGACAATCGCAGCATCCGACTTGGCGCGCGCGATATGCTCGTCAAAGCCCTTGATTTCAGTGTGCAACTCGCCCAGACGCGCGCTCTGCCCCTCGTCCAGGTCCCCCGCGCTCTTCACGCTCTCCACAATGCTCTGCGCCTCAGCCACGGCAGCGGAACGCTTTTCCAGAATAGTCTTAGCCATATCAGTAACCCCCAAGATCGAAACTCGCCACAAACGCCTCAACGCTCTTCACCCGCTGAGCCGCGCCCTCATCCTCCACCGGCACAACAGCATCCCGCTCAGCCCCGGCAGCCTTCACATCACTAATCGACGTAGCCGGATTAGCGCCAATATGCACCACAGAAACCTCATACAACCCAACCGACTTGATCGAGTAATAACGGTTCTCCCAATCCCGCTTACCATCCTTCACCGGCACAACGTCCTCACCATCACGAACGTTGTACATGAACGACATTTCCGCCAGCCGGCCATCCTTAATCAGCCGGTAAACCTGTTCACCCTTAGGTGAATCCAAGTCCAACTTGCAGCGGACCCGCAACCCCGTCTCATCCTCCACCGCCTCACTGACAGAGCCGATGAAATAGTCAGGATCATTGTTCTTGTGCGCGAACAACAGCGGAATAGTCGCACCCTTAGCAGACCACTCTTTCAACGTGTCAGTGAACGCGCCCTTTTCCACCACGTCACCGTACGAATCCCGCACACCAAACACCGACGCGTACGCACTGAACACGCCCGCCTCTTCGCCATCCGCCTTGACCTCAATCCGGCCAACGCTACTTTTCGTCTTGGCTTCCATCCACACCCCCCTCAGGTGTCCCCAGATTCAACGGAACAATCAACGTGTCTCCGCCCTCGATAGACGGCAGATTCATCCGCGCCCTAATCTCATTGCGCGTCATGTACGGACCGCCCGCCGCTTGGTACATCTGCGTAGCCGACTCGTTAAAGTCGCCTTCCAACTTCTCCCGAATGTTGAACTCCACGTACTCGCCATCGCCAGCCCCAAGCATCGGCAACAGAAACGCATTCAACCGCGCTTCCAACTGCGCCAACGTCGGCCCCAACGTGTCCCCATACAACATCTTTCGGAACTCGCGCACATTCGAGTAGTTCGCATTATCCAACTGGCCCAGCATCGTCGGATTCACGTAGTACACGCCGGCCACCGTTTGAAGCGACAATTTCGACGCCTCTACGAACTCTTCCTCTTTCGCAGAGAACCCGACACGCTTCAACTCCATGCCGTCCTCTAGCACCGGAGTACCGCCAGCCTTCGCCCCGTCGCCAGACCACGACGCCGCCCAGCCCCGCTTGAACCGCGCCCGCCCCTCGTTTGACCAACCGGGCGCATCTTTCGGCCGCGAGATATACGAACCGACACGACCACCGCGTTCCCACAACTGACGCCGATACTCCGCAGCCTCCACCTGTTCCAGCAGAGTGCCCTTCAACGCCTCCACCGGAGTAACGCCGCCCGAACGGTCTTCCGGATGCCACCCGTGAAAGTGCAGAATGTTCCCAGCCGGAACCGTCACCGGACGTGTTGCTTTCGGGAACACCACCGAGTACCCGTCCACCGAGTACGCCGTCTTGCCCACAACGCCCGTCACCCACCGGGGCGGAACGTTCCGCACCTCCCAGCCGGTCGGACTATCCACCACGCGGACCACCATCAGGTACGCGTCGTCATACAGGCTCAGGTCGTGCACCAAGTCCCGGATCAACTCGTATCCGGTCTGTTCCGGATTCGGCCGGCCCAGAATGCGCGCCACCACGCCATCGCGCACCCGCTCGCGCCCACCACCGGAATCATGCCGGTAGCAATGCAAACCAAGTTGCGCCACGTTCCGCGCAAGAAACCCGGTAACCATCCGCAAATACGGTTGTTCCCGCCACAACTGTTCCGGCGTCTGCCCCGCCATCGTCCAACGGATTTGATCTAGAATCGGCTCAATCGTAGTAGACTCAGGGGGAATCACAGTCGGCTTAAAACCGAACCACGAAGCAATGCCCATAAACACCCCCTACAAAATCATCAATTCCGCGTCCTCATCGTCATACACCGACGTTTGCGCAGCCTCACGCGGACGACTAAACGCCCACAACGAACCAACAGCACCAATCACCGGAGACACATCAACCGGAGACTTAGCGCGATCAAACACCCACGAATCCCCCAACGGCTTGATACGCCCCGACTCCGCGCCAGCATCCAAAACCGGCTGTCCAAGGTGCAAAAAATCCGCCTCTCGCACAGCGTCATAAAACGACCCGTGCGCCCCCGTAAGGTCCGAACCGCCCCACTCCAACACTTCCCACAAGGCTTCACCGTCCACGCCCGTAGACGCCTCTTTCAGCGCCGGAATCAACGACGACGCAGGCGCACCACGAGCCTGAACAATCACACGCCCGAACAGTGCCGCACGCTCCACGAGCCACGGAACAACCCACGCCGTGCCCGCACGCTCCGCCACCACCTCGATCAACGGCTTACCAAGAGTGGACTCACCACAGGCAACGAGGTACGTCATAGACCGGTCATGCGAGACTTCCACCGTTACGTCTAGCCGGGCTCCCTCCACATGGCTAACCGCAACGTTCGCCGGCACCGCGCATCCATCCCACGCACCCTCCGGGAACACGGAAGGATCAAGCGACTTCACCCGCTGACACAACACCTCAGTGCGGTAAACGTCCTCAGGGTCCGTCTCACAGTCCGCCGCCAACGTCGCCTCAGTCATGCCCGAATAGCCGAGAGACGGGTTAGCCTGAGCCCACGCGTCCCGATCCCACACGTCGCAATCCGGCCCCCCAGACCACTCGAATAGGCCCGTCTGAGTGTCCGCCGTAATACCAGTCTCGATAGCCTGCGTAGCCCGCGCCTGTAGATCGTTCAACACCACGGACGACGCATCCCCCGCATTCGACATAGCCACAATCTGGCCACGCGAAATAGCGTTCGTCGTCTTAGTCACCGCAGACCACGACGAATAATCCTTATGCTCGCGCAACTCGTCCATGAACACCAACTCGATAGACGCACCACGCCCACCGCCACCAGTCGCCGCACGAACCAGGTACTCGCCCCCGTAATACTCCCGCGCCGGATTATTCGCCAGACGAAAATACTTGTTACCGTTCGTGTTCGATTCCTTGGCGATCCCCGCGCCCAACTCAGGCACCGAACGAGCAAGCGACAACGTTTGCTCCCACGTCTTCTCAGCCGTCGCCAAATCATGCGCCGTACCAAGCACACCTTCCGCACGGTCCGCGAACAACCGCCACAACGCCCAGACCTTAAACAGCGTCGTCTTACCATTCTGACGGGCCACAAGCACAATCACGCGCCGGAACCTGAACGTGCCATCCTCGTTCAGTTCCAACGCATGAACAACCAACCACTTTTGCCACGGAAACAACACCACACCAAGCACACGCTCGGAAAACTCGATCAACTCGAAACCAAGCGACGTTTCCGGCGTCAACTCCCGCCTAGGCGGCGTAAACAACCGTGGCTCAGTAACCCCCCAAAGCGACCCGTCAGCCTGTCGCCCTCCGCGCACGTATTCCACTCAACGCCCCCTCGACCTTCTCCGTCAGGTCCAGCGACGCGCGCCCATCCGGAGTAGCACCCAACGCCCTAAGCGCATTCAACAAGTGCGGCCCCAAATACAGCGCCTTAGTCACATCCGTGCCCGACACATCCCCCAAATCAGCCGCAGCCAACACCGCATCAATCTGAACCGCATAACCACGCGCCAACGCCACCGCCGCAGCATCCGCCGGCTTGATCCAATCCATAGCCGCCAGCGAATCATCCAACGCCGCCTCAAGAACACCCATTCATCCACCCAATCCGTATATCCATGCAACCATTCATGCATCACACTGTATATTATGCGCGCGATGGGTACCCCAAACCGGGGGGAGAGCCCTCGCCCCCTCGCGAAAAAGGCCGCTGACCTGCATGTTTGTGATTTTCATGCCCCCGGGGTGTGCATGTTCATGCATCCACTCGTGCATGGCCATCCATTCTCATGCATGGTTTCATGCGCCCCATTCGCGTGTGGGTTAGTAGAGTCGGTGCCAGCCGAATACGCCTGTTGGTGCTGGTGTTCCCTCTTCTGCCTCTACGACTCGGATGCCCCGGTGTGCGTAGGTGACGCCGTGGTGCCCGTTGAATCTCTGTAGTGGGTACTCTGTGTTTCCGTCGTGCAGTGTGCGGGTAGTGAGTCCGAATCTTTGTCGTCCGCCGAACTCTTCGCGCTCTGTGTTGGTTCGTACTTCCGTGTTGTCGGGTGCGAGCCATACTGTGGTGTGTCCCTTGTTGGGGAACCGCACAATGGTCGCGCTTACTGGTTCAGGTAGGGGTGGAAGAATGATTTCGCATTCGTGTCCTGCTACGAGGTTGCCTAGTTCTCCTACCATGTCGGAGAGTCGTCCGATGGTTTCGCGCAGGTCTGTGGTGTCTGTGTTGTTCATCGGCTCATCCGTTCCGCGACGTATTCGCGTAGTGCCGGGTTGTGTTCGGCTTTGGTTTTCAGGTCCAGCATGGTTGCCGTGAAGTCTTGTAGTGCCGTGTTGTATTCGGTGGTCAACCATTCCACGAGGGATCGTTGTTCGATGGCGGTGTCTACTTGTTGGCGTGTCTCATTGTTCAAGTGGTCCGCCTTTGGTGAAGTCTGCGAACGAGAGTGCTCGTTTCTGTTTCTCGATCACTTGTTCGTGGTAGCGGATGATGCGTCGTGTTTGGGTGTTCCACCAGTGCACCGGCACCCACATGCTTCCCCTGCGGTCTCTCGCCGCCCGCCATGCGGCCATCTGCGACTCTTCAACCACATGCCAGTGTTTGCCGCAGTAGCATTCCCAGATTGTTCCCGGAATGTACCGGTCTCGCCCGACCACTGAGCGGGGGTCACGGATGCTTGGCGGTATGCACTGGTGTACCCGCCCCGGTTGGTAGATGATTGTCATGCTGCACCCGACCAATCGCAGGAAAGTCCCGCCTGCCTATCCCCGGACTCGTACACGCACAACACTGTGCGCCCGTCTGGAAGGTCCACCGTGTGCGCTGACGTGTTCATGTTCCGCGTGTAGGTCATGTTTCCTTCCTGGTCGCATCCGGCCAGCAGTAGAATGCCGGCCGCGAGCGCCACGATTGCCGCTACTTTCTTCAACGGTTTGTCTCCTATACGATGGACATATCGTTCACTTGCCCCCCGCAAGTCGTATACACAATCCCCCCCGGTTGGCTTACCGCCCCGGTTAGATCACGGAAGTAGTTACTTCCCTGGTCGTAGGTTGGTGAACAGATACGCCAGCGTTTGCCGGCCCGCTGCACCTCGTGTTCGTGAAAGTGCCCGTGCGCCAGGACGTGCGCCCCGCCAGGGTTGTGTTCGTAGAATGCTTGCCCGCTCCACCAGTTCATCGCTTGGTTGCGCCGCCACTGGTGACCGTGCGCAATCGTGAACACGGTGTCCCCTACCGGGACGGTCATGTACCCCTGGTCTGTGACCGGCACGCGTACTTGCACGTGCCCGTACGCAGGTTCGTTGAGTGCGAGCCCTTCCCGTACTGCGATGGCCGCTTCCGTGGCGTGCCCGTCGTCGGGGCGGGTTGTCTGGTAGCGCTGAACCTCGTCGTGGTTGCCGTTCACCACGTCCACCAGTACCGTGTCCGCGCCCTCTTCTACGAACGCGTCAATGGTCCGGTACAGCAGTGCCCGGAATACGCGGGTCTGTTCTGTGATCGTCAGTTCGGTGCGCCACATGTTCCGCCCGGACTGCGATTGGTTCCCCTCGATACAGTCGCCGGCGAACACCAGGTGCACCGTGCCGTACGGTTCGTGTGCCCTGAGCCGCCGCAGACGTTCCACTGCGACGCCTACTGACTCCACGTACCGGTCTACGGTTCCCGTGGTGCCTTCGTTGTCGCTCTTGCCCAACTGTAGGTCTGAGGCTTGGAACGTGAATGCCGCGCCCGTGTCCGCGTTCATGCGGGGCGAAATGGTGCGCGTCTTGATCGTGTCCAGTAAACCCGTGAGGCTTTCCGATACGGGCATGAGTTTGTACCGGTACGTGGTGTATCGTGTTTCGCCCGCGTCGTCCCGCCGGTAGATTGCCGGTGCGCCCGCGAACCGCCACCGTTCCGGGTCATGCCCCAGTGACCGCAGTAGCGCGTCCTCTGTGTCCGCGTCGTGTGTGTGGTCAAGCCTTGTGGTGCGTGCCTGTCCCGCAAGTTCCGTGTCTGCGTCCAGTGTGCGCGCGGGTGTGTGTTCCGCTTCCGGCGCGCCAGGCTCTTGCAGTATTTCTGCCAACGCGCCCATGTGCATCACTCCTTACACGCGCACCGTTCCCGCGTGTGATCCTTGAACGCCGTTAGACCGGCTTCTAGTCCGGCCGTTCGGCAATACCTGTACGCCCGTGCCATACTCATTCCCCCTGTGAGTACGGCATCGAGCGCAGCCTTGTCCTCATCGTCAAGTGAGGTGTCTTCCCATTGCCCGATAATGCATTTCACCATTTACGGGTTTGCCTCCCCAGGCTTGGTTTCGCTTCTTTGTTTTGGCGCACGATATTGCAATGCCTGTGCGCCGCACGAAGGTTCGCGGCGTCCTCCGCGTGTTCCGGGTGTGTAGACACTGGCAGCATGTGATCCACGCTGAACGCGTCCGGGTGCATATAGTGCACGTCGTAGGCGATGGGCTGGCCACACAGCCAACACGGCAACTCGCGTTCCGTCGCCTCAGCCTTGAACCATGCTTTAAGTTTCTTCCACCGCCGCGTACTACGCCCCGCGTACTTGCTCACAGTGCCGCGATGCGATCCGGTTTGAATCCGCACCACGTGCCGGCCCCGTCAGCGACTACCACGGGAGCACTGGTGAACCCCATTGTGCGCGCAACTCTCTGCCCTTCGTCGCTTTCAAGGATGTTCACCTCTTCGTACGGCACATTCCGCTTGTCCAATGCCCGTTTTGTCTGCCTGCACGGCTGGCAATTCGGTTTGGTGTAGACAGTGACCATTGGTGTACCTCAGTCGTTCAAGTCGTACCCGTGGGAACCGCCCAGCATGTACCCGTACACGCCGTCAGCGAATCCGATCAGGTTGGTTACAGGCCCCGGAAGGGAGCAAATGCCGTCCCGGTCGCCCGGTGCGTCGTTGCATACCTCTTCAATGGGAATGGTTGCCGTGGCGGGCCGCGTGCCGGTCATGGTGATGCCGAACGCGCTCATGCCCCGGAAGGAATCTTCAATGCCGCCAGGGTTGCGCGGGTCCCCGTAAAGTCGGCCCGTGATCCGGTCCGCGTACGGCCCCTGGTCCAGTACCAGCAGTGCGTCCCCGGCAGCCCGTGCCCCCTCGCTGTACCCCTTCACGCGGATGCGGCTATCAGGGCACTGTGCAGCGTAGGTGTTGACCGCGTGCACCATGTTCGCGGTGCCCTCCGCCACGGATGCGTCGTAGGTGACCGGTCCGACCGGCCAAATGGACGCAGAGTAGGCCACGCGGTGCACGTTGCCCGCGAATGCGTTTGCGTTGGGGTCGTTCATGCCGCCCATGACGAATGTTGCCGTAGGCTCACAGACGCTCTCAGCGGTCGCCGTGGTTGCCGTAGTGACCGCGCCGGCGGTCAGGCAGGTTGCAGCGATTGCCGCTGTGAGTGTCTTTCGCATTGTCCCCCCAAGAAAAAGGGCAGATAGCCCCGGGGAGCATCTGCCAGTTAGACGAAAACCCGCCGCAGTGCGCTTCATTTGAGAGGCGGGGCGGGTGTGGTTCAGAGCCCCGGTTGGCGTGACGGTTCAGAGGCCATTCCGGGGCGTACATGTGCGGACCGCAAGCCGTTCTTGAGAACTTGCGGCCCCCTGTGCCCGTGGCAGGACTCGAACCTGCAACCAACGCATTTTGAGTGCGCCGCCTCTGCCATTTTGGGCTACACGGGCGTGCCCGCCGCCCCCATTTGAGCATCCGCGAGAGGCTTAGGGGCGGGTGACGAATAACGGTCCGCGAGGGGAGGCTTTCGCCCGCGAGTCTCACGGCCATATCCGGCGATCAACCAGACACAGATAACATTAGTTGACCGGGCGGCAAAGGATATTTATTCACACTCCCTTTGTTCCGCCCGCCCCTCCGCAAGTTCTCGCACGCGCGCTCATGCGCAACGATGAGGGATGAGCGTTCGTAGACAATGCGCCCGCCACGACGCCCCCAATCCACGGTCCCCGCCGCACGCCAATACCTCAGGGTGCGAGAGTTGCGGCCCACGAACTTGCGGGCCGCGTCCTCGTCCATCCACGTCAACCGAACAACCCGTACTCGCCCCGCGACTCAGCCGCAGCAGCCCCAGCCGTGGACGCCCCGGAGGCCACGGCAGCGTCCGCCAGCGACTCGCGCAGACCCGTAAGCATCTTGAACGAACGCTCACGGACAGCCGCCCACTCTTCCGGCTCACACCAAGACGGCCAATCCAGCACCCCCGCACGATCTTTCAGGCTACCCACCATCATGTGCACCGGAATCAGGTTGCCGCCCTTCACCCCCCTTACGCGCCCGTCCGGGTCCCTCCACAGGCCCCGTGGCAGCCGATCCGGGCCACCGCACCGCCACATGGCCACCGACGCCAGGCGCACCACCTCCGCGTCCGCCTGGTCAATCAAACCCACATTGCACGGTGCCTTAGGCCCGCCACGCGACTCTGAGACCGCCTCAGGCGCGACGAACTCGCCCACGTCCGCATCCCACACCCGCTCAGCCGCGATCCCGTCCACCGCCGCAGCACGTAGACGGGTCACCACCTCCACAACATCGTTCACCAGGTGTTCGGGTTGCAGCAGCCGGCCCCGCTCCTGCCTGTACAGCGCCGCGCGGAAGTCAAGGTCTACCTTGTTCACCTTCCGGTCCCGTTCACGCGCCAGGGACTCGCGCAGCCCCGTCGCTTCGTCCGTCGTCAAACTCATGTGGCACCCACTCGCTTACTGTGATTGTTCGTGTCCGCTTCCGCACTACCGGGTCGTGCCCGTTCGCTCTTGCCCGGTCCCGGAATGCTCGCGCTTGCCCCTCGTCCGTGACGATGAGGTCCCGCATTGCCGGGTCGTAGTTGAGCCCGTATTCGGTAACTTGCGTGTCCCGTTCGGTCACCGTGCCGCCTCCAACACCTCAGCGATGCGCGGACCGGTCCACCCCTCAGGCTTAAGAATCTTGCCGTCGTCACGTCGGGTCACTTGCCCGTCCACGATTTTGTCCAGGTTGGAGCGGGTCACTTCCGCCATGCACGCCCGCGTGGCATCCCGACCGGCATACGTCAACAGAGTGCCGTAGGCGATCACGATTACGTCAATGAGACCGTCCACGATTTCCGGGAAGTCTTCGGACAGTTCCGCCGCCCGGTATTCAGTGAACTCTTCCCGCAACAGTTCGCGCCGCAGTCGTCGCACCGGCCCCAACTCAGGCAGTGCCGGCCGGTCCGCAACATCCTGCCCAGCCGCGCGCATGAACATTTCCACACCCGAAAACAAGTCCGGCACGTTCCCGCTAGGGTTGTCCCACTCGTCCGCAGGGTCCGCGCCCGGATCACTCCACCCAGCCATGTTCAGTTCCAATCGTCGTCAGTTGTCTCTTCTACCCGCCCGATCACGTATGACGATCCCGAGCCGGAAAAGAAATCGTGTGTCTCGTTCGCACCGGGGTCAAGGTTCGTCATGATTTCCGCTGACACCTGGCAATCCTCGTCCGCGAACAGTGGTTCAAACCCCAGGTTCTTTAGCGCCCGGTTGGCGTTTAGCCGCATCCACGCCTTAACGTCGTCCGTCCAACCTAAATGGTCGTACAGGTCCGCCGCGTACAGGCATTCGTTGTCGTACAGTTCGCTGAGCATGTCGTACGCGTATTCCAACACGTCTTGTTGCGTGTCGGGGTCGGCGTCCTCGAATGCTTGCCGAAACTTGTGCCCGATGTAGAACCCGTGAAGCACTTCGTCCCGCAGAATCAACCGGATAATGTCCGCCGTGTTGGTGAGTTTGCCACGTGCCGCATACCAGAACGGCAGGTAGAACCCTGAGTAGAACAGGAACGATTCCAGCAGTACCGAAATGACTTTCTTCCGCAGCGGGCAGTCACCCCGATAGTAGGACAGGATGATGCGCGCCTTATTCTGCAAGTGCTCGTTCGTCTCAGACCACGTGAACGCCCCGTCAATCTCCCTACTGTTCGCCAGTGTGGAGAAAATGGAAGAGTAGGAACGCGCGTGGATAGCCTCCATGCCAGCGAAATAGCAGAGGATAGCCTCTTCGTGTTGCGTGTTCGCGTCCGGGATCATTTCGATGCATCCCACGGTGCCCTGCGCCGTGTCCAGCATGGTTAGCCCTGTGAATACCCGCATGACGGTTAGTTGTTCCGGTTTGGTGAGAGTGTCCCATCCGGGAATATCGTTGGATAGGGCGATCTTTTCGGGTAACCAAAAGTTGGATGTTGCCCGGTTCCAGATTTCCAGGTCTGTCGGGTCTTGAATGTCGTTCCAGTTGATGGGCCGCTGATAGGTTACGGTTTCTGACACTCTTGCGAGTCGCCCCTTTCCTTTTCGTCTCGTCGTTTCAGTGCGCATAAGTGCCGGAAGAACGGTGACACTGGTTTACGCCATACGTCCGCGCGGGTGGCCGCGATCCCTGCCTGTAGGCCGCTAGTCCACGCGTCGTGTGCGAGTGCCGCACCGGCCCGCGTGTCTAGCAGCCCCTCAGAATCGCTATTCGTCACAGCGGAATCGTCGCAAGTTCCTTGTAGCGCATACGGCCCCAATCCCGGAACATATCGTGCACAGCCTCCGCAATCCGCCCCGGTGCGCACCCTTGATTCATGGTGCCGAACTTGCCTGGGATGGAACGGAACCGAATATCCTCCAACGCGTCCAGCGCCTCGTTCCGCTGAGCCACCACCAGCGAGTCAACACCATTCACCCCGCCATGCCCCAACGCCGCACGCGCAATAGACCGCCAGTAGTCGCTTACAGGGCGTGCCGGGTCGGTCGGGTGCCCCTGGTGGCCATTCGCAGCAGCCACCAACACCCGCGCCAGGTCGTCAACCTCCCGATCCTCATTCAACTCAGCCACCACGTCACGGACCGAATCCGCGAGCGTGGGGAACCCTGCGTCCGCGCCTTCCAGGATTGCGGCAGCCTTCACGAGAACGTCAACCTTATGTGCTTCCATGATTTCTCTCTCCCTAGTTCAGTGATTCAGAAACGACGCTCACCAGGTCGCGGGCAGCGGGTGGCGTGACCGCATTGCCGGCCATCCTCACCCGCTCACGACGCGTGCCCAGCACCTCATACCCGGACGGGAAATCCATCGCCCGGATAACCTCTTCCGGCTCCAACATGCGAAACCGAACATCGTCAATGTCAACGGACGGTTTCTCGCCCCGAACAAGCCCGTGATGATTCCCGGACGCTGTAACCGTAGACAGCGGATGAGTCACCGGACGGTGTTTAGAACCGCCGCCCCGCAACTCGGCAATGAACGCTAAACCCGTCTCGTTCCGGGTCGTCATAGTCCGAAACGGTCGGTCCACCGGTGCCGCGCGCTTACCCTCGCGCCCCTCCACCGGAACAGCCAGCGGTGCCCAATACTCTTCAATGCCCGACCGAATGCGGTTCATCGTCTTATCGGCCAGCGGCCGCGTTCGATCCCCGATCCGGGTGCCCTGGTGGGTCCAGTCGATAACGTCGGCCGCAGTGCGCACCAGAGGCTCAACAACGGCATTCCGGCACGCCATGTTCGGGCACCTGTACACATACTGAGCCCTGTAGCGGCCATGCTCCGGACGGTCGTCCCGCTTCCACGACTGCATCGCCCGCACGGGACCACACTCCGCGCACACCGCACGCGGACGCGTCACCCGATGCAAGTCCGGCTTACGGTTCCCCTTACGCCAGAACACGACGTACATGCGGTCACGCGACTGAGGCGCACCCTCGCCGGCCAACTGAGCGTGCGCGCTGTTCAGCATCACGGTTTGGTGGTGGTAGCCGAGAGAGTCCATTGCCATCAGCCACGCGCGCCAGGGTTGCCAGCGCACCGCGTCTACAACGTTCTCCACCATCACCGCCTGATACCGGTGCCGTTCGGTGAAGCGCACAACGTCCCACATGGTTGCCCTGCTACGTTCGGCGGCATCGTCCGGCAGTGTCTCCCCGAACAGGTCCGGTGCCGCAGTCTCGTACTTGCGACCCCTGGCAATGCTGTGGTTGGTGCATTCGGGTGACGCCCACAGCAGTTCAGACGGCGGGAAGTATTCAGGCGAAATCTGCGAGAGGTCCGCGCAAATGTGGTCCGCCCCCGGATGGTTCTTGTTGTGCGTGTCAACGGCCAATTGCCAGTGGTTGGAGGCTACGCGGACCTGAACACCGGGAACCTGCACGGCCCCGGTGCTCGATCCGCCGGCCCCGCAGAACAGGTCCGTAAGAGTGAGGGTCACACCGCCACCATGAATCCGTGGCCATCGAACGCGATACCGCCCATCTCAACGTGATTCGGCTCTGCCTCCGCTGACTTGCGGCCATGCTCCACGCCGCCGTCCATCGCCCGATCAGCGAGTGCCCGCGACCACGGAGACACAACCCGCATCACTCGTTCCACGTCGTCCGGGTATTCCAGCGTCT
Source organism: Tomitella gaofuii (assembly GCF_014126825.1). NCBI lineage: Bacteria > Bacillati > Actinomycetota > Actinomycetes > Mycobacteriales > Tomitella > Tomitella gaofuii. The sequence continues at coordinate 1,353,333 of NZ_CP059900.1, read as the reverse complement.
TATCCAGCGCCCCGCGCAGTTCCGCCAGGGTGCCGTTCCACTTGCTCATTGCCCGTATCCCGCTCTCTGTAGCAGTCGTGTGTATTCGGCCAGCGGCATAACCGCCAGGTGAAGGGGTGCCTTGCCGGGGCGTGGACGTTTCCACGCGATGAACCCGACTTCTGCGCCCGCTTCCGTGATCTGTTCCGCGAGTCCCGTTAGCCATTCGGTCCAGACGGGTGTTCGTACGTCTTTCGCCTGGCAAATGACCCGCACTCCTTTGCCGGGGTGCGGGTCTAGGTGTATGTCGCCGGCGTCTCGTTCGTATCCGGCTTTTGTTCGTTCGGCGTTGGGGAATCCTGCGGCTCTGAATCCTTCGCGTAGGTGCCGCTCGTAGCGGTCACCCTTGCTTTTCATGGCGTTAGCCAATGCCTTCCTTCCGCACTCGTTCGGCAATGGTGTCAATCATCCGACGCCCAGCCGAGCCCAGGAGAGTCGCAAAAGGTGCCACCGTATCCATATCCACGAGTTGCGAATAACCGTACGCTTGCCCCTCTCGTCCGGGGATAACAACTTCTACGCGTATCTCCGCGCACCTAGGCCCCGTTGCCGCCGCGTTCGCCGATTCCCGCATTAGGACACCCTTTCTGCGCCAGTCACTACCGGGAAGGTGGACAGAATCCCGATCCGGAACCCGCCCGTTACGAAATCCCACGTCTGTCCCTCCGCAAGTTGCGTCCATGTGTCGTAAGAGTTGAACCCGCCCACAATCGAGTCCCCAACCTCGAACGTGCCGCACGACGTGTTCACCCGCTTCTCTCCGCTCGTGCCGTCCTGTAACAGACGTTCCTTACTCAGCACCACACAATCCTCGTGCTGAGTGGTGTTCATTGCCGAACACCCTGACAGGGCAACAGCGGCAACCACCGCCGCCGCCGCGCTTACCATGAATCGCTTCATCCTCGCCTCACCAGTTCCGCCGCATAGATTCGTGCTCGCATCATCGCGTTAGCCCTTGCCGGCCCATCACTCTGTGCCCCGGCAAGGTCCGTACGCGCCGTGTTCTCCGCGTCCACAAGGTCCGCGTTGGACACTCTCCGCGCCCAGCACGCCGCCTGCCCTGAGAACAGGAACCGCCCTTTACCGCTTGGCATAGTCGGACACCTCCACGATGAACTTTCGGTCTTGCCCGTCACCACCGGACACGATTACCGCCACGGTGTGTTCACGTTCGATGGCGTTCACGTGGGCAACGTCGAACGCGTCCACGGTCGCCGCGCCCTCTAACTTTTCGGCAATCAGCGTTGCCAGATCATGCGTTGTCATGCCGTCACCCCCAGTGCTTCCAACATTTCCTCGCCCTGGTTGGACAGTCGCACGGGCATGATGAGACCCACGAAGTAGTCCCGGATCGTGATACGAACCGGCTTGTTCGTCTCGTCCGGGAACGTCACCTCTACCATGTCCCCGGTACTGCGCCGCGCCTTCTTGAAATCGGCCAGATACTCACTGTTCAAGATCGTTGAAGCCGTGGGAACAGTGTGCGCGCCCGACACCTGCAACAGTTGCGCAACCTTTGGGAACTGGTAGTCCCGCGCGACGATGTTCATTTCTACCGCGTGCCCGTCAACCCCGACGCGCATCCCCGTGTCGTTCACTTCCAGAGTCGCCAGCGTCCCGCGCTTCACGCCCTTGTACGCGGCTTCCAGTGCCCCAATGTCGTCCCGGTGCACGAGAATCGCCCACCCGGAACTAACGTTCGTAGCGGACTTGAACTGCACCCGGTTGACGCCGATGCGGAACCGGTCCGTGGCCATCGCGTACAGGTGGTCACCGATGATTTCCACGCGGGCACACTGCAACATGGGCAGCGTGTCATCATCCCCCGCGAACAGGACAGTGTTTTTCAGAGTGGCGATGAGCCCCTTAACGTCCACGCGAATCTGCATTAGTTGCCCCCAATCTGCACGAGGTAATCGTGCCCGGCACCCTCGATCAGGTCGTCAAAAGTGTGAAGCACCACGGGTCGCAGTTCGCCGTTACGGCCCCCCCGCAGCCGCCACCCGTCCGGCACCCACTCGAACAGGTACCCGTCCGCAGGGTCCATCAGCAGGCCAGCGGATGGCTCAGGGTCGCCCGGTTCGATGAAACGAACGGTGGGAGTGAAGTTCTCCCGATCCTTGCGCCGTGACTCTTCCCGCCACAGGTGCGCCTTCAACTTTTCCACGGCCAGTTCCTCGGCCAGTTTCTCCGCACGGCCACGGTCGAACTTGACGGCACGGTCCAGGCTGGCAATGCGCTTATCCTTGTCCCCACATGCTGCGATGCACTGGTCACGCTCAGACGCCAGGCGCTCAACCTCGGCCCGCGCCGCGTCCAGCTCTTCCGCGTACCTATCCGCCCGCCCAATAGCGACACGATGCCGGCCACGCGTGCGTTCGGCAATCATGCGCAGACTCTCAACCTCAGCCTTGTAGTCGTTTCGTTCCCGCGCCAAACGTTCATTCACCGCCCGCAGTGTCGCTTTCTCTTCCGCCAACTTGTAAAGCGGAACTTCCCGGTCCAGCGTGTCCAGGTCAATCAATTGCCAGTCTCCATTTCGCCAGCGAGCGCCACATAGCCCGCAATATCAACGAGGTTGTCGTGTTTCGGCTTGTGCGCATCACGCGCAACTTTCAGCAGAACCATCATGTTCGCTACATCACGCGCCTCCACAAGAACCGACGCGCCAAACTTTCGGGACAGATAAACCATCCACATATCCGCGACCACGGTTAGAGAGTTTTCGGCGGGCGCGCCATAATCCTCAGCACGCCCGCCGCCAACAACTCCCGCAGCCTCCGCGAGAACATCAGCCATCAGTAACCGCCGTGATCCGGTGCCGAACCCCACGGATCGTTTTCCGCCCGCCGGCCACCGCCAGACCGCGAACGCCCACCGGAACGCCCACCGCCCGCCTTCCCACGGCCACCGCCGCCACCGGACTTGCTCGCCTTCTCCACGGACGCCGTAGCCCACATGAGGGACGGCCCCACGTCGTCAGCCCGCAGCGTCAGAGACGTACGCTCGTTGCCCTCCTTGTCCTCCCAATACTGAGTGGCCAGCCCGCCCGTCACGATCACCCGGTCACCCTTGTTCAGGGAGTCCGCCACGTGCTCGGCAAGCCCGTGCCACGCCGTGACCCGCAGGAACGTCGTGTCACCGTCCACCCACTCGTCGCCATCCTTGACGCGCGGCGTGTTGGCAATGTTGAAGTTGCACACCGCCGTATCCCCGTTGCCCCCGACGAACCTCAGTTCAGGGTCCGCAGTGAGGTTGCCTGCAATGGTCACAATCGGCTCATTCGCCATTTTCGTTCCTCTCAAACTCTCGCAGCATTTCCCAATAGTCACCGTCAGGAATCCACGGCAACGTCGTCCCGTAATTCAGTTGTTCCGGCCACGCCCGTTCCTCACGGGCACCACGCCACGGCACCACGTCCACCACTTTTGCGCGCCCCTCGCCCGGATCATTCTCAGCACGCCGCAAACCAAACCCGAACTCAGGCCAGCGACGCCAAAGAGACGAACCAATAGGACGCATCAAACGCTCACCAGTCACCGACGTGCCGTTACCCGCGTGCGCCTCCGTCAACAGCGCGAACCCGTACCGCTCCCGCAACCCGTCAAGAATCCACGACAACTCGCGTGCCGCTTTCTCATCGTTGATTTCGCCACGGTGCATTTTGTACAACGGACCGAACACCAACAAATCCGGTGCACATGCTTGGATAGCGTGTTCAACCCACGCAAGATCACGCGCATTAGACAGGTCGATACCTTGCGGACGCATATCAATAGCCATTTGCTCGCCCCAATTGACACGAGCGAACTCGTCCCGCTGGCGAACCTCGTTTACCCGGTTGATAACCCACCGGTAGCGCCTCCGCGATTGGGCCGGCGAGTTTTCGCAGTCGATCACGAGCACGCGGACGCCCTGCTTGCCGTCGCCCATGACGCCGCCGCTGAACGGGTGAACGCCAGCGGCCAGGCACGCGGCCATCTGTGAGCACAGGACCGACTTGCCGCCGCCCTCAGCGCCCGTGACGATGGTCCGGTCCATCCGTTCCAGCAGTCCGGGCACGAGCCAATTCCGCGTGTCCTCTTGCGCCAGGAAGTCGTCCATAGCCGTGGGCAAGGTGTGTTGAGTTTCGGTTGCCGTGGCTTCCGCCGTGTCGCAAAACTCGCGTAGTTCGGTCACCGCAGCGCGAACATCGGCCCCACCGTCAACTAGAGACGCCGTTTCTACCCTCTGAATCGCACGCTGACAGCCTGAAACCAGTTTCCGCCTACCGCTCATCTCCCGGACCCGGTTTGACACGTCTACGGCCGATTCAGGGCGGAACGACTCATGCGCCAGATCGAAAATCTTCACAGGGTCCCAATCGACCCCCTGCGTCTGGCACTGCCCCGCCACCGTCACCGGGTCCACCGTCTGCCCAGACCTGAGCATCCCCTGAACCACCGCAGCCAAGTCCCCGCGCTTAGGCGAGAAAAAATCCGATGGCTCCAACGACCGCAGCGCATCCCCGCACTCGTCCGGGTGCATCAACGTCAACCCCAGGATTGCCCGTTCCGCGTACTCATCAAACGCCAAATGCTCGGACACACGATCACTCTTCCCATCTTCCGCCAGCAATCACCCGCCTTCCCGCAGGCTTCCGCTCCGCCTGATACTGCGCCGCATTCCGAATCCAATTACGGAACGTCGCATCCCAATTCTTCTTTCTGCCACGAGAGCCGCCAACGCCAGCCCAATAGTCTCGGAACTTCGCCAACTCCATTTCCTGATTGATCCCCGGATGCTCGGATGCCATCCGTGAGGCCACTTCCGGTGTCGGCGTCCAGTCGTCCGGGATCGTGGTTGCTCGTGCCTCAGCGCCGTTGCCGCCCCTATCTCTTTCTTTATTGGTCGGGTCGGGTCGGGTCGGGGTGGACGCACTCCCCCCGTGACTCACGCCGTGACTACCGCCGTGACTCACGGAAGTGTCACGCCGTGACAGTTCGGCAGCACCGCTGGTCACGGTAGGTTTGGTCTCATCAGCCGCCGCACCGTCGTATGTTCCATCCGCGCGCCTCCGCCGACGCCGCTGACGGACTGCACTTGCTTGACGGTCGGACCGGACTTGCTCGGCAGTCGGGTTGTACTTGCTCCACTGCGCGAAAACGAACCCCCCAGGGCACCGTTCCCACAGCCCCGCAGCCACCAAAGCGTCCGCCAACTTCGCCGTCCCCGACAACTCGGACACCATGTAGTCCGGCACCACGCCGTCCGTCAGTTCCCGCGCACACCACGAGCCGGCCAGCGTCCAAAACCCGACCGCAGCCGCACGCTGACGCTTAGGGATACTCAATACTTGACGGCTACCGGCGAACCCGTCGTCAATTCTGAACCACGGCACCTTTCCACGTTCCCATCATCAGTTAATCGAACCCACCTACCGCGATATTGGCATTCCGTTTCCACCGGAATATGCCATGACGAAAGAACGTGCCCCTGGTCTATTGCAAGGGCACGTTTTGATTCAACGTCAGAATGGCAGTAGTAGCACAGGTGCAGCAGATTGGAGGGTGCGTTTATTCGCGGGTCCCTCGTGCCGCCCATGCGTCTTGGTTTCCGGTGGTGGACCTGGCACGCCTCAGCCATGCCGCAGCGCTCGCAGCGCCCGCCAGACCGTGACTGCACCAGGTCCACGACCGCAGTAGTGGGTCCTGTCCTACGCGCCACTCTTCCCGGCAAGGCTCATCTCAGCCCGCAGATTCGCACTACGCGTCTGCAACGAATCCTTCTCCCGATCCAACGCCCGCGTCAGATCACGCGCATACTCATACGCAGACTGAGCCACCGCGAAAGCCTCCCGCGCCTCACGCACACGCAAATGCACCCGCGCGTCACGCTCAGCCACAGTCAACTTCCCGCCGGCCGAATCCTCCACCACGTCCAACAGTGCATGAGCACGCTCAGACGCAAGCCGTTCCTCGGCCACCGCGAGCCCGTCACGGACACGCCGCAGTTCGTCCGGTGCCCTCTGAATGGCGGACTCAACTTCCATGAGTCGCACAGTGATGTAGTCAATGCTGTCGTGTGGTTCTACTGCCACGGTCACGCGTATGCCCTTTCGTTGTGTTCCTTGAACTCGCGTCCAGCCCATGCGACCGCGACGCCCATCAGCGTCAGCGGCCACACGAGCGCAAGGATGAACGCGAGTACGGTCACTGCAAGGAGGTCCCGCATTCGTGTCGGGTTGAACAGGTCCAGCAGCCACCAGTGAATGAGTGCCCCGATGGGCATACAGGCGAGGAAGTATGCGGATGCCATCACGCGCCCGCCTTCCGCCCGACGTACGCCGCCATCAGCGCCGCCGCATACCCCGCCACAACCTCCGGCCGGTCAATCGGATTCGGCACGCCCAGGGACCCGACGCTTTGCGCGCCGCGTCGCTCGGACACGACCACCTCGCCGTCACGGAAAGGCGTACCGTCCACCGGGAAGATGGTGCGGCCCATGTCGTCGTATTTTGGTTCGGGCAGTTTCACCACCGCGTAGCCTGCACGCCGTATAGAGGCCAGAACCTCAGCGGCAATAAAGCCCGAGTCATCGTCGTTGGTGATCCCGTCCTCTACCTCATCTTCAATCAGGTTGCACAGGTTGGTGTCACTCATCACGCCCCCTTAATCGTCTCGATAAAGTCCCGCAACAGAACCACATCAGCGCACTCAGAAATCTTGCCCTCACCGCCGATAGCCGCGAACTCGTCCGCCGCCTCATCCGGGCCAATCCCCTTCGCCTTCAACAAGGCCACCGCATCCGCAATCAACCCCACATGCTCAGGCTCTTGCACGTCGTAATCCTCGTCAGGGTCCGGCTCATCAGTCGGCAACATCAACGTCTGCAACAGCGCCGTACGCAACGCGACAGACATAGCCTTAGCCGTGCCCTTATCCGCCATATCGTTACCCTCAGCCGCGACCATGACCGTAAGCGCGTCCTCCGGCCCGTGAAACGTGTACGCCACCATCACGCGCACCGACGTTGCCGCAGTCTTGTTCTTCCCGAACACGATGGGCACATACTCCACAGACCGCACTTCCGGCGTCACCGCCACACCATGCGCCGCGAGCGCCGAATGACACGCATTCACCACCGCATCAATGCCACGGAAGTTGAACTTTTGGCCACTGTTGTAACCGTCTTTGCGTACCGCCCCGATCTCTTTGGACACCAACGGCAGCAGTTCAGCAACCTTCACGCGTACGCCTCCGCATCCGCACGTCGGACAGCCTCAGCCCACGACGCGCCGCCGTCCTGCGCATCCTGAGCCCAGAACACCCAATCAGCCGCCTTACCCCGGTGGCCACGACCGCGCAGCAGAGTAGCCGCGTCCTCGCCGTAACCGTCGTTCCGCGAATCCCAATCCACCAGCGTCTCAACAATGTTCGGATCGTCAGACAGGTTGTAGACCGCGTGCCCCACAAGGCAATGCGGCTGAGCATGACCGCCCACGACCGCCGAATACCGGTTCGCCGGCTCCGGCGTCACCCGATCAGGCTCCACGCCCGCCAGCCGCCGAATCTCTCCCACCAGTTCACCCAGAGTGAAGTTCACGCCATCGCCTCCAACGGCTTCGTCTTCCGAATCTCAGTCACCCGCGCCGCCAACCGCGCAGCCTCCCAGCCACGCGCCAAATCCAACGGGTACATATCAGCGCGCGGCTTAGACCCGCGCACCGGAACGTGAATCAGCAGACCGTGATCCAAGTCCACCGACTCATGCAGCGGGGAACGGTGCCCCGTCTCCTGCACGTAACGGACGCCATGCGCATAGCACGCCACCTGCGTCTCAACCTTCAACGGGAACCGAGGATCAGACGCCCCCGTTTTCAGGTCCGCAACCGCGACCGTGCCCGTCTCCCGGTGGCGAACGAGTTTGTCCAGCGACCCCGCCACCTGCAAGTCGTCCACGACCACGAACACCTCAGTGTCCAGAACCTCCCAATCGGCCATCGCCTCCCGGTACCGGTCCAGCCACGGGCGGAACATTTCCGGCACGAACTCCGGTTCCTGCCCCTGGTCCACCAGTTCCGCAATCGTGTGGAACGCCGTACCCAGGCCCGCGCCATCGTCCGACGACGCCGCCAGTTGGGCACGCTCCACCAACTTGCGCATGTGCGTCTTGGCTTCCCGCCACGGGTCCCGATGCTGAGACACAAGGCCCGCAAGTTGCGCGTGCACACTCCGGTCCCGCACCACGCCCACCGCAGTCTGAGCGGCCATCCAATCAATCAGCCCGCTCTTATCGTCCAGAGCGCCGGCCAGTGTGGACACCCGCCGGTACGCGGTGCCGTTGGTCGGAGTCTTGCGCCGCCCCTCGTACTGCAAGGGTCCGCCGTCTGTTGTCACGAACGGCCGGCCCCAACGGTCACGTGCTACGCTGTAGTCCGTCACTTTCCACCTTCCAAGATCAGCAGCGCTCCAACGCCGCACAACACGACAGCCACCACGACGCCAACCACGACGAGCAACGCCAGTAACTCGCCCGGATGTTTCGGTGGCTCAGGGAACGTCACAGTTCCTCGTCAAACTGAACACGCCTACGGGTACGCCGCTTCTCATCCGGCGTCCCGTAAACAAGGTCGTCAAGGTCACGGGGCAGCCCCGCGACCTCATAGCCGCGTGCGCATGGTTCCCGGTATCCCGCGTCAGCGAGAATCTGGTCGGCCCATTGCGCTAGTTCCAGCCGGTTACGCCCCACCGTCAGACCTCCACGGTTTCAGCGTCGATCACATCGTCCGCAACCACCATGCGGTATGCGCACCACGGGCAATCGCATTCCGAGTAGCAGCCTTCAAGCGCCAGCGCAGACAGTGCCTTGACCGCGAGCGTCAGCACGTGCACCGGCACGGACACCTTCGTGTCCCCAGAATCATTCATCACAAGTCACTTCCAGTGATGCAACCCATGCGGGTCGCGTTGTCAAAGTCCTTGCGCCACTGACACACTGCGCCTTCCCTCGCCCCGAGGTGCACCCGCACGGACAAGTCAACGTGCGGGCTCCCCAAAGCGGTGTAGGCCCATGATGCTGGTAACCCGTATCTCGCAGCCCCAGCGGCTCATTCGGTTATGAAAGAACATGCGCTCACGATTGACCGGCTCGTGGCAGCCGTGCGGAACCTCGTCCGCTGAGTGCCCGGTAGGGGAATCGAACCCCCGCTAACCGTTCCGGGCTATCCGTGCTATGCGCTCAGGTTTGGTAGTCCGACCATCCATCCGGCCAGGTCGTCACTCTTGATCCACCACGGCCCGCGTGGGGTCCGCTGGTATCCGCGCAGCCGGCCCGACCACAGCGCCCGGTGAATCGTCTTGGTGCTGCACGCCGCGTCGCGCGCCGCTTGCGTCACAGTGACGAATGCGCCCCGCGTCATCGTCCGACCGTCACAAGTTCGTGAAGAGGCTTCCGCGTGGTGACACACAGTGCGGCAATAAAAGGGTTGGATGGTATCCTTTCCCCCGCCTCAACAAGCCGGATGGTTTCCCGCGAAACCCCGAGCAACTGGGCAAATGCCTGTTCACTCTTCACGCCGGCCTGCTTGCGTGCCCGGTCCAGAACACCCGCACGAACCCGAATGACTGCCATCGCTCTTGCCCTTCGCTCTGCCTCGCTGACATGAAGAAGATTGCCACACTTCCGTGGCAAATGCCAACAGTGTAGTTCGCCCACCGGGATGCGATTTGGCATCGTGGCAGGTCAGCCGTGTTGTTTTTGCCCACAAAACGTGGCAAACTGCAACACATGAACGAGGACAGCCGTACCCCAAGCGACTGGATCGACCAAGCGACACAAGGAGACTCAGGGCGCGCCCTAGCCGCAAAAGCCGGCGTCGAACAGAGCGCACTACGCCGCAGGCGCAAGAACGGCACCGTAACCCCCGGTGACATCATCGCCATAGCCCGCGCATACCAGTTGCCAGTCGTGGACGCACTCGTAGAAACCGGCTTCATCACACGCGACGAAGCCCTGTACTCAGGGGCACGCGCAGCCGTCGCCGACGTGAGCGACGTTGAACTATCCCGCGAGTTCCTGCGCAGACTCCACGACGCAGACCCCGAAACGGACGGTCCCCCGCCAGAGGACTACATCATCTGACGATCCGGCCGGCCCCGCGCGCCTAGCCCCACAGGCGGGCGCGCGGGAAGAAAGGAAGGGGCACCCGTGGGTTGGGCTGAACAACTCCCCAGCGGCAAGTACCGTGCCGTCTACCGTGACGCAGACGGACGCCGCCGCAGCGCAGGCACCTACCACCGCAAAACCGACGCCAGACGCGCAGCCAACAAGACAGAGGACGCAGAACGAGACACGCCCACCGCCGCAGACCTCCACGGCATCACGTGGGGAGCATGGCAACGGCACTGGCAAGCGTCCCGGTCGGTCGCTGAGTCCACCGCGCGCACCGACAACGCGCGCATACGAGACCACCTCACGCCACAGTGGGGAGACACCAAGTTGAAGAGCATCACGCGCACCGACGTGCAAACGTGGGTTACGCGCCTGAAAGACTCCGGCATGGCAGCCGCCACCGTCGAACGCTGCTACATGCTCTTATCCGCCAGCATGAAAGCCGCAGTCGGCGCACGAGCAATCACCACCAACCCGTGCCAGGGCGTGAAGCGGCCACAGCCGGCCCCGCAGGCAGACCGGTACTTGGCAGACGATGAGTACGCCGCCATCCGCAAACCCCTAGACGCAGAGGACAAACACGCCGCAGACCTCATGCTGCACACCGGGCTACGTCTCGGTGAAGCCGTCGCCCTCCACGCTCAGCACGTCAACCTAGACGCGCTAGAGGTGACGGTCACGTGGGCATACGACCCCGTGGCGAAACTGTTCAAACCGCCCAAAGACCACCAGGCGCGCCCCGTACCCATCAGCGCCCGGTACGCGAAAGCACTTGCCCCCCTCGTCCACGACGCCCTGCAACGAGACCCGCCAGACCTCCCCTATACCAAAGGGCGCAAACCGCACACCGGGCTAATCCTCGCCAAACCGGACGGCAGCCCGATCAACACGGACACACTCCGCAAGCACTGGCAGGCAGCCGCACGCACCGCGTACGTAGGCACCGGCAAGCACCGCCGCAAGGTGGGTGCCGTCCGACTCCACGACCTCAGGCACACCTACGCGAGCCGGCTACTCCGCGCGGGCATCCCGATTGAAGAGGTGTCCCGCATACTTGGCCACGGCAGCATCACGACCACCATGAGGTACGCGCACCACGGTCAATCCCAATGGGATAAGGTCCGTGAAGCGCTCAACTGAAAGGCACATCATGGGATTCTGGGCAGACGTAGAACAGATCACGAAAGAGAAAGAGGCAGCGAAAGCGCTCAAGAACGCCACCAAACAGTACAACTACACCGTCAGTAAGACACTCAAAATCGAGGGCGGACAGGTCACCGCCGGCAAGCACACATTCCCGGTCACCGGCGTGACCGCAGCGCTAGAGGCGGGACTCACGCAACAGGGGCGCGTCACCGCAACCCGTCTCGTAGCCGGAACTCTCGCGTTCGGTGAAGCCGGAACCATCGCCGGTGGCATGGCGAAAAAGAACACCACGAATCTGTACGTCGTTTTCACCCACCCAGACGGCACGCAGACGACCGGAGAGGCGCGCGCCAAGGATGAGGGCAAGGTGCGCCAGTTTGTGGACACTGTGAACGCCGCCAGCGCCGCACTGTAGTCCACAAACACGAAAAGAGGGGCACCCCGGTAAGGGTGCCCCTCTTCGTCTCGCTCAGTAGTGGTACTTAAGGCTGTCTTCCTCGCCCTTCGGAATCTCGCGCCCGATCAGATCGAACCGCCGCATATCCGTCTTCACGACGTTGACCCGCGCCCCGTTCGCCGTCCTCTTAGGCGTGACCGTCTCGGAAACCTTGACCGCGTGGTACTTGATCGAGTGCCCCGCGCCGAAAAAGCAACGGCCAAACTCGTTCTCGAACTTGCAATCGTTCATGTTCGCGTCCCTCTGTAGTTGTTCCTGCCCTGTACTGAAACCAACAGTACACCCTTAACGGTCTATGTGCAAAACGGGTGCAGAGACAACGAAAGCGGGGCACCCCGTAGGATGCCCCGCCGGCCCGCGCACTACTCCGGGTAGTCCCGGAACTCGATCAGCCCCGGGAACTTGGCCACCGACTCCGCGCACCACGCGTGCTCAAACCCGCACGTGTCGCACAGGTCGTACGGGTTGACGCCCAACAGCCGCACGCCCTCCTGCCAGTCCAGGACGAACGACGCCACCGCGTCCGGGTTGTGCGCCCCGCAGTCCGCGAGCGCCCAGCCGTCCGCCACGCACTCGCCCCGCGTGGTGAGGGACGCGACGCCGTTGCAGCCGTCGAACGGGCAGGCGATGGAGACCGTAGCCATTGGGCTACCCCTAACTGCCCGGACCGTCCGGGCTCAGTGAGAACACTACACCCTTACCGGTCTATCGTGCAATTCCCGCCCCGTTTTGTACATACACCGGTAGTGGTGTACTGTTGGATTCATCAGCGAGGGAAAGTCCCCCGCAATCAACCCGAAAGGGGTCACCATGACCACCACCGCAACCGCCCTCCACCGGGTCAACCTCAACGTGAGCGAGTTTGACTCGTACTCGTACGTGGCGGGTCTGCGTTGCGAGTATGAGAACTCGCCCGGTCAGCCGTGCCTCCGTGGCATCCTGTGCTCGCAGTGCACAGAGACCCGGTGGGTGTTCGCGCGCCGCAACGAGATTGCGGACAACCTCTCGGACCTCGCACGGGATCGCCGCGCCACCGTGCGGACCGCAGCGCTTGCCGCCATTTGTGAACTCAACTGGTGAGCCGCGCGGGGGCATCCAACCGGGTGCCCCCGCCGCCCCGGCACCACACACAACCGAAAGGCGCGAACATGCCCACCATCACCGCCCCCGGACACCACGTGGAAGGCATCACCTACACCTCATGCCGCGATGGGCTCCTGTACAACGCAGACGGCAGTATCAACCGATCCCCCGCCCTCATCGCGCAAGGATGGGGAGACCAGATCAACGCTGTAGCGCGTGTGCTTGACCCCGCCCCCGACGTGCGCCCCGCCACGCAGGAACTCGTCCGCCGGCTCGCGTCCGCCGTATGGGACGTGCCAATCGAGTCTGTGATGATTGAGCCGTGATCCACTACCTGAGCCTTGGCGAAATCGCCGCACTGTTGGACCTGTCGGAGAACACGGTCAAGTCGTACTTCCGCAAGGGGATGCTTCCCGCGCCGGATGCGCGCGTGGGACGCAATCAGGGATGGCTAGAGGCGACGATCCTCGCATGGCACGCCACCCGCCCGTACGCGCCGCGATAGTCGCTCAGCGTCGCAATCAGGGGCCATTATGGCCCATCGTTGTGCCCCCCGTCGGGCTCGAACCGACGACCCACCGGTTAAAAGCCGGTTGCTCTACCAACTGAGCTAGAGGGGCGTGTGTCACCTTACAGAACCGGGCGCGTGGGGCAGGCAGCGGGAACGTTTGCCCCACGTTTGCCCCACGACCGGCCCCAGCGAAACCTTCCGCCGCAGGTCACAGGCTTGCAAGTGCCCACGTTCGCCCGGATTAAAAGTCCGTAGCTCTACCAACTGAGCTAAAGGGGCTCGGTCGGACACGATACTTGGCCTCAGTACATGCCCACCACACGACCCGCCTACGACAGACCTCACAGGGCCACGCTCAACCCTTGGCGATAAGCCCGGAATACCCGACCGAACCCCCTTGTTGGTTGAGTCAGAAGCACTCACATACAGGAGGCTGTACATGGCAGTGTTCAACGGGCCGGGTTCGTTCGGCCGTGGCGGCTCCGGCATTCCGGGCGGATTCGGCCAAGGCAACCCGTTCTCCGGCAACCCCGGCGGCCGTCGCCGCATCGAGCTGAGCGCCGTCGCCGACGAGGAGACGCAGAAGATCGTCGCGCAGGCGTTCGCGGAGGCACAGCGTCACGGCGAATCGGTCGTCGGCTCGCTGCGCATCCTGCACGCGGCCGCGCAGCACGAGCGTGTCGCGGCACTACTGCAGGCGGTGGGCCTGGGCCCCGCCGCGTTCCGTCCCACCGAGCTCCGCCCCGGCGCGGAGCAGTCCGGCTCCGCGTCGCCCGACGCCCCGTCGCTGGGGTTCGAGGGCAGCCGCGTCCTCAGCGAATCGCTCGAGGCCGCCAGGGCCACCGGTGCACAGCGCATCGCGCCCGAACACCTGCTGCTCGCCCTGGCCATGACTCCCGACCTTCCTGCGGGCCGGCAGCTGGGTGAAGCGGGCGCCACGCCCGATCGGCTCATCGCGGCGGCGCAGGGGCACGGCGCGGCGCAGGCCGGTGCGAATCCCGACGACGGAGCCGACTCGATGCTGGCGCAGTACGGTGACGACCTCACCGCGCGCGCCCGCGACGGGGGCTTCGACCCCGTCATCGGCCGCGGCGACGAGATCGAGCAGGTGGTGGAGATCCTGCTGCGCCGCACCAAGAACAACCCGGTGCTCATCGGCGAGGCGGGCGTGGGCAAGACCGCGATCGTCGAGGGCCTGGCCCAGCGCATCGCCGATGGCGACGTCCCCGAGCTCCTCCTCGGGCGCCGGGTCGTGGCGCTCGACCTCGCCGGGATGCTCTCCGGCACGCGCTACCGGGGCGATTTCGAAGAGCGGCTGACGAAGCTGCTCGACGAGATCTCCGCCGCCGAGGGGGAAACCCTCGTGTTCGTCGACGAGCTGCACACCATCGTGGGCGCGGGCGGTTCCGAGGGCGCCATGGACGCCGGCAACATCCTCAAGCCCAAGTTGGCGCGCGGCGACCTGCACATGATCGGAGCGACGACGCTCGACGAGTACCGCAAGAACATCGAGAAGGACCCCGCGTTGGAGCGGCGGTTCCAGCCGGTGTCGGTGGCCGAACCGAGCGTCGAGGACGCCGTGCTCATCCTCGCAGGGCTGCGCCCCGCCTACGAGAAGCACCACGGCGTGGCCTACACGGAGGAGGCGATCCGCGCCGCCGTCGAACTGTCCAAGCGGTACATGACCGACAGGCTGCTGCCGGACAAGGCGATCGACCTCATCGACCAGGCGGGCGCGCGCAAACGTCTCGCGAGCGTCGACACCGAGGCCTTGCACCGGGAGATCGCACGTCTGACCGCACAGAAGGACGATGCCGTCGCCGCGGAGGACTACGAGACCGCGGGGACCCTGCGTGACAAGGTCGCCTCGCTCGAGCAGCGGATCGACGCCGCGCAGGCCGAAGAATCGGCGGACGCGGGCGACGCCGAGTCCGACCCCGGCGCCGCGGATCGGACGGTGACGGCGGAGGACATCGCGGTCATCATCGCCCGCGCGACGGGGATCCCCGCCGACCGCATGACCGAGCACGAACGCGACCGGCTGGTGCGCCTCGAAGACGAGTTGCACGCGCGGGTCATCGGTCAGGACGACGCCGTGCACGCGATCGCGCGGGCCGTGCGCCGCAGCCGGGCCGGCATGTCCGATCCGAACCGGCCCGTCGGGAGCTTCCTGTTCCTGGGGCCGACGGGCGTGGGCAAGACCGAGCTGGCGAAGACACTCGCGCAGAGCCTGTTCGGCGATGCCGACCGGATGATCCGGCTGGACATGAGCGAGTTCGGCGAGCGGCACACCGCGAGCCGTCTCGTGGGCTCTCCCCCGGGCTACGTCGGGTACGGCGAAGCCGGTCAGCTCACCGAGAAGGTGCGGCGGAACCCGTACTCGGTGGTCCTCCTCGACGAGATCGAGAAGGCGCACCCGGACGTGTTCAACGTGCTGCTGCAGGTGCTCGACGACGGCCGCCTCACCGACGGCCAGGGTCGCACGGTCGACTTCACCAACACCGTGCTCATCATGACGAGCAACCTGGGCTCCGAGTTCATCTCGTCGCGCTCCGGCGGACTCGGGTTCGGCACGCTGGACGGGGACGACACCGAGAAGCAGGCCCGAGACCGGGTGATGGGTCGCCTGCGGGAGTCGTTCCGGCCAGAGTTCCTCAACCGCATCGACGAGGTGGTGGTGTTCCAGAAGCTCGCCGCCGAGCAGCTGCACCGGATCACCGACAAGCTCCTCGAGGACAGCCGCGAGCGGCTCGCCGCGCGGGAGATCGGGATCCGCTTCTCCGACGAAGTGGTCGGCTGGCTGGCCGAGCGCGGCCACCAGCCCGAATACGGTGCACGTCCGCTGCGGCGCACCATCCAGCGCGAGATCGACGACAGGGTCGCCGACCTGCTGCTGGACGACGGCGTGCACAGCGGCGACACCATCGAGGTGACGGTGGACGGCGACGAGCTGGCGCTGACCGCCGGCTGACCGGCGGTCGTCAGGCCCGCCCCGGACGACGGCGGCCCCCGGAGGATGCACCTCCGGGGGCCGCCGTCCGCCATCATGGGCTCTTACGCCGGGGACCTGTCCTTACGCCGGGGACCTGTCGTACTTCGCGTACTCCAACAGCAGTTCCTCGCGCACCGGCCCGTCGAGCTCGGCGTATTCGAGGGTCTTCGTGTCGCCGACGTACACGGTGTGCGCGTCCACCCACGATTCGCGGCGCAGCTTGGGCTTGTCGATCTTGCGGGTGGCCGTCACCGGGATCGTCGAGGTGATGCGCACGAAGCGCGGCGCCCACTTGGTGCCCAGATCCGGCTGGGCGGCCAGGAACCGGCCGAACTCGGCCGGGTCGAACGCGGTGCCGCCGAGCATCTGGATGGTCGCCATCACCTGGTCGCCCGTGCGCGGATCCGGCACCGGGTACACCGCGACCAGCGACACCCCGGGGAACCGGGCCAGGATCCGCTCCACCGGGGCGGCCGAGAAGTTCTCGCTGTCCACCCGCATCCAATCGCCCTTGCGTCCGGCGAAGTAGAAGAAGCCGTCGGCGTCCCGGTAGGCCAGGTCGCCGGTGCGGTAGGCCTCGCCGTCGATCCGGTCCGCAGTGGCCTCCGGATTCTTGTAGTACCCCTCGAACATCGCCGCGCCGTTGAGCGTGGTCAGCTCGCCGATCGCGGCGGCGGCGTTGGTGATCTTCCCGTCCGCGTCGAACTCGGCCGGCGGGCATTCGGCCCCGTCGTCGTCGAGCACCCGCACGTCCATGAAGATCGGCGGCCGCCCCAGCGACTGCGCGGGCGCATCGGGCGTCTGACTGACGATGCAGCCGCCCTCGGACGACCCGTAGCTTTCGATGGGCCGCACTCCGAACCGCCGCTCGAACTCGTCGCGATCGTGCGGTGCGGCCTCCGTGCCGAACACCGTGCGGAGCCGGGTGTCCGCCTCCTCCGGCGTCTCCGCCACGGCGAGGATGTAGGCGAGCGACCGGCCTACGTAATTGAAGAACGTCGCCCCGAACTTGCGCACGTCCGGAAGGAACCCGGACGCCGAGAACTTGCGGCGCATGCTGAACGTCGCGCCGGTGAACACCGACGGGGCCCAGCAGGAGAAGATCGCGTTGCCGTGGAACAGCGGCATCGAGTTGTAGGTGACGTCGTCGCGCACGAACGACAGGTGGTTGATCGCCGCGAGAGCCGCCAGCCGGCCGCTGCTGCAGATGACCGCCTTGGGGGCTCCGGTCGAGCCGGACGTGAACGTGAGCAGCAGGACCCGGGACGGGTCGTGCGCCTCCGGCACGTCCGGCACGTCGGAACCCGCCGCGTCGGCGAGCAGTCCGCGCCACCGCGCGCCCTCCACGTCGATGATCCGGTCGTCGTCGACGCCCGTGTCCAGACCGTCCAGCACCGCACCCTGCACCGCATCGGTGAGGATCAGGTCGCAGTCCACCCCGCGGATGTCGGCCGCGAGTTCCGCGCCCCGGCGGGTGGGGTTGATGCCCACCAGCGTCGCCCCCGAGAGCCCCGCCGCCGCGATGAGGAAGATGTACTCCGGCACGTTCTCGAGGAGCACGCCCACGTGGAAGTGCTTGCCGTCGCGCCGCAGCCCGCGCAGCACGACTGCGCGGTCGACGGCCTCCTGAACCACCTGCGCCCAGGACCACGTCGAGTCTTCGAACAGCATGCCCGGATGGTCGTCGCCGCGGCGCCGCATGAGGACGTCGGCGAAGGTGAGCCCCCGGGCCGCGGCCTCTTCCGGCAGCAGCCGCTCGACGTCCGCCGACTCGCTCGTCGGCGCCACGTACT
Source organism: Tomitella gaofuii (assembly GCF_014126825.1). NCBI lineage: Bacteria > Bacillati > Actinomycetota > Actinomycetes > Mycobacteriales > Tomitella > Tomitella gaofuii. The sequence goes on along the minus strand of NZ_CP059900.1, from coordinate 1,335,160 downwards.
CACCGTCTCCGCCGCGCGCCGCGCGCGTCGCCGTTTCCTCCGCGGGGCCGCTCGCCGTGACCCCGCCCGTGTTCCCGGTTCCGATCGTCATATCGCGCATCCCACCGTGCCGGGACCCACATTTTCAGCCGCGGTCCCACACATCGGACATATCGTGCGAAGGCCGTCCCCGGCGGACGCATCCGCCGGGGACGCGGCTACTCGCCCACCCACACCGTCTTGGCGTTGCAGAATTCTCGGATGCCCTCGGCGTGGAGCTCGCGACCGTATCCGGAGCGCTTGACGCCGCCGAACGGCAGCTCCGGGTACGACGTCGTCATCCCGTTGATCGTCACCGCGCCGGCCTCCAGATCGCGGATGAACCGGGCGCGCTCGTCCGGGTCCTCGGTCCATGCCACCGCGCCGAGCCCGAAATCGACGACGTTCGCCAGCGCGACGGCCTCGTCGATGTCCGTCACCCGATACAGCGACGCGACCGGCCCGAACACCTCCTTGTAATAGATGTCCATCTCCGGTGTGATGCCGGTGAGGACGGTGGGCGGGTAGAACCATCCCGCTCCGTCCAACCGCTTGCCGCCGCACAGCGCCTTCGCCCCGGCCTCGAGCGCCGGATCGACGAGCGCCTCGACGTCCTTGCGTCCCTGCTCGGTGGCGAGCGGGCCGATGTCGACACCGTCCTCCATGGGGTTGCCGACGCGCAGCGCGTTCATGCCCGCGACGAACTTCTCGCTGAACTCGTCGTAGACGTCCACGTGAACGATGAACCGCTTGGCTCCGATGCACGACTGGCCGTTGTTCTGCGTACGGGCGAACACCGCAGTCTTCACCGCGCGGTCGATGTCCGCGGTCGGCATGACGACGAAGGGGTCGCTGCCGCCGAGTTCGAGCACCGTGTGCTTGATCTCGTCACCCGCGATCGACGCGACGGAACGCCCGGCGGGCTCCGAGCCGGTCAGCGTCGCCGCCTGCACGCGGGGGTCGCGCAGCACGGCCTCGACGCGGCGGGAACCGATGAGGAGGGTTTGGAAGCAGCCCTCGGCGAAACCGGCGCGCGTGAACACATCGCCGAGGTACTGCGCGCACTGCGGCACGTTGGACGCGTGCTTGAGCAGGCCCACGTTGCCGGCCATCAGCGCGGGGGCGGCGAAGCGCACGACCTGCCACAACGGGAAGTTCCACGGCATCACCGCGAGCACCGGGCCGATGGGCAGGTACTTCACGTAAGCGTCCCGCGCCTTGACGGCGGCCGTGTCCCCCGGGGCGTCGGCGAGGAACTTCTCGGCATTGTCGGCGTAGTACCGCATCGTCTTCGTGCCCTTGGCGATCTCGCCTCGGGCCGACTCGCGGGTCTTGCCCATCTCCACCGTCATCGTCTCGGAGAGCCCGTCGGCCTCCGAATCCATCAGGTCCGCCGCCGCCCGCATGAGGCGGGCACGCTCGTCGAAGCCGGTCAGGCGGTGCCGCAGATACGCCTCGTGCGCCAGTGCGATGCGCTGCTCGACCTCGTCTTCGGACATCTCGTCGAACTCGCGGACGAGTTCACCGGTGGTCGGATCAATGGTCGCGATTGACATCTGCGTCCTCCCGTCGCCAGGTTCCAGGCCGCCACAGCGCGGCCCCTGACCCCAGGATGCCCTTCCGCGCAACCGCGCACCGGCGTTCGTCGAATTCAACTCCCGGGACCCTTCCTCCGATACCTACGGTGCCGTAAGGTGGCCGTGTCCGGAATCGCGATCGGGAGGGAACCGATGACCAGCACGCTGACCGAGCTCGAATTGCTCACCGAACTCGAGCCGGTGGTCGAGGCCAACCTCAACCGACACCAATCGATGGCCAAGGAGTGGCACCCGCACGACTACGTCCCGTGGGACGAGGGCACCAACTTCGCGGCGATGGGCGGCGTGGATTGGGACGAGGAGCAGTCCCGCCTCGACCCCACCGCCAAGGCCGCGATGATCACGAACCTGCTCACGGAGGACAACCTTCCCTCCTACCACCGTGAGATCGCCACGAACTTCTCCCTGGACGGGCCGTGGGGCACGTGGGTGGGCACGTGGACCGCGGAGGAGAATCGGCACGCGATCGTGATGCGCGACTACCTCGTGGTCACCCGCGGCGTCGACCCGGTGGCGCTCGAACGCGCGCGCATGCAGCACATGATCACCGGCTACAACCCGCAGACCGACAAGGACATCCTGCACTCGCTTGCCTATGTGACGTTTCAGGAGCTGGCCACGCGCGTGAGCCACCGCAACACCGGCAAGGCCTGCGGCGACCCGGTCGCCGACCGCATGCTGCAGCGCGTCGCCGCGGATGAGAACCTGCACATGGTCTTCTACCGCAATCTGTGCGAGTCCGCCCTGGAGCTCGCGCCCGACCAGGCCGTGGGCGCCATCGCCGACATCCTCGAGGCCTTCGAGATGCCCGGACACGGCATGCCCGACTTCCGTCGCAACGCGGTGCTCATCGCGAAGAACGGCATCTACGACCTGGGACAGCACCTCAACGAGGTCGTCAAGCCCGTCCTGCGCAAGTGGAACATCATGGATCGCACCGACTACACCGGCGAGGGGGAGCGGCAGCGGGACCGCATCGGCGCCTTCATCGACGATCTCGAGGGCAAGGTCGAGCGTTTCGAAGAGACCCGCCACCGCGCCCTCGAACGCGATCGCAAGCGCCGGGAGTCGCTCGCCGGCTGAGTTCCGGCACAATGGACGGGTGCTTTCCCTGCAGACCCGCCCCGCCCCCTTGACCATCGGCCCGTTCGCGCTGCGCAGCCCGGTGGTGCTCGCCCCCATGGCGGGGGTGACGAACGTCGCTTTCCGCACGCTGTGCCGCGAGGTGGAGCAGGAACGGTCCGGCGGCGCCGCGGGACTCTACGTGTGCGAGATGGTGACCGCTCGCGCCCTGGTCGAGCGGCATCCGGTGACGATGCACATGACCACCTTCGGGCCGGACGAGTCGCCGCGCTCGCTGCAGCTGTACACGGTCGACCCGGCCACCACCTACGACGCGGCGAAGATGATCGTCGACGAAGACCTGGCCGACCACATCGACATGAACTTCGGCTGCCCGGTCCCCAAAGTGACGCGGCGCGGCGGCGGCTCCGCGCTGCCGTACAAGCGGGCACTGTTCCGGCAGATCGTGGCGGCAGCCGTCAGGGCCACCGAGGGCAGCGGCGTGCCGGTGACGGTGAAGTTCCGCGTGGGCATCGACGACGACCATCACACCCATCTGGACGCCGGGCGCATCGCCGCAGAGGAGGGCGCGGTCGCGCTGGCCCTGCATGCACGCACGGCCGAGCAACGCTATTCGGGGCACTCGGACTGGTCGCAGATCGCCCGGCTCGTCGAGCACGTCCCGCAGATCCCCGTGCTCGGCAACGGCGACATCTTCACCGCGCAGGACGCCTCGCGGATGATGGCGGAGACTGGTTGCGACGGCGTCGTCATCGGGCGCGGCTGCCTGGGACGGCCGTGGCTGTTCGTCGAGCTGGACGCGCATCTGAGCGGTCGCGAGATGCCGGTGCCCCCCACGCTCGGCGAAGTGACACGGATCATGCGACGGCACCTGGAACTGCTCATCGCCCACCACGGTGAACTCAAGGGCTGCCGCGAGATCCGCAAGCACATCGCCTGGTACCTTCACGGCTTCCCGGCCGGTTCGGAATTGCGGGTACAGCTGGCGCGGGTCACCGGCATGGCCGAGTTCGAGGACCTCCTGGGGCGCCTCGACCCGGACGTGCCCTTCCCCGCCGACGGCTACCAACCGCGCGGGCGGCAGGGGTCGCCGGGCAAGGTCGTCCTGCCCGAGGGCTGGCTGGACGACCCGGACGACGCGACGGTGCCGTTCGGCGCGGACGTGATGAACTCGGGCGGCTGATCCCTGGGTGGGCGTCACGGCACCGGAACCGGCCGATCAGTACGATGAGTGATCGACCGGACACCACGCCCCGGGTAGCGCCGGGCGCGGGCAGGACAGCGGGCAGGGCTGCCGTCGGCCGCGAACGGCGGCAAGGCGATACGCACACACCGGTGGCACCGGGCCACCATGGACGGCCGACGAGTCGACGAGCATGAAGGGCGGGCAGTGACAGACGATCACCGTTTCACCGCCCCCTGGGAGCGGCCCCTGTCGCGCATCCGCAGCGAGGAGATCCCTCCGGCGGACTCGCCCGCCGACCCCGACCCCGGCGGCGGGATCGCCGAGGACCGCGCGGGCCGCGGCGACGACGGCGGACGGCGCAGGCTCGGCGCGGCCGGCACGCACCCGCACGGCCGTGTCACCGTCGCCGACCTCATCGCACGCATAGGCCATCCGGGCCAGGCCCCCTCCTCCCCCGAAGCTTCGGCGCAGCAGGACCCCGGAACCCGTCAGGTCCCCGAGGACACGGACACGCAGGCTCCCGCGGACACGGCCTCGGAGAGCCCCGAATCGCCGGCCCCTCCCCCAGCTGCCGCGGCGCCCCCGGCTGCCGCGGCACCGCCGCGGAACGGACGACCGGCTGATGGAACCCCGCAGGATGGTCCCGAGCACGACGGCCCGGCACCGGAAGCCCCCGCTCTCGACGACGGCCTGGCGCACTCCGGCTCGCCGCACCAGGACCCGGACGACGACGAACCCCGTTCCGCACCGGAGTCCGCCTCGTGGATCCGTTCCGCGCTGCCGCTGAACATCCCGGGACGCCTCCACCACGACCGCGCCGACAATGGCCGCCACCCCAACTATTGGCTGCGCCTCAGCCACGTTGCCGTCGCCTTGGTGTCGGTGCTCTCCCTGGTGGTGACCGGCGCCGTGTGGAGCTACCTGCGCATCACCGACAGCCAGTACACCCAGGTCTCCGCGCTGGACCAGAACTCCGACGACGTGCGCAACCCCGCCGGGCAGTACGGCGATGAGAACTACCTCATCATCGGCACCGACACCCGCGCCGGCGCGAACGCCGACGTCGGCGCCGGCACCTCCACGCAGGTCGAGGGCGCCCGCTCGGACACGATCATGCTGGTCAACATCCCGGCCGACCGCAGCCGCGTCGTGGGCGTCTCGTTCCCGCGCGATCTCAACATCGACCGGCCTGCCTGCGAACGCTGGGACAACTCGTCCGGCACCTACACCGACGAGATCGTACCGGCGGAGGACGACGTCAAGCTCAACAGCGCGTACTCCTTCGGCGGCCCCCGGTGCCTCGTCCAGGTGATCCAGAAGCTCTCGGGGATCAAAGTCAACCACTTCCTGGGCATGGACTTCGCCGGCTTCGAGGCGATGGTCGACACCGTCGGCGGCGTCGAAGTGTGCACCACCAGGCCCCTGGTGGACGACGAATTGGGCACGATCCTGCCGGAGCCGGGCCCGCAGACCATCAGCGGCACGACCGCCCTGGAGTACGTGCGGGCCCGCAAGGTCGAGGCGGAGGGCAACGGCGACTACGGGCGCATCAAACGCCAGCAGATGTTCCTGTCCTCGTTGCTGCGCAAAGCCTTGTCGCACAATGTTCTGCTAGACCCGGGCAAACTGAATTCGTTCATCAACGAGTTCATCAAGGCCTCCTTCGGGGACAACCTCGACACGCAGGCACTCATCACGCTCGGCCGCTCGCTGCAGAACGTCGACGCCGATCAGGTCACCTTCCTCACCGCCCCCACCGACGGCACCGACGCCTGGGGCAACGAGACGCCGCGGCTGAGCGCCATCCGCGCCATCTTCGACGCGATCATCGACGACGAACCGCTGCCCGGGGAGCAACGCAAGGATACGAAGGCCGCGGCGGCCACCAGCGAAGCTCCCGTTCCCACCGGCGCCCCGGCGGACCCGGGCACCGGGAACGGCGCGGACGCACCCCAGGTGCATGCGATGTCGCCGGGGTCGATCCCGGTGCAGGTGAGCAATGCGTCGAGCATCAACGGGTTCGCCTCGGCGACCGCCGACGACCTCGGTGCCGAGGGGTTCCAAATTTACAGCGTCGGCAACCACACCTCGGACGTCCCCGGGACGGTCATCCAGTTCTCCGGCGACAACCTCGCGGCGGCGGCCACCGTGGCCTCGGCCTTCCCGGGGGCGAAACTGCAGCGCACCAGCGGGTTGGGTTCGATCGTCGAGGTACTGCTCAGCGACAACTCCCCGCAATCCATCATCAGCCCGGCCGCCCCCGGATCGGTGCTCAACCCGGTGCTCGCCGGGGACAGCACCGAGTCGGGATCGGTGCCGTTGGATGTCAGCGTCGTCAATGCGGGCGACGTCAGCTGCGGCTGACCGACACGGGACCGGAGGTCACCCGCCGACGGCCCGCGCGGCGGACCGGACGTTCACCTCGAATTCACGGCGACCGAACCGTCCCGTCGGCATGGCCGCCTAGGCTGGGGTCCGTGCGAACCTTGTATACCGAGCAACTCGATCAGCTCTCCACCGGCCTGGCGGAGATGTGCGGTCTCGCGGAAGACGCCATGGACCAGGCCACCGAGGCGCTGCTCCAGGCGGACCTGCCGCTCGCCCGGAAAGTGCAGTCCACGCGGCCCGTATTCGACGGGCTGGCCGCGCAGTGCGAGGAGCAGGCGTTCGCGCTCCTCGCACTGCAGGCTCCGGTGGCCGGGGACCTGCGCCAGATCGTCAGCGGCATCCAGATCGTCGCCGACCTCAAGCGCATGGGCGCTCTGGCGGCGCACATCGCGAAGGTCGCCGAGCGGAACCACCCCGAGCATGCGCTTCCGGAGGAGGTCGGCGGACACGTCGCGGAGATGGGCCGCATCGCGGTGGCCCTCGCCGACGCGGCGCGCGAAGTCCTCGTCACACACGACCCGCAGCGTGCGCGCGGACTGCAGGCCGAGGACGACGCGATGGACGACCTGCACCGCCACCTGCTCACTGTGCTGATGGACCGGGAGTGGCGGCACGGCGTGGGGACGGCGGTGGACGTGACACTGCTGGGCCGGTTCTACGAGCGCTTCGCCGACCACGCTGTCCAAGTCGCCCGCCGGGTGGTGTTCCTGGCGACGGGCGAGATGCCGGATCAGATCGTCGACCACGAACTGCTCTGAGCCCTGTGACGACCAGCGCGCGCGGTCGTCGGACCCACCGCAGGGGTGACCGTCCCGGCCGCGTCCCCCGATCGGGGGCACGGGCCCGTCGACGTACTCACGGGTCCAGGCGGTAGAAGCGCCACAGATCGTGCGATACCGAAAGCGTCGTGCACCGGCCGTATCCGGCCTCCCGGGCCCAGCGTTCGACCGTCGGCCGTCGTAGGACCGTCCCGGTGGCCGCCGACCCCGGGGTGCTCTTGCTGTCGGCGAGGCATACGAACAGACTGAATCCGTACATCAGGCGTTCCACGTCGTCGCCCGGGGCCTCGAACGCGTCGGCAACCTTCATGTCAGCGACCAGCACGGTGCCGCCCGCTCCGGCGAGGCCACGCATCGCCGCGAGTGACTCCACCGGAAACGGCAGATCGTGGAGGCATTCCAGCGCGGTGACCAAGTCGTATCGGAGATCGGTACGCATCGTGGCGATATCCGCGCAGTGCATCCGGATGCGGTCGGCCATACCCGCGTCCGCGACATTGCGCCGCGCGAGCTCGACGGACTCCGCGTCCAGGTCGAACCCGTCGACGACGATAGTCGGGAACCCGCGCGCAAGCGCGATCGCCGACCACCCCGCCCCGCAGCCGATGTCGGCGACCCGCGCCGGCTGAGCCCCGGCCAGGCGGGACCGGACATCAGGCAGTGTGCCGAGCCAGTCGTCGACGAGCAGCCGCTCGAAGCCGGGACGGTTCAGGTCGGCCTCGGACTCGCGCATATCGGCACCGAATTGCGACCACGGCACCCCTCCGCCTGTGCGGTAGGCCGTGGCGAGCGCCGGAAGCTGACGGCCGGCGGCGGCGAGCTGACGCGCCAGCGGCGCGAGAAAGTCCAGACTCGTGCCGTCGCACAGCACCTCGGTCACACCGTCGACAGGGCTGTACCGCCTCTCGCGGGGCGCCGCCGTGGGGTCGGCGACGTTGAGCAGGCCGGTGACCGCCTGCTGTTCGAGCCACTCGCGGGCGTATCGCTCGTCAGTACCCGAGGCCTCCGCCAACTGCGGCGAGGTGAGCGGGCGCCGCACGAGCAGACGGTAGTAGCCGAGGCTGTCGCCCAGTGCAATCGAGAGGAGATCGATAGTCGCCACCGCGCTCGCGAGCACCCGCTCCGCGAGCTCCCCCGCGGGCGCGGCATTCGTGGTCGAATCCGTCATCGCTGTGCTCCGGCGTCCCGCAACATCCGCCGCGTCGCCGGGCACCGGGTCTCCGGGGATCGGGTCTCCGGGCACCGAATCACCGACCCGGCAGCATCACGGATGAACTGTGCTATACACCATACCCTCCGCGACCCATCCTGGTCCCCGCACACACACTACGGTCGGCCCCGTCACCCGAAACGGCCCGAGATGTAGTCCTCGGTGGCCTGCTGGGCAGGGTTGGAGAAAATCGTCTCGGTATCGTCCACCTCGACCAACCGGCCGGGCAGCCCCACGCCCGCGAGGTTGAAAAAGGCGGTCCGGTCGCTCACCCGCGCCGCCTGCTGCATGTTGTGAGTGACGATGACCACCGTGTACTGCTGCTTCAGCTCGGCGATGAGTTCTTCGACCGCGAGCGTCGAGATGGGGTCGAGAGACGAGCACGGCTCGTCCATGAGAAGCACCTGCGGCGAGACCGCGATCGCGCGTGCGATGCACAGCCGTTGCTGCTGCCCGCCCGAGAGTCCGCCGCCCGGCGCGCCGAGCCGGTCCTTCACCTCGCCCCACAGATTCGCCCCGCGCAACGCCTGCTCGGTGATCTCGGCCAGCGCGGACTTGTCGCGCATGCCCTGCAGACGCAGGCCCGCCACGACGTTCTCGCGGATCGACATGGTGGGGAAGGGATTGGGACGCTGGAACACCATGCCGATCGTGCGGCGCACCGCCACCGGGTCCACGCCCGCACCGTAGATGTCCTCGTCGTCGAGCCGGATGCTGCCCTCCACGCGCGCGCCGGGAGTCACCTCGTGCATCCGGTTGATCGACCGGAGCACGGTCGACTTGCCGCAGCCCGACGGCCCGATCAGCGCGGTGACGCTGTGCGCCGGCATCGTCAGGTCGACGTCGGCCACGGCGTGGAAGTCGCCGTAGTGGATGTTGACGTTCTGCAGGTCCACACGCCTGGTCATCGAGGGCCCTCCTTCTCGAGATGTGAATCCGGGGAACGCTCCCCGGTACGGATTGCGGCGGGGCCCGCCGGCCCCGCCGTCGGACTCACCTGTTGCCGCCGCGCACCGTGGACCGCCGCGCCAGCAGCGTCGCCGCGATGCTGAGGACGGCGACCATGCCGATGAGCGTGAGCGCCGAGCCCCACATGCGGTCCGCGCCGACAGCGCTGGGGTTGTTCATCTGGTCGACGATCAGGCCGGGCAGCGTCCCCATCTCCCCCGACCCCAGGTCGAAGTTGATGAACGGCGCGTACCCGACGAGGATCAGCAGCGGCGCAGTCTCGCCGAGCACCCTCGCGACGGCGAGCATCGTTCCGGTGACGATGCCCGGCAACGCCGTGGGCAGCACCACCTTGGCTATCGTCTTCCACTGCGGGACGCCCAGCGCGTACGACGCTTCACGCAGGTCGCCCGGGACGATCCGCAGCATCTCCTCGGTCGACCGCACCACCATCGGCACCATCAGCAGCACCAACGCCAGCGACACCGCGATGCCCGACCTGTCGAAACCGAAGGTCACCACCCACAGCGCGTAGATGAACAAGGCCGCGACGATCGACGGCACCCCCGCGAGGACATCGACCATGAAGGTCGTCACCCGGCCGAGCCGCGACGGGCCGGCGTACTCGACCAGGTACACGGCGACGAGGATCCCCGCCGGTATCGCGATCGCAGAGCACACCAGGCCCTGCAGAAGCGTGCCGATGATGGCGTGGTAGACGCCCCCGCCGGGGGTGGTCGAGGACAGGCCGCTGAGCGAGTGGGTGAACCACGTCGACGAGGTGACCGCCGGCAGCCCCTTGGCGACGACCGTCCACAGGATCCAGGCCAGCGGAACCAGCGCCGCGGCCACACTCGCCCACACCAGTACGCCCGCCGCTCCGTCGACGGTGCGACGCCGGAGGGAGGTCGGGATGAACGACACGGACGGTCCTGCGGCCCGTACTCCGGAATCGACGGTCATGACCTGCCTCCGTTCCCGCGCGCCGCGATCAGCCGGGCCCCCGCGCCCACGACGAACGTGAGCGCGAACAGCACCAGCCCGGCGGCGATATAGGCGCCCGCCTGCAGTGCGTTGTTGAATTCCGCATAGCCGAGGGCGATCTTCGACGCGATCGAGGCGCCGCTGTCGAAGAGCGACCAGCCGAACGCCGCAGACGTCGTCTGCAGCACCATGTACAGCGCCATCGTCTCGCCGAGCGCCCGGCCCAGCCCCAGCATCGATGCTCCGATGAACCCGCTGCGGCCGAACGGCAGCACCGCGAGCCGCACCACCTCCCAACGGGTCGCCCCCAGTGCGAGCGCCGCCTCCACGTGCTCGCGCGGGGTCTGTGTGAACACTTCGCGGGTCACCCCGGCGATGATGGGGATGATCATCACGGCGAGGACGATGCCCGCGGTGAACACGGTGCCGCCGCCGGCGACGGATCCGGACCCGGTGGCGAACAGCGGGAACCAGCCGAAGGTGCTGTTCAACCACGTTGCCACCGGTTCCAACGCCGGCGCGAGCACCAGCAGCCCCCACAAGCCGTAGACGACGGACGGGACTGCGGCCAGCAGGTCCACGATGTAGGAGATCGGCCGGGCGAGACGGCGCGGCGCGTAGCGCGTCACGAACACCGCGATCCCGAACGACACCGGCATCGCCATCATCAACGCGAACGCCGAGACGAAGACGGTGAGCGCGAGCAGGTCGGCGATGCCGAACGCGAGGTGCTGGATGTCCGTCGTGGACCATTCGTGCGAGGTGAGGAAGTTGGCCTCATTGCGTTGCAGTGCGGGCACCGCGCGCCAGGCCAGGAAGATCCCGATCGCGGCCACCATCGCGGACACCCCGACCGCGGCCGCCGTCGTCGCCGATCGCAGCACGCGGTCGCCGGTGCGCCCCGTCGACTCGGCCCGCGTCCGGCGCCGGTCGAACCGCCCGCCGCTGCCGTGATCTCCACCGTCCGCCCCGCCGGAACCGTGGGCGCGCGTCCGCGTACCCACGGTTCCCGGCTGCCGAAGCATCGTCGTCATCTTCCGATCAACCGGCCGTGATCGAGTCGATCGCATCGGTCAGCGTGGAGCGCAGGTCGTCGGGCAGCGGGACGTAGCCGATGTCCGCGAGCCCCTTCTGCCCCGGCCCGGCGGCGACGTTCAGGAACGCTTTGACCGCGCCCGCCGTCTGCTCGTCGTAGCCGCTGCCGCAGACGATCTCGTAGGTGGCCAGCACCAGCGGGTACGCGCCGGGTTCCTCGGTGCCGTAGATCGACGTCAGGTCCATCGCGAGGTCGTTGCTGCCCGGGTTGACGAACTCGACCTGCGAGATCGCGGTCGCCGCGGTCTGGGGGGTCAGTTCCACGGGCCCGGCGCCGCTGTCGATCCGCGCGGTCTGCAGCCCGGACTGCGTGGCGAACGACGCCTCCACGTAGGTGATCGACCCTTCTGCGGAGGAGACGGCCTGCGCCACTCCTGCCGAGCCCTTCGACCCGTTGCCCACGCCGCCGACGAAGTCGGAACCCGCGCCCTGTGTCCACACGCCGTCCGACGCGGTCTCCAGGTAGGTCTGGAAGTTGTCGGTGGTGCCGGACGAGTCGGAACGGTAGACCACGCCGATCGGCATCGCGGGCAGTGCGGCGTCCGGGTTCAGCGCGGCGATCGACGGATCATTCCACATGGTGACCTGGCCGGAGAAGATCTTGGCCGCCGTGGGCCCGTCCAGCACCAGCCCGTCCACGCCGGGCAGGTTGTAGGCCAGCGCCACGGGACCGAACACCATCGGGAGGTTCCACACCTCGCCGCCGCCGCAGCGGGCCATCGCCTGCTGCTGCTGTTCGCCCGTGATCGCCGAGTCCGAACCGGCGAAGTCGACCTGGTCCGCGATGAACTGCTTGCGGCCGTCTCCGGAGCCGCTCGCCGTGTAGGCGAGATTGGCGCCCTGGTCGCCGCATGCCGCGATGTAGGCGGCCGTGAACTGGTCCATCGCGTTCTTCTGCGCCGATGAACCGGCCGCGGACAGTGCGCGCGCGTCGGTGCAATCGACCTGGAAGTCCTGTGCGGCGGCGGCCGCCCCGGTGCCGGCCGCGGCGGCGGCACTGTTGTTGTCGCTTCCGCATGCCGCGACCGTCATCACCGTCGCGGCGGCGAGTCCCAGTGTTCCGATCGTCCGTCCCGCCGCGGCGGTCCGACGATTCGCCCGGCCCCGTCGCGTCGCGCGGCCGTTCTGCAGCTGTGGTGTCTGCACTCGTTCCCCTCGGTTCGCATCGACGGCGACCTGCCGTCGATGCGAACGTTAAAAGCCGGGGATTACCGCGCCACAGCGCAAGAGTGAACGCCCGCGGAACTGTGGGTGACCATCATCGGCGGTCCGCCGTCAGCTGGACCAGCCGTAGGCCACGTCGGCGCGCGAACGCGTGAAGCCCAGCCGCGTATACGTGTTGACGGCGGCGGTGTTGTCGCCCTCCACGTAGAGCATCACCGTGTCCAGCCCCAGGTCGCGCAGGTGCTCGAGGCCGACGAGCGTGAGCACCGCCCCCAGACCGCGCCCCTGCGCGGCCGGGTCCACACCCAGCACGTAGACCTCCCCGAGGGGCGGTGCGTCGCCGTGCGCCGGGTGGACCTTCGTCCAGTGGAAGCCGAGGAGGGCCTCGGGACGCGCCTCGTCGAACGCGAGGAAGATGCCGTCGGGGTCGAACCAGGGCTGAGCGCGGTGCTCGGCGAAGTCGTCGCCGGTCCACCCGCCCTGTTCCGGGTGCCAGCTGAAGGCGGCGTTGTTGACGCGCAACAGCTCCGCCTCGTCGTCGTCGCGGAAGCCGCGGATCGTGACGCCGTCCGGTACGCGCAACGACGGCAGGGCCGGGTCTGTGAGCGGACGCGCGAGCTGCAACAGTTCCCGCCGGACGTCCATGTCCATGCGCTCGGCCACCGCGCGCGCCGCCGCCCCGTCACCGTGCGCCCAGATGCGCCCCTGCGAGCCGGCCTCCGCCGTGGCGGCCTGCAGCAACGCCGACGCGATGCCCGTGCCCCGTGCGTCCGGCACCACGAACGCCTCGACCATCGCACGCGGGGTCTTCGGCGCGTCGATGTTCGCGTAGGCCAACAGCCTCCCGGAGGCATCACGCACCAGCAGGTGCAGCACCCCGTCGCCACCTGCGAGGCTGCGCATCGGGCCGTCGCCGATCGGTTCCACCCCGTCCACTCGGGTCGTCACAGCGACCGCCGACCGCACCGCATCGGCCTCCTGCTGCGTCAACTGCGGCGTGCGCCGCAACTGATGGCCGCCCGCACCGCCCCGTCCCGCGGCGCCTCCCGTGTGATCCTGTGGACCAGACATTCTCCCGACCTCCTCGCACAGGTGCCGCGTCGGCTCCACCGCGCGGCACGCATCCAACGGCGTGGGTGCGACCGGCGCCGGATCCTGCGGCGTCAGTCGCCCGGTTCGCGTGACCCCGGCTGCGGAACCGACTTGTACCCCACATTCCGAACGGTACCGATCATCGACTCGTATTCGCTGCCGAGTTTCGCGCGCAGGCGGCGGACATGCACGTCCACCGTCCTCGTGCCGCCGAAGTAGTCGTACCCCCACACCTCGTGCAGCAGCTGCGCGCGGGTGTACACGCGTCCGGGGCTGTGGCAGAGGAACTTCAGCAGCTCGAATTCCTTGTAGGTCAGATCCACCGGACGGCCGCGAAGCCGCGCGGTGTACGTCTCCTCATCGATCACCAGCTCCCCCAACGTGACCGTGGACGCTGCGGCGCCGTCCGGCTCGCGAGACCCTCCGCCTCGGGCAGCACGCGCTCCGAGCAGGCGCAGACGGGCGTCGACCTCCGCCGGGCCCGCGGAGGACAGTACGAAATCCGCGAGCGCCCACTCGGCGTTCAACGCGATCGCGTCGCCCTCGGTGACGACGACCAGAACCGGCACCTCCGGCACCGCGGCCGCCAGGGAGGCCGACGCTGCGCGCGCCCGGGGAAGATCCGTCAGCGCGTCGACGACGATCACGTCCGCGCGCACCGCCTTCTCCGGGGCGGCGGCGAGCGTGGAGACCACCTCGACCCCGTGTGCGAGCAGGCCGAGCGGCGGCAGCACTGCGGCCGCGTCGTCCGCCGCCGACAACAACAGCAGGTCCACCCGGACTCCCTCCCGGAGGCCATGGATCCCCCGGCGGCCCCGGCCGTCGCGGCCTGAACACTGCGTCCCGGGCGGGACCGCGGAAACCGGCCCCCGCGCGCACAGCGGATCCATCGCTTTGCACCGATCCTATCGGCAGGCCCCTCCGCCCGAAGCGCGCCCTGCGGGATCGGCGACAATGGTCCGGTGCGGAAACTCGTCCTGGGACTGGCGGCGCTGCTGGCGCTGCTCGTCGTCGTCGACTTCGGCGCCGCGATCGCGACCGAGTACCGCGTCTCGCGGGCGGTACGCGGCACCGCCGCGCTGGGCAGCGACCCCGAGGTCTCGATCTCCGCGTTCCCGTTCCTGTGGTCGGTGCCCCGCGGCCACGCCTCCGCCATCACCGTCAGCGCGCAGGACGTGCCCACCCCGATCGCCTATCGCACGACGGTCGAAAGCCGCTTCACCGGTGTCCGCTTCCCGGACGACGGGATCATCGCCGACCCCCGTGCGACCATCCGCGCCGAGCACGCCACCGCGAGTTGGGTGATCGGCCAGACCACCCTGGGGCGGCTGCTCGGCGTACCGGACCTCGAGGTGTCCGAGCCGCCGGCGGCCGAGGACGCCCCTCCTGCGGGAGCCCTGACCTATGGCCCCCCGTTGAGCGCCCACCGCGTGCTGTTGACCGGCACAGTGCAGACGTCCGCTGACGAGTCCGGCCCGGTGCGCAGCGCTGTGTCCGTCGTCGCATACCTGGTGTTGGACAAGGGCATGCTGTCGATAGTCCCGAGCGCGGTGTGGCCGCGCTCCGGCGCGCCGGGGATCGATCCGGAGCCCGTGCCGTCGATCGAGGTGGTCGGCCCGCAGTTCGCCGTCACCATCGATGCCCGCGCGCTTCCGTACGGCCTCGACGCCACCCGCGTGCATTCCGCGGGGACCAACATCGTCGTGCAGGGCGATGCCGACGACGTGCGGGTCCGCCTGACCGAACTCGTCACCCCGAGGGACACGACGGGCCCGGAGGGGGTCGGATGAGAGAAGCGGTGATCCTCGTCGTCGTGATCGTCCTCGCCGTGGCCGTCGGGCTGGCGCTGCGTGCCCGCTCCGGGAAGGTGCGGCCGTCCGGCGGCGGGCAGACCGACGGTCCGCCTCCGGCCACAGACGACCCGGGCGGGGCGGGGCGGCCGGACGACGATCTGGCGCTGCTGCGCGCCGCGGGACTGCGCGACGACGGACCTGCGGTCGTGCACTTCTCCGCCTCGTGGTGCGGACCGTGCGCGGCGGTGCGCCGCGTGGTGGCCGGCACCGTGGAACGACTCGCGGAGGAGGACCCCGCGGGCGCGCCCGTGCAGGACCTCGAGCTCGACCTGGACGAGCACGCCGCGCTGGCCCGCCGCCTGCACGTGATGTCGCTGCCCACGACGTTCCTCTACAGAAGCGACGGCTCACAGCACGGGCGGATCAGCGGTGTGCCGGATACGTCGGCACTGGCCGACGCGCTGCGCTCCCTGCGCTGAACCACCGGTGCGGCGTACCGGAACGCCGCACCGGGTGCGCCCCGGCACCCCCGCGCCGCACCCCGGAGTGGCGCAGACCGCACGCGGCACGGTAGCCTCATCCTGTGCAGACAAGCCACGAGCGAATGATGCTCACCCGACGCCGCGCAGTCGACCTGTGCCGCCTCGGGGGCTGTTGCTGTTCCTGTTGCTGATCAACGGGCAAGGCAAAGGTCGCTTCCACCGATAGCGCCGCCACGGTTCCGGCGGGGATCCCCCACCACGGACTTCGAGATACATCGCTCTCCGGGGCATCGTCCGGATCGCCGAAACCTCGCACGCCGCCCACGCAGTCCCCCGCCGGTCACCGGCAGCCGCAGTCGTCATCACGTCGCGCGGCATCCTCAGCAGCCCAAGGAGCACGCACCCGATGCCTCTGGAATCCACCGAACGCGACGCCACGCGTCCGGCCCCCGCGTCGCCGGGCGTCGGCGTGGACGTCCGCGGTCCCCGCTTCGCCGCCGCCGTCACGACCGCCGTTCTCGCGGTCGTGCTGCTCACCGGTGCTTGGTGGCTGCTCGCCGTTCAGGCCCTGGTGTTCGCCGCCGGCGCCGCCTTCGGCCCGCGCCGCAGCCCGTACGGTTGGTTCTTCGCCCGCCTCGTCGCCCCCCGCCTCACGCCTCCGGCGGAGCGGGAGCCGGTGGCGCCCCTGCGTTTTGCGCAGACGGTGGGCCTCGCCTTCGCGGTCGTCGGCCTCGCCGGTTACACGGCGGGGATGCCGTTGCTCGGCGCCATCGCCACCGCGTTCGCGCTGTTCGCAGCACTGTTGAACGCAGCCTTCGGCGTCTGCCTGGGCTGCAGGATGTACCCGATGCTCGCCTACCTGCGAATGTCATGACCGGATTCCGCTCCACCGGTGACGCCGCCTCCCCGCGGCATCGCCGGCACCCGGATCCGGTGCCCCACCGGCGGGCGGCACGTCGCACTGGCGGCCGCACCCGTTCGGAAACCCGGCCGCTCCCGCGCGGCCATCATCCAGATACTTCCGGCATCACGGTGCCGGGGAACGATTTTCGCATCCACTGATCGAGAGTCACACACAGCGTCACCGCCTGCTGCGGTGGCACAGCGAGGAAGGAACCTCATGGCACGCTCCGACGTCCTGGTCAGCACCGACTGGGCACAGAAGAACATCGGCGCGGACGGCGTCGTCTTCGTCGAGGTCGACGAAGACACCAGCGCGTACGAGACCGGACACATCGAGGGCGCCGTGCGCCTGGACTGGCGCGCGGACCTGCAGGATGCGGTCCGCCGCGATTTCCTCGACCGCGAGGGCTTCAGCCGCCTCCTCTCCGAGCGCGGCATCGCCAACGACGACACCGTCGTCCTCTACGGCGGCAACAACAACTGGTTCGCCGCCTACGCCTACTGGTACCTGAAGTACTACGGCCACCAGGACGTCAAGCTCATCGACGGCGGCCGCAAGAAATGGGAGCTCGACGCCCGCCCGCTGTCCACCGATACGGTGCGCCGCCCCGCCACCGAGTACGCGGCGCAGGAGCCCGACGCGTCGATCCGCGCCTACCGCGACGACGTCATCGCCGCCATCGGAAACCAGAACCTGGTCGACGTCCGCTCCCCCGGCGAGTTCTCCGGCGAGCTGGCCGCGCCCGCGCACCTGCCGCAGGAGCAGGCGCAGGGCCGCGGACACGTCCCCGGAGCGCTCAACGTGCCCTGGAGCCAGGCCGCCAACGAGGACGGCACCTTCAAGTCCGACGAGGAGCTTTCCGCCCTCTACGGCGCCAAGGGGTTCGACGACGCCAAGGAGACCATCGCCTACTGCCGCATCGGCGAGCGTTCCAGCCACACCTGGTTCGTCCTGCAGGAGATCCTCGGCAAGAAGAACGTCAAGAACTACGACGGCAGCTGGGTCGAGTACGGCTCGCTCGTCGGCGCCCCCATCGAGCAGGGCGCCTGAGGGCGCACCGGAACACACTAGGGAGAACACCATGTGCGGAGCACCAGTGCAGAGTCAGACCCTCCCCGCCGGGGTCGACGCCGAGACCGAGACCGTCATCACCGGCCGGGTCGTGGGTAAGGACGG
This sequence comes from Tomitella gaofuii, assembly GCF_014126825.1. NCBI lineage: Bacteria > Bacillati > Actinomycetota > Actinomycetes > Mycobacteriales > Tomitella > Tomitella gaofuii. Next base: position 1,317,260 of record NZ_CP059900.1, on the reverse strand, counting down.
CCAGCCGGTGGGCGGCGCGTTCGTCCGGCTGCTCGACTCGTCGGGCGAGTTCACCGCGGAGGTGGTGGCGTCCGCAACCGGCGACTTCCGGTTCTTCGCCGGACCGGGCAGCTGGACCGTCCGCGCGCTGTCGTCGGCCGGCAACGGCGACACGACCGTCGCGCCGTCCGGGCCGGGAGTCCACGAGACGACCATCACCCTCGCCGCGTAACTGCTGCTGACATACGCCCCGGCCGTGACCGGGGCGTGAGGGCCCGGCACCGCCTGGTGCCGGGCCCTCACGCATGCGGCCTGCCCTCCCTGCGGCCCTGCGCGCCTTCCCCCGAGCCCGATCACGATAGGATGACCGACGTGGAAATCTTCTTTACGATCCTCCTGGTCCTGTGCAGCATCGCCATCGCGTGGTTCGCCGTCTACACGGTGATGCGCACGATCACGAACGAGTCCCCCGAACAGTGATGTCGGGGCCGTCGAGCGACGCCCCGGCCGGGGACGGCGCCGGCGGGCAGCCGCCCGTCGCGGGTTCCGCCAACCGGGCTGTCTCCGAGGCTGCCGAGCGGGCCGCCGCCACCGGCACGTCCGACCGCAACGTTGGCAACCTCGCGGGCCTGCCGCTGCCGGACGACACCGCAAACCTGCGGCAGGGGCCGGACCTCAACCCTGCGCTGCTGGCGCTGCTTCCGCTGGTGGGGGTGTGGCGCGGCGAGGGCGAGGGGGACTCCCCCGAGCTGGGCGGGCACCGATTCGGCCAGCAGATCACCGTCACCCACGACGGCGGCGCGTATCTCTCCTGGGAGGCTCGCGCATGGCTGCTCGACGATGAGGGCGCATATGCCCGCCCCACTCTCCGCGAATCGGGTTTCTGGCGCATCACCGACGACGATGTCATCGAGTTCATGCTCACTCACAGTTCCGGCGTGATCGAGATGTTCTACGGCGCGCCGCGCAACCAGTCCTCGTGGGAGATGGCGACCGATGTCGTCATCCGCAGCGCCACCGGCCCCCACTATGGCGGCGCCACCCGCATCTACGGGATCGTCGAGGGCGGCGACCTCGCGTATGTCGAGGAGCGCGCCTTCGCCGACGGCGAACCCCGCCCGCACATGTCGGCGCGACTCAGCCGCTACGCCGGCTGACCGTCCGCCCCCGCTTTCGGCACGCCGAGGGCGCGTGCGGGCGCGGTCCCGCACGCGCCCGCACGGCGCCCGCCATCCCGCATCTCTCCAGGCCCGCCCCTGCCGCCGCATGGGCGCATGGGCACGCGCCGCCGACCCCCGGTGTCGACATCCCCTCGGCGGCGTTCTCCGGCCCGCCTCCGCAGTCTGCGTCGGACGCCGCATCGTCACGTCACGTTCATCCCCGGCGCCCACGCGCAGTGAGTCGTGCGGTCGCGTCGCCCGACAATTCTTCTGATGGTAATTTAATATGTGACACGTTCTACTCGTGCCGAGTCGATAGTCGTCCGCGGCCGCAGCCTGGTACGCGGCGACCGGTCCGCCGTTCGATGACGCCGCACACCGCATCGGTGCCCCACCGATCCGCCGTGGCGCGGCCCGGCCCACGCCCTGGAGGTTAGTGCGATGGTCAAACAGGCCCGTGCCTTCACCACGCGCGCCCTCATAGTCAAAGGCGCGGCCATCGCCTTCGAGCGGTACGGCTACGACGGGGCCAGCCTGAACGAAGTCGTCGAGGCCGCCGGAACGACGAAGGGCGCGCTGTACTTCCACTTCAAGACCAAGGAATCCCTCGCCCGCGAGGTCATCGCAGCACAGCAGCGTCAGTCCGTCGCCGCCGTCGAGACCATCGAAGCGTCGGACGCCACGGCGTTGGAGAAGATCGTCATGGTCTGCCACGAGATGGCACGGCAGATCCTGGAAGACCCGATAGTCCGGGCCGGCATGCGCATCACCCTTGAATTGAGCCTCACGGACGGCCCGCACCACCCGTACGAGAACTGGATCACCGGCTGCGCACGCCTCGCGCGCCGCGCCATCGACGAGGGCGATCTACGCGAGGACGTCGACGCCGAGGCGCTGGGCCACTTCATCGTCTCCGCTTTCACCGGCGTCCAATTGTTCTCCCAGTTTCAGACACAACGGGCCGATCTCCCCCAGCGCGTCCACGAAATGCTGCAGGTTCTGCTGTCCGGGCTGGTCCCGCCCCGCCGCCGGGGCAGGCTCGACAAGATCCTCGCCGCGGGGTGGACGCCCGCGTCGGAATCCTGACAAAGGGGGCCGGTACGGCTAGCCGCGCGCAGCGTCAGCGGTGGCAGACCGGGGCGCGGCGCCGGCCTGCTGCGGAGCGTCGCTCTTCTGCGGGTCGGCGTCGGCCCCGGAGCCCGAACCGCCGCCGACCGCCGCCTCCACCATGGACCGCACGGCGCCGTCCAGGTCCGATCGGCCGATGTCGACCCCGTTGACCGTGCGCACGGTCGCCACCAGGGTGGTCGACGACAGCAACCACACTCCTTCCGCGGCGATGAGGTCCGCCGGCCGCAGCGGAGCATGCCGGCAGCTGATCCGGCGTTCACGGGCCGCCTCGAAAAGCGCATGCTGCGTGGTGCCCGGCAGGATTCCGTGCTCCACCGGCGGGCTGATGAACCCGCCGTCCCGTGCGATCACCACCGTCGAGCGCGGGCCCTCCAGCACGTACCCCTCGGAGCTGACGAGGATCACGTCCCCGGCCCCCTGCCGCTCGGCGTACCGAAGGGCCGCCATGTTCGACGCGTACGAGATGGACTTCGCCCCCGCCAGCTCCCACGGCGACGCGCCCGCCGTCTCCACGGACCTCCCGCAGTCCATCGTGATGACCGCGACGCCGTCCTTGCGCACCCGCACACTCCGGGCGGGCAGCGACGAGACGAGCGCGAATCCGGTCGGCCCGCCCCCCGACTCGCGTCCGCGGCTCAGGACGAGGCGCATCACGCCCTCACCCTCCGCCCCCCACCGTGCCGCGGCGGCCTCAGCCAACCGCCGCCACGCCTGCTTGTCCGGCGACGGCAGCTCCAGCATGCGCGCCGACCTGGCCAGACGCTCGATGTGCGCGTCCAGCAGCCGCGGTGCGCCTCCACGCACCAGTACCGTCTCGAACACCCCGTCGCCGCGGAGCACGGCCAGGTCGTCCGCGAAGAGCAGCGGGGCGTCGGCCGCATGCTCCGTGCCGTCGAGGGTCATCACGACCTGCCCGCCACCACCAGCGCCGCCAGGACCATCGTTCACGCCCGAATCAGTCATGTGACCACCCTAATGCGGACACCCGCCCGCGCCCCCGCAATCATGTACAGCGTGCCGCGCCGGGGCGGACGTAGGATGGGGACGTGGTTTCGGCTTCACGTGACGACACGTCCCACCAAGTCAGCACTCCCCCTCCCGTCGGCCCGTCGATGTCGGTATCCGGCGCCGTCCCCGCCGCGCCGGGCACGGGCGTGGTCTCCGACGACGGCGTCGCATGGCATTTCGGCGACCCGTTCGGCGAGCAACGCGCGGCCGCCCGCGGCATCGCCGTGGTGGACCGCTCGCACCGGCCCGTGATCCGCGTGCCCGGGCCGGAACGCCTCACCTGGCTGCACTCGCTCACCAGTCAGCACCTCGAGTCCCTGTCGCCCGGCGACGGCGCCGAGGACCTCGTCCTCGACATCGCGGGCCGCATCCAGGAGCACTTCGTGCTCACCGACATGGACGACACCCTGTGGTTGGACACGGAGCCCGGCCACGGGCACTCGCTGCTCCACTACCTGACCTCGATGGTGTTCTGGGCGAAAGTGGAGCCGCAGGCCGCCGACGACCACGCGGTCCTCACGGTGCTCGGCGACGGCGCCCGGGCGGACGCGCAGCCGCCTCCGGGGTTCGCGGCGATGGTGCCGGTGCCGGACCGGCCGTACTCGTCCTCGCCACTGCCCGGCGGCGGATTCGTCCGTCGCATGCCGTGGCCCGGACAGGGCGCGCTGGACTTCGTCGTTCCGCGTGGCGAGCTGGCGGGCTGGTGGGAACGACTCACCGAGGCGGGCGCGCGTCCCGCCGGCACGTGGGCGTACGAAGCGCTGCGGGTCGAATCCCTGCGGCCCAGGCTCTCCGTCGACACCGACGACCGCACCATCCCCCACGAGGTCCGCTGGATCGGCGGGCCGGACGCGGCGGGTGCGGTGCACCTGGACAAGGGCTGCTACCGCGGGCAGGAGACGGTGGCCCGCGTGCACAACCTGGGCAAGCCCCCGCGGAACCTGGTGCTGCTGCACCTCGACGGCAGCGAAGACGAGCGCCCCGCCCCCGGCGACGCCGTCACCGCGGACGGCCGCAGGGTGGGCCGTGTCGGCACGGTGATCGACCACTTCGAGCTGGGCCCCGTCGCCCTCGCTCTGCTCAAGCGCTCGGTCTCCCCGGACACCGCCCTCACCGCCGGCGGCCTCGCCGCGTCCATCGACCCCGATTCCGTCCCCCACGACGACCGGGTGCAGGCCGGCCGCGCCGCGATCGACCGCTTGAGGGGGCGCTGACCTGACGGTGTCCGTACAGTCCGCCCGAACCCGCCGAATCGTTCCACCGCTGGTCGGAGGGCTATGGACGTGTATTTTGCGACACCGCGGGCGGGCGGTGGCGGCACTTTTCGCGCGGGCAGGCTAGAGTAGGGGCAGGAAAAGATACTCAGTTGTACGGGGCCGCCACGTTTCCCCAGGCCGCCCCGTCATTGCGCGAAGGGGGCAGCCATGGGCCGCGGCCGGGCGAAGGCAAAGCAGACCAAGGTTGCTCGGAAGCTGAAGTACTCCTCCCCGACGACCGACTTCGAGAGCCTGCAGCAGGAGCTGTCGACCTCGTCGCCCTCCGGGGGCGACCTCCTGGAGGACGACCGCTCCGATCGGGACGCAGGGTCTGCGTGGGACGACGACCACGACGAGTGGCGTCACTGAGGAGCCTCACCGCCGAGCACGCGAGCGCTCCGTCAGCTGCGGGCGCTCGCCTGGCCTTGACAACACGGTACGACGCAGGACATCCCGGTCCCGCGTCGTACCGTTTTTTCGTGCCCGCATCCGCAGCGGGCGTACCGCACCACCGACACGCCCGCCGGACCGCTGGCTCCGGAACCCGCAGACGACTCGGGCCCGGTCTCCACGCGATTCCGCGGAGTCCGGGCCCTGCGCCGACGTCGGGTCAGAAACGCGGGTGATCGCCCACCAGCGTCGCCCGCTCCGCCTCGCCCTCGCCGGGCTTGCGGACGCTGCCCAGCACCCACGAATCCACGTGACGGGCCGTGAGAACGGCGAGCGCACGGTCGACGTCCTCCGGCGCCACGACCGCCACCATGCCCACCCCCATGTTGAAGGTCTGTTCCATCTCGGCGCGCTCGACGCGGCCGCGCTGGGCGATGAGCGAGAACACCGCGGCCGGGGTCCATGAGCCCCTATCGACCTCGGCGACGAGCCCCTGCGGGATGACGCGTGCCAGGTTCGATGCGAGCCCTCCCCCCGTGACGTGGCAGAACGTGCGCACTTCCGTCTCCGCGATCAACGCCAGACAGTCCTTGGCGTAGATGCGGGTGGGTTCGAGCATCTCCTCGCCCAACGTGCGATCGAACTCCTCCACATAGCCGTCCAGCGGCAGGCGTGCGATGTCGAGGAGCACCTTGCGGGCCAAGGAGTAGCCGTTGGAGTGCAGCCCGGACGCCCGCATTCCGATGACGACGTCGCCGGGCCGGATACGGTCCGGGCCCAGGACGTCCTCGGCCTCGACCACGCCGACGCCGGTGGCGGACAGGTCGTATACGCCCGGCTCCATGAGCCCGGGGTGTTCCGCCGTCTCACCGCCCAGCAGGGCGCAGCCGGCGATGGCGCACCCGTCGGCGATGCCGCCGACGATCTCCGCCACGCGTTCCGGGACCACCTTGCCCACTGCGATGTAGTCCTGCAGGAACAGCGGTTCCGCGCCGCAGACGACGAGGTCGTCGACGACCATGGCAACGAGGTCCTGTCCCACGGTGTCGTGCTTGTCCATGGCCTGCGCCACCGCGATCTTGGTGCCCACGCCGTCCGAGGAGGCGGCGAGCAGCGGCTCCCGGTACCCGCCCTTGAGCGCGAATAGCCCGGCGAAGCCGCCGATGCCGCCGACCACCTCGGGCCGCGTGGCCTTGGAGACGTGGTCGGCGAACAGCTCGACGGCGCGCTCGCCGGCGGCGATGTCCACACCGGCGGCGGCGTACGACGCGCCCGGGCTGGACTGCGCCGGTGTGTCCTCGGACTGGGAATTCTCGGTCATCAGGTAACGGCTCCGACAGCTGTGAAGGGTCTCGAGCAGAGCCGGATCACAGGCGGGATCGCGGGAACACTCGGCTCGGGGGACGTACGGTCACGCAAGCCCAGCGCCCGCGCACGAGCGGACTTGCACGCCCACGATACCGGACCACGACCACATACCCGCCGCAACCGCGCCGGGTCCACCCCGTACCGGGTTCTGCGCGCTTGCCCGTGCCGTCAGGGCCTGCGCACTGCGTCCACATTATCGTTGCGCATGGCCGGGGCGTCGTTGCGCTCGTCCACGACGACGGTACGCTCGTCGCCGCTGCCGCCGCGCCCGTCCTCCGTGGCACGCTCGAACATCGGCTCCAGGACGTTCTTGCCCAGCGATTCCTCCGCGGGAAGCGCGATGGGGTACGTCCCGTCGAAACAGGCCGCGCACAGCCGCGAGGCCGGCTGCCGGGTGGCCGCGATCATGCCGTCCGTGGAGATGTATCCGAGCGAGTCCGCACCGATGCTCTGCCGCACCCCCTCGACCAAGTCCGCCACGCGGTCCAGGTCCGGCGTTTCGCCGTCCGCAGCGGGAGCGCGACCGTTGCCGCTGCCGGTGTTGTTGGCGATCAGCTCGGCCGGCGAGGCGAAGTCGATGCCGTAGAAGCAGGGCCAGCGCACCGGGGGCGAGGCGATGCGGACATGCACCTCCGCGGCGCCCGCCTCACGCAGCATCCGCACGAGCGCGCGCTGCGTGTTGCCGCGCACGATCGAATCGTCGACCACGACGAGCCGCTTGCCGCGGATCACCTCGCGCAGCGGGTTGAGCTTGAGCCTGATGCCCAACTGGCGGATGGTCTGGCTGGGCTGGATGAATGTACGGCCCACGTACGCGTTCTTGACCAGCCCCTGCCCGTACGCGATGCCCGAGCCCTGCGCATACCCGATGGCCGCCGGCGTCCCCGACTCCGGTACCGGGATGACGAGCTCGCCGTCCGGCGCGGGACACTCCCCCGCCAGCCGCCGGCCGATCTCCACGCGCGTGGCGTGCACCGAGCGGCCGTCGATCACGCTGTCCGGCCGGGCCAGGTACACGTACTCGAACACGCACGACGTGACCGTGGGCTCGGCGAAACGCGACGACCGCACCCCGTCCGCATCGATCGCGAGAAGCTCGCCCGGTTCGATGTCGCGGACGAACGACGCGCCGACGATGTCGAGGGCGGACGTCTCGCTGGCGACCACCCAGCCGCGCTCGAGCCGCCCCAGGCACAGCGGACGCACTCCGTGCGGGTCACGCGCGGCGTAGAGCGTGTTCTCGTCCATGAACGTCAGGCAGAACGCGCCGCGCAGCCGAGGGAGAAGCTCGATCGCCGCTTGCTCGATGGTGCTGTCCGCGGCCGCATGCGCGAGCAGCGCGCCGATGAGATCCGAGTCGGAGCTTCCGCGCCCGCTTCCGCGGTTGCGGCCCAGCAGGCCCTTCTCCGACGCCTCCGCCGCGAGTTCGGCGGTGTTGACGAGGTTGCCGTTGTGCCCGAGTGCGATGCCGGTGCCCGCCGTGGTGGTGCGGAAGATCGGCTGCGCGTTCTCCCAGGTGGTGGCCCCGGTCGTGGAATAGCGCGTGTGGCCGATGGCGATGTGCCCGCGCATCGAGCCGAGTGTCTGCTCGTCGAAGACCTGGGAGACCAGTCCCAGGTCCTTGAACACCAGGATCTGCGCGCCGTCCGCCGCGGCGATCCCGGCGGCCTCCTGCCCGCGGTGCTGCAGGGCGTAGAGACCGTAGTAGGTCATCTTGGCGACGTCCTCGCCTGGCGCCCAGACACCGAAAACCCCGCACTCCTCGCGCGGCTCCGGCTCGTCCGCCTCCGGCGGAGTGACATGGGGTGTGCTGTCGGTGCTCGTCGGATCGACGTCGGTCACCACTGAGTGCTCCCTTGCGCGGCTGGGCGATGCGCCGCCCATTCTACGGCCACGGCTTCCGCACCACCGGGCGTGGTCGGTCACACCCGCTCACAGTGGCACGATCGGCAACCAGCGCGCGATCTCCGCTGCACGCGATCCCGACGCCGCCACGGAGCCCGCCGCTACCGCGCGCTCCCACGACCACCGCCCGGCCGCCAGCCGCAACCAGGTCAGCGCATCGGTCTCGACCACGTTCGGCGGCGTTCCGCGCGTGTGCCGGGGCCCTTCGATGCACTGCACGGCCACGAACGGCGGCACCCGGACCTCCACGCTGTGCCCGGGCGCCACCGATTCCAGCGTGCGCGCACTCCGGCGTACCGCCTCCGCGACGACGGCCCGCGGGGGCTTCGCCGCCGCTGCCCCGTCCCGATCCCCGTCGCCCCCGCTACCGCCGGCTGCGCCGTCGTCGCCGGTGTCTTGGTCGACGGCATCCAGCCATGCCCGCACTGCGAGCATGGCCGCCCGCGTGCGCGCCGGATCGTCCGCCGCTCTCCGTCCCGCCGCAGCCACCGGTTCTCCTTCGCTCTGTCCGTCTCCATCCATCCGCCGGCACGCGCGCCGACGGTGCGTTCACTTCTCCGGTCCCTGATGTTCGCGCGCCCGCTGCAACAGCACGCGTGTCCGCTCGGTGTCGGCGTCGGTCCAGCCGGGGGGCGCGGCCACCGCGGCCCACCCGTCGAGCACCTGGGTGCCGTAGTTGTGGCCGTGGCCGTCGGGAACGTCCGCCGCCATCGCCAGGTCGGCGCTCACCTGCCAGAACGTGACCAGTGGGAACCAGCGCATCGCCGCCAGGCGGTCGTATCCCGGCGTCTCGGACAGCCATGCCGGGCGGTGTATCAGAAGATCGGTCGACCACCACACCACGGGATCGGACGGATGCTGGATGTAGAGCACCCGGGGCCGCAGCCACATGCTCTCGCCGTCCGCCGCCTCGCGTTCGTCGGCACGGATGTCCTGGGCGTCGTTCGCGAACCGCACCACCAGTCCGCCCGCGTAGGTGGGCTCGACCTCGTCGGTGCCGGGGTCGCGGCGGGTGACGATGCTGCGCCACAGCCGGCTGCTGTTGGGCGGCCCCACCCACAGCACGCCGTCCACCGTCTCCCTGATGTCGGTGAGCGAAGCGAATGCGCCCTCGCCCGCCGTGACCCCCAGGCTCTCGCCGTAGACATACAGCTCCGGCCGGTCGTCTTCGGGTTCTCCGGCGACGGCCTCCTCGTACGCGCCGTGCACCGTGTCGATCAGGCGCCGTCCGGCCTCCGCGGCCGCATCCCGGTCGGTCAGGAAGGACACCGCGCTCGGCTTGTAGGAGTACTGGGAGGCGATGATCGCCGTGTCCCCGCCGTACATCAGCTCGATGGCCTGCGCGGCGGTGGGATTGACCCATCCCGTGCCCGTGGTGGGGATGACGACGACGGCCTCGCGGTCGAAGGCGCGGGTGCGGGCCATCTCGTCGCGCAGCAGCCGCATCCGGCTCTGCGGGGTGGGGGCCGAATCGAGCCCGACGTACAGGCGGATCGGCTGGCGCGCGGGTGCGCCCGTCTGCCGCTGCAGCTCATCCTGGCGCCAGCCCCGCGCCACGAAGTACCGCCCCTCGTAGCCGAGCGTGTCCCAGGGGATCAGCGACGCCGCACTACCGGAACGCTCCGCCTGCAGCGGCTGCTCGATCCCCGGCGGCGTGGCCTCGTTGTTGGCGCTGAAGATGCGGTTCGTGACGCCCTCGGTGACGCGCAGCAGCACCTCGTCGACCACGACCAGGGCGATGGCGGCCACGGCGATCGTGCCCACCGCGACCGCCGCGGCCCGGGGCATGCCGGTGTGCCGGGCCAGTGCCCCGCCGGCCCACAGTGCGGCGTCGCGCAGCAGGCGCACGACGGTGACCACGGCCGCGAGCACGCCGACCGTGACCAGCCCGGCCCGGATGTAGCCGCCGGCGCTCGCCCCCTCCATGCCCATCAGCGCCGCGAGTTCGCGCTGCCACATCGACGACAACACCAGCATCCCGAGCGTGGCGGCCACGCACACCGTGGCCACCGCGACGCGCACCACGTGCAATCGCCGGCGCGGCAGCGGCCACCAGGTGCGCCGATCCAGGTAGACGCGCCGTACGGCCCAGCCGACGAACAGACCGGTGCCGTAGCCGAGCGCTGCGCTGATGCCGCCGATGAGCCCCTGGAACAGCCACCCGCGCGGAAGCAGCGACGGGGTCAGCGACCAGCACAGGAAGAGGGTCGCGAAGAAGACTCCCGTGATGTCGAACTTCGCCAGACCCGCGGCCCACCGGCCGGCCCGCCGCAGACGCGGGCGTCGCCCCGGGACCGCCCCGGCAGGCTCCGCGCCGCGCGGCGCATCGGGGCCGCCACCGGGGCCGTCGGCGAGGTCGCCGCGCCCCGCGTCCCCGGACCTAACGAGCACGGCGACAGGCGATACGGGACGGCGGAACCTTGGACACCGGAACCGCGGACACCCGGGTGCCTCCTTCCCGCTTCGTCGTTCCCCAGGACGGACACGCTCATGCTATTACCCGGGTGGTCTCCGCCGGACCTTACGTCGCGCCTGCCACCCCGCGGCGTCCGTCCGCGTCGACGCCGATTCCCGGCGAACCGGCCCGGACCATACGGGACTCTCTAGCATGAAATGGCACGCGGGCCGTTCCCGCCGATCCCGGCCCGAGCCTGCACAAGGAGGTCGGAAACCATGGACCCAGCCACCACACGGCGCGGATTCCTCGCCGGCGCCCTCGGCGCCGGCGCGGCAGTGGGTCTCGCCGCTTGCGGGTCGGATCCCGCGGGCGGTGCCGCGCCCGCCGACCCGATCGCACCGTCGACCACCGTTGCGCCGCCTCCCGCCGGGCCGCCCGGGGCCGGCGCCGCTCCGCTTCCTGCGCTCCGGCTCTTCACCGACGAGTCGATGAACTTCGACGCGCTTTTCGGCCTCGGCGAGTCGGCCTACGGGATCTCCGAGGCCGGCGAGGTCGTCACCGCGGTCGATCAGGCGAACGCCGCCGGCGCGGACTACCGCGGCTACGTCACCGCGTTCCGCGCGATGGGCGACCGCCTCGCCGGCGCCTCCGACACCGCGGCCGCGGCGGGCGATCACGTCACCGCTCGCGACACCGCGCTGCGCGCCGCCTCGTACTACACACGCGCCCTGTTCTTCGTGCTCGGCACCGCCGCTCCCGGCGACGAGCAGTCCCTCTACGCGGAGTACCGCAGGGGCTGGGACCGCGGCATCGACGGCGCCGGCCTGGCCCTCGGGGCACGCCCCGCCGCCGAGGTCGTGCAGATCCCGTACAGCGGCGGTGGTCTGCCCGGGTGGCTGTTCCGCCCCGACGACTCCGGGTCGGCCCGGCGCACCGTGATCATCAACAACGGCAGCGACGCGCAAGGCGTCGAGCTCATCGCCTACGGCGTGCGCGCGGCGCTGGACCGGGACTGGAACGCCCTCGTCTTCGAAGGTCCGGGGCAGGGCTCGATGCTGTTCGAGCGCGGCGTGCCCTTCCGCCCCGACTGGGAGGCGGTGATCACGCCGATCGTCGATCTTCTCGCCGCGCGGGACGACGTCGATGCGGACGCGATCGCGCTCACCGGATGGAGCATGGGCGGAGAGCTGGTGGCGCGCGCCGCCGCCTACGAGCACCGGATCGCCGCGCTCGTCGCCGATCCGCCCGCCGTGGACATGTGGCGGACCCTCCCCGAGCAGGTGCGGGCGATCGTCGACCCCGACGACCCTGTCCGGACCAACCTGACCTGGAACGAGCACATCGTCCCCGGGATGACGCCGGAGCAGCGGTTCACCGTGGCCAAGCGCATGGAGATCTACACCCCGGAGGCGCACGACGCGGCACTGGGCGGGCATCCCACCCGCGACTTCGCCGCCGTCGCGGCGCGGATGAAGCAGTTCACCGTCGCCGACGCCGCACAGCTGATCCGCTGCCCCACGCTGGTGCTCGACTACGAAGCCGAGAGCTTCTACCCCGGGCAGCCCGCGGAGTTCCTGTCGCTGCTCACCGTCGACGACGCGACTATGGTCACCCTCACCGCTGCCGACGGGGCGCAGTATCACTGCGCCCCGATGGCACCGGCCCGCCGCAACGAAATCGTCTTCGACTGGCTCGACGGCGTCGTCCCCGCCTGATCATCAGCCCGGTTGTCGACCCCGCCCGCCCCTCGTCTCGGCCCGGTCACGGCCGGGGACGATGCGCCGGGTGCGGTGTCAGCCGAACAGCCTCGGCAACGTCGCTTCGTGCTCCTCGCGCAGCTCGTCGAGGGTCACCTGGAAGTGGTCCTGCACCTCCACGGAGTCGGACCCCTGGTCGACGACGCCGATGCGCGCCCACGGCAGCCCGCGCGCGTCGCACATCGCGACGAAGCGGCTCTCCTCGGTGCGCGGCACGGCCACCAGCGCCCGGCCTGCCGACTCGGAGAACAGCGTCACGAACGGGTCGGCGCCCTCGGGGATGATGATGCGGCAGCCGGTCTCGCCGGCCAGGGCCGACTCCACGACAGCCTGGGCCAGCCCGCCCTCCGACAGGTCGTGCGCCGCGCTGAGCAGGCCGTCGCGGCTTCCGGCGACGAGGATTTCCGAAAGCAGACGCTCGCGTTCCAGGTCGACGCGCGGGGGCACACCGCCCAGGTGGTCGTGCTCCACCTGCGACCACGCGGAACCGTCGAACTCGTCGCGCGTCTCGCCGAGCAGGATGAGCGTCTCCCCCGGCTCCAGCCCCAGCCCTGTCGGCAGGCGACGGTGGACGTCGTCGAACACCCCCAGCACGCCGGCCACCGGCGTGGGCAGGATCGGCTCGTCGCCGGTCTGGTTGTAGAAGCTGACGTTGCCGCCGGTCACGGGGATGCCGAGCTGTGCGCAGCCGTCCGCCAGCCCGCGCACGGCCTGCTGGAACTGCCACATCACACCGGGGTCCTCGGGCGAACCGAAGTTGAGGCAGTTCGTCACCGCGGTGGGCACCGCGCCGCTGACGGACACGCTGCGGTAGGCCTCGGCCAGCGCCAGCTGTGCGCCGGCGTAGGGGTCGAGCGCGGTGTACCGGCCGGAGGCGTCGGTGGCCAGTGCGATACCGCGGCCGGTCTCCTCGTCGATACGGATCACGCCGGAGTCGGCATTCTCCGCCAAGACGGTGTTGCCGCGGACGTAGCGGTCGTACTGCTCGGTGATCCACTTGCGGCTGCACAGCTGCGGCGACGCGATCATCCGCAGCAGCGTGGCGCGCAGCTCCTCGGAGGACCGCGGACGCGCCAACGACGCCGTCGTGTCGCCGATCAGCGCGTCCTGGGAGTCCGGGCGCGCCACCGGCCTGTGATACACCGGCCCCTCGTCGGCGAGGCTCGACGGCGGTGCATCCACCACGGTGTGCCCGTGCCATTCGATGACGAGGTTGTCGCCGTCGGTGACCTCGCCGATGTCGGTGGCGAGCACGTCCCACTTGGCGCAGACGGCCATGAACGCGTCGACGTTCTCCGGCGCGACCACCGCGCACATGCGCTCCTGCGACTCGCTGGAGAGCACCTCCGCCGGCGTCATGCCCTCGGCGCGCAGCGGCACCCGCTCGAGCCGGACGCGCATGCCGCCGTCACCGGCCGCGGCGAGCTCCGAGGTGGCGCAGGCCAGCCCCGCGCCGCCGAGATCCTGGATCCCCACGACGAGCTCGGCCGCGTAGAGCTCCAGGCAGCACTCGATGAGGACCTTCTCCGTGAACGGATCGCCGACCTGCACGGCGGGGAGCTTGCGGCGGCCCTGCGACTCGTCGAACGTCTCCGACGCCAGCACCGAGACCCCGCCGATGCCGTCGAGGCCCGTGCGTGCGCCGAACAGGATGATCCGGTTGCCGGTGCCCGACGCGTGCGCCAGGTGCAGGTCCTCCTTGCGCATCACGCCCGCGCACAGCGCGTTGACCAGGGGGTTGCCCTGATAGGAGGCGTCGAAGACGGTCTCGCCGCCGATGTTGGGCAGCCCCAGGCAGTTGCCGTAGCCGCCGACCCCGGCGACGACGCCGTCGACCACACGCCGCGTGTCGGCGTGCCCGACGTCGCCGAAGCGCAACTGATCCATGACGGCGATCGGCCTGGCGCCCATCGCCATGATGTCGCGCACGATGCCGCCCACGCCGGTGGCCGCGCCCTGGTACGGCTCCACGTACGACGGATGGTTGTGGCTCTCGACCTTGAAGGTGACCGCCCAACCGTCGCCGATGTCGACGACGCCCGCGTTCTCGCCGATGCCGGCGAGCATCTGCGCGCGCATCGCGTCCGTGGTGGTCTCGCCGAAGTACTTCAGGTGCACCTTGGACGACTTGTAGGAGCAGTGTTCGCTCCACATCACCGAGTACATGGCCAGCTCGGCGTCCGTGGGGCGGCGGCCCAGGATCTCGCGGACGCGCGCGTACTCGTCGTCCTTCAAACCCAGCTCGCGGAAGGGCTGCTCGAGGTCCGGGGTTGCGGCGGCGTGCGAGACCGTGTCCACGGCCTGCTCCGCGGCGACGGGCGGCTGTGCTGACACGGGTGACTGTGCTGACACGGGTGGAGGGGTCCTTTCGGTGCAGCGGAATGCCCACGGCGATGGCGTGGCCAGTCTATCCGTGCGGGTTCCTCCCCCGCTGGCAGGTGGCCCCGGCGACCGGCCGAGCGCGGGGCCCCGGCCACGGAGGCGCTCAGCCGGCCAGGAACGCCGCCAGCGCCGCCGCGTACGCCGCGACGTCCGAGGCGGCCATCAGCTCCCGCGCGGAATGCATGGCCAGCTGCGGCGCCCCGACGTCCACGGTGGTGATGCCGGTGCGCGAGGCGGTGATGGGGCCGATGGTCGACCCGCACGGCAGGTCCGCGCGGTGCACGTACCGCTGCAGCGGCACCCCGGCCCGATCGCAGGCCAGGGCGAACTCCGCGGCGCCGGTGGCATCGGAGGCGTAGCGGAGGTTCTGATTGACCTTGAGGACGGGGCCGCCGCCGGCGCGAATGCGGTGCCGGGGCTCGTGGCGTTCCGGATAATTGGGGTGCGTGGCGTGCGCCATGTCGCCCGAGACGCACACCGATCCGGCGATCGCGCGCAGGTAGTCGTCGCGCCCGCCGCCGCGCGCCAGCACGATCCGTTCGAGCACCGTGCCGAGCAGGTCGGAGAAGGCGCCGCGCGCGGACATGCTCCCCACTTCTTCGTGGTCGAACAGCACCACCACCGGATCCGCCGCGCCCGGGTCCGCCACACCATCGGAGTCTGCGCCGTCGCCCACGGACACCTTCGGCCCCACCGTGTCCAGCAGCGCGCTCAGACCGGCGTAGCAGGTGGCGAGGTTGTCCAGCCGTGGCGCGCTGACCAGCTCGCCGTCCGCCCCGGTGACAGCACTGGGGGCCAGATCGTGCGTCATGAGTTCCCACCCCAGCACCGACTCCGCCGGGACGCCCGCGCGCGCCGCGAGCCGGCCAAGAAACCCGCCCGCGGCCCCGTCCTCCCACGCGCCCAGCCCGTACACGGCGTCGACGTGGCGCTGCGGGTCGAGTTGCACGCCCTTGCGGTCCTCGGACAGGTGGATGGCGAGCTGCGGCACGCGCAGCACCGGCTCGTCCACGCGCACCAGCCGGTGCTCCACCCCGCCCCCGGAGGGCGCCGCCACCGCCAGGCGGCCGGACACACCCAGGTCGCGGTCCAGCCAGGAATTGAGCCAGGCGCCGCCGTACGGTTCGAGGCCCACCATGCGCCAGCCCGCCGAGTCGATCTCCGGGTGCTGCTTGACGCGCAGGTTGGGGCTGTCCGTGTGAGCGCCGATGATGCGGAACGGCCGCGCAGGGAACGGCGCCGGGACGTTCGTGTCCGCGCTGCGGGCGCGGGACTGCCAGGCGATGAGGGAGCCGCCGCGCACGAGGAAGTACCGCCCGGGCTCCGCCGGCCACCCGTCGGCCTCGTCGAGCTCGCGGAAACCGGCGGTCCGCAGGCGCGCCGCCGTCGTAGCGCACGCGTGGAACGGGGACGGCGACGAGTCGATGAACCCGCACAGGCCCGTCGCGTCGGCGGAGGTGTCGGGGGTGCCGGATCCATCAGGGCTGCCGGATCCCTCGGGAACGGGCGTGTCAGCGGTGACCATGACGCCATCATGGCAGGCGCTGACGACAACGGTCCCTGCGCCGACCGGGTGCCGCACGAGAGCCGTTCCATTACGGTGGTAGACGCATGTTCGAGTAGCGCGCGAAAGCACCCGGCCGGGTGCCGAATCGGCCCACCGCCGGCCGATGCGGGGACCGCCGCCTCCCGCGCGGGGGCCGACCACGGACAGGAGACCATCGATGCCCGACGGGCCCGAGAATCGTTCCGGCGGAGCGAGCCTGCCGCCTGCGAAACCCCAGTCGGTCGCGACGCCGCTGACCTCCGCCGCGATCTTCCTCACGCTCACCATCGACGCCGGCGGCGAGGACGCCGTGCGGGCCCTGCTGCCCGACGTCGCCGGTCTGCGCAGGGCGGTCGCGTTCCGCAGACCCGATGCGTCGCCGGAAGTCGTCATCGGCATCGGCGCCGAGGCCTGGCCCCGGCTGTTCGCCGCGGATCCGCCGCCGGAGCTGCACCCGTTCGTCGAGCTCGACGGCGGTCGGCACCGTGCCCCCTCCACTCCGGGGGACCTGCTCTTCCACATCCAGGCGGAGTCGCCCGGCGCCTGCTTCGCCTTGGCCGACCAGATCATGGGCGCGCTGCGCGGCGCCGTCAGCGCCGTCGACGAGGTGCACGGGTTCCAGTATTTCGACCGCCGCAACCTGCTCGGCTTCGTCGACGGCACGGAGAACCCGGAGGGCGCGGAGGCGGCAGACGCCGCCTATATCGACGCCGGCGACCCGTTCGCCGCCGGGAGCTACGTCATCGTGCAGCGGTACCACCACGACATGGACGCCTGGAACGCCGTCTCCGTCGAGGAGCAGCAACGTGTCGTGGGCCGCACCAAGCTCGACGACATCGAGCTCGGTGACGACCAGCCGGTCAACTCCCACGTGGCGCTCACCGACATCGCCGACGACGACGGCAACGACCTGGCCATCTACCGCGCCAACATGCCCTTCGGCACCCCCACCGCGGACCTGCACGGCACCTACTTCATCGGGTATGCCAAGCGCGCGGACACGCTCGAGCGCATGCTGCGCAACATGTTTCTGGGGGACCCGCCCGGCAACTACGACAGGCTCCTCGACTTCTCCACGCCCCAGACCGGCAACCTGTACTTCGCCCCGTCCCAGTCCTTCCTCGGCGATCTCCCCCCGGCGCCGGTCGCGGGGGGCGCCGGGGCGGAGGAGACCGACGACGCCACCACCCCCTCCCCCGACACCGACGATTCCCTCGGAATCGGCAGCCTCAAGTAGGAGTGACGCATGATGAGCAATCTGCACCGTGAACTCGCACCGATCACCGACGGCGCGTGGGCCGAGATCGAGGAGGAGGCCCGGCGCACCTTCAAGCGGAACATCGCCGGACGCCGCGTCGTCGACGTCGTCGGCCCCGCCGGCCTCGACCTGGCCGCCGTGGGCACAGGCCACACCGAGGCGATCGACGCGCCGGGCGGCGGCGTCCAGGCCCGGCTTCGCACCTCCCGGCCCGTCGTCGAGCTGCGGGTGCCGTTCACGGTGACGCGCACCGCCGTCGACGACGTCGAGCGCGGTGCGCAGGATTCCGATTGGGATCCGGTGAAGGAGGCCGCCAAGACCATCGCCCTGCACGAAGACCGCGCCGTCTTCGAAGGGTATGCGGCCGCGCGTATCACCGGCATCAAGCAGGCCACCTCCCACGAGCCGATGGCGCTCCCGGGCGACCCGCTGCAGGCGCCCACCGCACTCGCCCAGGCGCTGAGCATTCTGCGCCTCGACGGCGTGGACGGCCCATACTCGATCCTCATGGACGCGGAGTCCTTCACCGCCGTCTCGGAGACCACCGACCACGGATACCCCATCAAGGAGCACCTCAAGCGGCTCATCGACGGCGAGATCGTGTGGGCGCCGGGGCTGGAGGGCGCCGTGGTGCTCACCACCCGCGGCGGCGACTTCGCGCTGCACATCGGCCAGGACCTGTCCATCGGATACACCGCGCACGACGCCGAGAACATCGAGCTGTACCTGACCGAGTCGTTCACCTTCGCCGTGTACTCCGACGAGGCCGCCGTGACTCTGGGCGCATAGCCCGGGCGCTCACGCGCGCGCAGACCGATCCGAGTGCCACGTACACCATCCGAGCACCGGATCCCGGCCATCTGGCGGGAACCGGTGCTCGGACTGGAAAGTGCGCCCGACCGGTCAGGCGCCCGCCAGCACCCCGTCGAGCACCGACAGGAACATGCCCAGGCCGTCGTCGCTGGGGCCGGTGAGCGCCTCGGTAGCGTGCTCCGGGTGCGGCATCAAACCCACCACCCGGCCGTTCTCGGAGGCCACGCCGGCGATGGCGTTCTGCGATCCATTGGGGTTGTCGCCCACGTAGCGGAACACCACGCGGCCCTCGCCTTCGAGCCGCTCGAGCACGTCGGCCGGGGCCTGGTAGCGGCCCTCGCCCGACTTGAGCGGGATGAGGATCTCCGCGCCGGCGTCGTACCGCGCCGTCCACGCGGTGGCGTCCGACTCCACGCGCAGCCACTGGTCGCGGCAGAGGAACAGGAGGTCCTCATTGCGGGTGAGGGCACCCGGCAGCAGGCCGGCCTCGCACAGCACCTGGAAACCGTTGCAGATGCCGAGGACCGGCATGCCCTTGCCGGCAGCCTCGACCACCTCGCCCATCACCGGAGAGAAGCGGGCGATGGCGCCGCAGCGCAGATAATCACCATAGGAGAAGCCGCCGGGGACGACCACCGCGTCGACGCCCTTGAGGTCTGCGTCGCCGTGCCACAGTTTCACCGCCTCCGCGCCGGATGCCCGCACCGCGCGGGCCGCGTCGACGTCGTCGAGGGTGCCGGGGAAGGTGATGACGCCGATACGCGCGCTCATGACTGCTGCACCCGGGTGACGTTCCAGTCCTCGATGACCGTGTTGGCCAGCAGATCCTCGGCGATCTTGGCCAGGTCCGCATCCGAGACGGAGCCGTCGACCTCGAGCTCGAAACGCTTGCCCTGCCGCACGCCCGACACCCCGGCGTACCCGAGCCGGCCGAGCGCCCCGGCGATGGCCTGCCCCTGCGGGTCCAGGATCTCTTCCTTGGGCATGACGTCCACCACTACACGGGCCACGCGTCGCTCCTCGAAGTCGATACGAAAGGCCGGATCCGGCGCCGGATCCGGTACGGATTGCGGGAACCCCGGCTGAGGCGCCCGGCCGGCACCCGCCGGCCACCCGGCAGTCTACCGGTCCGGTTCCGTCGCATACTGGTGCCATGCGACTGACTCACTACGGCCACTCGTGCGTGCTCGTGGAACTCGGGGACGCACGCATCCTCATCGACCCCGGCAACCTGTCGGCGGGCTTCGAACAGCTCACCGGCCTCGACGCGATCCTCGTGACCCATCAGCACCCGGACCACGGCGACGTCGCGCGCCTGCCCGCCCTGCTTGCGGCCAACCCGCAGGCCGCGGCGTACTGCGACCCGCAGAGCGCCCAGCTGTGGGCGGGCGAGGCATGGGGTGCACGGTTCACCGCCGCGCGCACCGGCGACGCGTTCCACATCGCCGACGTGCGCGTGGACGTGGCCGGCGGCACCCACGCGACGATCCACCCGGACATCCCGCTGGTGGACAACGCGTGCTTCCTGTTCTCCACGCCGCAGCAGGCGCACGCGTTCCTGCACCCCGGCGACGCGTTGTTCGTCCCGGACCAGCCGGTCGACGTCCTCGCGCTGCCCGCCACCGCGCCGTGGTCCAAGTTGCAAGAGACCGTCGACTACTTCCGCGCCGTCGCGCCGCGCGTCGCGATCCCGATCCACACCGCCATCGTCTCCGAACCCGGGCTGGGCATCTACCTGGGCCAGCTGCAGAACCTCGGCCCCTCCGGCACCCGGTTCCTCACGCCGCCGCGCGAGGAGGCCGTGGAGATCCCCCTCCCCTGACCGGCCCGCTCAGCCCAGCGCCGCTCAGCCCAGCACCGCTCAGCCCAGCGCCGCTCAGCCCAGCGCCGCCTCTACGGCCTCGACGACGGCCGGATCGTCCGGCGTCGTCGTCGGCCGGAAGCGCCGCAGCACCGTGCCGTCGGCGGCGATGAGGAACTTCTCGAAGTTCCACTGCACATCGCCGGCCTCGCCCGCATCGTCGGCCTTCTCCGTGAGCACGCCGTAGACGGGGTGCCGGCCCTCGCCGTTCACCTCGATCTTCTCCATCAGCGGGAACGTGACCCCGTAGGTGGCGGAGCAGAACTCGGCGATCTCCTCGGCGGTGCCGGGTTCCTGCCCCATGAACTGGTTGCAGGGGAAGCCCACCACCGTGAGGCCGCGCGCGGCGTAGTCCTCCGCAAGCTTCTCCAGCGCGGTGTACTGCGGCGTGAGCCCGCACTTGGACGCCACGTTCACCGCCAGCACCGGGCCGGATCCGGCCGTCTGCGCGATCGTCGTCGGCTCGCCGGCCAGGGTGTTGATGGACAGGTTCATCAGGTCGTCTGCGCTCATGCCCTCACGCTACCCACCGCCGAGCCCGCCCCGGGAGGGTCTCTCCCCGGGGACGGAGTTCCAGACCTGACGCAATCTTGAGACCATTCGCGAATCCTGTCGCATCTGCGGTGAAAATACGCTTGAATAGTCGCATGTCCGAGTATCGTGTTCGCCACGCCGCCGACCTCCTCGGCGTCAGCACCGACACAGTGCGCCGCCTCATCGACACCGGCGCACTGCCTGCCGCAAGCCGTTCCGGTGGAGTGACGATGATCGACGGCGCGGCCCTGGCACGCCACGCCCGCGCCCACGCCGCCGCCGCGAACGACCCCTCGTCCGTGGGCCGTTCCGCACGCAACCGCTTGGTGGGGCTCGTGACCGAAGTCAAGACGGACGGCGTGATGGCCCAGGTGGAGATCCAGGCCGGCCCGCACTCGGTCGTCTCGCTCATCAGCGCCGATTCCGCACGCGAACTGGGGCTTGCCCCCGGCGTGCTCGCTGTCGCCGTGGTCAAGTCCACCAACGTCATCGTCGAGACGCCGACCGTACTCGAGGACGGTCCGCGATGACGGCGGCCCCACCGCGGCGCACGCGGCCGACCATCCTCCGTACGTGCGGTATCGCTGCGGTCGCGTTCCTGACCATCGTCACCGCGTCCGCATGCGGGACCGGCACGTCCGACACGCTCACCGTCTACGCAGCAGCCTCACTCAAAGACACCTTCACCCGGATCGGTGGCGTCTACGAGCAGCACTACCCCGAGCGCAACGTGGAGTTCTCCTTCGGCGGCTCCAATACCCTCGAGCAGCAGATCGCGAGCGGCGCCGACGCGGACGTGTTCGCCTCGGCCAACGAAGCGGTCATGCAGGACGCCGCCGCGGCAGGGCTCACCGACGGGGCACCCGCGACGTTCACCTCCAACGTGCTCACCATCGTCACCCCGCCCGGCAACCCCGCCGGCATCGCCACATTCGCCGACCTGGCCCGGCCCGGAGTCTCGGTGGTGGTGTGCGCACCTCAGGTACCCTGCGGTGATGCCGCCGCCCGCATCGAGGACGGCGCGGGCGTGCAGCTGAGCCCGGTCAGCGAGGAGAACAGCGTCACCGACGTGCTCGGCAAGGTCATCGCGGGCCAGGCCGACGCCGGGCTCGTCTATGTCACCGACGCGCAGTCCGCCGTGGACCGGGTCGAGACCGTCGACTTCCCGGAGGCCGACCACGCGGTGAACCACTACCCCATCGCGGTGCTCGACGGCGCCGGCGACCGGGCGGAGGCGGCGCGCGACTTCATCGGACTCGTCACCGGCGAGCAGGGGCAGCGGATCCTGCACGAGGCGGGTTTCCGCTGATCGCGCACGCCGCCCCGCCCGATCCGAGCGCCGGTTCCCGCCTGAGTCGCGGGATCCGGCGCGCGGCGTGCTCAGACGGTGCTCGGACTGCCGGAGCGGACGCGGCCTACGCCTCCCCCGCGGCGGCCAGCACCCACGCGAACTCGAACGCCGCCTGCCGCCACTTGTCGTAGCGGCCGCTGACACCGCCGTGGCCCGCGGCCATCTCCGTCTTGAGCAGGATCGTCTCCGAGACCTCCGGGGCGACGACGGCGCGCAGGCGGGCCACCCACTTGGCCGGCTCCACGTACAGCACCCGCGTGTCGTTGATGCTGGTGACCGCGAGGATCGCCGGATACCGCCGGGCCTCGACGTTCTCGTACGGCGAGTACGACTTCATGTACCGGTAGACCTCGGGGTCGTGCAGCGGATCGCCCCATTCGTCCCATTCGATGACGGTGAGCGGCAGCGACGGGTCGAGGATGGACGTCAGCGGGTCCACGAACGGGACCACCGCGAGGATCCCCGCGAACAGCTCCGGCGCCATGTTCGCCACCGCGCCCATCAGCATGCCGCCCGCGCTGCCGCCCTCCGCCACCAGCTGCGCGGGCGTGGTGCACCCGGTGTCCACCAGGTGTTGTGCGCAGGCGATGAAGTCGGTGAACGTGTTCCGCTTGGCCAACTGCTTGCCGTCGTCGTACCAGCGCCGACCCATTTCGCCGCCGCCGCGGACGTGCGCCACGGCGTAGACCATGCCCCGGTCGAGCAGCGAAAGCCGCGCGATGGAGAACTCCGGGTCCACGCTGATCTCATAAGAGCCGTAGCCGTACAGCAGGGTCGGTGCGGGCTCCTCCACCCCGCCGGGCCCAGGCACCCGGCGGATGACGGAAACAGGGATGCGGGTGCCGTCCGGGGCGGTCGCCCACTCCCGCCTCTGCTCGTAGTCCGCGGGATCGAACGCGCGCCCGGACGGGTCCGGCAGCACCGGCTGCTGTTTGCGCAGATGCAACGTGCCCGTGGCGAACTCGTAGTCGTACACCCGCGCCGGGGTGATGAACGAGGTCTGGCCGACGCGCAGCAGCGGCGACTCCCACTCGGACGTGGCCCCGAGGCCCGCGGAGTACAGCTCCTCGCCGAAGACGATCTCCCGCAGGCCGCCGAACCCGGTTTCGGTCACCGCCATCACCCCGATGCGCGGGAGGGCGCCGCTGCGGTACCCCACCGCCACATGCCCGGCGAAGGCGTCGACCTGTTCCAGGCGCACGTCCTCGCGGTGCGCGAGCACCTCGGTCATCCGCGCGGGCTCGTCCACCGGTGCCCAGGCGAGCGTGAAGTTCTGCGCGCCTTCGGCGTTGTGGAGGATGAGCAGGCGGTCCTCGCCGCCCACCACGGCGTGGTCGATCTCGTACTCGACGCCTTCCCTGCGCGGCAGGATCACCCGGAACTCGCCGGCGGGATCGTCCGCATCCAGGATCCACGACTCGGAGGTGATCTTGGATCCCAACTCGATCACCAAGTACCGGCGACTGCGCGTGATCCCGATGCCGAGCCAGTAGCGTTCGTCCGGTTCGGTGAACACCCGCACGTCCTCGTCGCGCCCCGTGCCGACGCGGTGTCGCCAGACGGTGTCGGGGCGCCACGCCTCATCGACGGTCGGATAGAACACGTAGCCGCCGTCCGGCGAGAACACCGCACCGGGGAAGGTGCCGGGGATCTCGTCGCCGAGCAGATCCCCGGAACGCAGGTCCTTGATCCGCAGCGTGTACCGCTCATCGCCCGCAGTGTCGACGGCGAACGCCAGCAGCGATCCGTCGTCGGAGACGGCGAATCTGCCGAGCGCGAAGAACTCGTGCCCCTCGGCCTCGGCGTTGCCGTCGAGCAGCACCTGTTCGCCGGGCACGGCGACACCGGGCGCGAGCTCCGGCGGCGTCCAATCACCCGCGACCGCGGGCGCCCGGCAGTGCAGTGCGTACTGCCGGCCCTCCACGGTGCGGCCGTAGTACCACCAGTCCCCGTCGCGCACCGGCACCGAGAGGTCGGTTTCCTGCACACGGGAACGGATCTCGTCGAACACCGCGTCGCGTAGCGGTGTCAGCGCGGCGGTCCGCGCGTCGGTATGGCCGTTCTCCGCTTCGAGGTGCGCGCGCACCTCCGGCGCGTCCTTGTCCCGCAACCATTCGTAGTCGTCGACGAACACGTCCCCGTGGTGGGTGCGCCGGCGCGGACGACGCGGGGCGACGGGCGGACGCTGCGGGGCCGTCACTCCCCGCCCGGCCAGTCGTCGAACGAGCGACCGCTGAGCCGCTCGTAGGCCTCCACATAGCGCTGTCGGGTGGCGTCGACGACGCGCTGCGGCAGCGGCGGGGGCGGCGAGTCCGATGCGCGGTCCCACCCGGACTCCTCCGAGGTGAGCCAGTCGCGCACGAACTGCTTGTCGAAACTGGGCTGCACGTTGCCCTCGGCGTAGCCGTCCACCGGCCAGAACCGGGAAGAGTCCGCGGTGAGCACCTCGTCGGCCAGCACCACATTGCCGCCCGGGTCCATGCCGAACTCGAATTTGGTGTCCGCCAGCAGAATTCCGCGATCGAAAGCGAGCATCGAGGCGCGCGAGTAGATGTCGATGGTGTCGTCGCGCAGCTTGACGGCGAGGTCGGTGCCGATCGTGTCCACCACCTGGGCGAAGGTGATGTTCTCGTCGTGCTCGCCCACCGCGGCCTTGCGGGCCGGGGTGAAGACGGGCTCCGGCAGCCGGCTCGCCTCCACCAGTCCATCCGGCAGCGCGACGCCGCACACCGCGCCCGTCTCCCGGTAGTCGGCCAGCCCGGAGCCGGTGAGGAATCCGCGCGCCACGCACTCGACGGGGATCATCTCGAGCTTGTGCACCACCAGCGCACGGCCCAGGACCTCCTCGGGGATCCGCTCGTCCTCGGCGTCCCCGGCGAGGTGGTTCGGCACCGAGATCTGGTCGAAGAAGTAGACGCTCATCGCGGTGAGCACCTTGCCCTTGTCGGGGATGGGGGTGCTCAGGACGTGGTCGTACGCCGAGATCCGGTCCGAGGCGACCATGAGCAGGGTCTTCTCGTCGATCTCGTAGAGCTCCCGGACCTTGCCGGTGCTCAAGTGCTTGTAGTCAGACAGTGTAGGACGCACGGTAGTACATCCTATCCGCTAGAGGATGGACCCCGGAGTATAGGCGGCCGCCGCCGGGTCGGAATCGACCAGTTCCTGCACCCGGGCGACCACCGCGGCGGTCTGGGCGCCGGCCGCACCGATGAAGGCGGCCTTGTCCGCCAGCGCCGCCTCGAGCCCGTCCCGGTCCAGCGGCAGGCGCGGGTCCGCCGCGAGCCGAGCGAGCAGATCGGGTTCGATCCCCTCCTCGCGCATCGCCAGGGCCACGGCCACCGCGTGCTCCTTGATGACCTCGTGGGCGGTCTCGCGCCCCACGCCGGCCCGCACCGCCGCCATGAGGATCTTCGTCGTGGCGAGGAACGGCAGGTACCGGTCGAGCTCCTTGGCGATCACCGCGGGGTAGGCGCCGAACTCGCCGAGCACCGTCAGGAACGTCTCGAACAGCCCGTCGATGGCGAAGAACGCGTCCGGCAGCGCCACCCTCCGCACGACCGAGCAGAACACGTCGCCTTCGTTCCACTGCGCGCCCGCGAGCTCCGCCGCCATCGACGCGTAGCCGCGCAGCACCACCTGCAGGCCGTTGACGCGCTCGCACGAGCGGGTGTTCATCTTGTGCGGCATCGCCGATGAACCGACCTGGCCGGGCTGGAACCCTTCGGTGACCAGCTCGTTTCCGGCCATCAGCCGGATCGTGTGCGCCAGCGACGACGGCCCCGCCGCAACCTGGACGAGCGCGGAGAGCGCGTCGTGGTCGAGGGACCGCGGATACACCTGGCCCACGCTGGTGAACACGTGAGGGAAGCCGAGATGCCCGGCCACCCCCTGTTCGAGTCGCGCCAGCTTGTCCTCGTCCCCGCCGAGCAGGTCCAGCATGTCCTGGGCGGTGCCCATGGGCCCCTTGATTCCGCGCAGCGGGTAGCGGTCGATCAGCTCGCGCAGGCGGGTCAGCGCGAGCAGCAGCTCGTCGGCCGCCGAGGCGAACCGCTTGCCCAGCGTGGTCGCCTGCGCCGCCACGTTGTGGCTGCGGCCGGCCATCACCAGCGCCGAATACTGCGCCGCCCGCTCGCCCAGGCGCGCGGCCACCGCGATGCCCCGCCGGTAGACGTGCTCGAGCGAGTCGCGCACCTGGAGCTGCTCGACGTTCTCGGTGAGGTCGCGACTGGTCATGCCCTTGTGGATGTGCTCGTGCCCCGCGAGCGCGTTGAACTCCTCGATGCGGGCCTTGACGTCGTGGCGGGTCACGCGTTCCCGCGCGGCGATCGATGCCAGGTCCACCTGCCCGACGACCCGCTCGTAGTCGTCGAACGCCTGCGCGGGCACCTCGATGCCCAGCTCGGCCTGCGCGCGCAACACCGCCAGCCACAGCCTGCGCTCGGCGATGATCTTGCTCTCCGCCGTCCACAGCCGTACCAGCTCGCCGCTCGCGTACCGCTGCGCGAGGACGTCGGCGATCACCGGGGCGGCAGCGGGGGCTGCGGCGGAGGGGGCTGGGGTGGAAGGGGAAGGGGGCACTGCGTGCGTCGAATCGGCCACGCCGCCCATTATGCGGGATCGGCGGAGGCTCCCCGCATCTCCCCGTCCGCGAGCGGCGGGGCGAAGACGTCGAGCACGGGCAGCAACGCGTCGCGGGTGGTCGCGCGCAGGTCGGTCGCGGTGTCGAGCAGCCCGGCCAGGATCGTGCCGTTGATGATCGCGGTGATGCCCGCCATGCCGACGGGGTCCGCGCGGCGGCGGCACTTGCGCAGCACCTCGGCGAGCATCCACCCGTACGGACGCGCCAGTCCGCGTTGCAGCTCGCGCAGGTCGGCCACGCGCGCCGATCCGGTGAGGCGCTCGTAGCGCGCGATGAGCATGTCGCGCTCCACCTGTCCGCCCGGGGCGGCGTAGAGGTCGGCCAGCAGCTCCGCCGTGGCGCGCCCACCCCTGCGCCGCACCGTGACGTGGTCGACGAGCTCCTGCATGCGTTCGTGCTCGTGCAGCGAGCAGTGCTCGATGGCGCTGGCCACCAGGTCGTCGATCGATTTGAAGTAGTACGTGGTGGCGGACAGCGGCACGCCGGCCCGCTCGGCCACCGCCCGGTGCCGGATTGCGCTGATCCCGCCCTCGCGCAGCAGTTCCACCGCGGCGTCGACGAGGCATCGGCGCCGCAGCTCACCCTTGCTCGTGGATGCGGTCGGCATGGCGCAATCGTGTCATAATCGGCGGCCGTCCACGCCCCGCTCCGGCCAAGCCGGCGCCCGCACCCGCCGCGCTCGACGACGGCCTCCGGGCACGCGTCCGTCGACGCCCTCAGCCGCGGCCGGGCAGGTGGCGGCCCATCCTGTGGAGCGCCTCCGCGATCTCATCCTCGGCGCCGGCGAAGCTCATGCGCACGGTGCGGCCTCCACGCCGCGTGTCGAAGTCCACACCCGGCGTGACCGCCACGCCCGTATCGCGCAGCAGATCGGTGCACCACCGCAACGCATCGTCGGTGAGGTGCCCGATGTCCGCGTAGACGTAGAAGGCGCCGTCCGCCGGCGCCAGATCGTCGATGCCGATCGCCGGCAGGCCCTCCAGCATCAGCGTCCTGTTGCGGGCGTACCGACGCACGTGGGCGTCGAGCTCCGTGCGCGACTCGGGTGAGAACGCGGCGACGCCCGCGACCTGGGAAAGTGCCGGCGGGCAGATGTTCATGTTGCCGGTGAGCCTGTCGACCGCGCGCCGCAGACCCCGTGGTACGAGCATCCAGCCCAGGCGCCACCCCGTCATGGAGAAGTACTTGGACACCGACCCCATGACGACGGCCTCCCGCGAGGTCTCCCAGGCGCTGCTGGTCGCGGGCGGTGCGGGCGCAGCCGCACCGCCCGGGTCCGCACCGCCCTGCCCTGCACCGTCCGCCGAGCTGGAGGAGAATTCGATGCCGTGGTAGATCTCGTCGGAAATGAGCAGGGTGCCGTGCTCCTCGCACCAACGCGCCAGCGCGGCCAGGCCGTCGGGGTCGATCACGGTGCCCGTGGGGTTGGCGGGGCTCGCGACGATGAGCCCCGCCGGCGCGGCCCCCGTCCGGTGCGTGTGCTCCTCGAGCATCTCCACCGTGGGCTGGAAGCGGGTGTCCGCCCCGCAGTCGATCTCCGCCACGCGGCACCCCAGCGCGGCGAGCGTGTTGCGATAGGCGGGGTAGCCGGGCCGCGCCATCACCACCGTGTCGCCGACGTCGAACGCAGCCAGGAAGATCAGTGTGAATCCGCCCGAGGACCCGGTGGTGACGATGACGTCGTCAGCGTCCACCGCCACGCCGGAACGCTCATGGTGGTACCGGGCGATGGCCTCGCGCAGTTCGGGGATGCCGAGCGCCTCGGTGTATCCGAGGAGATGCGAGCCGAGCGCCTGCCGCGCCGCCGCGAGCACCGGAGTGGGCGCGGGGGTGGAAGGTTGTCCCGCGGCCAGGCTCACGAGGTCTCCATGCGTGCGGGACCGTTCCCCCGCCGCCTTGAGCACGTCCATGACGTGGAAGGGTTCGATGCCTGATCGCCGCGATTGTGTGACCACGACACGACACTAGCGTGCGCCGCAGTGCCACCCGGCCGGGCCGCCCCGCCCGCCGGCAGGTCAGATGCTGATCCGCCCCTGCTCCGCGGCGAGGCCGATGTCGGTGCGGTGGTGCGCCCCCGGGAGGCTGATCCGCGCCAGGCGGTCGTAGGCCGCCGCCCGCGCCCCCGCCAGGTCGTCGCCGGTGCCGGTGACGTTGAGGACGCGGCCGCCCGCCGAGACCAGTCGGCCGTCCTCGTTCCGCGCGGTGCCCGCGTGCAGCACCGCCGTCCCGTCCTGGCCCTCGGTGAGGCCGGAACCGGTGATGGCGTCGCCGGTGCGCGGGGTGCCCGGATAATTCTGCGCGGCGAGCACCACCGTCACCGCGGCGCCCGCGCGCCATTCCAGCGGCGGAAGGGTGCCCAGCGTGCCGTCGGCCGCCGCCGCGAGCACCCCGCCCAGCGGGGTCCGCAGCAGCGGAAGGATCGCCTGCGTCTCCGGGTCGCCGAAGCGGCAGTTGAACTCGACCACCGCGGGCCCCTCGGAGTCGATGGCGAGCCCCGCATACAGCAGCCCGGTGTACGGGCAGCCGCGGTCGGCCATCTCCGCGGCCACGGGGACCACGACCTCGTCGACGATCCGGTCGGTCATCTCCTGCGGCAACCAAGGCAGCGGCGCGTAGGCGCCCATGCCGCCGGTGTTGGGGCCGGCGTCGCCGTCGCCCGCGCGCTTGTGGTCCTGCGCCGGCAGGAGCGGCACCACCGTGCGGCCGTGCACCAGGCAGAACAGCGAGACCTCGGGCCCCGACAGGAAAGACTCCAGCAGCACCGGATGCCCGCTGTCGAGCACCGCTGCGGCGTGCGCGCGGGCGTGTTCGCGGTCGGCGGTGACGACGACGCCCTTGCCGGCGGCCAGGCCGTCGTCCTTGACCACCCAGGTGGGTCCGAAGCGGTCGAGAGCGGCGTCCAGGTCGCCCGGGTTGTCCACGGATTCGGCGCGCGCGGTGCGCACCCCGGCCGCGGCCATGACCTCCTTGGCGAACGCCTTGGACCCCTCGATCCGGGCGGCGGCGGCCGACGGCCCGAAGCAGGCGACCCCCGCGTCCCGCACGGCGTCCGCGACGCCGAGCACCAGCGGCACCTCGGGGCCGATGACGACAAGGTCGGCGGCGGTGTCCTTCGCCAGTGCGACGATGGCGTCGCCCGATGCCGCGTCCACCGGCACCACCTGCGCCCGGGCGGCGATGCCGGCGTTGCCGGGCGCGCAGACCACGGCCTCGACGGCGGGGTCGTCGGCGAGCGACGACACGAGGGCATGTTCACGGGCTCCGGAGCCGATCACGAGTACGCGCACCCGCACAGAATACGTGGGGCGGAACCGGCCCTCGCACCGGCGGCGGGCGCGGTGGCGGGAGGGGCCGCAGTCGGCGATGCTCGTACCCATGGCAACCGTATTCAGCAAGATCATCGCAGGCGAGATCCCCGGCCGATTCGTGTGGTCGGACGACAGCGTGGTCGCGTTTCTCACCATCGCCCCGGTCGCGCCGGGCCATACGCTCGTCGTGCCGCGCGTCGAGGTCGACAACTGGCAGGACGTCGACCCGGCGCTGTTCGCCCACTGCTCCGCCGTGGCCCAGCACATCGGCAAGGCGGTGTGCAGCGCCTTCGACGCCCCCCGCGCGGGGATGCTCATCGCCGGATTCGAGGTGCCGCACCTGCACCTGCACGTGTTCCCCGCGGCCGACATGTCGGGATTCGATCTGTCCCTGGCCGACGCGCAGACCCCGCCCGAGCAGATGGACGATGCCGCCGAGCGGATCCGGGCGGAGCTTCGCGCCCAGGGGCACGGCGCGCACGTCGCGGACGCCTGACCCGCCCGGTCGCGGCCCCGCGCGCCGCCGGGGCGTGGGACGCATCCGACTCGGTTAATGTTTTCGCATGGGATTCGTGGACCTGATCACTCTTCCGGCGAAGGTCGCCGTGGCGGCGACGCAGGCGACCCTCGGCATGGGTCAGCTCGTCGCGCCCGACGGACCGCTGCGCCGCCCCGGCGGCTACGCCGACCAGTTCTCGGCCGTGGTGGGGCCCGGCGGGCTGGCCGAGCAGATCAACAAGCTGCTCACGGATCCGAACGGCCCCATCGCCTTGCTGCAGCGCCTGGCGGAGGTCACGGCGAACGACCGCCCGCTGGGCCAGGCGATGGCGCCGGGCGGCGCGCTCGACCGGGTCCTGTCCGAGGAAGGGCCGGTGCAGCGGCTCGCCCGGCCCGGCAGCCCCGTCGACCGCTTCCTGCGTGAGGGCGGCGGGCTGGACCATCTCGTGGCCGCGGACGGCCCCATCGACCGCCTGCTCTCCGACGGCGGCGCGCTCGACCGCATCACCGCGGAGGGCGGCGTGCTCGACCGCATCCTCGGTGCGGACGGGTTGGCCGAACGCCTGCTGGCGGAGGAGGGCTTCGTGGAGAAGCTCACCGCCGAAGGCGGCACCCTGGACCAGCTCGTGGAGCTGGGCGACACCATCGACCGGTTGCACGACGCCGTCATCACGCTCAACGCCGCCGTCGAGCCGCTGACCGAACTCGTCAACAGGATTCCGGGCGGGCGCCGTCGGCGGTCCGGGCGCGACGTCTACACCGAGATCGAGCACGACCCCCACTGACAGGTCGGAGTTGACCGACGTGCGGCCCCTGCGCGTCGGCCACCTCCCGATGGGCGGTATTGAGACGCGCATCACACGGCGATCGGGCGCATACTTGTTAAAGTATGGGCAGGCTAACCTGAGCCTGCCAGTTCAGCCCCGGCCGCCGACCCCGCGTCGGCAGCCGTCACCCGCCGACCGTGGAGGATCCCGATGTATGTGTGCATGTGCCACGCCTTCACGGACGAAGACATCCGAGCACAGATCGCGTGCGGCCACACCTCCGTCAACAAGATCGGCCGCAGCTGTGGCGCCGGCCGCGACTGTGGTGCCTGCGTGAAGAAGATTCAGGCGATTCTCCGGTCCAAACCCGCCGAGGGTGGAACGATCGAACTGAAGATCGCGGGCTGACTGGCCGGCCCCGCGCAATGGCGCCTCCGCGCCCCGAACTCTTGTACTGTTCCCAGTACTGGACTCGGTGTCGCGGGCGGCCTTGCGTCGCTGTCGGCGACACGTGTCATCCCACCCCCACCGAGGAGGACACGATGCAGGGCGACAAGCAGGTCATCGACTTTCTGAACGAGCAGCTCACCGCGGAGCTCACCGCCATCAACCAGTACTTCCTGCACTCCAAGATGCAGGAGGACCGGGGCTGGGCGCGCCTGGCCTCGCACACCCGGGCCGAGTCGATCGATGAGATGAAGCACGCGGAGATCCTCACCGACCGGATCCTGTTCCTCGACGGCCTGCCCAACTACCAGCGGCTGGGCGTCATCGCCATCGGCCAGACGGTGACCGAGATGTTCGAGGCGGACAAGCAGGTCGAGGTGGCCGCGGTGGACCGTCTCCAGCGCGGCATCGAGTACATGCGCTCGGTCGGCGACGTCACCTCCGCACGGCTCTTCGAGGCGATCCTCGAGGACGAGGAGGAGCACATCGACTACCTCGACCGGCAGCTCGACCTCATCAACCAGCTCGGCGAGCCGCTCTACCTCTCCACGCACGTCGAGTCCTGACAGCCCCCGCCCCGGAGGGGCACGCGGCCTCGCCGCGGCGGAGTGCAGGAAGCTCCGGGCCGCGCGACACCGTCCGAGTACAACGAAACGCCAGGTCACTGAAGGCAGTGGCCTGGCGTTTCGATTGAGCTGGAGACGAGACTTGAACTCGCAACCGCCCGATTACAAGTCGGGTGCGCTACCAATTGCGCCACTCCAGCACCGGCCCGGTCCGCCGGGCCGCATCACATCGTAGCCGCCGGGCCGTCGGGCGTGGAATCGCCGTCGGAAGTCTGCGGATCGCCGCCGGGAAGCAGTGTGCGGAGCCCCCGGACCCACTACGGTTGACCGTATGAGCACAACCGCCTATGCCACCGCGCTCGCCTGGCAGGAAGCCCTCACATCCGGGGACATCGACACCCTTCTCGAGCTTTCCAGCGACGGGATCGAGATCGCCGGCGACCACGGCGGCGGACAGGGCCTCGCCGTGCTCAACGCGTGGGCGTCCGAAACCCACACGACCATGGCCCCGCAGCGCGTGTACGAGCGCGGTGACCTGGTGGTGACCGAGAGCGTCGCCAGCGGCTCGGCGACGCCGGGCGAGGCCCCCGACTCCCGTAACGTCGCCGTGGTCTTCCAGATCACCGGCGACCAGGTCGGATCGGTGTTCGTACACCCCGACCTCGACAGCGCTTTCGCCGCGACAGGACTCGGGGACGGGGACTTTGTCGAAGACTGACAAGGCCGAAGCCGCCGGCCCCGCCGGCGTCCGCCCCACGGATCCGCCCGATCCGGCGACCGCGGACGCCGGTGCCGCCGCGCCCGCTGAAACTCCTGCCGCCGCGCCTCCGGAGCCGAAGCCCCCGCGGCGGACACTGGCGCAGCGCCTGACCGGACGCGGGGACCTGCGACGCCCACGCAAGGTGCGTCGCGCCACCGTCGACACGACGACGCCACCGCCGTCGCCGCTGCAGCCGATCGACCTCACCGACGACACCGCCGTCACCGAGGTGCTCCGCCTGGCGATCTGGGTGGGCGAGGTCCTCATGGCGTCGGGCACCGGCGCCATCGACACGCAGGTCCAGGTCCGTCAGGTCGCCGCGGCGTACGGCCTGTCGGAATGCGACGTGGACGTCACCTTCAACTCCATCGCGATCAGCGCCCGCCGTGGGTCGACGCTGCCGCCGGCCGGGTCGATCCGGATCGTCGAGCACCGCTCCCACGACTTCAGCAGGCTCGCCGCGATCGACAGGCTGGTGCGGCGCATCCGCGTCGGCGCGGTCAGCCCCGTCGAGGCCCGCAACGAGCTCGAGTCGATCACCAACTCGCCGCATCCGTATCCCCGCTGGGTGTCGACGGTGGCGTGGGCCGGGATGGCCGGCGCGATCGCGGTGCTGCTGGGCGCGGGCGTGATCGTCGCATCGGTGGCGCTGCTGTGCACCATGGTGATCTACCAGACCAACCTGGTGCTCAACAGGGTCGGACTGCCGTATTTCTTCCAGCAGATCGTCGGCGGATTCATCGCGACGATCCCGGCTGCGGGACTCTACACAGCGCGCGAAGCGCTCGGTCTCGACCTGCGCCCGTCCCTGGTCATCGCCTCGGGCATCGTGGTGCTGCTGTCCGGCCTCTCCGTGGTCGGGTCGGTCCAGGACGCCATCACGGGTGCACCGATCACCGCGTCGGCCCGGTTCTTCGAGGTCCTCATGATGACGGCCGGCATCATCGTCGGCGTGGCGATCGGCCTGCGCGTCGCCGACGCGGTGGGGCTGACCCTCCCGCCGATCAGCGCAGCGCAGTACACCGGGGACCTCACGCGCATCCCGGTCCAGGTGATCGCCGGCGCCTTCGCCGCAGGGTTCTTCGCCCTGGCCTGTTATGCGGAGGCGCGCGCGGTCAGCGTGGCCGCGGCCTCCGGCGCCGTCGGCAGCCTCGTCTACACGGTGCTCCAGTACTGGGCGGCGGGCCCCATCATCGCCGCGGGCACCGCCGCCACCGTGGTGGGCGTTGCCGGCGGCCTGCTCGCCCGCCGCGCGCTGACCCCGCCGATCATCGTCGGAATAGCGGGCATCACGCCGCTGCTCCCCGGCCTGTCCGTGTACCGCAGCCTGTATTCGTTCCTGTCCAACGAGCCGCTCTCCGGTTTCAGCGCACTCGCCACCGTGTTCGGCATCGGCAGTTCCCTCGCCGCCGGGGTGGTGCTCGGCGAATGGGCTGCTCGCACGATCCGCCGGCCGCGCATCGTGCGGGCCGCGGCATTGCCGAAACCGATCGTCCGCCGCATCAGCCGCGACAACGGGCATGGCCGAGAACACACGGAATCGAAGTGGCGGAACAGGCGAATCGTCTCCTAGAGTCGTAATGATCCGCAGCCGGTCTGCGCCCGTGTGACGCCGCGAGTGCGCGGCCCCGGCCTGCAGACGTACGTTCTCCGTAGACCCCGGTGCCACGACCGCACGCACGCGGTCCACGGAGCCCGCAGACTTCACGCCGCCCCGCGCGGCCTTACCGAGACAACCAGTCACACCTCACGAGCCCTAACATGGAGGAACCGATGGCGGCCAGTACCACCGGCGGCAATGCTGCGCAGGATCTCGACGAGGACCTCGCACCACTGGCGGACGAGACCACGCATCAGGCACAGCGCGTCGTCGCCGCGTTCGCGGCCGATGCGGAGGAATGCCGCATGTTCCTGTCGATGCTGGGGATCGCCCCGCAGCCCCGCGACGATTGACCTGGCACCATCGGTGTCGATCCGGCAGCCGCCCGGCCGCCGGAGCTGGTGATCTGTGGAGGCGCGCGTGAGCGAGCAGGACGTCGGTTCGAACTTCGTCGTCGTGGCCAACCGGCTCCCGGTGGACCTGGTGACCGGAGAGGACGGCGAGCCGGAATGGCGCCGCTCCCCCGGCGGACTGGTCAGCGCGCTCGAGCCCGTCCTACGGAACAACTCCGGCGGATGGGTGGGCTGGCCAGGGCAGGCCGACGCCGACGTCGCCCCGTTCGTCGAGGACGGCCTGGAGTTGCACCCGGTGCGGCTCGACTCCGACGACTACGAACGCTACTACGAGGGATTCTCCAACGGCACGCTGTGGCCGCTGTACCACGACCTGGCCGTCAAACCCGAATACCACCGTGAATGGTGGGAAAGCTACGTGGACGTCAATCGGCGTTTCGCGGAGGCCACGGCGAAGACGGCCGCCGGCGGCGCCACCGTCTGGGTGCAGGATTACCAGCTGCAACTGGTGCCCCGCATGCTGCGCGAGCTGCGCCCCGATCTGACCATCGGCTTCTTCCTCCACATCCCCTTCCCTCCTGTGGAGCTGTTCATGCAGCTGCCGTGGCGGCGAGCGGTGGTCGAGGGGATGCTGGGGGCCGATCTGATCGGGTTCCAGCTCCCTGGCGGCGCGGACAATTTCATGATCCTCGCCCGCAAGCTCCTGGGCCTGCCGACCAGCCGCGGATACATTCGTCCGCTTGCGCGCCACGGTTCGATCACCCACGAGGGGCGCACCGTCCGCGTCGGCGCCTTCCCCATCTCCATAGACTCGTCGCGGATCGACCGCCTCGCCCGCAGCCGGGCCGTCCGCGACAGAGCCGCCGAGATCCGCCGGCAGCTCGGCGATCCGGGCGTGATCATGCTCGGCGTGGACCGGCTGGACTACACCAAGGGCATCGACATGCGTCTGCGTGCGATCGGCGAGCTTCTCGAGGAGGGACGCTTGGACCCGTCCGACACCGTGATGGTGCAGTTGGCCACGCCCAGCCGCGAACGGGTCGAGCAGTACGCCATCATGCGGAGGTCCATCGAAGAGCAGGTCGGCCGCATCAACGGCGAATACGGTGAGGTCGGCAGCACGATGGTGCACTACATGCACCGCCCGGTGGGCCGCGAGGAGCTCACCGCGTTCTTCGTGGCCGCCGACGTCATGCTGGTGACGCCGCTGCGCGACGGCATGAACCTGGTGGCGAAGGAGTACGTGGCGAGCAAGGTGCGCCTGGACGGGGCCCTGGTGCTCAGCGAGTTCGCCGGCGCCGCGTCCGAGCTCAAGCAGGCCTACCTGGTCAACCCGCACGACATCGACGGCGTGAAGAACGCGATGACGGCCGCGGTCTCGCAGGATCGCGAGACGGGCCGTCGCCGGATGCGGGCGCTGCGCCGGCAAGTGCTGGCGCACGACGTGGACCGGTGGGCGCGGATGTTCCTCGACGTGCTCCGGTCGACCTCCGCGCAGGAGCCGCTGTAACCGAGCGGCCGGTCAGTAGGCGATGCGCCGCACGTCGCTGATCAGCCATTCCCCATCGGCATTGTCCAGCGAGACCATCAACTGGCTGGGCGTGAACGCCGTCTGCGTGGCCCCCTCGGTCTTGGCCACCTGGTCGAGGAAGACCAGCACCTGCGCCGCCTCCCCCGAGAATCGCACAGGCGCGGCACCGACGACGGTGGCCGCCACCGACGCCTTCTTCTCCTGGGCCGCAGGGACCAGCTGCGTGGAAACGTACTTGCGGAACTCGTCCTGGAAATCGCCGGTCAACGCGTTCGAGGCGTCGCCGAGCTGCTGCTCCGCCTTGTCGTAGGTGTACCCGAAGATGGACTCCGTGCCGCTCACCGCGGCCCGGACCGCCGCCGTCGCCGGCCCGGTCCCACGGCCCCACACGACCGGTGCGCCCGCCCCGTTGGAGGCCGGGTCGCCCTCGTCTTCGGGGGTTTGTCCGATCGCCGCCGCCGCGTCGGTGTGCGCCGCATCCTCGGTGAAGTACCCCCACGCCAACCACCCGACCACCGCGGCCAGCGCCACGATGACCGCGACCGTCGCGGCCCGCACGAACAGCCGCGCGCGGCTCCGCCCTGGCGTCCCCGCGCCACTGCCAGCCGTGTCGGCGCCGGTCGTGTCGGCGCCGGTCGTGTCGTCGTCCACCGTCACGGCACCTGCTCCAAATTCGACACCTTGTAGGTGTTCCCGTCCTTCTCCAATGTCACCCGGAGGCGGAATCCGCGCTGCGACGCCTCGGGCAGCGCCTTGTTCTGCACGTCCGTCGACACGACCACCAGCACCGTGGCGGTGTCACCCTTCAGCGACTCCAGCCCCGACTCCACGATCGTGCCCGCGGACGTCGCGTCCGCCTTGCCCACGAGGGCGGCGAACTGGCCCTGCGCCGCCTGGTAGTCGTCGTGGAAGGACCCGGTGCTGTTCGCCAGCACCTCGTCCGCGTTCGCCTTCACCGTGTCGGGATTGACGTTGGTGACACCCAGCACCACCTTCTCCGCGACGTCGATGGCCGGCGACTGCAGCGCGCCCTGCGATCCGCCCGCGGACGCATTCGTGTCCGACGTGCCATACCGCTGCCACAGCAGCAGACCCATCACGACCAGGAGGGCCACGATGACCACGCCCGACGCGACGGGGAACAGCCAGGCGCGCGGTGTGCGCACCCGTTCCGGCTGCGCGTGATCCGGCGCGCCGTCCGATGCCGAGGCTTCCGCTGTTGAGGCCTGGGCGCCGTCAGCCGCGTCGGCGCCGTCAGCCGCGTCGGCGCCGTCAGCCGCGTCGGCGCCGTCGTGTGCGCCGGCGCCGTCGTGTGCGCGCGCATCGGCACCGTCGCCGCCCACCGGCTTGCGGCCCGAGCCGCGCGCGCGTCTCCGCAGTCCTCTCAATTACCTGTCCTCAGTGCTGTCGGCGCGGCTACGCTCTGCACTCACGCGCCCGGCGCGGTGAGCAGAGCCTGCCACGAATCGTCCCCCGCAGCGGCGTCGCTGTCGGCCCCCGTCAGACTCTTGTCCACGGTCACGGTGCCGTCCGGCGCCACGTAACGGCCCGTGCCCGGGTCGTAGGAGGCGGTACCGATCTGCCCCTGGCCCTCCTCGGCGCTGCTGGGCTGTGCGTTGTTGCGCTGGTCTCCCAGACCCTCATAGGTGCCGGGCGGCACCCCGGGCACGTCCGGCTGCGGGGGGCCGAACGGTGTCGGATTCTCGCCCAAGGGTACAAACCCGCGCGGATCCTTGCACAGCTCCGGCGTGGGGGCACGCTTGCCCGGTTGGTTCGGGCACGGCGAGTTCCGGGCGCCGCGCACCGCGATGGGCGAATCCTGCGGCAGCTTGCAGTAGATCCCGTCCGGCGTCACCGGCACCGACACCTCGTTGGGCGGACGGCGCTGGTCCGGGGCGAGGTAACCCATGGTGCACGCGGGCGGCTCGTTGAGCTCCAGGTGAAAGTCCAGCGGCAGCTTGTTGCCGTGGTTCGACGCGTAGGTGGTGACCGTCTGCAGGGCCGCCATCAGCGCCGGATACACGACGAGCATTTGCTGGATCGAATCGTTGTAGGTGTAGGTGACCTTGCCGAGCGTGACGGCGTTGGCCATCAGCAACGGCAGCGTGTTCTCCACATCCTGGAACGTCTGCTGCGCCTCCCGCAGCGTGTCCGGTGCGTTGTCCAGCACGGAGCGCACCTGCGGATCGTCGGCCCTGACCTGGCCGGTGAACGCCGCCAGATCGTGCACCCAGGACTTCAGGTCGTCCCCGGAGATCACCTGGGTGTCCAACAGCGGCCCCAGCTGCGCGAGGAGGCTCTTGGTGGCGTCGGAGCTGTCCTGCGCGTCCTGGATCAGCGTCTTGCTCGACTCGATGAGTCGACGCAGGTCCGGCCCCACCCCCTCGAAGGCGGTGAAGGTCTCGTCGACCAGGCTGGTGAGCTTGTCGCGCGGCACCGTCGACAGCAGCGCATCGGCCTTGTCGAGGATCGGCCCGATGTCGACCGGCATGCTCACCCGGTCTTCGGGGATCTCCGCACCGTCGTCGAGATACGGCCCCTTGTCGGTGCGCGGCAGGAACTCCACGTACTGCTCGCCGATCGCCGACACGCTGCGCACCGCCACCTCGGTGTCGACGGGGATCCGCGCGTCGCCGTCGATGGACAGACGCGCCTTCACCCCGTCACCGGTCAGGTCGACGGACGTGACCCTTCCGACGTTGCTGCCGCGATAGGTCACGTTCGCATTCTCATACAACCCGCCGCTGCTCGGCAGGTCGACGGTGATCGAGTCCTGTCCGATCCCCAGCAGGTCGCCCACGCGCATGTACTGCGTGGCCATCACCGTGACGCCGATGACCGAAAGGATCAGGAAGATCACCAGTTGAATCCGGACGAACCGGCTGAGCATCATTTGCCTTCTCCTGTCGCCGGCGGGCCGAAGAGCTCTGCGACCGGTGCGTCGAACACCGGCTCAGGCTCCGCGGGCGGTGCCGCACCTGCGCCTTGCCTGTCGCCGGCCGGACTCGGTGCCGTCGGAACCTGCGCGGCCGGGGACTGCGCGGCCGGGGACTGCGAATTCTGGACCGGGGGCTCCTGCGGCGCCGGCGCGGCGGCGGAACCCTGCCCGTCGTCCGACGGTGCGGCCCCCGGGGCCTCCACCGCCGCCGGGTCGGGCATCCGCGGATTGAACGGGTCGCCGATGGCGCCCCCGGCATCCGCCATCTTCTTGGCCCACTCGGTGTCCGACCATGGCTGGGCGGGGCTGCCGACGAGCAGCGAACGTTGGATCCGCTGGCCCGTCAGGTCCACCTCGTCCCACAGGTTGGTGTAGTCGCCGCGCATCGCGTTGAACAGCGTTTCCATCGGGAACGGGAAGGTGAACAGCAGTGACAGCGTCTCCGGCAGCTTCTTTCCCGCGTCCGCCAATGCGCCGAGGATCGGTTTGAGGTCCGCGGTGAGCGAGCGCAGGTCGGACCCGCTCTCGGTCAGCACCGTGTCCGCCTTGGCGCTGAAGTTCCCCAACGCCACGATCGCATCGGTGAGGTTGTCCTTCTGGTCGGCCAGCACCTTGGTGGCCGGCTCCAGACCCGTCAGCGCGTTCTCCAGCACATCGTTCTGCTCGTGCACCGTCGCGCTGAGTCGGTCGACTCCGTCCATCGCCGCGACGATGTCTCCGCGCTGCTCGTCGAGCGTCGACACCAGCTCATTGAGTCTGGGGATGAGGTCATGCAGGCTGCCCTCGTTGCCACCGAGCGCGGCGTTGAGCTCCGTGGTGATGTCCTGCAATTGCGCCAGGCCGCCGCCGTTGAGCACCACGGACAGCGTCGACAGCGTCTGCTCGGTGCTGGGGAACCGGCCGCCCCGCTGCAACGGGATCACGTCCCCCGCGCTGAGATAGCCGCCTACGGCCGCGCCCCCCTCCGGAGGGTCGAGTTCGAGGTACTGCGAGCCCAGCAGGCTCGCCTGGCCCACCATCGCGCGCGTGCCGCGCGGTACCTTCGTGCCCGCTTCGAGTCCGATCGTCACGCGCGCATTCCAGTTCTCGTCCGCGGTGATCTTGCGGATGCTCCCGACGGTGACATCGTCGATCATCACCGGAGAGTTCTGCGTCAGCGTGCCCACATTGGGGACCACAGCGGTGATCTTGTAGGAATCGTCGTCCGTCCCGACGGTCCCGGGGAGCGGCAGCGAATTCAAGCCGTTCCAAGTGCACCCGCTCGCAAGCAGTGCGGCGCACCCGAGTGCCGTGGCGGCGATCAACCGCCGTCCGGTGCAGTGCCGGCTTCGCATCAGTCACCGCCTCCTTGCGGCAGCACGGGATTGAGCAGACCGCCGAGGCCGCTGCCGGGCGCCGCGTCCGCGTCGGTCGTGCCGTCGCCGCCATCGGTGCGCCGGATGTCGGCGTCGCTCAGCGGCGTCGCGTTGGGCAGCAGGCGCGGCGGCTCGAGCTTGGGCACGTTGTGCAGGCTCGGGTCCGTGTAAACCACCTGGTCCGGCGTGGCGGTGATGCCGGTGATCGGATTGGTGCCGGCCGGCGGGTAGTTCATCGCGATGGAACCGATCACCGGTGCCAGCGCCTTGATGCAGGTGTCGACGTCGGGGTTCGGCCCGGTTCCGTCGGATCCGCCCATGGCGCCGCACACCATGTCCACCAGGTTGCTCGTGTTGTTCAGCGCGATCGCACCGGTGAAGGTGCCCTGGTAGGGCTGGTAGATGTTGTAGAAGTTCACCAGCCCGGTGGGGCCCACGTGCAGAAGCTGCGCCAGCCGGTCCTTCTTGTCCGCGATCACACTCGTGAACTCGGAGAGCTCCTCGATCGACCTGCTCAGTTCGGAGCGGTTGTCGGTGAGGAAGCGCTGGACGTCCTGCACTGCGGAGTCGAGACTCTTGAGCGACGAGTCCAGCTGCTGGTTGCTGTCCGCGAGCACGTCGGACACCCGGGCCAGGTGCCCGCTGACCGAGACGATCTGCTGGTTGCTGTCCGCGAGGGCGTTGACGAACACCTGCAGGTTCTTGATGGTGCCGAACAGGTCGTCGCTGCCGTCCGAGAAGGTGTTCATCGCAGCGGCGAGCTCCTTGATCGTGTCATGGATCCGCTGGCCGTTGCCGTCGAGCGTATCGCCGGCGACGTTGAGGAAATCGGTGAGCGCACCGGGCTTGTCGCCCTCCGGCCCCAGCGCCTCGGTGAGCTTCGACAGCTCCTTCTTGATCTCGTCCCACTCCACCGGCACCGCGGTGCGGCTGATGGGGATCACGGCCCCGTCCTCGAGCGTGTCGCCCCCGGTGTAGACGGGAGTGAGCTGGACGAACCGGGACGTCACCAGGCTCTGCGCGACGATGATCGCACTGGCCTCGGCGGGGATGTCCACGCCCTTGTCGATGGAAAGCTCGAACTTGCTGCGGGTCCCGTCGGGGGTGATCGAGGTGACCTCGCCCACCGGCACACCCAGCACGCGGACCGAGTCGCCCTCGTAGATCCCCGTCGCCGAGGTGAAGTATGCGGTGACGGTGTACCGCTGGTTCCCCGGCCATACCAGCCACGCGCTCACGCCGACCAGCAGCACCAGCGCCACCGCTATCACCGAGCGGAGGTAGCCCTTGTAGGCGGTCATCGTCCACCCCCGTCCGTGTTCTGCGCAGCCTCTCCGGCGCCCTCCTGCGGCGCGCCCGCATCGGCATCGGGCGCCGCCTGCTTCTTCGCCGCGTCGAACAGCTGCGCGGCCGCCGGGGTCTGCTGCGCCATCTGCGCGAGCAGCGGCTTGAGCATGTCGGTGGTCTGCACCCCGCCGGGGTAGTCCATGGCATTGAGGAAGTTCTGGATGTAGGCCATGAAGTACGGGCCATTGGCGACGGAATCGCCCAGCGCGTACATGTACTTGGTGACGCCGTCGAGCGAATCGGAGATGTTGGCGTAGTTCTTCTCCATCACCTGCATCACCGTGTGCAGGTTGTCCAGCGCGGGCTTGAGCTGCTGCTCGTTGTCCTCGACGAAGCCGGTGAGCTGGGTGGACACCGCGCCTATGTGCACGATGAGCTGGTTGAGCATCTGCTTGCGCTCGTCCAGTTTTGCCATCAGCGCGTTCGCGTCCACCACGAGGGCGTTGAGCTGCTCGCTGCGGTCCTTGAGCACCCCGGTGACGCCGTTGGTCTTCTTCAGCAGCTCCTGCAGCTTCTGGTCACGCGAGCTGATGCTCTTCGACAGCCTGGTGACGCCGTCGAGCGCCCCCCGCAACTCCTCCGGCGCGTCGGCGAAGCTGCCCGAGAAGGATTCGAGCGCCTCGGTGACCGCGTCGGTGTCGATCTCGCCCACGTTGGTCGCCAGGTCGCCCAGCGCCTCGGTGAGCGCGTACGGGGTCGACGTGCGGGACAACGGGATCACGCCGCCGTCTCCGAGGTCGCCGGCGCCTGCGGGACGCACCGACAATCCGCGCTTGCCCAGCATCGACTCGGTGGAGATCGCCGCGACAGTGTCCTTGCCGAGCCGGATGTCGCTGTCGACGGTGAAGTCGACCACCACGTGATCGCCCTGCAGGCCGATGGAGCCCACCTTGCCGACCTTGAGGCCCGCGACGAAGACGTCGTCGCCGGACTTGAGGCCCGCTGCGTCGGCCACCTGCGCCTGGTAGCCGTTGGTCGAGTTGATGAACGGCAGCTTGTCGTACTGCAACGCCCCCAGCACCACGGCGGCGGTGAGGACCAATCCGATGATGGCGATCGGGATCGGGTTCATGTCGCGGAACCGCGGCAGCGACCGCAACCGCGTCCACAGTCCTGGCTTCCTCCGGGCGCCCCCGGTTCCGGGGCTCCGTCGGGATCGCTTAGTCATCAACGGGCGCACACCTTCCCGTCGTCTGGTTCTTGAGCGGAATGTAGATGGGGTTGTTCTCGTCGCCCACCTTGAACGTCACGCCGCACAGGTAGAAGTTGAAGAACGCACCGTACGTGCCCACGCGGACGACCTGCCGGAACGCGGCCGGCATGTTCGAGAGCACCCAGTCGAACTCCGAGGTGGCCTCGTCCGTGGACAGCAGGCCCATGAGCCGGTTCAAC
Organism: Tomitella gaofuii; assembly: GCF_014126825.1. Taxonomy (NCBI): domain Bacteria; kingdom Bacillati; phylum Actinomycetota; class Actinomycetes; order Mycobacteriales; genus Tomitella; species Tomitella gaofuii. Next base: position 1,273,662 of record NZ_CP059900.1, on the reverse strand, counting down.
TCGGCCACATCGCCCTTGAGGTCGGGGCGGGTGTCCTCCAGCAACGACGCCATCGTGCCGGAGGCGTCGTTGATGCTGTTGATGCCGCCCACCACCGCGTCGCGGCTGGCCGCGAGCGTGCTCACGACCTTCTGGACGTTGTCGACGATGCCGCTGAACTCCTGCTTGTGCTCGTCCATCGTCCCCAGGACCGCATTGAGGTTGTCGATGACGTCGCCGATCAGTTGATCACGGTCCGCGAGCGTCTTCGAGAACGAACTGGTGCTGCCCAACAAGCTCACGAGCTGCTGCCCCTGACCCTGGAAGACGTCGATGAGCGACTTCGCCAGCATGTTCACCTGCTCCGGGTCCAACGCCTTGAACAGCGGCTTGAACCCGCCCAGCAGGGTGTCCAGGTCGAGCGCGGGCTCGGTGCGTTCCGTCGGAATCGTCGCGCCCACGCCCAACGGCGTGCCCGGCTCGGCGCCCTTGATCAGCTCCACGTAGCGGTTGCCGACGAGGTCCTTGTACCGCACGGCCACCTCGGTGGTCGTGGAAAGCTCGTACGTGTCGTCCACATTGAAGTCGACCATCGCCAGGTTGTCGTCGGTGATGTGGACGCCGGTCACGGTGCCCACGGTCACGCCGGCGATGGCGACCTTGTCGCCGCTCTCCAGGCTGGACGCGTTCTCGAACACGGCATGGTAGTCCTCCGTGGTACCGGTGCGGTACTGGCTGAACACCACGACCAGCCCGGCCATGATCAGCAGCATCACCAGCGTGAACACGCCCAGCTTGAGGGCGGTGAACTTCAGGGGTGTCTTGTTCATCGGGTCACCACGTCCATCCGGGCGGCGGCGGGCCGAGCAGGAACGCCCACAGCGACTGCGGGTTGGCCCGCTGCTGCTCGGTGACGGTGGGGTTGGCGCCGGAGTCTGTGACCACGTACGGCGCGTGCACGCCCTCGCCCAGCCACGGCAGGCCATAGCAGCTCGGGGGGTTCTTCGCGTTCACCTTGGGCAGGTTGTCAGGGTACTGGTACGACGGCGCGCCCGGCAGGAACCCGGAGGTGAGCGACAGCCCGGGCTGTGCCCCGCCGAAGGCGGCCTGGCCGGCGTCCTTGGCGTTGGCGATGCCGACGATGAAGCACGTGAGCACCGGCGAGTATTCGCGGGTCAGTCCGACGGTGGGCTGCAGCAGATCCGCCGAGGTGATGAAGTCGTCGCCCGCCGCGTCCAGCACCGCTTTTCCAGTGTTCGCCATCGACGTGGCGCCGGCGAGGGTCTCCGCCAGCGGGTCCGACTTGTCCACGATGGTCCCGCCCACGGCGGTCGTGTTGTCGAGCAGCGACATGAGGTCCGGCGTGGCCTGCGCGTAGATGTCGGTGACGGGCGCGGACTTCTGCAGCACGTTGCGCAGGTCCGGCAGGCTCGGGTTCATCTTCTCGAGGTAGTCGTCGACACCCACGAGCGTCTCCCCCAGCGCCTCGCCCTGGCCGTCGAGCGCCGTCGCCACGGCTCCCAGCGTCGCGTTGATCTTCTGCGGCTGCACCGTGTTGAGCACGTCCGTCAGGTGCTGGAACAGCGTGTTGAACTCGACGGTGACGTTCTGCGACTCGATGATGTCGCCGGGCTGCAGGTGCTCTGCCGACGGGTCGGCCGGCTCCTCGAAGTTGACGTACTTGGCGCCGAACACCGTCGTGGAACGGATGTCGGCGTGCACGTTCGCGGGGATCAGTTCCATCTGGTCCGGGTAGATCGCCAGGTCCAGCACCGCCCCGCCGAGCTCGTGCTCGATCGACTCGACGAAGCCGACCTGGACGCCGCGCATCTTCACCTTGGCGTCCGGCTCCATCACCAGGCCTGCACGGTCCGCGCGCAGCGTCACATGCACCTTGGACTGGAATCCGCCGAGAAAGGACGTGACGGCGATGGCGACCAGGCCCACCAGCACCGCCGCGAGGACGAGCGCGAACAGCTTGTAGTTCACCCGGGCTCCGGGGCGTGTACTCATCGTCTACTGCCCCCTTAACCCGAGAGATGGAAGTTGCCGGACGTTCCGTAGATCGCCAGGGAGATGAGCAGCGTCACGGTGACGACGCAGATCAGCGACGTGCGCACGGCATTGCCCACCGCCACACCGACGCCTGCGGGCCCACCGGAGGCGTTGTAGCCGTGGTAGGTGTGGACCAGCATCACCACGATCGCCATCGCTATCGCCTGGAAGAACGACCACAGGATGTCCAACGGTTGCAGGAACGTCGTGAAGTAGTGGTCGTAGATGCCCGCGGACTGACCGAACAGGACCACCGTGGAGAAGCGACTGGCGATGAACGAGGCGATCACCGCCAGCGAATACAGCGGGATGACCGCGATCATGCCGGCGACCACGCGCGTGCTGACCAGGTACGGCACCGACGAGATGGCCATGGCCTCGAGGGCGTCGATCTCCTCGCTGACCCGCATGGCGCCGAGCTGTGCGGTGGAGCCGGCGCCGATGGTGGCCGCCAGGCCGATCCCCGCCACCACCGGCGCGGCGATGCGCACGTTGATGAACGCGGCGAAGAAGCCCGTCAGCGCCTCGACACCGATGTCGCCGAGCGAGGCGAAACCCTGCGTGGCGATGGTGCCGCCGGCCATCAGCGTCAGGAAACCGACGATCACGACTGTGCCGCCGATCATCGCGAGCGCACCGGTGCCCATGCTGATCTCCGCGATCAGCCGCAGCGTCTCCTTCTTGTACTTGCGCAGCGCGAAGGGGATGTTGATGATGGCGAGCCAATAGAAGTAGGCCTGCCTGCCGAAGTCGTCCACGCTGTCCGACGCGCGCCCCACCTGCCTACGTGTGCGCGGGAACCGTCCGGTGATCACTGCCATGCCGTCACCCCGCGATCTTCACGCCGACAGCGGTGATGATGACGTTGGCCACGAACAGCGCCATGAAGGCGTAGACGACGGTCTCGTTGACGGCGTCCCCCACGCTCTTGGGACCGCCCTTGACCGTGAGTCCGCGGTAGCAGGCGACCAGGCCCGCGATGACGCCGAAGACACCCGCCTTCACCTCCGAGATGATCAGGTCGCCCAGGTCGGTCAGGACCGGGATGCCGTTGACGAAGGCGCCCGGGTTGACGTCCTGCAGGAAGACCGAGAACACGAAGCCGCCGAAGATGCCGATGGTGGACACCATGGCGTTGAGCAGGAGCGCTACGAGCATCGATGCCCACATCCGCGGGATCACCAACCGCTTGACCGGGTCGATGCCGAGCACCTCCATGGCCGCGATCTCCTCGCGGATGGTGCGCGCGCCGAGGTCGGCGCAGATGGCCGTGGCCCCCGCGCCGGCGACGATGAGGACCGTCACCATGGGACCGACCTGGCTGATCGTGCCGAACGCCGCGCCCGCGCCGCTGAGGTCCGATGCGCCGATCTCCCGCAGCAGGATGTTCAGCGTGAAGCTGACGAGCACCGTGAACGGCACGGCGACGAGAACCGTGGGAATCATTGACACGCGGGCGATAAACCACGCCTGTTCGATGAACTCCCGCCACTGGACGGGCCGCGAGAACGTGTAGCGGAAGGAGTCCAGCGTCATCGCAAAGAACCCGCCGATGCCTTTGACGGGGCCTTCCAAGACCTTGTTCACCGGACCTCCTCCCTGAGAACTCGTTCGTATGAAACCGCGATCCTCGCACCCGCCACGTGAGCTGCGTCCCATCCACACGGCGCGGACACAGTATCCATCAGCACACGCCGTGGATCCGCGACCCCGCCGAATCCGTGTCATCCCTCGCCGACGGGAGCGGCGGCCCGATCCACCCGCCACCGTGCCGCCCCGCCGGGGGCGCAACGGAGACCGCATCCCCTGTATGCACCGCTCCGCGAGCAACGAGAACGTGTTGCAGTAAGCACCGTACAGCACCTGTGACCCGCCTCACCGGGCGCCCGTCCGATTGCACCGAACAGACGACACGACGGTCCGCGCCACACATCCCTACGGCAGCATTGCGCCGGCCGGACATCCCGGCCGGCGCACATCCCTCGACCATCCGTCCGCGATGCCGCACACGCGGCATCGCGCACCGTCAGTACTTGCTCAACGCCGCCTTGGGGCAGCGGTCCACGGCCATCTGCACGCGCTTCTGCAGCTCCTCGGGAACCTCGTCCACCTTGACGTGCAGGATGTCCTCGTCATCGAGCTCGAAGACCTTGGGCGCGAGCCCGCAGCAGATCGCATTGGCCTCGCACAGGTTCAGGTCCACCTTCACCCTCATCGGCTCACTCCTCCTGAGATCCGTACCGCCTCCGCCGAGGCGGCGTGCACCACACACTAGAACGTGTTCCAGCCATGTGCAATGATCGGCCGTGAGACACCGCACAGACGCCGGTGCCCTGTGAACGGCCCGCCGGGGCATTCTTCCCGCAAACGGAGGTCACATGCACATCGCCTACAGCCCGGAGCAGGAGGCGCTGCGCGCCGAGCTCCGTGAGTACTTCACCCGCCTGATCACACCGGAGCGGCGCGCGGCACTCTCGGTGCAGAGCGGCGAATACGGCGAGGGCTCCGCCTATCGGGACGTCGTCCGCCAGATGGGCGAGGACGGGTGGCTGGCGCTGGGCTGGCCGGAGGAGTTCGGCGGCCAGAACCGGTCCACCATCGACCAGCTCATCTTCACCGATGAGGCGGCGATCGCCGGCGCGCCGGTCCCCTTCCTCACCATCAACTCGGTGGCCCCGACGATCATGCACTTCGGCACTCCGGAACAGAAGGCGTTCTACCTGCCGCGGATCGCCGCGGGCGAGGTGCACTTCTCCATCGGGTACTCCGAACCGGGCTCCGGCACCGACCTGGCCAGCCTGCGCACGTCCGCGGTGCAGGACGACGCCTCCGGCGACTGGATCGTCAACGGGCAGAAGATGTGGACGAGCCTCATCGCGTACGCCGACTACGTGTGGCTGGCAGCCCGCACCGACCGCGACGCCAAGAAGCACCGGGGGATCACGATGATGATCGTCCCCACCGACACCCCGGGGTTCTCCTACACCCCGGTGCACACCATGGCCGGCCCCGACACCTCCGCGACCTACTACCAGGATGTGCGGGTCCCGGCCGCGAACGTCGTCGGCGAGGTCGGGGGCGGTTGGAAGCTCATGACCAACCAGCTCAACCACGAGCGCGTCGCCCTCACCTCCGCCGCCCCCATCGTCGGGGCGCTCGAGGCCACCACCGAGTGGGCGCTGGCCACCCGGCTCACCGACGGTCGGCGGGTGATCGACCAGGAGTGGGTGCAGCTGAACCTGGCGCGCGTCCACGCGAAGGTCGAATACCTGAAGCTGATGAACTGGGAGATCGCGTGGAGCGCCGAGCACGCGCCGACCCCCGGGGACGCCTCGGCGTGCAAGGTGTTCGGCACCGAGTTCGCCACCGAGGCCTACCGGTTGCTCATGGAGGTCCTCGGCCCCGACGCGACACTGCGCCAGGACTCCCCCGGGGCCCGGTTGCGCGGCCGGCTCGAGCGCATGCACCGCTCGTCGCTGATCCTCACCTTCGGCGGCGGCACCAACGAGGTCCAGCGCGACATCATCGCGATGGCCGCACTCGGACAGCCCGCCTCCCGCCGCTGACCTCCGGCGCTCGGACCACCCTGCGCCGCTCCCGGCGCCCGACCACAGGGATTGCACATGGACTTCACCCGCACCGAGGCACAGGACGACCTCGCCGGCCTCACCCGAGACATCTGCGACAAGCTCGCCACCGCCGACCGCCAGCAGGAACTCGACGCGGTACCGGGCCGCGTCGACGCGGAGCTGTACGCCGCCCTCGCCGAGGCGGGGGTCCTCTCCGCGGCTGTGCCCGCCCCGGCGGGCGGCGGCTTCTCGATCCTCGAGCAGACCGCGGTCCTGAGGGAACTGGGCCGCGCGCTCGCGGGCGTCCCGTATCTGCCGTCGATCGTCATCGCGGCCGACGCCCTGGCGACGTTCGGATCGCCGGCCCAGGTGGAACTGGCACGCCGCGCCGCCGACGGCGAGGCGATCCTCACCGCGGCGCTCGAAGAGCCCCTCACTGCGGACCCGTCCGCGCCGGCGACCACCGCGACGCGGTCGGCAGACGGCGGGCACTGGGTGCTCAGCGGCGCCAAGACCGCCGTCCCCTTCGCCGACGAGTGCGAGGCGATGCTCGTCCCGGCCACCCTCGTCGGCGCCGACCCGCGCCTGGGGACGGTCGGCGTTTTCGTCGTGCCCGCAGCGGAGGTGCGGATCTCCCGGCAGGACACCACGGACCGCGGTAGCGCCGCCGCCGTCGCGCTGGACGACGTCCGGTTGTCCGACGCCGCCAGGCTGGGCGCGGCGGACGGCCCGGGGCCCGGCGCCGACGGACGGGCCGTGCTCACCCGCGTAGTACAGCGCGGCACCGTGGGATTGTGCGCACAGCAGTTCGGCGTCCTCGAACGTTCCCTCGAGCTGACGGCCGAGTACGCGCGTGAACGCGAGCAGTTCGACCGGCCCATCGGCAGCTTCCAGGCCGTGGCGCAACGGCTGGCGGACGCCTTCATCGACGTCAAGGCCGCACGGCTCACCTTCGAGCAGGCGGCCTGGCGGTTGTCGGAGGGCCTCGACGCGGACGACGCCGTGCGCATCGCCAAGTTCTGGGCCGCGGACGCCGGCCACCGCGTCGCGCACACGACCATCCACGTGCACGGCGGCGTGGGACTCGACCGCGACCACCCCGTGCACCGGTACTTCCTCGCCGCGAAGACCGGCGAGTTCCGCCTGGGGTCGGCCACCGCGCAATTGACCCGGATCGGGGCGCGGCTCGCGGGCTGACCCCCGCCGATTCCGGCGGCCCCGGATGAGGGCGGCACTGCATGAGGACGGCACTGCATGAGGACGGCGCCGGAAAGATTCGGCGCCGGAGGAGGAGGCCGGGGCCGATGGCGGTCGGCCCCGGCCCCTCCGGCCTCCGGGGGATGGACCGTCAGATCCGTGCCAGGCGCAGTCGCCAGGCCTCCGGTCCCCGCTGTTCATAGGACACCTCGAGGCGTCCTTGCGCGCGTTCGCTGAGCTGGTGCAGCAGGGGGATCGGGTCATGCGGTGCGATGAGCACCATGGCTCTGCCCGCGGGTACCGCATCGAAGGCACCGAAGACCGTCGCATGCCGGATCGCATGCGGGATCTCACGCACGTCGAGCTCGGGCGCCCCGGGCCCGTCGTGTTCGCCGCACGCGCAGCCGACGTGCCCGCCGGCCCCTCCCTCCGCGGGCGGAGTGCTGCCCGCGAACGGGTCCGGAAGCCGCGCCGCCAGGGCGGCCAGGTCCACGTCCCGCTCCCCTGCGAGCGCCGGCAGCAGCACCTCGTCCTCCACCGTCAGGCGCGCACGCACCAGCGCCGCCGCCGCGTCCGCCGCGGCGATCGCCTCGGGGCGCTCGGTGGCGTCGACCAGCCTGCGGATCTGCTCGTGGATTCCCGGCGCGCACACCCGGTGGGCCTCGGCGAGCAGGCGCGTCACCGGCGCCGAGCGGGCCGCCGGGTACATCGACGTGTCCGCCGCGTCGATGTACCCGCGCAGGCCGCCGCCCAGGAACTCGCGGGCCGCCAGGAAGGCCTGGTCGAACTCCGGTCCCGCCGATCCCGCAGCGCCGCGCAGCGCATCCGCCACCCCGGCGAGCCGGCCGATGATCTCCGCATGCTGCCCGCGCAGCGCGTCCACCGCGCGGGCGTCGTCTGCACTGGTCGCCATGACCACGTCGTTGGTCGTCATCGTGTTCGGGTCCTCTCGCCGTACGGGTGCCAAGGCCATTGTGGCCTCCCCGCAAATAATTTACTACAGTGGATTCCGTGATTAATATGGCTGCACCGGATGGCCGCGCCGGCCTGCCCGGCCGTGGCGCTTCCGCCCGTCACCCCGGGCCCCGCTCCGCACCCGCGCCGGTCGCCCGCCTGTCCGACCAGCGCGCCGCCGTCCTGGACCGGCTGCGGCACCATCCCGACGGTGCGCGCATCGCCGAGCTCGCCGAGGAATCCGGCCTGCATGCCAACACGCTGCGCGAACACCTCGACGCATTGGCCGCGGCCGGATACGTCGAACGCAGCCGCTCCGCACCGCAGGGACGCGGCCGCCCCGCGTGGATCTACACCGCCCAGATCGAGCCCGGCGCGGGCGCCCCGCATGCCGATCCACGGCTGCGTGACTACGCAGGACTCGCGATGTCGCTGGCGTCGATCCTTCGGCGCGTCAGTTCCGACGTGGAGCGCGACGGGCTCGCCGCGGGCGTCGAATGGGGACGCAACCTCGCCCGGGAGCACCGCGGATCCGGTGCCCCCGAGGAACGCCTGGTGCAACTGCTCACCGAGCTCGGTTTCGCGCCCACACTCCGCGACGACGGTGTCTCGCTGCGCCAGTGCCCGCTCATCGACGCGGCACGCACCTACCCGGACGTGGTGTGCACGGTGCATCGCGGCATCGTCCGCGGCGCACTCGTCGAGTTCGGCGGCGACCCGGACGCGAGCACCCTCACCGCCTTCGCCGAGCCGGACGCGTGCCGCCTGGAGATCACCCCCGTCCGGCCGCGTGCCCAGGGCGGCACGCCCGGCGGCTCGGACCACGGCGGAACAGACTGCGGCGGGACAGACTGCGGCGGGGCCGCACCCGCAGCCACGCCGCGGGACCGGGCGTGAGCGCCACCGGCCTCCAGGCCACCCGGCGGATCCGTCTGCTGTTGCTTGCGCCCGGCGGCGTCGCCCTGCTCGCCGGGCTCGACGCCGCGCTCCTGCTGCTGGGGGTGGGCGCCCCGGTCCGGGACCTGTCGCTCACCGCGCTGCACGGGGTCCTCATGGTCCTCGGTTTCGTCGGCACCGTCGTCGCGCTCGAACGCGCGGTGGCGCTCGGCCGCGCGTGGGGTTTCCTGGCCCCAGGCGCGCTCGGAGCCGGCGGCATCCTGCTGTTGACCCCCGCGCCCCGCGACGCCGGCGCGGGGCTTTTCGTCATCGGCACCGCCGCACTCGTCGCCGTGTATATCCCGCTGTGGCGCCGCAACGCGCAACCCGCGGTGCTGGTGCAGGCGGCCGGCGCCGTCCTCGCACTCGGCGGGACCGGGCTCTGGCTCGGCGGGGTCGACATCCCGTGGCTGCTGCCGTGGCTGGTGGGTTTCCTCGTCCTGACCATCGCCGGCGAGCGACTGGAGCTGGCCCACGTGGCGCTCACCGACCCGCACGCGCAGCCGATCGCCCTGGGCATCGCCGGTGCCGTCGTCGTCGGCACGCTCGCCACGCTGCTCTGGCCCGAGGCCGGGTACCCGCTGCTGGGGCTCGCGCTCGTCGCGCTCGTCGCCTGGCTGCTGCGCTACGACATCGCGATGAAGACGGTCCGCGCCACCGGCCTTCCCCGGTTCTCCGCCGCCTGCCTGCTCGCGGGGTACGCCTGGCTCACCGTCACCGCCCTGATCTGGATCGTCGCCGGCCCCGTGCGGTCGGGGCCGCTCTACGACGCCTCCGTGCACGCCGTCCTGCTCGGGTTCGTGATCTCGATGATCATGGCCCACGCGCCGATCATCCTCCCCGCGGTGCTGCGCCGTCCCCTCCCCTATCACCCGGTCATGTACGCGCCGGCCGTCCTCCTGCACGCCTCGCTTCTACTGCGGATCATCGGCGGCGACGCCCGCGGGGTCGAGCGCCTGCTCCAGTGGGGCGGGGTGCTCAACATCGTCGCGTTGCTGGCCTTCGTCGTGGTGGCCATGGGCTCCGTGCTGCGCGGTTCCCGGCCCGGCATGCGGTCCCGCACACCTGCTTCGGACGCCGCCGACCGGGGGGCCGATCACCAGAAGGCGGCGACACCGTGAAGCTGAGCACGTGGCATCTGCGCACCGGTTCGGTGGTGGCCGCGTGGCTGGTCGCGCTCGTCGTCGTGGCCGCGGCCCACGAGCAGATCCCACAGTCGCCGTGGCTGCTCGTGCACCTGCTGGGCCTCGGCGCGGCCACCAACGCCATCCTCATCTGGAGCTGGTACTTCACGGAGGCCATGCTCAAGCTGGGGCGCGACCAGGGCCGGCGCACCCAGACCACCAGGTTGGTCGGGCTCAACGCCGGTGCCGTCGCCGTCGTCGCCGGGGTCCTCGCCGGCGCCTGGCCGGTCACCGCCGCCGGCGCCACCCTGGTGGGCATCGTCGCCCTGTGGCACGGGGCGGCCATGGCCCACAGGTTGCGCCACGCCTTGCCCTCGCGCTTCGGGCCGATGGTCCGCTTCTACGCCGCCGCCGGGCTGATGCTGCCCGTCGGCGCGGGGCTGGGCGCCGCGATGGCCTGGGGCCGGCTGCCCGGCGACTGGTACTCGCGGTTCATCGTCGCGCACGCGATGCTCAACGTGCTCGGCTGGATCGGGCTCACCGTCCTCGGCACCCTCGTCACGCTCTGGGCGACGATACTGCGCACCCGCATCGGCTCCGGTGTGGAAGACGCGGCCAAACGGGGCCTGCCCGCCCTCGTCGCCGCGCTGGCCGTCGCCGTGGGCGGTGCGCTGAGCGGGCTCGCCTGGCTCGCCGCCGCCGGCGCGCCGCCTATACCGCCGCCGTCGGCTACGTGCTGTGGCCGCACGTCGACGAGGCGCGCCGCAAGAAGCCGATCCACTTCCCCCCGCTGTCGGTGCTCGCCGGGGCCGCCTGGCTGGCCGGATCCCTCGTCACGCTGACGGTGGGCCTGGCGGTGGCCGCCGCGCATGGCGGACCCGCGGTGTGGTCGTCGGCCGAGGACGCCCTGCGCGGCGTCGTCCCCGCCCTCGTCGCCGGGTTCCTCGCGCAGGTGCTGCTGGGCGCACTCTCCTACCTCATGCCGGTGGTCCTCGGCTCGCGGCCGTCGGCCACGCAGCAGGCGACGAAAGTCCTCGACACCCTCGCCGTCGCCCGCGTCACCATGGTCAACGCCGCGCTGCTGCTCGCCGTGCTACCGACTCCGCGGCGCGTGCAGCAGTTCTCGTGGATCGTCGTGGTCGTCGGGCTCGCCGTGTTCGTCCTCCTCCTGGCGCGCGCGTGGCTGGTGGCGCGCAAGGCCGGGAGCGGTCCGATGACCCCGCCCGGCCGCGGCGCACGCGTCGACCCTGACAAGGGCCGGCGTCTCGGTCACGCGCTCGCCGGACTCGGGGTTGCGGTGCTCGTCGCGGCGGCCGGGGTCGCGGTGGACCCCGCCGCGGCGGGCTTCGACTCCGGCGCGGCCACGCAGGCCGCGGGTCCTGCCGCGCAGTCGACCGGCGAGACGACGACGGTGTCGCTGCATGTGCAGGGCATGCGCTTCGTCGACGCCGACGGCCGCACCCTTGGCGCCGGCACCCCCATCGAGGTCCCACGCGGCGACAAGCTGGTCATCGAACTGACGAACACCGGCGACCAGCGCCACGACCTCGTACTCGCCAACGGTGCGCGCTCGCCGCGGCTGGCGGTGGGGCAATCGGCGCGGATCGACGCGGGCGTGATCGACGGGAACGTCGACGGGTGGTGCGACATCGCCGGCCACCGGCAGATGGGCATGGTGCTGCGCATCGACGCCGTCGGCGGGGACGGGGACGCGGTGACGCCGGGAATCGGCCGGGGCAGCGGGCGCGGAATGATGCACGGTCGGATGATGGACCGTGGGCGGCAGGATTCGCCGCAGGCCGCACAGGCGGACGGCACCTCGGCCGTGCCCTCGCTGCCGGACCTGCTCGCCGACCCGGGCCCCGGGTTCCAGGCACGCGACGCCGCGCTCGCCCCCGCGTCGGATGAGACGGTGCACAAGCTCACCTTGGACGTCACTGACGAGAAGATCGAGGTGGCGCCCGGATTCACGCAGACGCTGTGGCCGTACGGCGTCGACGGGCAGGCCGGCACCGTGCCCGGCCCCGTGCTGCGCGGCAAGGTGGGCGACAGGTTCGAGATCACGCTCCGCAACGACGCCACCATGGATCACTCCATCGACTTCCACGCGGGCAGCCTGGCCCCCGACCGGCCCATGCGCAGCATCGCGCCGGGCGAGTCGCTGACGTACACCTTCACCGCGACGAAGTCCGGCATCTGGCTCTACCACTGCTCCACGATGCCGATGTCGCTGCACATCGCCAACGGCATGTTCGGGGCGGTCATCATCGACCCGCCCGACCTGCCACCGGTGGACAGGGAATACGTGCTGGTCCAGTCCGAGGAGTACCTGGGGGCCGACGGTTCCATCGCAGACCAGGCGAAGATCAACGCGGAGAACCCCGACCTGGTGGTGTTCAACGGCTACCCGAACCAGTACGACCACGACCCGCTCACCGCGAAGGTCGGCGAGCGCGTGCGGATCTGGGTGCTGGCCGCCGGGCCCAACGACGGCACCACGTTCCACGTGATCGGCGGGCAGTTCGACACCGTGTGGAAGGAGGGTGCCTACCTGCTGCGCGCGGGGAACTCCTCGCAGGGCGGCAGCCAGGCCCTGGACCTGGGGCCCGCCCAGGGCGGGTTCGTTGAGCTCGTCTTCCCCGAGGCCGGGCACTACCCGTTCGTCGACCATGCGATGGTGGACGCCGAACGCGGGGCCCACGGCATCGTCCGGGTGACGGACTGAGCCTGCCGGCCGGCTGACCCCGCGCTCGGTACGTTCTTCGGTGATTCCCCGTCGCAATTCACCGAAGAACACACCGAGCGGCGACGCGCACGGGGCCCGAGTTATCCACAGGCGGCCCGGCGGATCGGCAGTGCAGGGGCCCGCGGATGCCATGCTCGCGGTGTGGGGGAACCGACAGAACCTTTTCGGGCCAAGGACGCCATAGCCGCCAAACGCATCACGGATCATCGCGTGCGCACCCGTTGCCGCAGGCTCATGCCCGGCATCCACCTGCGCAGAGACGTCGAATACACCGCAGAGCGCCAGGCGAGGGCACTAGCGCTGTGGCTCCGGGGCCGGGCGGTGCTCGCCGGATTCTCGGCGGCCGTGCTGTGGGACACGAAGTGGATCGACGCCGACAGGCCCGCTGCGTGCAATTGCCCGCGCCGCCTGCCCGCGCCCGAAGGAGTGGACGTGTACCGCGACGTGCTGACGGAAGGCGACGTCACCGTCCGGCACGGCATCGCGCTGACCACGCCCGTGCGCACCGCCTTCGACCTGGGCCGGCGGCTGGAGCTCGACGACGCCGTGGCTGTTCTCGACGCGATGTACCAGACGAAGCTCGTGCGCAAGCAGCAACTTGCCGACTACGCGCGCAGACATCCGGGGAGCGCACACATCCGACGGCTGCGCGAGGCTATCGTGCTCTCCGACGAGGGCGGTGAATCGCCGCAGGAGACGCGCACGCGGCTGGCGATCATCCGCGACGGGCTCCCCCGGCCGGCCACCCAGAAGTACGTCCTGCGATCGGACGGTACGGCGATCGGACGCGTCGACATGCTGTGGCCGCGGTGGCGGGTGATCGTGGAGTACGAGGGCGACGGGCATCGCGCCGGCAGCCAGTTCGACCGCGACTGCGCGCGCTGGAATGCGCTGCAGGACCACGGTTGGCAGGTCGTCCGCGTCAAGAACGGGATGCTCGACCCGGACGAGCGGGGTGCGACGATGCGGCTGATCCGCGATGCGCTCTGGCGGTCCGGCGCACCGGTGGATCAGTGGCCGTCGCCGACGCACCCGTGGGTGCCGCCCGCGACGCACCCGGACGAGGCCACCTGACGCCCCGCCGCTCGGTACGTTCTTCGGTGATTCCCCGTCGCAATTCACCGAAGAACACACCGAGCGCGGGGTGCGCGATGGCGACGCCGGGGCCCGGCACCCTGTCCCGGCGTGTGGGGCGCAGTGCAGTGCCTCCGGCTACAGCGACGCGAGCCGGGCGACTGCCTTCTCGTATTCGCCGACGAGCTGATCCATGCTCTCGGCCACCGGGCGGATCGTGTTCATCCGGCCGACGATCTGCCCGGCGGGCATCGCCACCACCTCCGGATCGTCCGCCGCGGAGATCCGCTGATGGGCCTCGCTGACGAGGATGTTCTGCAGCGGCATCGGCAGCGGGTCGGGCGCGCCGGGCGCGGACCACGCGTCGGTCCACTTGGTCTTGAGCAGCCGCGCCGGCTTTCCCGAGTAGATGCGGCTGCGCACCGTGTCCGACGACGTGGCGGACAGCAGGGCGCGCTGGATGGTCGACGGCCCCTCCCCCGACGCGCTGCCCAGCTTGTATTCGGCGGCCGTGAGCCAGTACGAGCCCATCCACACGCCCGACGCGCCGAGCGCCAGCGCCGCGGCGATCTGCCGGCCGCTGCCGATGCCGCCCGCCGCGAGCACAGAGACCCGGTCGCCCGCGGCGGCCTGCACAGCGTCGACGATCTCGGGGACGAGGACCATCGACGCGATCTCCCCGGTGTGCCCGCCCGCCTCGTACCCCTGGGCGATGACGATGTCGACGCCGCTCTCGACGTGGTGCAACGCGTGCGGCACCGCGCCGGCGAGGGCCGCGACCGGCACGCCGTGTCCGTGCGCCTCGGCGATGATGTCGGCGGGTGGTGAGCCCAGCGCGTTGGCGATGAGGGCCGGGCGGTGCTTCAGCGCCACATCCACCTGCGCGCGGGCCACCGAATGCAACCAGCCGAGCACGCCCGCCGCGTGCTCGTCGGACGTGTCCAGCGGCGGCACGCCCAGGTCGTCGAGGGTGCGGTCGACGAAGGCGCGGTGCTCCGGCGGGATCATCGACTCGAGGTCGGTCTGGCCGCCCTCGGTGGGCACCTTCGCCGGCATGACCACGTCGACGCCGTAGGGCTTGCCGTCGGTGTTCTCGTCCATCCAGGCCAGGGTCGCCTCGAGCTCGTCCGGATCGTTGAACCGGACGCAGCCGAGAACGCCCAGGCCCCCGGCTCGGCTGATGGCAGCGGCCACGTGTTCGGAGGGGGTGAAGCCGAACACCGGACGTGCGATGCCGAGCTGTTCGCAGAGAGGGGTGCGCATGTGTGTCCTCAGGAGTTGGTGGCCGCAGCGGCCTTGCGGGCGTCTGCGGGGCGGGATTCGGTGATGGATACGGCCCACTTGTAGTCGGGCTTGCCGGCGGGCGAACGCTTGATCTCGTCGACGAACCACAGCGCACGCGGCGTCTTGTACCCGGCGATGTGCTCGCGCGCGGCCGCATCGACCGAGTCGAAGCTCGGCACCGCGTCGTCGCGCACGGCGACCACCGCGGCCACGGCGCTGCCCATCCTGTCGTCGGGGATGCCCACCACGAGCGCGTCGAAGACGTCCGGGTGCGCCTTGAGCGCGCCCTCGACCTCCTCGGGGAAGACCTTCTCGCCGCCGGTGTTGATCGACACCGAGCCGCGGCCCAGCATCGTCACGGTGCCGTCGGCGTCGACGGTCGCGTAGTCGCCGGGGATCGAGTAACGGACACCCCTGATCGTCTGGAACGTCTTGGCCGTCTTCGCCTCGTCCTTGTGGTAGCCGATGGGCAGGATGCCGCACCGCGCGAGCAGGCCCACCTGGCCCGAGCCCGGCTCGACCGGTTCGCCGTCCTCGCCGAGAACCTTCGTAGACTCGTCGATCTTCACGCGCGGACCCGAGTCCGGCTTCGTGTCCTTGGTGATCAGGCCCATGCCGGAGAACCCCGTCTCCGATGACCCGATCGAATCGGTGAGCACGGTGTTCGGCAGCGCGTCCAGGTACTGGCGCTTGACCGACGGAGAGAACAATGCGGCGCTCGAGGCGATGGCGTAGAGCGTGGAAGTGTCGTGCTTGCCGGACAGCAGCCCGTCGATCATCGGCCGGGCCATCGCGTCACCGACGATGAACAACACGTTGACCCCGTGCTTCTCGATGACCTGCCAGGCGAAGTCGCCGTCGAACTCCGGGTAGACCACGGCCTTGCCCGCAGTGAACAGGCTCTGGAAGACGGCCCACTGCGAGCCGCCGTGAATGAACGGCGGGATCGGGTAGCGCACCATCTGCGGGTTGCCGGCGCCCTCGTTGGCCAGCTGCCACTCGTCGGCCACGTACTCACCGGTGACGAAGTTGATGCCGCCGCCGAGCACACGCCACACGTCTTCCTGGCGCCACATCACCCCCTTCGGCATGCCGGTGGTGCCGCCGGTGTAGAGGAAGTAGAGGTCGTCGCCGGAACGCGCGCCGAAGTCCCGCTCGCCCGGCTGCGCGGCGAGCGCATCCTCGTATCGCGCGGCGCCATGGGTGCCGTACTGGGCGTCCGTGCCGTCCTCGATGACCACCGTGGCGGTGATCTTCGGCAGGCCCGGCAGGATGGCCGCGACCTTGTCCGAGTACTGGCGCTCGTAGATCAGCGCCACCGCGTCGGAGTCGTCGAGGATATGGGTGAGCTCCTTCTCCACGTACCGGTAGTTCACGTTCACCATGACCGCGCGCGCCTTGAAGATGGCGATCATGGCCTCGATGCATTCGATCGTGTTGCGGCTGTAGAGCCCGACGCGGTCGCCCGGCCGCACGCCCCGCGCGATCAGATGGTGCGCGAGCCGGTTGGCGCGCTCGTCCATCTGCGCGTAGGTGCGGGTGCGGTCGCCGGACTCGAGGGCGATCCGATCCGGCACGAGGTCCACACAGTGCTCGATGAGGTCAGCGATATTCAGGGCCACACGACCCAAACTAGAACGTGTTACGGTTCTAGGCAAGGGCATTTCGAGATCTACGTCACGAGCAGCACCGATGCCGGTCCGCGCCACACGAGGTCCTGACACGGCCCGGCGCCTGCCGGCGCATCGCCCACCCGCAGCACCGACCCGGAGGACAGATGACCGACACCGCAGAACGGATGGACATCAGCAGCGAGCACTGCCTGGTCGACAAGCGCGGACACACGCTCATCGTCACCATGCACCGCCCGGAGGCCCGCAATGCCCTGTCCGCGGACATGATGGCGACGATGCAGGCCGCGTGGGACCTCGTCGACGAGGACCCGGACATCCGCGTCGCGATCCTCACCGGGGCGGGCGGCGCGTTCTGCGCGGGCATGGATCTCAAGGCGATGAACAGCGCTCCCCCCGGCGAGTCGATGCGCACCGGCGACCAGGAAGGCGGAGGCGGGGGCGCAGGGTCCTCATCCTCGGGCGGGCTGGACGTCACGCGGCTGCCGGCCCTGCTCAAAGGCCGCCGGCTGACCAAACCCCTGATCGCGGCCGTCGAGGGGGCGGCCGTGGCCGGGGGCACCGAGATCCTGCAGGGCACCGACATCCGCGTGGCCGGGCGCAGCGCCCGGTTCGGCGTCGCGGAGGCCAAGTGGGGCCTGTTCCCGCTGGGCGGCTCGGCGGTGCGCCTGGCCCGCCAGATCCCGTACACCCTCGCCGCGGACCTGCTGCTCACAGGCCGGCTCATCAACGCCGAGGAGGCCCGCGAGTACGGCCTGATCGGCCACGTGGTGGACGACGGCGCCGCATTGGACAAGGCCCTCGAGCTGGCGGAGACCATCGCCGGCAACGGCCCCGTCGCGGTGCAGGCGATCCTGCGCACCCTCCGCGAAACCGAGGGCATGCACGAGGAGGACGCGTTCCCCATCGAGGCGAAGATCGGCGTCGAGGTGTTCCGCAGCGACGACGCGAAGATCGGCCCCAAAGCGTTCGCGCAGAAGCAGAAGCCGGAGTTCACAGGCCGCTAGCATCCCCGATCCGCACGGAGACGCCGTGGCCGCACCGTCAGGCCGGTGCGGCCACCGTGATCTCTTCCCCCGCTGCCACCTCGGCGATGTATCGCGACGCGTACTGCCGCAGTTCACGCACGCCGATGTCCTTCACACATCCACGGTAGCGCCAGAAGTGCTACACAACTGCCGTCCGCATCCTGCACGCACAGGCGCCATCGCCCGGTGGACTGTGCCGATAGGCGCTAACCTCAGCGCATGACGGCCCCTCATGGTGGTGCACGACTCGCAACGGTGCTCGCCGCCGCCGCACTGGCTCTGGCCGCGTGCTCGTCCTCCACCGGCGGCGACGCGCTGCCCGCTGTCACCACCACGCCCGCGCCCGCCGTCAGCACCGTCTCCCCCACGGCGGCTGACACCAGCGCGACGACGAGCATCGCTCCCCCAGCGGTCACCACCGTGCCCACCACCGCGAGCTCCACGGTCGCCGCCCCGGCCACCACGCCCAGCAGCGGCTCGGGCATCGCCGCGGCCGTCGCCGGCGAGTGGATCGGGCACACCCGCTCGATGGATCTCGCACCGGACGGCACCGGCACCATCTCCCTGTTCAGCGGCTGCTGCACCGGCGAGAAGTGGACGGTGCACTGGGAGCTCGCCGGCGACACGATCACCGTCACCCTGGTCGACCGGCTCGAATCCACAGGCGGCGGGCTCGGCGATCTGGCGCAGGGGTACACCTTCACCGGCGCGCTGATGCGGCCTGACGGGGAGGTCACCGCCCTGCACTTCGTGCGGCCCGGCGAAGACATGAGCGACCGCGACCAGGGCTTTTTCTGGTGCAGCGAGCGGTACGGGTACACGCACTACTGCGGGGCATGAGGGGAGCTCAGGCCGCGCCCACCGCCTCGGCGCGCGCCCTGATGCGGCCGAGCACCGAGACGATGCCGTCGACGTCGGTGCTGGTGAAGACGTCGTCAGGGCCCGTGGGTGCGTGATTGGTGTCGGGCGATGTCGACTTCGCGTCAGCGCAGATAGGCGGCGGCCTTGGCGCGGAACCGCGTAAGCGGACGTCTCGTCCACACCGAAACCCAGAATCCGTCCCTCGAAGATCGGAAGGAACTCGTCTTCAATGCAGCTGCGATGCAGAGCCTTACGGCCGCCGTCCGGCAACTCCGCTTATCCGTACCGGATACCGGGTCCCCGCGACAGTGATGGACGTGAGCGACAGCGTCGCCGTCGACTGCTCATCGAGCCATCGGACCACGCTCGCGTCCGGTGAACGGCGCAGCAGCTCCGACTGCTGCACTTCGGCGTAAAGGATGGTCACAGCAGGTCCACCGGTTCGCGCGTGGAACGATTCCACTCGACCTCCAGATCCACACCATCCACCCTGCCGCCGATTCCCGCGAGAAGACTGCCGAGCCGGACGCGATCCTCGGGCAGCACTGCCGCATCCACAATCGCGCGTACCTCCGCCTCGGTGCTGCGATTATGCGATGCGACACGGGCTATGAGCGCACGGTGCGACTCTCCCCGGCAGGTTTCGGATCGTGACGGCCGGCATGCAGGCCTCCCGCCTTCGGCCCCTGATCGACAACGCCCCTTCAAGGAGCGCCCCTCAGCGCCGATCGGTTCGTTTCGCCCCCAGCACCCGATATCACGTTCAACCAGGTGATATCAGTGACTGACGGGAGCGATGCGCCTTCTGTGGAGTCGCTCGCTCCCGCAGCACACACCGGCGCATCCGGCGCTCACGCTCGGTGGTCCAGGGGATACCTCGACCAGAAACCCACTGCTCCCCCGCGACCTCGTACGCTGCCCCCATGATCTGGTCGATGCTCGCAGCGTGCGCCGTCGTCGCGGCGGTGGCCGGCGCGGTCCTCCCCCGGCGCGCCCGGTTCGCGCCGCTGGGGCGGCCGTGGTTCTGGCTGCTGTTCCCCGCCACCTGCCTCGTCGCCGCCTGGTGGGTAGGCGTGTCGATCGGGTGGGTCGGGAACCTCGGCGGCTCGGCTCGCTTCTTTTGGGACGCGTTCACGCCGGCGCCCGAGGGCCAGCAGTTCCTCAGCAACGAGCAGTTCCAGCAGATGCAGGACCAGCGCCGGCTGCGACGGGTGCTGCCGGTGGCGGTGGCGGTAGGTGCCGTGCTGTCGGTGTGGGCCTGGCGCCGGCGCCGCATATGAGCCCGACGGCCAGGAGCCCAGGTTGAGAACGGGCGCTGGCCGGGATCCCCGTTCAGTGCGTCGACTCCTCCGACTGCGCATCCTCGTCAGCGGCCGGCCGCTTGCGCGCCTGGAATCGCTGCATGAGCTTGTCCACGATGAAGCCCACCACCACGGCGACGCAGATCGAGATCACCGCTCCCAGCAGCGGCTGCGACTCGAACCAGCTGCCGACGAAGTGCCCCATCAGCGCCGAGTACGACGCCCAGATGAGCCCGGCGACGACGGTCAGCGGGAAGAACACGCGCCGCGGGTATCCGGTGGCCCCGGCGGTGATGTTCACCGCGATACGCCCCACCGGGATGAAGCGCGCCGTCACGATGATCACCGGCCCGCGCTCGTCCAGTGCGCGACGGGCCCAGGCGAAGGCCGCGGCCGTCTTCGGTTTGCGCATCCACGCCCACCGGTCGGTGCCGACGAACTTACCGATGGAGTAGGCGATGTTGTCGCCGATCACCGCCCCCAGGGCCGCCACCGGGATCACCGCCCACAGGTACGGCTCGCCGGTGGCCCCGCCCAGCGACCCGAGGGTGACCAGCACCGTCTCGCTGGGCACCGGCGGGAAGAAGCCGTCGATGATGCACACCGAGAACAACAGCGGATAGAGCCACAGCGCATCCGACTCACTGATGATGAAGTCGTTGATCGAATCCAACAAGCGCGGGCCCCTTCACGCCGATGCGGGCGAGTGTCACCTCACCTTACCCAGCAGCGGGACCGGCCCTGCACACCGAACGGTCGCCCCGCGACGTCGCCGGTCATGACACCGCCAGACGGGCGACGGGCTGACCGGTGACCTCGGCGATCAGTTCGAAGTCCCTGTCCACATGCAGCACGGTGAGGCGCGCGTGCTCGGCAACGGCCGCGATGATCAGGTCCGGCACCGACGGGCCCCGGTGATGCCCGCGTGCCGCCAGCATCCCCTGGACCTCGACGGCACGGCGCTCGGCGGCGGGAGTCGCGTGCTCGACGGGCATAAGGGCGATCGGCGCGGTGGTCAATGCGCTCCGGTGCCCCTCCGCAGAGCGCGCGGAGTAGCCCACCTCCAACAAGGTCACCGTGGCGATGCGGACGAGGCCGCGCCGAACCCGATTGTTCCATTCGTCGACATCGCGCGAATCCGGCATGCGTACCAATGCTGACTTGTCGATCAGCCACGGCGCCCGCGTCACGACCAGGCCTCCCCCATCACGGAGGGATCGCCCAGGTCCGCCGCCGCAGCGCCGAACCTGCGCCAGTCGTCCACCGTGACAGGGATGTCCGTGCCGGACCGGAACTCCACGTCGAGCCGTCGCCGCAAGAATTCCGCCCGCGACTGCCCGCTCTCCGCCGCACGACGGTCGATCTCCGCCACCGTCGCCTCGTCCAACCCGCGAATAAGGATATCGGCCATGCCGTAAGCCTCCCGTCGACGCCGATCGATATCAATGATATCGAAAGACGGCCGGGTGATGACCGCGATCACGCCCCCTGCAGCACCACCTCGGCGAGGCGGCGCACCTGAGCGGCGTCCCGACAGGTCACGAGCATCGTGGTGACGCCCGCCGCCTTCCACCGGGCCACCTCGCGGCGCACATGCTCCGCGTCCCCGATGATCATCGTCTCGTCGATCATCTCGTCGGGGATCGCCGCCGCGGCCTCGTCCTTGCGCCCGGACCGGAACAGCGCCGTCACCTCGTCGACCACCGCGCCGTAACCCATCCGGCGGTAAACCTGCGCGTGGAAGTTGAGCTCGGGCGCGCCCATGCCGCCCACATAGAGCGCCACCGTGGGCCGCACGCCGTCGCGCACCGCGCCCGGGTCGTCGGTGACGGTGATCTGGCACGTGGCCGCGATCTCGAAGTCCTGCCGGCTGCGCCGCGCGCCCGGGCGGGCGAAGCCCTCGTCCAGCCACTCGTCGTACATCGGCGCCAGGCGCGGCGAGTAGTAGATGGCCAGCCATCCGTCCGCGATCTCTGCCGTCTGCGCCACGTTCTTGGGCCCCTCGGCGCCCAGCCAGATCGGCACGTCGGCGCGCAGCGGGTGGGTGATGGGCTTGAGCGGCTTGCCCAGCCCCGTCGCCCCCTCCCCCGCGTACGGCAGCGGGTAGTGCGGGCCGGCCTGCGTCACCGGCGCCTCACGCGCCAGCACATCGCGGATCACCTGCACGTACTCGCGCGTGCGGGCGAGCGGCTTGGCGAACGGCTGCCCGTACCACCCCTCCACCACCTGCGGGCCGGAGACGCCGAGCCCCAGGATGAACCGCCCCCCGGTCAGGTGGTCCATGGTGAGCGCGGCCATGGCGGCGGCGGTGGGCGTGCGCGCGGAGAGCTGTGCCACCGACGTGCCGAGCCGCAACCGGCGGGTGTCCGACCCCCACCACGCGAGCGGCGTGAGCGCGTCGGACCCCCAGGACTCGGCGGTGAACGCGGAGTCGAACCCGCATTCCTCCGCTGCGGCGACCAGCGGCGCGACGTCCTCCGGCGGCCGGGCGCCCCAGTATCCGAGTTGCAGGCCGAGCTTCATGTCCGATCCCCTCTCCACCGAGTTTCAGTCAACTCGTCAAAAACCCTTGCCCTGTAAACGAGAACGTGTTCTACTTCACCATGTGAGCACGCAAACCTCTGTTGTGGCAATGCCTACCCCCGATCTCGAGCCGCTCAGCGCGCCGATCGAGCTGCAGTTCGATTACACACGCTCCGTCGGCCCGGTGATCGGCCGATTCCTCGGAGCGCTCGCCCGGCGCCGGATCGTCGGCGTCCGCGGATCCGACGGCCGGGTGCATGTGCCGCCCGTCGAGTTCGACCCGGACACCGCCGACCCGCTCGACGAGTTCGTCGAAGTGGGCCACGCCGGCCAGGTCGTCACCTGGTCGTGGGTGGCCGACCCGGTGGACGGCAATCCGTTGTCCGAACCGTTCGCGTTCGCGCTGATCCGCCTCGACGGCGCCGACACCGCCATGGTGCACGCCGTCAAGGTCGACGGCCCCGCACGGATGTCCACCGGCATGCGGGTGCGCGCCGTGTGGGCGGAGACCACCACGGCCGCCATCGGGGACATCGTCCACTTCGTGCCGGAGGACGATGCGGACGCCGCTGCCGGCACGGACCCGGAACCGCTCGCCGGCGCGGCGCTCACCGCGTTCCTCGACCAGGACCCGCTGCAGATCCTCGTCACCCCGTTCGAGATGACGGTGCAGCACTCGGCGTCGGTGGAGGAGAGCAGCTACCTGCGCGCCATCGCCGAGGGCCGCGTGGTGGGGCAGCGGTGCCCCGAGACCGGCAAGGTGTACGTGCCGCCGCGCGGCGCGAGCCCCACCCACGGCGTGCCCACCGACGAGGAGGTGGAGGTGTCCGACACGGGCACCGTGACCACCTTCTGCATCGTCAACGTGCCGTTCATCGGGCAGAAGATCAAGCCGCCCTACGTGGGCGCCTACATCCTCCTCGACGGCGCGGACATCCCACTGCTGCACCTGGTCCTGGGCTGCGACCCGTCCGAGGTGCGCATGGGCATGCGCGTGCGCGCGGTGTGGAAGCCGCGCGAGGAATGGGTCCCGTCGACGGGCAACATCGAGCACTTCGCGCCCACCGGCGAACCCGACGCGCCGTACGAGTCCTACGCCGAGCACCTGTGAACGGGGAGCACGCACACATGACATCAACGCAGACCGCCGCCCGGCCCGGCGCGCTGACACCCGAGACCGTCACCGACGACGACGTCGCCGTGGTCGGCTTCTGCCAGTCGCCGTCGGTGCGCCGCAGCTACAGCACCACCAACGGCACCGAGATGCTGGTGCCGATCTTCCAGCAGATCTACAAGGACCTGGGCATCACCCGCCGCGACATCGGCTTCTGGTGCTCCGGCTCGTCGGACTACATGTCCGGCCGCGCGTTCTCGTTCATCTCCTCGGTGGACGCGATCGGCGCCGTGCCGCCGATCGACGAATCGCACGTGGAGATGGACGGAGCGTGGGCCATGTACGAGGCCTACGTCAAGCTCAAAACCGGGGAGACCGACACCGCCCTGGCGTACGGCTTCGGCAAGTCGTCCGCCGGGAACCTGCGCCGCACCCTGGCCCTGCAGACCGATCCGTACGTGGTCGCGCCGCTGTGGCCGGACTCGCTCGCCCTCGCCGGCATGCAGGCCCGCCTGGGCCTCGACGCCGGCCTGTGGGACGAGGCGGCGATGGCCGAGGTGGCGGCGCGTTCGCGTCGCGACGCGGTGGGCAACCCGGCGGCGCAGTTCGCCGGATTCCGCGCTCCCGACGGCACCGTCACCGACGACGTCACCGCCGAGCAGCTCTTGGCGCAGCCGATGCTCGCCGACCCGCTGCGGCGCCACGACATCGCCCCGGTCACCGACGGCGCGGCGGCGATCGTCCTCGCCAGCGGGCGCCGGGCCTTCGCACTGTGCGACAACCCCGCATGGATCACCGGATTCGAGCACATCATCGACTCGGCCGAGCTGGGCGGGCGCGACCTGACCACCGCGCCGTCCGCCGCCGAGGCGGGCGAGCGCGCCACCGGCGGCGACGTCGCGGGCATCACGATGGCCGAGCTGCACGCCCCGTTCACCCACCAGGAGCTCATCCTGCGTTCCGCCCTGGGCCTCGACGGTGCGGCCGATGCGGTCGCGATCAACCCGTCCGGCGGCCCGCTCACCGGCAATCCGATGTTCGCTGCGGGTCTGCAGCGCATCGGCAACGCCGCGCGGGCCGTGATCGACGGCGGCGCCGACCGGGCACTGGGGCACGCCACCAGCGGCCCGCTGCTGCAGCAGAACCTCGTGTGCGTCCTCGACGGACGACGCTGACCAGCCAGGAGGAGACCTACACCATGAGCAAGAACCTGGCCGCAGTGCTCGGCACCGGGCAGACCAAGTACGTCGCCAAGCGCCACGACGTGACGATGGGCGCGCTGTGCCGCGAGGCCATCGACCGCGCGCTCGCCGACGCCTCCGTCACCCTCGACGAGATCGACGCGATCGTCATCGGCAAGGCCCCCGACCTGTTCGAGGGCGTCATGATGCCGGAGCTGCCCACCGCCGACGCGCTCGGCGCCGTGGGCAAGCCGCTCTTCCGCGTGCACACCGCCGGCTCGGTGGGCGGGTCGACGTCCATCGTCGGCGGCAAGATGGTACAGTCCGGGATCCACCGCAAGGTCCTGGTTGTCGCGTGGGAGAAGCAGTCGGAGTCCAACGCGATGTGGGCGCTGTCGATCCCGATCCCGTTCAACAAGCCCGTCGGCGCCGGGGCGGGCGGCTATTTCGCCCCGCACGTGCGCTCCTACATCCGCGAGTCCGGCGCCCCCGAGCACGTCGGCGCGATCGTGGCCGCAAAGGACCGGCGCAATGGCGCGCTCAATCCGCTCGCCCACCTGCACCAGCCGGACATGACGGTCGAGTCCGTGCAGCAGTCGCAGATGCTGTGGGACCCGATCCGCTACGACGAGACCTGCCCGTCGTCCGACGGGGCGTGCGCGATGGTGATCGGCGACGAGGCGAGCGCCGACGCGTCCGTCGCGGCGGGACGCCCCGTCGCCTGGATCCACGCCACCGCCATGCGCACCGAGCCCACGTGGTTCTCCGGGCGCAACCAGGTTTCGCCGCAGGCGGGACGGGACGCGGCGGCCGCGCTGTGGAAGCAGGCAGGCATCACGAACCCCCTCGAGGAGATTGACGCGGCCGAGATCTACGTGCCGTTCTCCTGGTTCGAGCCGATGTGGCTGGAGAACCTCGGATTCGCCGAGGAGGGCCAGGGTTGGAAGCTCACCGAATCGGGTGCGACGGCGCTCGACGGCAAGCTGCCCGTCAACGCATCCGGCGGCGTGCTCTCGTCCAACCCCATCGGCGCGTCGGGCATGATCCGGTTCGCCGAGGCCGCCATCCAGGTCACCGGCAAGGGCGGCGCCCACCAGGTGCAGGACGCACGCAAGGCGCTGGGCCACGCCTACGGCGGCGGCTCGCAGTACTTCTCGATGTGGGTGGTGGGGGCCGACAAGCCCGCTACGGCCGGAAAGGCGGAGGCATGAACAGCAGCGGCGACGAGCACCCGGCCCGCGCGGCGTCGCGGCGGTCGATGGCGGCCGTGCGCGCCAAGGACAAGCAGGCCTGGCTGGGCCTCTTCGCCGACGACGGGTGGGTGGAGGACCCCGTCGGCAAGTCCGGCTTCGATCCCGAGGGCGCCGGCCATCACGGCCGGGAGGCCATCGGCCGCTTCTGGGACATGGCCATCGCGAAGACCGACTCGATCGAGTTCCTCATCGACGACTCGGTGGCATGCGGCGACGAGGTTGCCAACATCGGGCGCATCCGCACCACGATGGGCGGCCATGTGATCGATGCGGAGGGCGTGTTCATCTACCGCGTGGACGGCGCCGGCGATCTGCTGTCGCTGCGCGCGTTCTGGGAGCTCGACCGCGCGATGAAGACGGCGCGCCCGGCGGAGTAGCCGCCCCACGGCTCCCGGCGTTGTTCAGGCGGCGACGCTCTGACGTGCCACTTCAATGGCGCGTCGAGCGTTCGCCGCGTTCTCCTTCTCGCAGTGCCGGGACAGGCGACATCGTCTGGAGTCGGCCTTGGCGCGGTCGCCGGCGTGAAAGGGATTCGGGAATCATCCGGAAGATCCGGGTAGCCGTCTGCCGGTTCTTCGGCACCTTCCTGGCTGGGCACGAACGCTCCCCCCTCGCCGCGCCACGCCTTCCGCTCGGGCTACAGCGGCAAACACCCCGCAGGCGACGGTGCGACCGGCCGGAGTAGCCACTGGCCCCCGTGCGTTCGGCGGAGGAGTGCGGTCAGCCGGCGGAACCGCTGCCCATCGCCGCCCCGGCCGCCTGGTCCCCCTCGCTGCCGGTGCCGACACCGTTCCCGCTGCCGGCATCGTCCCCGCCACCGACCGGCCCGCCGAGCCACCGCGGCCGCACGACCCGGATCCGCAGCACCCGCTCGGTGGTGCGCGCCTCGTCCAGATCCTTCTGCCGGCCGGCGAGCAGCATCGGCAGGGTCACGATGCCCAGCACCCGCTGCGGCCGCTCCCGGTCGACCACCGGCATCCTGGTCACCTCGTGCTCCGTCATGCTCATCGCCGCCGACCGCAGGGTCTCCTCCGGGTGGGTGACGATGGGCGTGACCGCCAACGCCGAGAGCAGCTCGTCCGATTCGCCCCGGTACACCGCGTTCTCGAGCATGCCCGAGGTGACCACGCCGACCAGGTTGTCGCGCCCGTCCACCACCGGATAGAGCAGCTGGCGTCGATCGGCCCGCGTGGCCGGATCGTTGCCGGCGACCGTGGCGGCGGCGTCGTCGACCGTGATGTCGTGGGCGAAGCTGACGAGGGTGCTGTTCATGACCTCCCCGACGAAGAGGATCTCGAGGGGGTCCACGTCGTATTCGCGGGAAACGTGGAACCCGCGGCGGGCGATCTTCTCGGTGAGCACCGAGCGTTTGAGTGTGAGCACCGATACCGCGTACGCCGCCGTCGCCCCGATGACCAGCGGCAGCAGTGCGTCGAAGCGGTGGGTGAGCTCGGCGGCGAACACCACGCCGGTGATGGGCGAGCGCATCACCCCGCCGACCACCCCGGCCAGGGCCACCAGCGCCCAGAACCCGGGCCCGACGTCTGGGAACACCTGGGCCTCCAGCGCGCCCAGGGCGCCGCCGATCATGAACATCGGAGCCAGCACGCCGCCGGAGGTCCCTGAGCCGAGCGACAGCGACCAGATGAGGGTCTTGACGACGAGGATCCCCACCACGAGGCCCAGGCCGATGGAACCGTCCAGCTCGGCACCGATCACGTCGTAGCCCACACCCAGCGCCTGGGGTACGAACAGCCCGCCGATGCCGATGATCACGCCGCCGATCGCCGGCCACCACATCCAGTGCACGGGCAGCTTGCGGAACAGGTCCTCCGAGGCGTACACGAGCGTCGTCGCCACCACCGCCAGCAGGCCCGAGACCACGCCGGTGACCGCGCACAGCACCCAGGCCGCCGCGCTCATGTGGAACTCGCCGGTGCTGGGGAACAGCGGGCCGGTACCCAGGATCACGTGCCGCAGCAGTGTCGCAACGGTGACCGCGGCGACCACCGGGATGAAGCTGCGCGGGCGCCACTCGAACAGCAGCAGCTCCACCGCCAGGATGATGGCGGCGAACGGCGTGTTGAACGTGGCCGCCATGCCCGCCGCCGAGCCGGCGACCAGCAGCGTCTTGCGCTCGTCGGCGGTGAGCCGCAGGAACTGGGCCAGCAGCGACCCCAGCGCGCCGCCGGTCATGATGATGGGGCCTTCGGCGCCGAACGGCCCGCCGGTGCCGATGGCCACCGCCGAGGAGGTGGGCTTGAGCACGGCCACTCGAGGCTCGATCTTGCTGCCGCCCAGCAGGATCGACTCGATGGCCTCCGGCATGCCGTGGCCGCGGATCTTCTCCGAGCCGTACCGTGCCATCAGGCCGACGATCAGCCCGCCGGCCACCGGCGCCCCGATGATGAGGAGGGGGCTGTGGTCACCGGCGCCCGGGGCCACCAGTTCCGTGGCGACCCGCTGGTAGAACACGAGGTTGGTGATGAGCCCGATCAGTTTGAGCAGCACCCACGCCGCGCAGGCGCCCAGCAGCCCGACCGGCACCGCCAGCGCGGTGATGAGCAGGATCCGGCGATGCGCCGTGAAGTCCGCGAGATGTCGCAAATCGCGCGGCGGATGCCCCCGGCCTGCCACGGTACCTCCAGCCTCCACACCCTCGTCCGGCGTGGAATTCGGTGTTCGGACGGAAGAATCCTAGTCCTGCCGCACCGGCCGCCCGACCGTCGCCCCACCCGGCGGCTCCACGGGCGGCGCCACCGGCGGCCCCTCCGGCGCGCCGAGGAACCGCATCACCACGGCCTCGAACCGGGCCTTCCGGTCCCGGTGAATGCTGTGCCCGCACGGCACCCCGCGCACGTCCATCCCCGGCAGCACACGCGCCATCTCGGCCAGCAGCGCCGGGTCGACCATGCTGCCGGGACGGGTGCCTCGCAGGAACAGCACCGGCACGCCGCGCAGCGCAGGCAACGCCGCCCACCAGCGCGGGTTGGGCGCCCGGAACTGGGTCATCGCCGGCTCCGTCAGCCCCCGGTCGAACGCCACGACGCCGCGGGGGCTGCGGACCATCGCACCCAGCGCGTGCCACAGCTCGGCGGGCGTGGGCCGGTGCGCGGGCACCTCCGGCGCGGGGTCGTCGGCGCGCAGCGGCATCGGCATCTCCTCGAGCACGAGCCTGCGTGCCAGGCCCGGCCGGCGCTGGGCCACCAGCGTCGCGGTGAGCGCGCCCAGCGAATGCCCGACGATGTCGACGCGCCGGAGCCCCAGGTGGTCGCACACCCCGATGACGTCCTGCGCGATGTCGTCGAACCGGTACGACGACGCCCGCGCGCTGCGCCCGTGGCCGCGCAGGTCCACCGTGAGCACGTCGCGCCCGGAGGCCCGGACGGCGCGGGCGGCCGCGTCCCACGTCCGGCCGTCGCCACCCATCCCGTGGATGAACAGCACCGGATCCGCGCCCGGAGACGCCCCGGACCGGGTGTGGCGGTAGGCGATCTCGACTCCCGCCGGCGCGACGGTGCGTACGGACGCGCTCATGCGGTGCGCGCGTACGCCGGATCCACCGCGCCGCCCGCGGCCGCCGGCGCGGTGCCCCCGCCCGCGGCGGCGCGGCCCGTCCGGCGCCGCGCCGAGCGCAGGTCCCGCAGTGCGGTGCGCAGTCCCCTGCGGCGCCCCGTCAGCGGGCTGATGGTGGAGACCGTGGGCGCGGTGAATCGCCGCTCCGACCCCGTCTCCGGGGCGTCGTCCGCGGTGTCGCGCAGATACCGGTCCGGCAGCGAGAGCTTGACGATGGTCCGCAGGGTCAGCAGGTACTGCTTGGCCAGTGGACCGGTCGTGTAGGGCAGGTCGTAC
The DNA here is from genome assembly GCF_014126825.1 of Tomitella gaofuii. Classification (NCBI taxonomy): domain Bacteria; kingdom Bacillati; phylum Actinomycetota; class Actinomycetes; order Mycobacteriales; genus Tomitella; species Tomitella gaofuii. The sequence goes on along the minus strand of NZ_CP059900.1, from coordinate 1,244,000 downwards.
TTGTCGCAGACGGCGCGCACCCGCTCGGCGATCTCCGCGTAGCGG